>CAZSTB010000008.1:0-55242 GCA_964609855.1 uncultured Bdellovibrionales bacterium
ACTGCCAGCTCGCTGGCGATTTTTTTGTTGAACATTTGTTTTGAAGAATATAAAAATTATAGATAAAACATTTGTCAAAATATTTCTAAGAATTTGTAAATTTAAATGTTGAAATTATTTTTGCCAATTCTTCTCTGTATTTCATTCGTATGTTTTCAAGCTTTACTTCATCATAATCAGTACCTTCATCTTCGGACTTCCTTATGATAGCATCTGTTTTTTCCTCAGGCTTCATCCCACTATCGTAACAAATATCATAAACAAAAACATTCTTTAAGACAGTATAACAAGAATCATAGAATGGAAAACTTCCGGTTCTATATTTTTTCGCTGGCAATCCATCAATGGAAGCATTTTCAATTTCAGTAACTTCTGACTGTATCATGAATCCCTCGTAATTAGAAGGTTTTTCAAAATCTTTTTTCCAATTTGCGAACCAGACTTCAATATCTTTTTGGTCAGATTTTGTAATTCTTAAGTTATAAGAAAAACTTTCTTCTGCTGGATAAACTGAACTCATTGAAAAAATGTTTTCTCCTTCTTTCGCGGCATCAAATTCAATAAAATATCCTTCAGGAGCTTGATCCTTATCCGTATAATCCGTTGAATCAATTTCCATATAATTAGGATATTTTAACTCAAATCCAAATTTATCATTCTTATATGTTTTCCAATCCGCAAATTCATCTTTTAATTTATTTTGCTGATTAACAACTGGCTGCATAATTAAGCCTTCCGAAAAAACTTCCTCCGTTTTTTCATTTTGCATCCAAAAGATTGCCCCTATTACTAAGGATATGATTATCACAACTCCCACTGCCAGCTCGCTGGCGATTTTTTTGTTGAACATTTGTTTTGAAGAATATAAAAGTTATAGATAAAACATTTGTCAAAAGATTACTAAAAATTCTCAAATTTAATTGTCGAAATTATTTTTGCCAATTCTTCTCCGCATTTCATTCGTACATTTTCAAGTTTTACTTCACCGTAATCAGGCTTTCATCTTAAAATAATTGAAACACGGCCGAACCATCCACTGCCATATCAATGCAGTTTCCGCGCAACGTTGCTGCTTTTCCGGCTAAAATTTCAGATTTTATTATGTCCGCATTTGAAACGCCCGGCTTGAGAAAAAATCTGACCGGGAAAGTCTGGTCGCTGTCTAATAAGCCGCTTCCGTATATACCTCCCACGGGAATGGCTTCGGAAATTTTTATAGTCCAGAAAAGTTCCACACTTGCGGGAAGGATTTTATTTTTACATTGCTGCCATTGGCTGCGCATGATTTGTTTTTTCTCCTGCGGAGTTACTATTGGTTTATTTTTTTCTGCTACGTTTTGTTCAGATTTTATTGCAGTTTTGGTGATAGGTTTTCGCTTAGCGGTCAATAAAAAGATTCCACTCAAAATTCCAAAAAAAACCATCACGCCGACAAATATTTTGATTCCCTTGTGCATATTTTTAGTCTGTTTTAATTTTTATTGTCGAACGAAGTCGAGCGAAACGAAAATGAATTTTCGTTTCCGAGCGAGTGATGATATCAAAAGGTTTAATGCCTCGCGGCTTGTCCACCTCGGCAAGTTTTGGGCGAGACGGGCCGCGGAAACCCAGAGGGTTCGGGGCTTGCCCCGGGGTTAATACCTTTTATTTTAAACAAAAATTGGTTATATTCCGTAAATTCCGGAAAATGTCCGCATCATTATAGGCACAGCTATGATCATTGCGACTATGGCGCGACTATTGTAAAAATTGTTATAATCAAAGTCCACAGAAAATATTTTCGCAGTTTTTCAACCGAAACGTATATTGCGTCAATTTTAAGCTGCTGCGCTTCGATTTGTTTTGAAAGTTCTTCCATAAGCATACTTAAGTCTCAGATCCCTGCGGCACGCGGTCGACTTCATTTCGACCTATTAGTCTCAATGGAGTTTATGCTCGCGAAGCGGGTGCTCGGGATGACATGTTAATTAATTTGGTACAAGATATTGCTCTTGCATTATACCATTAATCTATTTTAAATAATAAAGGGTATTAATACCCTAGGGCAAATTGAGCATTGAGAGTTTTAAAAAAAATAAGATAAACCGCAGGTTCGCAGCTTATCCTATTCATATTTCCTTACTTTCGAATGATGAATGTTCCGATTTCCAGATGATTGTTAGCTTCTTTTTCTTCAGTAGTGACATCAATACCGCAAAATCCAGTCCAGGGGTATTTTTTTATTGCACCATTGGAGCGGATCACCCAGTCTCCGTGCTTCTGACGCTTAAGCTTCATCAGGCAGGCGCTCAGCCTATCAGAAAGCTTTTCAGCAAAGAGTAGGCAGATATCATCTTTGCTGATTTGCCAGGTGAAAGTTTGGGGCGCATCCACTGTCACTATTTGCTCCTGGGATTCAGAGGTTTTATCCACTTCGACTTCTGGAGTTATGGCTTTAGCCGAGGCTATGCCCGCGGATTCCTCATTGTCAACTTCGCCAGACTCAGAAATAATCGCGGAGCTACCATCGATGGTTTCGATTTCAACAACCTGCAAATCCAGCTCAACAGGGCTTACACTTTCAGGTTTCAATTTCTTTTGCTCTGGAGTCTGGGACTCAATCACAACAGCTTCCACTTTTGTAACTTTCCTTAAAGGAACTTTTTTTCCTGAAAGTTTTATCGGGGCAGGCAGCGGTTGCTTTCCTGCATCCTTGACTGCAGAGTGCGCCAAGGTTAGAAATGCCAAGCTGATTTTTTTCCCCCAAGGATTTTCATCTGTGCGAACAAACATCTCCTTTTCGCTCCAAACATCTTTCTTAGCACTGCTCATTGCTTCTCCTTTTCATTTCAATGTTCACAAAAGACAAAGGGTCAATTGCGACCTCTAATTTAAACATGCAAATAAGTTTTTGTCAATAGCAAAAAATTAATATCTACTGCTTTTATTTTCAAGCGAGATTGGAGCAGGCGCTGATATTGAATGGCTAAAGTTCTTTTATTTTTTTGCAAGATATGCCAAGAGATAATTTCGTTTATATGGTTGTCCATCAAACTTAGTATATCCGCTTTTTTTTAACACCTTAAGGATTTTAAAATATTTACCGTAAGTTATTCTGAAATCATTTTCCGTGAAAACCCTCTCGACTAAACCACTTTTTGGCATCATATATGTTTCGACTTCCTTACCAGGAAAAAGTTTCAGCAACTTTTTGGCATTCTTGTCCCCATCCTTACAGAGCGCACGAACAAAAACTAGTCCGTCTTTTTTCAATGTCCTAACGGTCTCACTAAGGTACACTTCCCGTTCTTTTTCATCGAGCGCATTAGAAGATGTTATGTCTAACGCAAAATCAAAGCTGTCACTGGCGTACGGATATTTTTCGCCAATACTTTGATTTAAGTAAGTAATTTCAACCTCAAGCTCGCTGGCTCTTTTTTTTGCGAGTTCAATGGCGGTTCTTGAAATTTCCATCGCCGAAACTGCGCATCCCAAAGTAGCCAGGTAATTTGAATTACGTCCTGTGCCACTACCCAAATCCAAAACGTGCATGCCATTAAGTTCGGCTGCTTTTTGTTTGCGAACAAACTTAAAAAAACGCAGTGCATCTTTTTGCGGATCGGCGTTTTTGGTAACAAAAAATGGATTCTGATATTCCCTTTCCCAATTGATATTTTGTGCCATATATTAAAACTGAAGACGATTAATACTTGAGGAAAATGCTAATATCAAATCAACTAAATCCATTCTATAATAAATGTCATCTTGAGCGGAATTGAGACTGGTAGGTCGAAATGAAGTCGACCGCGTGCCGCCTTTAGCTTTAGCGGTGGCGCAAAGATCTGGGCTCAGATTCCTCGACTTCGCTCATCTTCCCTTCAGTCAGATTCTCTACACTCGGAATGACATACTAGCAGTAATTAAGTTAATTCAGTATGATATTACAAGCTTAGCATATTAATCGAATTTTAAAAGTAAAACAGCCCCGGAAAAATCCAGGGCTGTTTCTTGGTTTTGAACTTTTAGCTCGCTACTTAGCTAATTGCTCGTCAATAATTTTTTTCATATCATCGAATTTCGCGGTTGCAAGCTGCATATCAGAACCAATAAAGATTGCTGGTGTTGCTTGTAATCCAAAAGCTTGGCCATCTTGCAAATTTTGAGTCGTTAAATCTTGGTATCTTTTTTCATCCACGCACTTACCAAAATCTGCAGCATTTAGACCAATTTGACCGCCATAGGTTTTAATTGATGCGCTCGCATCTTTTGCTTTGCTCCACGCTGTTTGCGTTGCGAAAAGTTTCTCAGCAAATTCCATGAACTTTCCTTGCTCATTAGCACAAGCTGCCCCAAGAGCAGCTACTGTCCCCTGCAATGATGCTGGAGGAACATATCCTTTAAAAGCCACTTGAATCTTGTCGCCGTATTCCTTAACCAAGGGAGTCATAATGGTCTGGAAAAATTGCTTGTCAGCAGGATTTTGAAAATCACCGAATGCAACTATCTTTACTTTTGCATCTTTTGATCCCAAAACTATGTCTTTTTCTGAAATTGACGGAGCAGCGATATATTTTCCTACAGGAAATCCTGCTTCTGCAGATTTGATCGCGTATGCATCTCCTTGCTTATCCAAAACTGGCTCAGCTTTTTCAAATAACTCGGTTTTCTCAACTTCTTTTGAAAAAATAAAAGCTGGGATAGTTTTCAGATTAAATTGCGCCACTAACTTTTGTCCTGCTTCTGAATTAACGTCGATTTTCTCATTAAGCATCGTAGGAAGTACTTGCTTAAGACCTACAAGAACTTCATCCGGACTGCATTTTTCACAACTGTCATCTGAAATAACCTGAATTTTAACGATCGGCTCTTCATAAGCCACCCAAGTTTTACCAGCCGCTGTTACGACATCAGTCTTGCTAAGAGCGCGCTCAGAAAAACCGCCTCCGCGTACCATTTGAACAGCATCCACAAACAGACTTCCTAAAAACAGACCTGAAAGCAAGATTACGGCTGAAATTAGATTTTTGATTTTCTTATCAGCTTCTTGCTGAGGAGTAAGCTCGATTTTTTTCTCTTCGTTTTCCGTTACTGCTTCAATTTCTTCGATACTTTCTGACAATTTTTTTTCTTCTTCCATATGCAAATAATTATTATTTTTATTAAAAATTACTGTTGAACTTGTGGCTGAGTCTGAGCTTCGATTTGTTGTTCAGCCATTTTAGCTACTAATTCCTTTTTGATTTCAGAAATATTATAATTTTTAGTGACTGAAACTTGATAATCGTTAAAGCCCATGGTTACTCTTTTTACAGCTTCAGTTTTAACAGTTATGCCGATAAGAAAACCAAGAATTAAAAAAAGCGCCAACTCAAAAATCACTTCTTTTTTTCTTTTTTTCTCTGCTTCTTTTTCATCCAAGGAAGACTGCGACAAATTTTCTTCCTGCAAAATTTCCCAATTTTCTTGTTCCATAAGCATGGTTTTTAAAGGTTTATTTGTATCTATAGCTTAACATATACCCATAAAATCAACAACTTGCGTCATTTGTTTTTTATTGCATAATTAAAATGGACTCTCTGTGATGCGAACGGCTTATTTTACACATTATTACATTCGGAAAAGCTACTTGTTTCAAAGCATTTTAAAAAGGATAAGCTGCGCTGCAGCTTATCCTTTTTAGTAGCCGGAAAACATCGCTAAGATTCGCTCAGCCAATCTCTAACCAGCTTTCCACCAGTTTCGTGGATAATTCCTTCGTCTTTGAGTAGCTCACTGAGCTCTACTGTCAACTTCTTGAAAACATGTTCGTATTCGTCACTTTTCGTCTTAAGCGCCAATTCCTCAAGAGGACTAAAGCTACGAAGAGACCTCCCGCATTCCTGGCTCACTTGCAGAACTCTTTCTTTAAGATAAAACAGGTGCTCGAGAATAGCTTTCTTTCTGCTCGGATTCCTAAACATTGCTCCCTGATCCATGCTCCCTCCATTGAAGTTGCAAATTAAATAACCTTCCTTAGATTATAGCAATTCTGGTTATATGGCAATATTAATACAAAAATCCTGCCAACGGGCAGAATTTTTAAATGTACTATTTTTACACTATTTTTCTATATTTCTTCAGCGACTCTTGGCGCAAGCTTGTTATATGAAAATGCTCCCAAGGCAAACGCTATCATGACTGTAATTACGAAAATTAGAGTTTTCCAGATGTCGGCAAAGTGATTATTAATTAAACCTTCCTTGGTGAAGTGAATAATAAATGCCATCGGATTAAGCAGCATTATTTTTTGAATCTTATCCGGCATCATTTGCAGCGAATAAACAATGGGACTGGCATAAAATAAGATCGATGTGACAACTTCCCAAATCATTGATAAATCACGAAACTTAACATAAAGGGGCGCCGTCAAAAGCGCAAAACCCAAAATTATGATGTAGGTGAAAACAGTAAAGACTAAAAATAGCGCTATTGCTTCCAAGCTAGGCATGAAGCGTTCAATAGCAAAAAAGAAAATTATTACCAGTATGTTCATCAAAAAAATCAATGCCGAATTTATTGTTGAAGCAATGATAATTGTCCAGCGCGGAACATAAATCTTGGTTACTAATTGAGATTTGGAAAGTAGCGAACTCATCCCGGCCATCGTTCCCTCGGAGAAGAAATTGAATAAAATGATTCCAGTCAGTAGTTGCAAGGAATAATGCGGGATACCATTTCCTCTGGTATCAAAAAGGGAGGAAAAAACAAAATTTAAGATAGTAAACATCAGCAAGGGCTTCAAAATTGCCCAAAGATATCCCAAAACTGAACCGTGATAGCGCAGTTTAAAATCCGTTTTGGCTAAAACCCAAATCAATTCGCGATAATTCTCATGGCTCTTCATATTTTTCTTTTGCTTTAATTATCAACTATTTACCTTGTTTTTGAATGGCAAGCCTTAGATGCTCGTAATATTCCTTATTATTTGCGGTCTGGGTGGAATAAATAGCCAACGCTTTTTTACGAGCAGCATCGCCCATTGCCTCCCTGAGATTTCTATCGTTGATTAAAATTTCCAACTTATTAAACCATTGCTCCACTCCGTCAGCAACAAAACCATCCTCACCATCCTTGATTGCCTGACGAAAAGGCTGGGTAGCTGCGGCAATTGTCGGTATGCGCAAAATTCCAGCTTCAAAAAACTTAAGTTCTGATTTAGATTCACAAAAGGGATTCCCAATTTCCAGTGGTGCAATATTAATATCAACGTTGGCAACATTTTCAAAATGTTTTTCTCGCGGAACATACGGCAAGGTTTTGACACGGCTTCGATATTTGTTCAAGTTATTTTCAAAATCCAAAGGACCGACCAGAAATAATTCAACTTGCGGGTATTTTTCCATAATCCTCATTAAGGCATCATTGATCGTGGCAAAATCCTTATTATGAGAAAGTGCTCCCGAAAAATATCCTATTCTGATCGCGGAGCGACTTTCCGGATGCCTTTCCAATAATTTTCCAGCCACCTCCAAATCTTTCTTCGAAAGTTTATTTGGCACAATAAAAACTTGCTTACCATTTTCGCGCAACTTTTCCGCTAAAAAATTTGTTGTTGTAGTGCAAGTTTTAACATAATGATCAATCAAAATCTCACCGCCGACACCATTTTCGTAAAGTTTTCTCTCAAGTGAATTCATGGTTTTATAATAATCCATAAATTCCAGATATTTGGAATCATAAACCAAATCGTCTGTTTCAAAAATGATTTCCTTTCCCTGCAATTTTATTTCCGCAATCATCTTTTTAACACCTGGGGTACACAAAACCCGATGGAAAATAAAAATCTTGAATTTTTTTACATAACTAACTAAAAATGGATTATCCTGGACAGTGGTCGCGCATTTAAAACCATGCATTTCCAATTCTTCTGCAACATGCCAAGTCCTGTAACGCGCACTATCCCCAACTCCGCCTGTAATAAATAAGATGTTTCCGTGTCCGACTGGACGGAATAAGGCAAAAAAAGCCGTCATGACTCTCTTGCCACCTTTTATTAGTCCCTCCCTCTGGATAGTCTTTAGCGCCTTTCCAGCTTTAATGAGTAGTAATTTCATAATTTATTGTTGAATGAAGTCGAGCGAAAAGAAAATAAATTTTCATTTCTGAGCCCTGCCTGTCAGTTTATCTGCCGTAGGTATGACAAACAGGGAGTGCTGACATCAAATAGGTTTTATTGCCTACCAGCGAGCCGCGAAAACCCAGAGGCTTGGGACTCAGACTGAGATTAACACCTTTCATTATAGAGTAGTTCGCACTTTTACTCAAAGCTTATTTTTTGAAAACGAGATTTAGGTCATTGGTAAGAACTTGTTGCTGAGTGAATTCACCATCCTTAGTTTTAATATGCACATTAATCGGCACATCTCCAGCTCCGGATTGCTTTTGAATCAACAAGCGGTAATCTTCGATGTTACTGAAAGATTCTGGCAATTCGTACTTAATTCTACCATCAGTTTCTCCGCCAATAAGCACGTGACACATGAAACCGAAATATGTCTTATCAAATTCTTCATTCGTATTTATCCTGCTTACCATATGACTCTCAAGAAAAGTAGAGCCCTTAGGAACATAAACACGCAGATAAGAATGGTAATCGCTTGTTCGCCAATCGCCATAAGGCGCCGTGTGACGATATTTGATATTTAGCGTCACAAGCGGTTTCGGTTGAGTCAGATCAATATCATAATTCATTTCGCGCTGGATGTAATAATCGGATTTAAGCGCACCCATATTTGCGTCCACTGCCATAAGATAATCCCCAGACCACTCTTTAGGCATAGCCCCATCCCAATGCACACTTGCTACTAACTCCTGCAGCCGAGGGTCAGAAAAGTTCAACATCACATTCCTATTCTTCATTTCTTTATGGAAAAGTTCTACCAACTGCGTAACATTCCCGACACTCATCAATTTTTCCATCATGATCGGTGCCAAGGCCTTCAGGATTGCCTTACGATTTTGGGTATCAATTTCCGGATTCATCAAATATTTTTTCTCAACCTGCTCCTCGAGTTTACGTGAACCATTTTCACTGTTATATTCGCCAGCATACCCGGGCACAGTAATTGGTCCAGTTATGCCAAGTAAGTCTTCGAAAACCTGAGCGTTAACCGCGATTACACCCTCGATGCCTTGTGTACTTTTTCCAGCCAAGCGATAGAAGTATTTCGCTTTTTCCACATTCGTCGGGAAATCTGGGGAAAAATTGGAATCGCGAAATTTCCATTTTTTAATCTGCATCATCCGATAAAAAGGAAAGGGAGCTGGAATATTTGCTTGAATTCTTTGATCGAGAAGATTAGCATCTTCAACAAATGTTGAAACAACTTCTCCGTTTTTTATTTTAATGATTGCATATTGACCCAAAAATCCACCACCCGGCCGAAGCTCTGCGTCATTCTGGAGCATTACCATAAAAGTTTTTTCAACGTCGTCCTTTTTCGTAAACTCGCCCACCAAAGCATTGACGACTTCCAGTTCTTTTTTTTCGTCCTGGCCGATAGGCAGAAATTTGGAAACACTAGTAAGAACTGACAAGGAAGATATTGCCAATGTGCGCTTATTCTTGAGTACATATTGTAAACCAAAGTAGCCGCCAACCAAAAAAAATGTCACCAATATTATAATGAGGATAACTTTTTTTGATTTATTATTTGGCTGTGTCGTTTTCCCTCTGGCAGAATTAGTAGGTTTTATATTCATTTTTATTTTTTTGAGAATTAAGTAAAACTATAAAATTCCAGTTTTCTCCGGAATTTCTAAATAATAAATTATAATTATTTTTCCAAATAAATTCTTGCTATTTTTTTTGCTGAAATATCCCAACTGAATTTTTCAACCTGTTTTTTATTAAACTGACCTTTCAGCTGCATCCGCTGAGGATCAAGAATCAACATTATAATAGCTTGAGCTAAATCATTGGCTGCAATTTCTTTAGCATACTGCCCACCCTCTCCTAAATATTTGCGGTTATTTTCCCTATCAAAACAGACGACCGGGAGCCCGGCAGCCATATATCCCAAAATTTTTCCACTCGCCTGCCCAGTTGTTGAATCTTTGGGGTCAACACCGATATCACTGGCAACTAAAAGTTTAGGTAAGTCAAAATAATTAAGTGGACTAATTATACGCACAAACTCTTCCAATTTATTTTCAGCTACAAATTCTTCCGCCTGCTGTGCAGGAAAACCAGCGAGAATAAAGAAAGTGTTAGCATTTTTTTTCAAAACAATTGGAATTGCCTCCAACAAATACTGAATACCCTTACTGCCCATTAGCGCTCCAGTATAAGTAATAATGGTTTTATCAAGAGGAAATTCAAATTCTTTTTTAAGCTGCTCTTTGTTTGCGAGATTTTCAAATTGGGAAAGATTTGCACCATCCAAAACAGTGTCGACTTTCCTATCTAAACGCAAGCGCAACATGTCTTTAGTGTTTTCGTCACTGCTGGAAATAGCGGCTTCACCTAGGTTATCGATAAACTTTTCAATCCTAAAGAAAATATTTTTCAACAATCCCCCACCCAAATAGCTATGCGACACCATTTCCTTAGTTAAACTTCCCTGGAAATCCGCGATCAGCTTCATGCCTCGCCAGAAAAGAATTTTTTGCACAATCCAACCGATAGCCACACCCTCATGCAGATGAGCATGGATAATATCCGGTCGCTGTGTACGAGCCAAATAAAAGACTTTCCTAATCAACATTAGGTCTAAAATTATTTTTTGCCAATCAGGTCCAGCTTCTAACTTTGTGTACCAAAAAAGCAGTCGGCGAATTCTCCTGACATCAATATTTGTTTTTATACTGGAATCAATTTCATTACCAATATGATAGGTGGCAATTATTAAATCATGACCCATTCTTTCAAGCGCCAATGATTCTTCCAATATTCGAATGTGTGCCCCGCGGTTAGCAAAAAATGGCGTTGGAGCTATAACTAATATTTTCATACTTTTAAATTATTTCGATATTTTAGGGCAGAACCCTAGACTCAGCTAACGCATAAAACCCGTTTCGATTCATAATAATACCATATTACCACAAAGGATATTATTGGGCCACAGTTGCCAAAAATTTAGCTAAATGCCATTCAACAAGGAAAAAAGCCTTTTTATTGGCTTTTTTCTCGATTGCAATCTTCACTCGCAAACAAGCAGACATACTAATTCAATTCAACCATGCCTCCAGCAGTCACTTCCCCGGAAATTATTTTACGCGCAACAATAGTCTCCACTTCATTTTCAATATAGCGATTCAGCGAACGTGCACCAAAAATTGGATCGTAACCTTTTTGAATTATTTGATTTATCAAAACATCGTCAAAAGAAATCTCAATATTTTTTTCTTCAACTATTCTCCTTGCAAGTTTTTGCAGTTGCAGCCTAACAACACTTATGAGTTCAGGTCCATTAAGCGGTCTGAAAAATATTACTCCCTCAAAGCGATTAAGAAATTCTGTTCGAAAGACATTATTTTCAATAACCCAATCAATCACAGATTGCTTTATTTGCTCAGCAGCCAGACCTTGCGCAACCTGATCCTTTATGAGCGCAGCTCCGGCATTGGAAGTTGCAATGATGATAATATTACGAAAATTTATTTTCTCTCCAAAAGCATCTGTTACATATCCCTCATCAAGTATCTGCAAAAAAATGTCCAGCAACTCAGGATAAGCCTTTTCGATTTCATCCAACAAGAGCAGCGAGTAAGGATTGTCTTTTATTTGCGTCACGAGTCTTCCGGGTTGATTCAGCTGAGGAGAGCCAAGGAGTCTATCTATTGAATTCGGCGTCTGGAACTCACTCATGTCCAACCTAATCATCTTAGCTTCATCGCCAAAATAGGTTTTTGCCAACGCTTTTGCCATTTCAGTCTTTCCCACTCCAGTCGGACCTAGGAATAAAAAACTTCCAATTGGCTTCTTGCTATCACCAATCCCGGAGCGCGATCTGCGAAGTGCCTGCGCAACCTGATTAACCGCTTCTTCTTGTCCTATTATGCTCTTGTGCAGAGATTTTTCCAATTCCAGAAGCCTCTTACGCTCGCCGCCATCTATCTCGCCATGCGCTACACCGGTTTTCAATGATAAATAGTCGGCAATTGTTTTTTCAGTCACAAACTGCTCGTCAGAATTTTTTTCCCAAAACCCAAAAGCATCCATCATTAAATCAAGTGCTCTTTCAGGCAGGGGAAATTCCCAGTTATATCTTTCAGAATCTTTTATTATCGTTTTCAAAGCTCCAAATGTAAATAAGACACGCTTGAATTCATATTTCTTAAGTCGCTCGAGCATTATACTCAGGGCTTCTGCATTACTTGGCTCCCTGACTTCAATGACTTCAAAATATTTTGCGATCTGCTGCTGTTTTTCAATTAGATTGTGATAAGCTTTCGAGGTTGAAGATGCAATTATTTTAAAACTCGGAACTTCTAAAAATTCTAAAAGTACCGGCGAAATATCAGGATGAAAGGCACTTTCTGATTTACCAAGAAAATTATCCAGATTCTCTATCACCAAGATGATATTGCCAGCATAACTTGCCTCGTAAAATAACTTGCGTAGGAAATTTTCCACATCATCTCCTTTATTAATTGCATCGGAAATCACTCGGCCCAAATCAAGAGAAAGTACGCGTATGGCATCAAAATCATTTTCTACCGAGCTTCGGACATTTCTGGCAAGTTCATGAATAAGTGTTTTCTTACCGATTCCAGGATTCCCAACAATGAGAGCGCAGTTTTGGTCAGGCCTTTCCAATACTAATTTCAGTATTGCATATTCATTCTCCCTGCCTATTAATTGCGAATCTCCGTAAGCGCTGAAATCATGTTCGGAAAGATCCGTACAATATTTATCCAAATTAAAGGTGTATCCGTAGCGCCAATGCCTACCAATCGGCGTAATACTTAGAAGATTTTCCGCTCTCCAGAATTTATGTTTATTTTTACTATTACGCAAAAATTCAAACTCAAGTTGAATAATGTTTTCGTATTCCGCCAGACTTAAATTACGTTTTTTTAAGAAATCAGCCAATAAATCTTCAGCGGCAAGTATCTCCATGGGAAATTTTTTTCTCACAATTCCCATTCTGCCACACACCCGCTCAAAAAGAACTGACTTAAAAAACTCAACATAATTTTGCCTATCAAAACTGTCTTTATCTGAGAAATAGCTTGCCAAGACTAAAACCAAATAGCCGCCAATTATGCCAATTACAATATAAACATTTAAAATTCCATTTGATGCATACAACAATAAGATGCCAAGCGCTAACGGGGCACTTATCCAAAAAATTGCAAAAATTAAACCAAAAAATAATACAAGCAGATAAACGGATAATCCGAATGTAATCATTATTAAGCGAATTACAGCACCAATCAGACGGGAAAAAGCGTTACTAGCAACCAACTCGATGCGCCTGAGAGGGTGAAATCCGCTCCAGTTACCAGACACGACGTCCTTTCTCCAAGGAGAAAATAGCGTAATAAGCATTTCGGAAATAGAAAAGTAATGCAAACTGAAATTTAGAAAATTTTTCCAAATCTCCAAAAGCTCGGGCAAACCCTCATTATAATACCAAGAGAAAAAGTTTGGTTTTTTCATTTTTATTTTTTTATCTAAATAGCCGACGAAAAGTATATTTACAATTAACAAAGTTTCAATGCTTCACTTACGGATGATTCATTAAAGAGAATTAGCTTTTATTATTTGATTTTACATCATCAAAAATTGCTTTGCAAATATATAAAAAATAAGTATAATTAATGTATGGAAGATGGAAAATTAAAACAAGCTGATTATCAAATTTTTTTGTACAAGACGCTCTTCTGGCTAGCACTGGCCTGGGGCGGTTTTATTTTATCATTGGCTGGTTTTTTTTACGCATCCATAATCTGGACTGGCGTGATTTTGTTCGCAATTTTTTTGAATTCACAAGCCATAAAACATCGTGTCTCATTTAAGCTCTCTAAGGAGATGTGGATTGCCAGTCTTACGGTCCTGGCAATCGTAATGATATTTTCAAACTTCTCCACCCCCACCGTGTTTTCAGGAAGAGATCAGGGCGCTATCAGTTCTGCCGCGATAAGGCTTTCTCAAAATCATCAATTCTCTTTTTCTACGCCGGCATCTTCAGAATTCTTCAAACTACATGAACCCGGCCGCGCACAGAATTTCCCCGGCTTCTATTATACCTCGGAAGGAAACTTAACCTCACAATTTCCGCTTGTTTACATTACTTGGCTTGCACTTTTTTATGCAATTGCCGGGGTAAATGGATTTGTAATTGCAAATGCTCTACTGCTTTACATATTCCTAATGTCTTTCTATCTTACTGCACGGCTATTTTTAAAAACATCTTCCGCCTTACCAATGATGAGTATGGCTGCCACTTCGTTTATTTTCATGTGGTTTTCAAAATACACGCTTTCTGAAAATATAGCTCTTCCACTTCTCTGGCTTTCCATACTTTCGCTTTTACTTTTTTTGAAAAGTCAGCGCAAACTGCATTTTTGCATTTTCTTATTTTCGACTCTCCTGCTTTGCTTTGCACGAATCGAGGGTTATGCTCTTTTGATAACCAGTTCGATAATTGTTGCAGCCAATAAAGATTCCAGGGATCACATTAAAAGCAACTTATTTTCATATTTCATCCTGCCTGCAATCTTTTTCATTATCGTTTTCATTTTTAATTTTCTAAATGACATCAGCTTTTATCGAGAACTAGCCAAGGCAATGCTACCCTCTATCTCTGCGCCGAAAGCGGCTTATTTAGGTAATCTCAAAAATACCGCACTGCCGAACTTGTATATGACCAAGATATTTCTAAATTATGGGATGCTGAGTTTCTTTGTCGTAGGAGCAATTGCCATAATCAAAAAATTCTGGTGCAAAGATTTTTATGAACTTGTACCTTTCTTTGTTGTTTCTCCAACTTTTATTTATTTGATTGATTCAAATATTTCTTCCGATCAACCATGGATGCTTAGGAGATTTATGTTTTCACTGCTTCCAGTTGCTATCTTTTATTCTGGACTTTTACTAGGCCAATTAGCAGAGAAGAATTCCGACAAGATTAAGGACTTAACTATTAAATTCACGGCATGGGCAGCGATAACGATCATGCTCGCGATGAATCTACCTGGTTTCATAAAGTATCTTTCATTTTCTGAAAATAAAAATCTTCTTTCCCAAGTTGAAACATTAAGCTCAAAATTTTCTCCCAATGATTTAATACTCATCGACAGAGAAGTGACCGGCGATGGTTGGACTATGATCAGTGAACCAATGAGCACTATTTACGGGAAAAATGCTGTTTACTTTTTTAATATCCAAGATTTGAATAAATTGGATTTATCACTATTTGAAAATGTTTACCTTATTTCTCCAAATCATAAAGTTTCCCATTATCAATCCAGCACAATCCAAGAGCGCCTCAGTGAAGTCGATGAATACACTTTCAACTTTCCTAAACTAGACAGCCAGCAAGACAACCAAATCAAAAAAACCGACCTGCCAGAAAAAATTCAATACACCATTAGCGGAAAAATATTTAAAATATCCAAATAGAAAACATAAATCATTCGATCTGCAACAACTATATGAAAATTTTTGATCTGACTAAGGAAATATCACTGGATTCGCGACTACAAAAGAAATACAATAAATCCCGAGCTGCGCTGTATTTATTTTTTCTTGCGGCCTGTTTTTTCGCTGCGGATAAACTCTTGTTTCCCTCAGTAACATTGGATTTTTCATTCAATTCTCTGCAGTCACTGAAAAATACCATCGTATCGCCCAGAATCGGCACAACACTCCCAGCTAAGGGCGTGGTCAATGAAAATGAAATCTTAACCTTTGATACCAATCCAATTGGAAATTTTTCCGATGCGACCGTCTCATTCACGGACGCTTCAGCCAAGATTCTTCAAGATACGGAAATAAGCATTCGAAAATCCTATCAAGCTTTTTTCTATCCAACCGGCAAAGCCGCGGCGTTTAAGAATGGAACTCTGCTTACACATGGAGCTAACTACTATTTAGTTTCTCGTGGAGAGATTCGTAAGTTTTCCAAGATAGAAACTATCCTTGAACTCGGATATCCCAAAAATGCATTCATGGAAGTTTCACTAACTGACCTTGGCTATAATACGATGTCAGCAGAAATTACTGACAGCAAAGAATACCCAGATGACACCTTATTTTTTGTCGCCGGTGATTATTATCAAGTAAAAAATCGGCAGTTGGTTCCATTCATAAGTGCGAACGCTTTCCTTTCTCAGTTCGATGAAATTCAGGCAATCATAAAAAATTCCGAGTTTCTGTCAGAGTTTTCAATTTCAGAAAATTTTATCGGTTATGCAGACGGTACACTTGCTTCCGCCGATCAGGCAGTCTACGTTTTGAGCGAAGGCAAAAGCTATCCCTTTGAGAGCGCTGAAACTTTTATTGCGATGGGTTATGATTGGAATGAAGTAAAAACAATTGACCCGGAGGAATTCAGCCTATACGAAAAACAAAAGCAGTTCACCCACAATCAACCGCATCCAAACGGAACGCTCTTCTTAGATCAAGACACTCAGCAGCACTTTATAATAAAAAACGGACAAAAATTGCCGATTCAAAGTGAGGCGGTGCTAAAAAACCTCTTAAGACAAAAACCTATTTCGGCTAGCAGTAAAAATAGCGAGGTTTCAACGGCATGCAAACTTGAAAAAAAATTCTGGTCTAAGAGTCTCTATGAATGTACTCTAAATTTAGCATCTATGAACAAGTTCGTTGGCAATGACTACCAAATTGATGCCAAATTTCCTAGCACAGTTAAAATTCGCGATATCCACACAACATTTTCTACTCCATTCACTTTACGAAATTTTTGGTCTTCTCTTTCCAGAATAAAACAAAGTCTTTTGAATAATTACTCCCAAAATCAATAAAATGAAGAAATTTTTAAAAAAAACCAGAAAAAACGGTATAACTAAATTCGTTGGGATTGCCAGAAAAATTGTTTCCTTTTTTGCAAACCGCGACAATCAACTTATTGCGTATAAATTATCTTATGACGCATTAGTGCTCGCGGTAGCTTCTTTCGCGCTGGTACTTATCTTTGAGAGTTTGATTCCGGGCTTTATCTCTACTCGCATCAGCATGGCTAAATTCGTTTTCGCCATCCTGGCAATACTAGGGTTAATTCTCTTACTCGCCAAAATATTGAAAATTAAATATGTGGCCAATCCCATCAAGGAACATAAATTTCTTCCGATTTTCATCATGGGTACATTTCTGCTTATCGGAAATTCCCTGCTAAAATTCGCGCTCTGGGAAAATCTCATCATAACTCTTGTTTCAATTTATATTTTTTTTCTTTTGTACGAAATTATTTTTTCCACCGAAAAATAAAAGGTATTATACCCCAAGGGCAGAGCCCTGGACACCTTGGACTCACGCAGCCCGTCTCGCCCGAGGCTTTGCCGAGGTGGACAGAGCTGCGAGGTACCGCTTCGTTCGACAATAAATTTTCGCTGCTTTCATTTTAAAATAAAAAAAAGTTGGAGACGCAGCGCGTGCGATCTCCAACTAAACTACTAACAAGTACCAGAACCTGGCATGCCCGGTAAGCAACTGAGAGTTATCGGGATGAATCTTTCATTGTAATGACCGTAAGCTGTCCTTCTGCGATTAAGAAGGTCTTCCATTACCATGCACCACGTTCTCTCCTTGGAAAACAACGAGCATTCGAAAATAAAACAATCCTGTCCGTTCTTCTCAAGAACAACGTGTACCTCGCCATTTTTAAGCACTGGTGTCGTCACCAACCTGTACTCCTTTGAAGGGAAACCGATGAATTCGCAAAGCTTGTGAACCATCTCATCTGCATTCGCATTTTTCATGCCAACACCCTCCTTTAAAAGAATTGGATTCAGTAAATTCAATTCCTAACTCACTTAACTTATACTATGAATTCAGTAATCTGTCCAGCGTTAGTTTTGCGGTCTTTTCCCATGAAAATTGCCTGACTCGCTCTTTTCCTAGCAGGCTAAGTTTTTCCCGCAAAACATCGTCACGAAGAACTAACAATATACACCTCACTAAATCTTGGCAATCATGAGTTTCAAAGTATAATGCCGCATCCCCTCCAACCTCAGGCAAGCTGGAATTATTAGCTAAAATAGTTGGCGCACCCGAAGCCAGAGCTTCTAGTACAGGAATTCCGAATCCCTCATACATCGAGGGAAAAACAAATGCCGCAGCGTCCCTATAGAGAACTGGGAGCTGCTTAAAGGGCACCGTACCGCTTACGATTATATCTTCACTAAAAGGACTCTCAGCTATCCTTTTTAGCGTATTCTCACTCATCCATGCAGGAGCGCCTGCCAACATAAGTTTGAAATCCTGATTGTCGGGTTTTATTTTTTCAAATGCTTCTATTAAAATCTCCAGATTTTTTCTTGGCTGGATCGCTCCTACGTATAGCAAATATTTTTTTCGTTCCAGATGATAGCTGTCCAATATCGTTTTGCGGTATTCATCTGCCGGAGGAATAGTAAAAAGATTTTCGTCGTAGCCGTGAGGAACAACGGTAATTTTTTCTGCTTCAAAATGAGGATAAAAGTTTAAAATATCTTTTTTTGTAGCCGCAGAAACTGCAATCAAGCTATCCGCAGCACTAATAGCAAGGTCACTTAAGCGGTTGAGTTTTTTTAAATCTTTTGCTGGAAAATATTCAGGCAAAATTTTAAATGCCAAATCATGTATCGTAACCACGACTTTGGTTTTCTTACTCCGCAAAATTGGGACGTTATGCACAGGCATCCAGAGCACGTCAGGTTTAGTTAAAAAAGTTGCCAGCGCAAAACTTGTCTGGGTCCAAAAGATTGGAGCAGGAATAGCTTTTATTTTGTAGTTTTCAAAGGTTGGAGGTGTGAGCTGCGGATTGAATTCCCCCTGATGATATATTGAAAATTCAGCTTGCGTGTTTAGCTTGCCGAAATTTTTAAGCATGTTTAAAAGATAAACCCTTGTTCCGTCAATACGATTTTGATCTAAGTCAGCTGCATGAATTGCAATGCGCATATTTTTTTAATCTTAAAAGGATATTTTTCTTATAATGTGTGGGGGTGGAATAATTTAATTTTGCCGACTACTGAAAGTTATTATTTGCAGTATAACATTTTAACATGCAAATTTACAGCGAAAGAAAAAGCATGCAGCTTTCGTAGTAAGCTAAGCATCGAAAACGATGCGATTAAAACGTCTCACCAGAGTCAGTTTTTTATTTTCATGAAGCTCATTTAAAAAGGAGGAGAAATTGAAGAGAAAAGTTTTACTTGTTTGGTGCGCAATATCAATTGCATTTTGCACGGAAAACGTATGGGCATCATTTACCAGTCCTGAGCAGTCAGTAAGCGAAGCTGCAATCAATGAATTGTTTGCGGAAAATGACCAGGATGATTATGATGAACAGGATGAATATTTCGAAAAGCAACAAATACGCTCATGGAGAGATTCCCTGAAACTTATCGAAAGCTTTCAGTGGAGTGATGATTTTTGCGATTGCGAAGAAAACAGCAAGCAATGATTTCAACGAAATCAGGAACAAAAAAAATGGCAACATATCGTTGCCATTTTTCGTTACCCCAAAAACTCGTATTCATTGGAAAGCTATTTTTTTATACCGAGACTACTTAAGAGTTTTTCTAATTCATCGCCGACTATTTTTCGCTGCTGGCCGACTGGAAGTTTTTCTAATTTAACATTCATAATGCGAATTCGTTTCAAATCCACTACCTCCCAACCAAGTGCTGTACACATGCGCCTAATCTGATGCTTCTTACCCTCTGTTAGCACAATATGAAAAGTCGTATCATTAGTTTTCTCAACGATGCATTCTCTTGTTTTGAAATCTTCCAACTGCACACCTTGCCGCATCACCTTGAGAAAAATATTCGTTATCGGCTTATTGACTGTCACTACATATTCTTTTTCGTGTTCACGCTCGGGATTAAGCAGTTTGTCAGTAATTCTTCCGTCATTTGAAAGTATGATCAACCCGCGAGAATTTTTATCCAAACGCCCAATTGGAAACACATCGCTAGCGGTATAAGTCACTTCGGCAATGCTTCGCTGTCCGTCTTTCGGAGAATGCGTAACGATTCCGCGAGGCTTATGATAGGCAAAATAAACATACTGCTTGGCAACTCCTTGCGCTTTAGCATTCACCGTCACTTCGTCATTCTCATTGACCTTATCGCCTATTTTCGCCTTTTTTCCATTGATTTTAACCACACCTTTAAGCACGAGGGCATCTGCCTCTCTACGTGATGCATAGTCATTTATGGCCAGAAAGCGGTTAATGCGCATTGGCCAGGTTATTTCGTTTGATTGAGGCTTTTTTTCCATGTAATTTAGCTTACTGATAACCGATATTAAAGTATAGCACGAATTCAAGTTTTTTGCAAGCCCTGCCCGTCCGGATAAAAAAATATTTTCCAGCTGGGAAAATATTTTTAGAAGTCTTAAATGGAGAATTTTACTATTCCGGCAAAGCGCAACCTGTTTTCTTACTTAGTGTTTCATGTGGGAGATTCCCGCTTTGTCTGGATCCGTCAGCAAAAATCCAGGTAGGATATCCATCAATGTTTTTATCTTTACAAACCTGCAGTTGTCCTTTCCCGTCGGGAGTTGAACATTCCACGTACGGCAGAAATTTTTGTGCCTTTCCGAAACTTTCTTTTTGAGCATTGCAATGAGTGCACCAAAATGTTCCGTAAAATATTGCACCGCTGTCTTTTAAGCACTGCGCAAAAGCTTGCTGTTTATCTTGCGCCTCATCAGCTTTCCTATCGGGCACAAAAAAAGAAGCTATCAATATTATCAAAAAAATTCCCATCAGAGCCCAAACCAAGAAAGGCTTACCTTTTTTACTTTTAATATTTTTATCGTTTTTCATAGTGCTCAATAAAAGATTATTTACTATATATACTACAATTAATCGCGATAACCCATTCTTTGCAGAATAATTTTAAACCAATCTGTATATGTGCGTGGGTTAATTTTGATGTCGCCGGCAAGATCATCGATACTCATCCAGCGCGCCTCTTTCGCTTCTTTTGGATTAAGGACTATTTCTCCATCGTATTTACCGACTAAAATGGTATCGTAAACCTGCTCAGTGAGCCCCATGTCAGTATTTATTTTATAAGCAAAACTGAATCGTTTCTCCAATTCGCTGTCTATACCCAAATCTTCAAATAGTTTCCGCTTAGCAGTAACTAAGACTTTTTCACCGGAAATACAATGCGAAGAATACGTGTTTGACCAAAGATCTACGCTATGAGGTTGCTGCTCTGATCGTTTTTGCACCAAGTGTTCTCCTTGGCTATTATAGATGAATATAGAAAAAGTTTTATGCATTTTTCCCTCCTTATGAGCCTTGAGTTTATCATAGGTACCCATTTCCTTGCCACGCTTATCACAAAGTACGACCATACTACGAAGAAGCGGACTCTCATCAAAAACAATTTTCTGATTAAAGTACTTGTTGTTAATAAGCATTCCAAAAATCTTCATCAGCATCGGACTAGGGTCGGATAGATATGATTCGAAAAAATTCTTGTGCGCATCGTAACTCTTAGCGGCAATCTTAATCGCTTCCTTGTTGATATCACTTTCAAGCACGAGTTTATGAATCTTCTTCGGCCATTCCTTACCTTTTATGATTTCGGAATTTTCCAAGGCGTCTTTAACTTCCTCTTTTTCAATCAGCTTACAGATTGGAAAAGTGACGATTCCATTCCTGATGTCAGAAAAGACATCTTGATTTGATTTTGCATTCTTATCCAATTCATCCCCAAAATTCCCCAAATCGCTGATAATCTGGCTAGCATGGGAAAATCGCAAATTTGCAGGAACAGTGCCTGCATAGTCATTGATAATCTCAAAATTTCCACTAGAAAGCGCAAAGCCTATTAGCGGCGCCCAATCATAAACTAGATTCAGACTATTATTCCTTTGTACGTAATTTTCTTCCCAGTCAAAAAGAACTTCACTGAAACTTGCACTGTGAACATTCAATTTTTTTCTCTCAAGCCAGAATCCATATGAAAGTTTAGCCAGCATTTCATTGATTAAGGTGCGAATTTTTTCGCTGTAGCGCAGCTCCTTTTTGCAGTAAGATTCTAAAAGGTCGTGGATGCAGGAAATCATTAAATCATGCTGCAAAACAGCTTCAGTAACATTCTCTTCCTTGTCCCAGGTCTCCTGCTTCTTATCCAAAATATATTTAGTCTTGTAAGCCCAAAGCATCACAATCTCAATCGCCACAGCAACTTCCATATAATCTTCCCAGTTTTCAAACGGTCCGCTTACAAATCCCGCATAAAATTGAACTCCATTGAGATGAATGGGCTTTTTGATGTAGTCATCTTTAATAAGCGCATACTGAGGATATTCGCTGCAAAATTGCTCAAAAAAGCTATTCAGCTGCTTAGAAATATCTTTGGCGGTTTGATGATAAGTTTTCGAGTTCATATTTTAGCTTCATTAGCTTTTTTAGGATTTGGCGTGCAGAATTACTATCGTAATTATTACAGGACTACTCAAAATCATTTCGCAAGCTCGCGATTTTTCGTGGTAGCGGTGGAAAGGATTTGAACCTTCAATTCAGCCAAATGAACGACTGCGTTTTACCAGTTATACTACACCGCTGCTAATTTCAACACTTACCCTATCTTAGCAAGTATTTTTAAAAAACGCCAGCATATGGACCATTTAGCTTAAAAAAAAGACGCAAATAAAAGATATTAACCTCAGGCAAGCCTGCCTACCTTGTCTACCGATAGGCAGGCGGTAGGCAGGGAAACGAAAATTCATTTTCATTTCGCTCGACTTCGTTCGACAATAATGAAATTTGCGACTCTTACTATAAACTCTAGTTTTTTTAAATCTTCAGTTCCACATAAGAATAAACCAGGAGGACGTTTTTCGCACCCTAAACGCAACCTAAACGCAATAAGATTATCTATTATTTTCATGTTTTATTTTCTTTTTTCTTTCTTTGCAAACCTATTTTTCGCTCAATGCAACCCTTTTATTTAAATTCACCTCTGAAGAAATTTAATCGCGCTTTTTTCTGACTACATACATCGGGCGTTTAATTACTTCCCCGTGTATATTCGCTACATATAAAGCTATGAGTCCGAGTGAGATAAGCATGATGCCAACCAAAAATACGATCAGAATCGCTAAATTTTCTGCATCTGAAAATGTCGAAGCGAATGGCCATCTAAAGAAATATTTTCCCAGCAAGATGTAAAGACCCGCAATCCCAGAAAAAAGCGTAATCGAAAGTCCGAGATAGCCCGCCAACTTCAAGGGCAAAAGACTAAAAGAAACAAAGCTGTTTACCGCCAGCGAAAGTAGTTTCCAAAAACTATAACTAGCCTGGCCATGCATACGCTCATTAGCATCGAAATAAATATAATCTCTTTTGAAACCAAGCCAATCAATCAGCGCCCTAGTCATACGCTTAGATTCCGTAAAGCGGTTGAACTCATCGATCACCACCCTATCAATCAAGCGAAAATCCGTAGCATTTGGCACTACTTGTATTTCTGCAATCTTATTGATTATTTTGTAAAATATTGAAGATCCCATTCTCTTCAGTAATCCAGAACTCATATTCTTGTTTCGCACACCAACTACAACCTCGCAACCTTGTTCCCATTTTTCTATAAACTTAGGAATGAGATTAATTGGATGTTGCAAATCAGCATCTATTATCAGACATGCATCCCCTTGGCAATTATTGATTCCAGCAGTTGTTGCAAGCTCTTTACCGAAATTCCGTGAGAAATCGATCGTTTTAACCATGGTATCGATTTTCATAATTTTAGCAATTTCTTCTTCGGTTCCATCCGCACTTCCGTCGTTTATGAAAATAGTTTCAAACTGATAATTCAAACATTGTTTGAAAACTTTTTGCAGTTCAGCATAAATCAAAGGAATATTTTTTTCCTCATTAAATGCCGGTATGATTATAGAAATCAATTTCATGTGCTTAAAAAATATTTAAACATTAAAATCAGATTGGTCTTATTTTTAGAATTAACTTTACAGTCCTATAAATATAGCACAGCCGAGCGTTTCGTAAAACAGGCATAATCAATATTATCTTGTTTCGAGAATTCAAAATTTATTATTCAAATAGTCCTCTAACATCATCCCAAGTCAATTTTTTGAATAATTCACTATTTTCACCGATCAAATTATCAAAAAGAACTTTCTTTTTTGCCTGAAGATTTAGAATTTTTTCTTCGATAGTTCCTCTTGAAATAAAGCGATAGACATTCACGGATTTTTTCTGTCCAATGCGATGTGTTCTGTCGATTGCCTGATTTTCAACGCTCGGATTCCACCATGGATCAAAAATAATTACGTTGTCAGCAGATGTTAAATTCAACCCTGTTCCTCCAGCCTTAAGACTAATCAAAAATACTTTCTTTTTATCACTAGCATTAAATTCATTTACCAGTTGCCCGCGATTATTTGTTTTTCCTGACAAATATGCATAATCTATATTATTTTTTTTCAAAACTTCCTCCAGGATTCCCAGCATCTGGGTAAACTGACTGAAAACTAAAACTTTTCTGCCAGAAGAAACGATCTCGCTGACAAGCTCTTCAAAAACATTCAGTTTTGCCGAAGCGTATTTCGCATAATCCTTATCTTTAAGCAGCAGTACTGGATGATTGCACACCTGCCGGAGCTTCGTAAGTCCAGCGAGAATATGGATTTGCGATTTCGCAAAACCCTTTTCCTCAACTACCTTAGAAATATCATTTCTAACGCTGGCCAGTATTTCCTGATATAAAATGTTTTGCTCGTCTTCCATTTCGCAATACACGACCTGTTCGATCTTGGCTGGCAATTCCTTTAAAACTTCAGCCTTGGTTCTTCTCAGCATGAAACATTCAATTCTTTTTCCAAGTTCCGAGAGCATTTCGCCATCCGACTGCTTCATGATAGGAGTCTGATATTTTTTCACAAATGTTGCGTGCCTACCAAGAAACCCAGGCATCAAGAAATCAAAAATTGACCAAATTTCGCTGACACTATTTTCCAGCGGCGTTCCAGTCAGTGCGATGCGATAATCTGCGCGGATTTTTTTTACAGTTTGCGCATTTTGTGTTTTATGATTTTTGACAAATTGAGCTTCATCCAAAAAGCAGTAATTGAAAATCAGCTGTTGCTTTTCATAAACTTCATAATCTTTTTTTATCGCTGAATAGGAAGTTATCACTAAATCATAATTTTTCAAGCTGGAAATTTTTTCTTTTCTCCCCTTAGGATTTCCTTCAACTATCAGTGTTTTCATTTCTGGAAAAAACTTGTTTGCTTCCTCCTGCCAGTTAAACAGCAGCGTTTTAGGACAAATCACGATTGAAGGTTTACCAGGCATCATGGTCATGTTGGCGAGCGTAAGAGCTTGCAAAGTTTTTCCAAGACCCATATCGTCAGCCAGGATTCCTGCAAAGCGATACTTTCTCAGAAAATAAAACCAATTCAAACCCTCTCGCTGATAATGCCTCAGAATCTTATTTATTTTTTCAGGCGCCGCAACTTTCTCCATCACGCGGCCGCTGTGCGCTTCAGAAATAAATTGCGTAAAACCTTCCGCAAGCTGAGTGTTGTAATAAGGTGAACTTGAAAAAATGTCATTGAGTTGCGCAGCGTGATAAATCTTGCCTTCAAATTTCCCTTTTTCTTTTTCATGAAAACTCTCCAACATCAAAATGAATTTTTCCAATTCTTTGCGATTAGAAACTTTCAGCATCCGACCATCAGAAATGCGCATGAAATCTTCTTTATTTCTAAGATATTTTCTCAAATCTTGCAAAGTAACCTTGTTATCACCGCCAAAACATTCCACATCAAAAGAAAGCCAATCATTATCAGCATCAAAATCTACCTTGAAATCGGCGCGAAATTCCTCTTCGATAAAATCAAATTTATCGCGCAAATATTCAATTTCATATCCAAGCGTCAAAATATTCGGCCAATAATTTTTATAAAAATCATCAATCTGCTTTGCTGAATTTTTCACGCACTTCAGTTTTTTTGAAAATCCCAATTTCTCACTATTATAAAACTCCTTGAAAATAGCAAGCTCTTCCTGCTGCTGAATCGGCGCGTAATTAATTTGGGCATCCTGAATTTCCAAATGATAATTTTCGCGGTTTTTAAAATATTTTTTGTTAAAAGACGTATGACCATGCTTGGAACTGACGCTAACAAGTTGAGCCACATCGATTTTTACAAAACCGTAATCAGCCAAAACCCAAAGCTGCAAAGTCTGCTTTTGAGAATCATGATCCACCAAAATCAATGGTCGGAATTTTGCATGACTGACTATTTCAAAATTTTCAGTAAATTCAGTCTTCAAATCGAAACTGCTTTTCGCATCTGTGATAATTTTATTTATGTTCAAGATTTCACTATCAAGCAAATTCATTTCCCAGGAAAAATTGTACAAATCCTTGCGATGATAATTTTTGTAAGTATTGTAAAAATTAATGCTTTCCCTTAGCATTCTCCAGATTATCTGATATAAGTCGCCGGTTAACTGGTGCGTCTCCAAAATATTTTTACGAATTCTAAACAAAGTGCTTTTTCCAGCAAATATGCAACTATCATCGCTTGAGAAATCCCCAAGTAACTTCAATACCACGTCGTCCTGCGTCATTTCTTCTTTCCAAAAGAAATCCTTGTTTTCCCTGCTGAATATCTGCGCCTTTATTTTTTTAGGCTTTTCACTGAATTTTAACTCTTCAATCTCTCCACCACGCTTAACAAAAATCTTTAGACCCAGCTGTTCAGCAGCACTAAAGATTCTTTCCCAATCGACAGCCTCATCCTGCCAAAATTTAACTCCATCTAAAAACATCAGGAACTTCTGTTGAAAGTCGCTAAGATTATTCAACTCGCGATACAAGATACTTTGCGGACGCACGGCGCGAGTATTAAAACGTGACCCGCCATTTTCAAATATTTCTAAGCTGGGAGAATACTGCGTATCCAAAACTAAATAATATTTGCTTGCAAAATATTCTCTCGGCTTTTCATTTTTCCTTGCTGCATCCGGAGCTTTCTGA
This sequence comes from uncultured Bdellovibrionales bacterium, assembly GCA_964609855.1. Classification (GTDB taxonomy): domain Bacteria; phylum Patescibacteriota; class Minisyncoccia; order Moranbacterales; family GWC2-37-73; genus GWC2-37-8. The sequence goes on from CAZSTB010000008.1 coordinate 27,172, forward strand.
TCATTTTTCTCTATGAGATTTTCGAAAAGCTTTTTCCTGTTACCTGGATCAAGTCGCATATTTTCCTGATAAAATTCAATAAACTTCAACCCGAGCGCCGTCGCATGTTTACATTCGCCCAAACTGAACGGACATGAACAATTAGGAAAACTGAACCGTTCGCTTTTGAGATTGAAAATTATGCTCGCTTGATACGATTCGCTTCCCTCAATCAGCGCAGAGATCTTGATTTTCATCTCAGCCTCCGCTTTTGCAAAACTCATTGTGCCCACACGGTTTTCAGTAAAATATTCTCGGCCGCGATAAAAAACCCTGTCACCGACAATTTCTTTCAGGTGCAGAATTAAAGCGCTTTTATTGTGGATATTCTTATTCATAGGCCAACATTTAAAATAGCAGATATTTCAACAAAAGACAAATCATTTTTCAGGTAGTCGCCCAAAGGCCATCACTGCCTTAAAAACAAAGTCAGCGTTTACTTGACTTTTTATCAATTTGGGTGTATAATTAAACATCGTGCCTCTTGCTGAGATTTTTTGTTTTTTGCTTTAAACAAGGGATAACTATTGAGAAATTTTCTTAAGAAAGTCTAGTTGTTTCTTGCTTTTTTTAACTACATCCATCTTTTTAATCAGAGCTTCCACTGCTTTGGAATCTTTTTGTAGTGCACAATCAAGTAGATATGCTTTTTCGCTCACCTCCAAGGCAATCCGGTTCAAGCCAAGCAGCTTAAGACCATCAATGGAGCGCACTCGCGATAAAGCGACATATCCCATGCCATGCACAAATGATTTTCGCAAATCAATTTCCGCGGCGTCCAAACTCATGCCCTGACTTTTATGAATCGTTATCGCCCATGCCAAGCGCAGCGGAATCTGCCTGATGCGCGCTTTAACTTTTTCATCTTCGGTGATTTCCCAAGACTGAGTTTCTACAATTATTTCTTCTCCGGAAAATAATCTTACCACTGGCATGCCGTAGCTATCAAAATCCACAACTGTTCCTTGCGTGCCGTTAACGTAACCTGCTTCAAAATTGTTTTTAACAAACATCACCAATGCTCCCCTTTTCAAAACCAGTCGCTCTGGGGCCATACAACCTTTCTTCAGAGTCTCATTGCAATAATCATCCCCTTTGCTGGTCATCTCAAAAATGTGCTCTTTTTCCTTAAGCTTTGCCAATTCCAGATTGTTTATCGCATCGACGTCTGCATTGTGCGTGAAAAGTTTAGTGGGTTTTTCTAATCCCTTAATTTGCTTGTCGTGCCGAGACATAATTATCTCCAATGTTTCCTCGCTGATATTTCGCTGCCGAATATCCCCAAGCACTTTCAAGATTTCACATTCATTTTGTCTGTGCTGTTCTTCCAGATAGCAAATCTTAAGATCCATTTGCTGCCAAATCTCACTCTCGCAAGCAAATTTTGCAGGACCGCCATTGCTCACCGGGGGCAATTGAAAAAAGTCTCCACAAAAAATCACTTGCATTCCTCCAAATGGCTGCAAGGGATTTTTAAATACGCGACAAATCCTGTCTACATTATCAATCTGATGAGGATGAAGCATGGAGATTTCGTCTATAATCAAAACCCTAGCTTTTACGATTTTCTTTCTCAAGTAAAACTTTTCTTTCATCTTAAGCAGCTCCTCCATGGGGATGTTCTCTTTTATGCCCATACCTGACCATGCATGGATAGTTTGCCCATTCATGTGAGTGGCTGCAATTCCTGTCGAAGCTGTGACCGCTAAAGAGATGCCTTTATTTTTCAGGAATTTTATATATTGATTCAACAAAAAAGTCTTACCGCTACCGGCAGGACCCGTCAAAAAAATATTATGACCCATCTTTAATGTTTCAAGCGCAACTTTCTGTTTCATGTTTTAATAATACCTTTATTGAGGGTTCTTAGCAAAGCAATGGTCGTTTGAAATATTGATATTGATTTTTGGTAATAAAGCAACATAGGAAATTTTTCGAAAAATACCATATGCAGTTCTTTCCAGGCAAATAAATATAAGGTTTCTGAAATCAGACTCCGAAGCAATTTTTCTGAGCTATAAATTTTGCCATTATTAAATTTCAAATATAAATCAAAGTATTTCGCATTTATGTCGATAGTTATTATCCTTAAGCGCGTAATATCCAAACCCCAAACTATGAAACATAATTCTATAGTATTGCCGGCTTCGACAATACTCATTTTAGCCAGCTTCATTATGACCACGAAAGTCTTTGCGGCGACTGGAAATCTCGGGTTAAATGATTTTCAAGTTCCAATTGGATCAAGTGCGCTTGTACCGATAACGATTAATGTTGCGGATGGATTCATTAAAGATTTTGCTGTGACTATCACCTATGATGAAAGCATCGTAGACGTTACGGCTGACAGTAATCTTATTTTGAATCCCGCATTTACAGGCACCGTAGTAGCTGATGCCGGAGCTGGAACCAGCACCATCACTGGAACAACGGCCACACCCATGACCGGAACATTAGAGTTGGCAGACGTAAGATTTTCCTCTGTTGGAGTAGCATCCGGAGTGAGCGCAACCGTTACCGTAACGCCTAACAGCGGGAGCTTTTTGGATGATACCAGTACGGTATTTTCGCCGGAACCTACTGCCGTTTCTGCAACCGCAACCATTATCGACACAACTCCTGATGGTTTTTCATTCCCTGCTCAAATAAACGTTCCCTTAAGTTCACTCATTGATTCCGCACCTATTACAGTGACTGGTATTGATGTACCTACTGCCATTTCAACCAGCAGCGGAGAATATTCCATTAATGGCGGCACATTCACATCTGCTCCGGGGACAGTGATCAATGGCGACACTGTGGTTTTCAGAATCATGTCATCGGATCAATATTCCACTGCTACCAGTGGTTTTTTGAGAATCGGATTAAGTAGCGATGATTTCAGAGTGACAACAATCAGCGACCCAGCTATTGATACTACTCCTGATGGGTTTTCATTTGTAAATCAATTCAATGTGCCCCTCAATTCACCGATCGACTCAGCGCCCATACTCGTATCCGGCATCAATGCGCCAGCGCCGATAACTGTTACTGGTGGGCAATATTCCATTAATGGCGGCACTTTCACGGCGGATCAAGGCACAGTTGAAAATGGGAGCTCCGTGATCGTCAGACTGCAATCATCAGAAATTTTTGCTACTCAGACCATAGCAGTATTAAGAGTAGGTGGGGCTGTAGCTGTAAGTGATGACTTTCGAGTCACAACTCTAGCTGAAGATACCACGCCTGACCTTTTCAATCTCGTTGACCAGGTTGATGTGGCTGTGAGTTCGCCAATCATTTCAGCGCCCATCATTGTTGCTGGAATCAATTCCCCAGCTTCAATTTCAATTATTGGAGGTGAATATGAAATTAATGGCAGCGGAACGTTTACTGCTGAACCGGGAACCGTGAATCTTAATGACAGCGTTGTTGTGAGAGTAACTTCTGCTGCTGATTTCTCAACTCCAACTGATGCGACTTTAACAATCGGTGGAGTAAGTGATATCTTCACAGTTACGACATTGGCCGACCCTACAGATACCGTGCCAGATCAGTTCACATTTGTAGATCAAGTTGATGTTGAAAGAAATACATTAATTAATTCAGAACCAATTGTTATTTCAGGAATTTCTATTCCTACTGCCATCACAATTGCTGGAGGAGAATATGAAATCAATGGCAGTGGAACATTTACAGCTGATCCGGGCACTATTGAAAATGGAAATACTGTCATCGTAAGACAAACATCTTCAGCCAATTTCTCAACTCCGACTGATGTGACATTAACTATCGGAGGTGTAAGTGATATCTTTACCGTAACAACCATTATTGAAGACACCACCCCTGAACTTTTCAGTCTTGTTGACCAAGTGGATGTTGCCACAAGTTCACCAATCACCTCTGAACCTGTCATCGTTAGCGGAATCAATTCCCCAGCTGCAATTTCGATTGTTGGCGGCGAATATGAAATCAATGGCAGCGGAACTTTCACTGCTGAACCAGGAACTGTAAATCTTAATGACAGTGTGGTTGTAAGAGTAACTTCTGCTGCAGACTTTTCTACTCCTACAGATGCGACTTTGACAATCGGTGGAGTTAGTGATGTTTTCACAGCTACGACAGCAGCGATGGATTCTATTCCTGAAGCATTCACTTTTACTGATCAATTCGATGTGATTCAAAGTTCGCCAATCACCTCTGAACCTGTCATCGTTAGCGGAATCAATTCTCCAGCTGCAATTTCGATTGTCGGAGGAGAATATGAAATCAATGGCAGTGGAACTTTCACTACTGAACCAGGAACTGTAAATCTTAATGACAGTGTGGTTGTAAGGGTAACTTCTGCTGCAGACTTTTCTACTCCTACAGATGCGACTTTAATAATCGGTGGAGTCAGTGATATCTTCACGGTTACGACATTAACCGACCCTACAGATACCGTGCCAGATCAGTTCATATTTGTAGATCAAGTTGATATTGAAAGAAATACACAGCTTTCGTCAAATTCAATCACAATTACTGGGATTGGCGCACCAGTATCCATTACAATTGCTGGAGGAGAATATGAAATCAATGGCAGCGGAACATTCACTGCTGATGCCGGCACAGTTGAAAGCGGAGACACGGTTATCGTAAGACAAACATCTTCAGCCAGCTTCGCAACGCCGACTGATGTGACATTAACTGTCGGAGGCGTAAGCGATGTTTTCACTTTGACAACACTGGTCGAGGATACTACACCAGAGCCATTTACTTTCACTGATCAAACCGATGTTGCCTTAAGCACAATTGTAGTTTCTGATCAGATTACAGTTACTGGAATCAATTCCCTAGCTCCAATTTCAATTATCGCGGGAGAATATGAAATTAATGGTAGTGGAACATTCACTACTGAAGCGGGAACCGTCAATGTAAATGATGTAATAGTTGTAAGACAAACATCCTCTGCTAGTTTCTCGACAAGCACTGCTGCCACACTTATAATCGGAGGAATCAGTGACAACTTTGATGTAACGACACTGGCAGATCCTTCCGACATCATTCCAGACCCTTTCTCCTTTATTGACCAGGTTGACGTTGCCATAAACACCCAAATCGAATCTGCGCCAGTCACAATTACAGGAATTAATCAACTTACTGCAATCTCAATCACAGGCGGAGAATATGCCATCAACGGAGGCGCATTTACCTCAGCCGATGGAACTATTGAAAACGATCAAACCGTCGTTGTTAGAATTTCATCCTCAACAGAATTTGCAACATCCTCAATTGCTACCTTGACTGTCGGTGGTGTAAGTGATGATTTTTCAGTAACCACACTTCAAGCAGATGACACGACTCCCGATGCTTTCGCATTCGCCAGTTTAACGAACGTTCCACTAATCTCGGTTCAAACCTCTAATATGATAACAGTCAGTGGAATTAATGCTCCTTCTTCAATTTCAATTTCTGCAGGAGAATATTCCATCAATGGAACAGCATTTACCTCGGATGCGGGAACAGTTTCAGCTGGCGATGAAGTTGTCATAAGACAAACTTCTTCAACTGAATTCCAAACTGAAACGATAACTATACTTACTATCGGAGGGGTTAGCGAAAATTTCTCAGTAACCACAGCTGCTGCACCAGAAAATAACGCTCCGCTTTTGCAAGCAATTAGCGATCAAAATGCCACGGTAGATTCGTTGCTAACTTTTACAGCCTCAGCCTCTGATGCAGACGGAGATACATTAACCTTTGCTTTAGGTTCTAATGCACCTACCGGTGCCGTTATTGATGCCGCTAGCGGAGAATTTTCATGGACTCCAACTCAAGCAGGAACTTTCACATTTGACTTGACGGTAAGCGACGGTACACTTAGCGATACTCAAACAATAACGATAATCGTGACATTAACATCTCAACCAATCGTAACGCCAACTATCGGCATAGCTGCAGCGGCAGACGATGACGACAGTTGCGGAAATGTTTGTGAAAAATACAAGAAATACCGCAGAGAATTCAAAAGCGATGAAAACAAGGAAATCTACATGTATTTCAAAACCATGCAGAATTCCGACCCAGCTACTTTTCAAAGATTTGAAAACATCTATCTAACCTATAGGGATTTATCAAAACGAGAACTGAAAACTTTGAGCCAACAAACTCAAGATGATTTCCGTCAGTTCAATAAATACCGAGGATATAAACATTATCGCTCATTGAAAGATAGGGCTTAAAAAGTAATCTTTAAAAAAACATGTAAAAAACAAGTCCCAAAGCAGGACTTGTTTTTTACTGTTCTGGTAATTTGATTTCATCGCGAATCGATTGTGCCTCTATCGTTTCGAAAAGGATTATTTTTCTTCCTTTACGGTTTGCCTACTGACTACAAAAGCTTGTGGCTGATTGAATTTACAATTCCAGCCCTCAGGATCGCCATAGTCCGCAAAATCCTTATACCATTCATGATAGGCTTTAGGTTTACTAGCAGCTTTGACTGGACACCAATATCTTTCGGTGCGGGCGCCGATTTCCACTGCATATGCAAAAAGACCGTTTACATAAGTACAGTACAGACAATTCAGCTTTTGAATAAGATTAAGATAATCCAAAAATCTTCTGTCATAGACGATATATTCTCGACGCTTCACTTTTGGTATGCCATACAGCGGAAATGCAGTCACTTGATAAAGCGTAACGAAGATATCTAAAATTACCGCCGGAAAAATCATCATGTAAATAAAAGGGATGGACAAAAAATGTCTGAGACTTTTCGGTAAGGCATATTTCCAAGCAGGCATTTTTAGCCGCTTGTTTTGTTGGCGTATTTTTTTTAAAAATATAACCTTTCTCTTCTCTAAAGAAAAGCCGTATTTTTTTGATATCCTCAAATGCTCTTTTTTTAGAGCTTCATTTAAACTTTCAATTTTTTCCAGAATTTCTTTAATTTTTGATTCCATATGTTTGCGAGTAAAATTTATACTAAATAAATTATAACCTTTATTGAAAAATATGTAAGCTGACTGATTTCTATTCATAAAAAAGACATGAAACGCTCCATGTCTTTTTTAAAAAGTTTGAGGGCTTTATGCAATATTTGTCGCTGCTTTTATAATTTTTACAATTTCGTCAACATTTACTGTTTGCTGCTCCCCGGTTAAAAGATTTTTGATTGCAAATGTGCCAGATTCAAATTCAGTTTCACCAGCAATGATCGCAAACATAAATTGTTTACGGCTAGCATATTTCAATTGATTTTTAAGTGGCAAGGCCTCGAGATAAACTTCGGTTTTGATATTTTCAGCGCGGAGCTTTGAAGCGAGTGCAAGATAATCAGACATCCGTTCTTGATCCATCGTCGTTATAAGCACGGGCGCAATCGTTGCACCAGAAGGCTTCAATATGCCCGTTTCAATCAGGCGTGAGAGTAATCTAGTAATTCCGATTGAGATTCCGACGCCAGGAAGTTTTTTCTCTGTGAAATTACTTGCAAGGTCGTCATAACGTCCACCAGAACAAATACTTCCAACTGATGGGTGCTCGACTAATGCTGTTTCATAAACGGTTCCAGTATAATAATCCAGGCCTCTAGCAATCCTTAAATCAAGCGCAAGATTTTCTTCAGGAACGCCAAGTGCCAACACGGTTGCATATACAGTTGCCAATTCCGAAACTCCAGCCTTAAACAAGTCATTAACCTCCATGTTTTGCAAGATAGATAAAGTTTCAGCATTATTTCCACCGTGGGTTATCAATTTCAAAAGGTCGCTGATTTTCTCAGGTGACAATTTAGAAACTTCCGAAATTTCCTTGCTAACTTCTTCTACTCCGATTTTTTCAATCTTATCAACAATGCGCATCACATCCGTAACCTGACCGGCTTCAATTCCAAAATTCTGGAAAAGTCCCTGGAGAATTTTCCTATTATTGATGCGAATCAAAAAACGCCCGATATTCATTTCGGTAAAAATTCGATAAATGATACTTGGAATTTCCGCATCTGCAAGCTGACTGAGTTGTCCGTCGCCGATTACATCAATATCACATTGATAAAATTCTCGGAATCTCCCAGCTTGTGGACGCTCTCCTCTCCAGACTTTTTGAATCTGATATCTGCGAAATGGGAAGATCAATTGCGCATAGTTTTGAGCGACATATCTAGCCAAAGGAACCGTAAGATCGAAATGCAGTGCGAGTTCTTTTGCGCCCTCACCCTCACCGGCGGCCAAGCGTCCCAGACTGTAAATTTCTTTTTCATTCCCCCCTTTGGAAGTCAGAGTTTCGGTACGTTCAACGGCAGAAGTTTCAATAGGCACAAAACCGCAAAGTTCATAATTTCTGCGAATAATTTCCAAAATCTTATTTTCCAATATTTTAACTTCCGGCAACCACTCAGGAAATCCGCTGATTGATTTAGGGGCTTCCACTTTTTTCTTATTTTCGTTTTTCATAATTAGACGCTTAATATTATAGTCATTTGTGAATTTATATTCGGAAAAGTATCAAATTAAAGCTCGCCAATATTTTTAGGCACTTAAAGACTGCATTTTACCAGTAAACAATACCATTATAAGTGTCAGTTGTAAACACAGCCCTTGATTGACATAAAGGTTTAATTATGTTAAATTTTCTTTCGACCCAACCGACAATAGTTCTTTTAATCATAAATAACTTTCCTGGGAGGAAAAATAAGATGGCAAAACCAGCATCTCCGAAAACCTTGCAAAACCTACGCGATTTACTTGCGACAAAGTGGAAATTCACTGAGCAATGGATTGATGATCAATTGATGTTTTCGCGCCAAGAGAAATTTAAGCTTGTCGTGGTCACGCCAATTTTTGGCGGCATTGAAAACATGCAAATGAACCCAACCAAGATCATTGGCTTTCATTTATTGCGCCAGGAAAATCCCGAGCTGACTTATGCCATGAAAAATACAACAATACGCTTAGATTGGCAGGTGTTTGCTGAAGAAAGAATTGAAGCTATGATGACATTAATGGATCACATCAATACTTGCAATAATTGCCACCAGGATCAACTGTTTCCTTTTTTTGTAAAAACACTTGGGACTAGAATAAACTGCTCACTCAAGCTGAAATGTGAAAAATGCCAAACAATTATAGACTTCCCAGCTGAACGCGCAATTGAGTTAAGATATCTACAACTAAGCGCTCAGTATGCCTAACTGACAATGCCGGACACCCTAAGGGAGTCCGGCATTTTAATTTCTTGTTACGTAGCATGTTACGTAACATGCTACGTAACACGTCTCCATTAAAGTTACACCGAGGCAGGCATACTGAGCAGCAAAAATAATCACAAAGTATTTTGACAATTTAACAAGTCTTTGACGAAATTGATACTCTTTGATATCATTGCTAACCATGGAGCATTTGTGCATAGTAAATTCACAATCAACCAATGAGGGGGTGGAAAAATGGTTCTCGTGACTGCAATCATCAAACACAATGCCACACAGCGTTCAGAACGAAGACTTTTTGTAGAAAAAATTCGCGGCATAGTCATGCGATCATTGAACGCATTGGAAAGTTGCGAAAAGATGATGTCTGAAGATGCAATAATCACGGAATTTCAGGAAGCCAATTCCTGGAACAACAAGGATGTCATAGTAAAAGTAGAGGGCAAGACAATCGCCTATGACACGCCGATAGCCACAAGGATAGCCTCCGAACTGAACACGCTTTTCAACGAAAAAAGAAAAGAGCAAGGACTCAAAGAATTCGTCAACGGCATAGTTTCCATCAACGGAACAAAAGGATTCGCAGCATTCTAGTTCCCTACCTCATGAAAAAAATCCGCACTCAGAAATATGAGGGCGGATTTTTCATTTGCTGCGTCAGCAAATTCTTTTCTTAAGATTAAGGATGCGAAAAACATTTATATGAGAATTTTCAGTTTAAAGGAAATGATGTCACCAGCTGCGATATTTTCCTTCTTGCGAACTGCGGCTTTTAATAAAAGCAGGAACGCGCCCTCTTTGCTGTCTGGAAAAATTGAAGTCTTCCATGATGTCTGCCCAATAGTAATTTCAACTGGCAGCGACTTGAAGCCGCCCTCCATTCCGGCAAAGAATTTTTTCAAATCGCGCGAAAGACCCTTGGGTAGAAGAATCATATGCCAAACACGACTCTTGCCCTCATAGAGAATCACTTTTCTTTTTAGTTCAAATTCCATATCTTCAAATTATTGCTTCTTGGCAATGACGTGTTTTTGACGAGCTGCCTGCTCCCTGATTTTATCCAATTCCTCCTTCGGCACATTTTCTTCAACTCGTCTGACAATCTGATGAGCCCTGGTTGCAGAAATCTTGCATTCCCTTGCAATATCCCGAAAAAATTTACCCTCAGCATGCATCGTATAAACTTTCTTTCTCTCTTTTGTAAAATTATAAGCTCCCATATTATTTAATTTATAGCTATTTAATACACGTCTGACTGACTCGATAGTTCCCTACACTACCATATTTATTGCGATAAGGGAAATGTGATATTTTTTTACCCTCATCTAATTTTCCGACACTGTGAATAAATCCTAAATCTAAATTTCCAATGACTAATAAAATCTGAAATCAAAAACCCTTTTGTCATCCTCACGGAAGTGGGGATCCAGGTTTGGCTGCATTTTCCTATCTTTTAAATACAGGGCCTGGATTCCCTTTTTCAAGGGAATGACAGAGTGGTAGTTTTTTTTATTTATATTTTTTATACTTTATTTTTGTCATCCTCGCGAATGCGGGGATCCAGGTTCTGGGATTACCATATTCACAGAACTTTATTAAATACGGGCCTGGATTCCCTTTTACAAGGGAATGACAATGCACCTCTATCATCCTCGCGCGACCAACGGAAGTACCCTTGTGGTAAACGTGGGGTTCCAGGTTTTAAATTGCTTTATTACGTCTTCTGATGAGACTTATTTCTGTTCGAAATTTTCCTCATAGCACATCTGGTAATATCTAAAACAAAGACGAAACTTTTCTATCCGAAAAAAGTTTGGCAAAAACGGTATTCAAACTTCCTCTTTTTGATTGATAACCAAGCTCTAAAAGATTTTTCTCTAAAACTTTTAAAAGCGAAGAGTCGTTACTGACGCTAACCAGACTATTTCTAGGATCGCCCATAAAACTTACACCCGTTTCTTTGTCGATAAATTCATATTCTTCCTCATACAATCCCTGCTCGATGTCTGAAATGTATCCATTGAAAGTTTCCATCTTCTTGGAATAATCAATACGGTCAGTTAAAGCTTCGACTTTTACATTTACCTCTTCCTGCGCCTTAGACTCCTCTTTCTTTGGAAAAATAACAGAGCCCTCAAAAACATTTGGAAATGGAGTCATATAATTATCTTATTATTACATTAAAGCTTTCACATAAACTCCGATGTAATATGGCCAAAGGAGAATTGCAAAAATTGCGCTCTTAAAAGAAAGTCCAAGAAAACCAATCGAAAAGAGCCAACCCGCGAACCAAGAGAACGCCGTAAAACCATTTTGTTCGATTTTGATTTTTTCCATAGTTTTTAAAATTAAATTAAAATGTTTATTATGAATAATACCGCTTATCTGCAAATATACTTCAAACTTAAACTTGCTTATTTCTTCTTTTTTGGGAAATGGAAATTTAGTTAACCCCTCCAAACTACTCTTATTTATAATTTTTAAGCCACCAATTTTTTACAAATGGAAGCGACAGCGTTGAAAGCAAGAAACCACCGGTTGGTATAAGTGCCTTAAGCAAGATCAAAGATTCGCCAATTGAACGCATATATAATGAAGCAATAATATATGTTATGGATGCGATAAAAATTCTGCGTATCCAACTTGTTTCCCAAGCTTTGTCAAATTCAACAGACTTATTCCTTTTTTTGATTTCTTCAATTTCCTTTGAAATTTCGTTCATATATTATTTTAGATTTATTAGGCAGCATACTATGCAACAAATAATCTCAACTCATAACTTACTTAATACATTTTTCAAATCAGAAAAATTAAACACCACGATATCTGCACCAACAGATTTAAGTTTCTCCTCATTAAATGTGGTAGTAATTCCACAAGCCATACATCCTGCAGCCTTAGCGGATAATATTCCATTATCCGAATCTTCAATAACAAGACAATTTTCCGCATTTTCATTAATCTTTTCTATTGTAGATAAATACGGTTCAGGATGAGGCTTACCATTTTTAACATCATCAGCAGTAATAGTGTACTCAAAAAAATTATCCAATCCAACTTTTGAAAGTATTCTGTCTTGTTGAATCTTCCTGCCAGATGTCGTTAGGGCGAATTTATATTTTTTGCTATTTTTAATCCATTCCAAAAAATCATATGCTCCAGAAATAAGTTCTATTTCTTCTAATGCAATTTCCAAATACCTTACTATCTTACGCTCAATCATTTCCTCAATTGGTTCATCACCTTTTCCATATTTATTACTGGCATACCTAAAAATATCTTCGAGTTTTTTACCTCGAAATCCATCCCATTCTTTCTTATCAACTTCCATTCCATATTCGCGGCATATTTCCATTTCAGCTCTTTCATGAATTGGCTCTGAATTCACTAAGACGCCATCCATATCAAATATTATAGCTTTGATTTTTTCCATATTCATTTCATTTCCAATCACTAATAATTATTTTTTTGCGCTCAACCTTGAAGGTCATTTTTTGTTTCTCTCTAATCCCCAATTCTTCAACGATTTCGGCGGGAATCACAATCGAGAGGCTGCGTTTGCCCACGCGGGTTACTTTGCGAGTTAGTGGTTCTGGCTTCTTCATTAGTTTTTAGAATTGATTTTTTTTGCTATCGCAATAAGTTTCAATTATTTTGATTTTATTTTTTTAATGATTTTTTGCATTTTTATTATATCAATTCTTACAAATAAAAACCAGCCCGTGAAGACTGGTTGATTTTTATAAGTTAGTTACGTAGTATCCTCCATAGGCGGACGCAGCGCTACGCAATAGTACCAATTGACCCACACCCTTCCCTCACATTTTTCCTCCCTAGCATTTTCGCGCTTGAATTGCTAAATATGTTTGCGCAAAATCAATTGATTCTTTTATGGGATCACTATCTTGAGTAATAGCATGCATATCCTGTCAGCATGATGCCATAAATCTCCTTTTGCATTCCTCACTCTAATGTGACCATTTTTGTCCTTCACATTTTTTGATACCTCTTCTTCACAATCCTCCATAAAAAAACAAGTATAACCACGGAAACAATAGCGAGGATGGCAGCTCCGCCATATTGCCCCATTATTAATGCCTGGCCGGTATAGGTAAAAATGAAGGCAAACGGCGTGATTCCGATGAGAGTTGCCAACATGTAGCGTCGGAATGAAATGACGCTGAAGAGTCCGAGAGCATAACTGAGAATATCGACCGGCAATAATAATCGCAGCAACACCACAGTCCAAAAACCGATATCTTCGGAAATGTATTTGCGATATTTTCCAACATCTTTGACGTTGAAAAATTTTTCTATTATGGGCCTGCCTAAATTCCGAGCAAGCGAAAAAGCCAGCGCCCCGCCCATAAGCCAACCAATGATGCTATAAATTGCCGCAAGAAAAGGTCCGAAAAAATCCACCGCCAAGGGAATCAGCACGATGGTAGTGACTGGCACCACCACAATGGAAACCATTTCCAATGAAATATAGACGATGACGCCCCAAGCCAGATTATCTTGCACAGCTTGGCGAAAGAGTTGAAAGGTGTCTTGGCGCATGAAAAAAAAGATTATCACCAAAAGTGATAGCATGATCAGCGTTAAAGAAGTATATTTTTTAAAATTATTTTTCATAATATTGGAATTACTTATTATTACAAATTTCCCGCAATGAAATATTTCGCATTATAAAAATAAAAGGTATTTATACCTCAGGGCAAACCTGTCTACCGATAGGCAGGCGGCAGGCAGGTTAAACCTATTTGATGTCATCATTTGTTCGACAATAAAAAATTAATTTTCAAATGAAACGAGAGAAAATAAAAATTTGTTTTTCTTTTCCGAGTGAATGCAGAAAATATGTAATCTTATTTTCATTTCACTCACTTCGCTTGATAATGAAAACTACCGGCGCTAGCCGGTAGTTTCTGTCTCGCCGCCTATACAGGCGGCGTAGTTAGAATAGTGATGGTTGTTCCATTTTGCAAGCATCTTGAATATTCTTTTCATCCCCTGTTTAATGTAGTCATCTGCGAGTATTTTGCCTCGATACTTCGTTGTCCAGACTACATGGTATTTGCAGATATGAGTACAATGGCTAAGTTGGTAGAGCCTAGCGTTAACCATAAGATAAAGTCACCTCCTTTCTAGACCATTGGTGGTGACTTTATGTTATCACTTGCTACGCTTTAAACGCACACACCGGCAAAGCTGGTGGTTTTTTCTTATAATTAAAAATGGAGTCAACAGTTGTTGACTCCATTTGATTCAAATGATCATAGTTCCGATTTGGATGCAATCGCTTGCACCATGAACAGCCTTATCCCTGCGTGCGGTAACCATCACATCGGCAAGCTTGCGATTGACATATTGAACAGTCACACGCATGAACCAGTCGTCTGATTCTTTCAGTTCCATCCCATCTTGCCCGCGCTCAAACCACGAAAAACTTTGCGGTTGATTGGAAACTTCTTCTTGAAGTATCCAGTTTATGCCAGTTTGGCACGCACGAGACAAGACTGTTTCAAAATCAGCATCGTCTGAAAACACGGTGCCTTTCATTCCGCTTGAGATCGATTCCTTGAGCACGTATCGCTTATCAAGCACGCGCTGCTGCGAAGCCTTGAGGCCCTCCGCCATCTTTCCGACAAGCACCGTTTCAGGAATGTGACGCCTGACAAGCTCGAGTGATTTTTCTTTGATGAAAGCGCCAAGAATTGATTCCAATTCCTTGTCGCCTGCATCGTTACGTAGCAGACCGAGAACACCCTTGGCTCCCAGAAATGGCTTCGGCGGTATTATGAACTGAACAGTGCCATCCTTGTACGCACTCAAGATCTTTTCATAAAGACCAGTGTTGTGATACAGAAAAGGCAGATCAAGAAACAAGCCGCTTGAAACAAATTCTTCGCATGCATCGAGCTCGGACATCAAAATGCATTCGATTCCGTTGGCTCTGAATTCTTGCTGCGCGATTTCAAACTCGGGAACATAAAACCTTTCCTGATCAGCATAAAACAATTTCAATGTGTCATGCCCCATCCGCCTGACTTCCTCGCAAAGAAGTTTCACTGTTCCCTCGAGAACATTGGCATCCGGATAAATAGCTTGGCGAAAACGTTTCCCCAAAGTTGAATAACCCAACCCATGTTTGTTGTGTCCATCGATTTCAGCGATGCGCAACTCGCCGCTGCGATCAACCATGAAATCGACTTTCAGCAGGGCTGGGATGTGCCTCACGTTCAAACCTTGAGTTTCCTGGTATATCATAGGAACCCCAGTTGAAAAAACCTTGCGAACCATCGACCAAGCGCCTGAATAATTGATGCTCTTGTCATATGCAATGACTGCGATATGAGAGAGTCCCAACAAGCAATCATACAGGGCAAAGCCGAGTTGCTGGAGTTCTTGTTTGTGCTTTGCTGTGATCTGATATGCGCTTGGCGAAAGCAAGAATCCGTGAGAGAGTGCCCGCTGACCTTCCCAAATCCGAGACTGATTGATGACCGCATTAAGTTTGCTGTACATTTTAGACTCCTTTTCTATTGTTAATGTGCAATTTGGTAGAAGCGCCGAACCATTCGGAGCTCCTGCATAAGTTTTTTGAAAAGTCAAAAAGCACACACAACAAATCCGAATGATTTATTATGCATATGCCAAGAGTAAAATTGTCGATTAGTATTATTTTTCATAACTTTTGATTATTTTTTCCAATTCCCGAATGTCTGCGATCTCATAGTCCGCTGTTTGGTTTTCATCCTCAGGTTTTTGCATTTTAAATATTCCCTTTGCCACGCGCACCGTCACAAATCCAAGCAAATTGCCAATTCGAATCTCATCGCGAATACTGTCCCCCACCACCACAACCATTTTTGAATCAGCGGCAATTTCTGCAAAAATTCCTTCTGTTTTTTCATCAACGAAAAGCATCTCTTGAAAATATTTTTCAATTCCAAGCTCGCGCACTCTGTTTTTTCTTTCGGGTTCATTTCTGCTCACCAAAAAAAGTTCGTTTTCTTGAAAAAGTCTTTTGAGCAGATCCAAAACACCCGGATAAAGATCGTCGGTTTCAGGATCAAATATTGTTCTGTTGTAATCAAAAATAATTTTCATAATTTATAACAAAAAAACTGGCTTCGATTTAACGAAACCAGTTTTTTCAAAAGATATCTAAATACTAGACAACTACATCAAAAAACCTGGCTTCGAGAGTTTGCCAGTGATGAATCGATATTATTGTTGTCAGTTTCTTATTCATATTTTTTATATTAGCCGCAAAATGCCTTATTGTCAACTTTCAATGACTCTTTCAATGACTCTATACTAACCAGGGTGGTGGATAAATTCAAATCACACCCGAGCAAAATGACGACTTGGTAGCGGAGGAATGTAGCCGACCGCGTGCCGCCTTTAGCTTTAGCGGTGGCGCAGAGATCTGCATTTAATATTAGATTTTGTAGATATTTAACTCAGATTCCTCGACTGCGCTCATCTCCCCTTGGTCGATTCACTTCGCTCGGAATGACACAGCAGCTACCATACGAAATAACAGAGAGTCCTTTCAATGCTCACAAGAACTATTGGGTCTTTACAAAAACAATCCAAATAAATACAATGAATAAATAGTTCCTTGGCTGTTTGATCTAAAATTCAATTTGGGAGGGATTCATGAATTTACGTGTCAGATTGATCGGAATTGGAATGCCAGGTCTTATCAAGACCATTCACCGCTGTACACTCTTGAATGCGCGAGAACTGAACCACTTGCTACCGATGGAGCAGCTGCGAGAGCTGTTTCCTCTAAGCAACGGTATCAATTTCAATTTTCAAGAGCGTGGCAAAATCATCATACAACCCGAACCGAAGATTATCACGCACCTTGACGGTAGCCCCATGTATCCTGACCAGCATTATCCCCTCGCACTCGGGGATAGCAAGATAATCAGTATCAATAACGAATTACTGTTCCGCGCGCACGTTTTTAGCAGTTACTTTTAAGCAGAAACATCCGGAGAAAAAACAAGAAGGGCTAGCGACGATTCGCTAGCCCTTTATTTCTTAATTACCAACACGCCGGATTCTTCCGCTTGAGCAAGATTTGCTAATCTTTCTTTGCACCGCTGTGCAAATAAAATGTTTTGTGAAATTCTCACCTCCCTTAGTTTAAGTGCTTCGCAAGCATTAGACATTAAATACTGATCCCAAAATGAAAGTGTTCCGGCTGTCTCATTTTTGCGAAAATCTTCTCGCAAAAACTCCAGATTATCCTCCGATTCCCATTCCATGGCCCCTCCATGAATATGCATTAAATTAATATTTGCACATATTAAACATTTTGAAAAGTTTTAAAAATAAAAGGTATTAACCTTGGAGCAAGCCTGCCTACCGGTAGGCAGGCCCCAAACCCTCTAGGTTTCCGCGGCCCGTCTCGCTTGAGGCTTGCCGAGGCGGACAAGCCGCGAGGCATTAAACCTTTTGATATCATCGCTCACTCGGAAATGAAAGCATGCTTTCATTTCGCTCGCTTCGCTTGATAATAAAAAAACCTGGAAGCTGAGTAGCTTCCAGGCTGAATGCGTCGTCCAATCCCCAATCAGGATTGATCGACAAATTTTTGCACATCATCGATAAGAGTTCGGATGTTATCCCGTTCACTTTCCAGATCGACAAAGTTAATCTCGAGATATATGATACGCAAAAGCGTAATCAGATTTTTGCCGGCGTAATAATCAGCAGGCTTGTTCAGAAATTTCGAATAGATCTTGTTGATCTTTTCGATTCCCGGCGGAAGATACTCCACCTTAAACCCACGCATATTAATCTTTCCGGATCGCGCCGTTAAAATTTTCTCGACCCGAATTTTCTCCGCCTCCATCTCTGAGATAATCTTACTCATAGATTCCAGGTATCCAGCAACCTTCAACTTTTCTTTAGTCACCCTCCTTGGGATGAACACGAAAAAAAGGTAGTACGCAGCCCAGATGTAGGCAGCGATGCAAATCGACATGTAGATTATCTGGCCCTGCGAAATATGCTCTTCCAATTTAAGCCCCCTGTTTTTGTTTTTTGGTGAATTTACTTTATCAAGAAATGAATCACGAGAGGTTCAAGCGAAAGCAGTTTATCGCGCCAAGACATAACATCTTCCAAGAGGATATCGTCTTCCATTTTTTCCCACTCTTCATAAGAGTAGGTTCTACCATGCGTCATTATCTCATCTACCGCATCATCACAAACCACCACGGGTAAATTGAAAAAATTTCCACGCTTATTCTGCTGCTCATACATGCGACTAATTAAAAAATCCTCATTGATGCGACTTAAAACTTCAAGGAAAATCTGCTGGGCTTCTTCGAATTTTCCAGGCCTAAGTCCGCAGAAAAATGTAGCGATTGCAGCCTCATCACTATTTTTCGTGTCAAAAGACATGTTATATATCAAGCCTCTTTTCTCTCTTAACTCGTGCAGCAATGGAGAACTAAAGCCACTCCCCACAGAATCAACCAGAAATTCCAAAGGTCTCATTTTTTCCCTCGCCAATTTAGGAAAAAAGTAACCGATATTTAGACTATTAGTCTCATAGCGCCTATCCTTGAGCGTAAACACTCCACCAGCTGGATTACAGGGAATTATGTTCTCCGAATTTGAAGGGCCGACCGTCATCTTGCCAAAAATCCTTTCCAAAATCAGCAGGGCATCACCGCGAAAAGAAAAGCTTCCACCGCAAATAATATTCGCATTTCCGGCATGATAATTCGCAGCGAAAAAACTACGAAGATCTTCTTCTGAAATTTTTTCAACATGCGAAGGATAGCCCCTGCCAGGAAAAAGCATGGGGTGATTCTTGCCGCACAAGATTCTTTTAACATGTTCGGTCGTTAGATCATTCCCAGTAATTCGATGCTCCTGAATTTCCCGCAGGATGACATTTCTTTCTATTTCAATATCTTGCGGTGCTAAAAGCGGACTACTCACCATTTCGAACAATGTTTCGGCGGCAATTTCAAGTTTGTCCTGATGTATCTGCACCTGATATTGAGTGTGTCTCTTGCTCGTTGAGGCATTAATAAGCCCGCTGTTTCTAGAGATAGGACCAATCAATTCCTCTTTGGAACGATTGTTTTTACTGCCACGAAAAATCATATGCTCAAGAAAATGAGCCAATCCCTTGGCATCACAAGGATCATTGTGATGACCCACATTGGAAAAAAAGACTGAAAGAAAGCCTCTATAGTCAGTTTGAATTACCGGTTTTTGTAGCCACACCACAATTCCATTGCTCAACACGTGCCGATCGAACTGTGAAGTGTCATGCAAGCGACGTTTCCCATTTGCTCCAGCCAACATGCCCAAAGTTTCCATGATATATTCCTCCGTATATGTAATTTTTAAGAAACGATTTTTGTCCAAAATTAGACTTTTAATTATATAATAATAATTGATTTTGTCAACTGCAATGTCTTCGTAATCACGAGATTGAGTAATGCATGCCTAAAAATTTAAATAGGCACTTAAAAACACTTCTTGCGAAGTGTTTTTAAAATATTATCAAGAAGATATCGTGACGAGCTTAATCTTTTTTCTTAAATCCCTCCAAAGCCCTCAAAATTTCCATTGGCACTGCGAAAATAACAGTATTTGACTGATCAGAACTAAGGTCATTAAGTGTGCTTAGCGTTCTTAGGTGCAAAGCTCCATCAGCTGCACTTAAAACAGTAGCGGCTTTAGCTAGATTTTCAGCTGCAATAACTTCTCCCTCAGCCTTAATAATAACTGATCTTTTTTCCCTTTCCGCTTCCGCCTGTTTTCCGATAACTCTTTTCATTTCTTCCGGCAAAGTAACATCCTTAAGTTCAACTGAGTGGACTTCAATTCCCCAAGCATCAGTAGCCTTGTCTACAATCAATCTGATCTTCTCTGCAATTGCATCGCGATTCGAAAGCAGTTCGTCCAAATTAACTTCTCCCACAATGTTTCGCATAGTTGTCTGAGCCAACTGTGAAACTGCATAGAAATAATTTTCAACTTCAATAATCACCTTTTCAGCACTCTTAACTTTATAATAAATAACAGCATTAACACTTACGGAAATATTATCTTTAGTGATAGCTTCTTGATTAGGAACATCCACTGCCTTGATTCGCATGTCAATTTTTTGATAACTCTGAAACACGGGAACAACAATTCTCCAACCAGGCTCCATTGTTCCGGTATATTTTCCAATAGTAAACTTTACCCCACGCTCATATTGATTCACTTGCTTGATCGAGATGAGCAAGATAAACAGCAGAATTCCAATTAATGTAAGCATAGTTTTTTACTTAATAAATTATTACCCCTATATATTAGCACCTTTTTATTTAAATACAACCCAAGTGCATATTTATCCTGCTTTTAAGCTTATGAATTTTTTATTGATCAAAAAGGGAGATGCCACCTCCACGAACAAAACCAGCGGCCACACTCTTCCCTTAAGGATATTATAATCCGTCAGTAAAAATTCCCAAGATTTTCCAGTTGCCCTGCAGAGTCCAAATTCAAAAAACATTGTCATGATTGCCAAGAGTAATCCCAATGATCAGCAGTTCCTTATTATTAAAATAAACTTTCGATTTCTTCAAGGAAAATTGCACAATGAAAATAACTACAACTGAAAGCATTGCAGTGCTGACGATATGTCCAGCCTTTTCCCCAATGTAAGGATTTATAAGAAAAACTCTGACTGTTCCATTGAGAAAAGCCACAATGATAAGATCAAATAAAACAAAGGAAAAATTCATACTTGTAACTAATTCTTTAAATACTTCTCAACATTTGCCTTGTGCTCATCAAATGTTTTTGCACAATAGATTTGCTTTTTGCTGTCGTGGATATAATATAAGCAGTCAGTTTCTGTAGGATTAAGAACCGCTTCAATTGCATCAAGCCCTGGATTGCCAATTGGAAATGGGGGCAGTCCCTTGTATTTATAGGTATTGTAAGGAGAATCAATATTGGTTATGTCTGCTGATTTTATAGGTGCCCACCAGCCAGCATCGGTTTTGCCTCGTGCATATTGAACAGTCGCATCAATTTCTAGATTCATATCCCGATTAAGCCTGTTCCATAGTATTCCAGCAATTAGTGGCATGTCATCTTTTCCTCCTGCTTCCCTTTGCACAATTGAAGCTAATTTAAGTCCAGTTGTCCATTTGATATTCTGTTGGGCAAACTGACTAACATATGGAGCGAATTGCTCGTCAAAGCGCCGGGTCATGCGATTAGCCATATCGAATCCTTTCTCATCAACAGGAATAAGATAAGTATCAGGAAAGTATGTTCCTTCGATATAGTCTATTCTATTTTTAGTGTATTCCGTATTCCATTTATCAAGCTCTTCACTGCTCCAACCAAATGTATCCGCCAGTTTTTCACCTATCTGTTCTTTTCTGTAGCCCTCTGGAATAACAACCCATTTCATGTCAGGAGCTAATATGAGTTTTTCAGTCAGTTGCCAAACACTCATATTTTTTGAAACGTTGTAGCCTCCAGGTTCAATATTACCTTTCTTGAAAAATCGAACCATCTTAAATGCAACTTTACTTCTAAGCAATCCTTGAGTTTTTAATTTATCCAAGGTCTGAACTTCGGTTTGATTGCGATTAACAATGAAAACCTTCTGTTCTTCCTGAGATTGAGGTGCACTGAAGAATAAGCGATGCGTCAAAAATAGTCCTGCAGTGATAACAAGAGTTAATCCTAAAATAATGCCGAGTTTCTTTTTGGTTTCCATAAATTCTAAAGTGTTTCTACCCACTTATCATCTACAAGTTTAAGTACAGACGTTCCACTAACTGGAATACCATCTTCATCAAAATACGTGACATGAATTGCAGTTTCCAAAGCAGAACCTCCTGCGAGTCCTCTGGATTTATAGTCACCTTTTCTTATATATGAATATTCCACACTACCATCTTCTTGAGCAATTTTTATTTCCCATAGATAAAGACCTTGCTCATCTTCAAGTTTACGGACATCTTCGTGTTTGTTTTCTCCAACCAATTTTTCAAACAATGATTTTACTTCCTCTGGAGTTGGAATATGTTCAGGTTTTTCTTTGACTTTAATATTTTCTGGCAAATCTTTAGCCGTAACTTCAATTATCATCGTGGGAGTAATTGATTCTTCGCTTCTACATTGCATACCTTCAAAATCATTGAATTTTTGCTTATCCAAAACATATACTTTTCCTATCTTTTTTGTTGCTTGTTCCAGTAAGTTTTTTGTAGCTGAAAAATGTAAATCTTCCCCATCTACTCCGAAAGTACTTTCTAATTCTCCGATAACATCTTTAGCATTAACAAGTGCTCTGAATATTGCCACGTCAGCATAAGGTGTAGCAAAAACAGCTGGAACGCCATCGGCTTCCTCTTGTCCTGTTTCCTTATTGCTATTGTATGCTTGCCTTGGTTCTAAAATATCAATGGAATCCAACGAGCCATGAAAAACAAAATTACCAGATTTTTCAAGCATTTTCAGTTTTTCTTTTGGAGTTTCAAGTTGTTCCTTTTTAGGTATTTCTTCAACTGGTGGTTTATCGAAATTCATATCTCAACTTTTACTGCTTATACATTGAGCATACCTCAAAAAGCAATTGCAATCAATAAAAAACGGTTAAGGAGAAATCTCCCTAACCGCTTATATTTTTGACAGTGCACAATTTTATATTCAAGCTATAGGATAGGGGCTAAAATCACCGATGTTAACCGTGTGAAAGCAGCAGTTTGGGTTATCGAAGTTTATTACCGTAACAGGAAAAGTTTCCATATCCCACTTCTCCCTTTTCTCTTCAGTGGAGTGTAACTTTGTTGTTCTCCAACCTCCGCAGTTCGGACAGCCATCGCTATGAGCGAGGAACTCATGCCCACAATCATGGCATCTATCTGAATTACCGAGGAACATTTCCAAACGCATAATATCCCATAGTATTGATTGGCTAAACATAAGTGACACCTCCATTAAAGTTGAGACGAATCAAATGAAGCACTTTCTTCCGAGCCTGTTTTCCAAGTCGCACTTACTGCAATATCATAATCGTATTTATCTTTGCCATCCACCACTTCGTAACTGATTGTTAGCATACTCATGGGAAATCTTTTTACTACCACATATTCATTTTCAGAAACGTCCATGAGTTTTTCAATGGCAACGTCAGAGTCAACGACAACGTACCGCATTGGCAATACTTCCGATTGAAACCGAATACCAGTGCTGTTTTGATGCCTGATTTTTCCGAAGTCAGGAAAGGTAATTCCTCGCATGAATCCAATTTGTTCAAGAACTTTTTTTCTAACAGTATCATCTCTGGCAGAATTGAAATTCTCAGTATGGTCTCTAAAAATGCCGACCATTTCACCATAAACTTTCCAGTGTGCCATTTCAGCTATTTCCCTAGTTGGAATATCAGGGCCACCCACTCGACCACCACAAGGAATAAACAACCAGCCCATAAATAACCTCCGCTAATATTTATTTGTATAAGAACCTGCATATAACCTAGCATTTATCGAAAAATAATGCCAGCAAATAAAAACCCCTGAACCTTCGTAAAGATTCAGGGGTGCTCAGTTGTTCTCTCTGGAAATAAAGAGCACGTTTTCCAGAAATATCCCAGATGTTCCCTTGCTGACCGAGAATCGTCTTTGCAAGAGCCTAGCTGTCGTGAGCAATGTGGGAATCCGCTAGACGACTTCCATAACATACCTACAAACTGAAAACAATTGGAGTACACAATGAGACTCGAACCCATGACCTCCTAACCGTGAAAGGGCTAGGCACTCTAACCAGCTGAGTTATGTGCACTCATTCAATCGTAATCAATTTGGAGGAAGCTCGAAGGATTGGCAGCAGTATAATCGAAAGCCTGGATTTACTACTCCAGTGTACCACTACCACCAATTTTTACCTTCGAAGCTTCCATATAAAGAGCTTTAAATGCTTCAATATATTTGCATATTGCAGGGGTTTGGTCAAGTCTGCAATCCTATCTTAGATTCTGAAGGATGTGCCTATGGTCTACTGTGTAAATCGTATTTGCTTTATACCATTCCTCCTTGTGTTCTTGTGTGCAATTTTTACAATATCCAGTGATTAAATCTTCACTTGTAACAATTTCATAACCTTTCTTTTTTGCCGTTATAGTTGTTTCCCAAATGCAAGCACAAGCATTTATACCCATTATCAATAATGTTTTTGCATTATTTTTTTCAAGTAATTCCTGAAGAGTTGTTTTAATGAATCCATCATTGCATGGTTTTTCAATCTTGTAATAGTTGTTATTGTTTATAGCATCCAACAACGGCCTATTAGTATTTCCTCCTTCTGATTTTTCAATCACTATTATAGGAATGTTATTTTTGCAACAAAAATTAAGAACTGAGATTTGATTTGGAATCAAATCCATAATTTCCTCCCTGTCAATAAAATTATCTTGCATATCTATCAATAATGCGACAATGCAATGCATATTTATTTCCAGTAAGTGATTTTTCATAAAAGCCCTCCTATATGGTTTTATTTGGTTATCAAACAGCTATCCATTAGTTCTCAATACTAGCAAAAATAGGTATTAAGTCAACTAGGATTGAGCATAGAAAAAAGCGGTTAGAGAGAATCTCCCCAACCGCCCTGCTTATTTGATACGTTTTACGTTGTGCGTTAATGAACGAACAATCCGTTCTCATCAACTCCAACGTTGACCAACCCACCTTCCTTGTAATGCAAATACACCCTGCTGGAGGTTTCTTTCGTAACTGCTGTTCCAGCCAGGAGTTTCTCCAAAAACTGAAGTCCTGGCGTGGCATCGTCTATTTCAAGAACCGCAGTGTATTTTTTGATACCCGCCTCCATTGAAAAACCCCTGAAAAGGTAGCCACCTTCGACAACCCTCCAGTTTCCTACTAGGAGTTTCTTTGCCCTATAAATTCCGATACCCAACCTCTCAATTTCGTCTTCAACTGAATGCAGAATCGTTTTTCTGATGTCTGTTCCGCACTCGATGCTGATGGCAAGGTTGTAGAGAACTTTCTTGGGAGGTTCTTTGGCAATGTAGCATTTTCCTTCAGAAGTCCAGGGGAGCTTTCCGCTTTTCCACAGCAGAAGTGCAAAAAACACAAAATAAACCAAACCGACAACCATCAGTGATTGCTACAAAGTGTAATGTCCCATCTTTCAACCTCCTTGAAGTTTATAGCGTTTTGTACTTCATCCACGAAATTGCGAGTGCCCCAGCGTGAGGTTCAAACCCAGGTGTTGTCAGAAGAAACCGCGTCACATTTTCAAAACCAATGTAGATACAATTTCCAGTCAAATAACTTGGCATCTTGATTATGTATGTATCAACGTGAAATTCACTCTTACTATCTGGATTTTTTACAGCGGATGTGCTCAACAAGTATTCACAACCGTCAATTGGTCCAGATGTAACTGAAGGCGGTAGTACTGAGCAAGAGTGATGACCGTTTGGATATGAAGGATGTAGGATTTTTACACCTCTGTCTCTTCTTGCGTGGAAAGTTTTATCAAAGAGCCTGTATGCCACTGTAAGGAGTCCATACAGAGGTTTTTCATTGTCACCAGTCCTCACTAAGAGAACCAAGTCTCCCTCCTTGATTTCATATTCTTCATTTGCCATCCTGTAGGGTTTTTCATTGAACGGTTCCTGCTGCACTAATGCCACTGATGCAATGAGATTTTCCGTAAAAGTACTGACTTTCATGATTTCCCTCCTTGGGAATATGTAATATTCTGCTGTTAATGTACCGTCATTAGTTCTCCATAATACTAAGAAACCCCTTGAAAGTCAATCAAAATCAATAAAAAAGCCTACTGAGAAAATTCCCAGAAGACCATATTATAAGTACTTGAATTTGATAATTTCAACAGGTGAATTTAGGGACAACTTCTCACTGTTTCTCATGGCTGCAATAGTTCTGTCTGGTATTCCATAATTTCCCAGTTGTCCAACTTTTGTCTTAACAGTGTCAGTCACTTTGATTTTAATTCCCCAAGAATTTCCAGCGTATGATTTTGCCAGATACGTTTTTCCAGATTCATATTTTCCAATTTCTTTTTCAGTCCGAATGGTAGTATTTTTCGTTTTATTTAAAATTGCCTTTTTGTATTGAGATGGGAAGAATATTGTATCCATATGTAAAACCAGTTTTATTTTATACTGACATGATAACATATTGCCTTAAAAATAGACAAAATAAAAGCAGGTCTCAGACTTCGAGACCTGCTAGTAAATTCAGTCGAGTGATACCGACTAAATCTTGAATGGCAAACTGTCATACTGAACTGCTATGCCTGTTGCAACCGAGATACCCCAGAAAATCATGAGTATAGCCCCTGCCGTTGCTGAAGCCGTAAAAGCGTAGATGACAGCCGATATTGGTCTTTCTTCGCCTATGACTTCCGGTAGAACCTTCTCATAGAAAAACTTGAGAAGCATAACGCCAGTAGCAGCTGCGATGAGAACCGATGTTAACCAGTAACCTTCATGTACACCTAAAAACCTGATGGCACAAATCGAAAGCAGAAAGGTAAGGAAGGTTGCTATCGTCACAAGCGATACAGCATCCAAACAGTAAAGAGGGAATTTATCACTGAAATACTTCATGTCATCTATGATTTTTTTAATAGGTTCCCTGGCATACTCATCAGCGTTTTGGATTGATAATGCTTTTTTCTCCTCTTTCTCCACCTTGTTATCCCACAGCCTGAAAATGATTGCTGTGCATAATGCTGAAACAAGTCCTGCACACAAGGAATGGCGACTCTGGTGAGTAATTCTTGCATGACTCTCTCCTTTTCGCTAGTTTATGGTTGTCCAAAATTGCCCAATCTTACCCCGAAATAGGATAACATTTGGACAATCTTGAAATGTTGTTAATGTGCTATTTCTAACGCTAAATGATAGCATATATATCAATTTAAGTCAAGTTCCCGCACTTCCTAAAAAAGCTGAAAAATACGCCCATGAAACGACCTCGTTCTAGGGAGTTACCCCAGTTACAGTATAAAAGAGATGATTTAGTCTCACTTTTCGCCATAACAAAAAAACCCCAGCGACGAAAAGTGTTTTCATACCCCGCCTCGACTCGTAGAGACAATCTGCTTGTCGATGCGAGGCGGGCAAAGTTTGTCTGCCGAGGTGATTCGTGGGAGATTAGGAAGAATGGGCTTATTTAGTAAAAAATTTAAGTTCAAATTGCATCAATAACCCTCTTTAATTTTTCCTCAACATCCCTGGCAATCAGATCCAAATCTGGATTATCTGCCATTCCCATAGCAACTGACGGCATGATAGCTGAAACATAAACATTGCCATTATCTTCATAAACGATCACATTGCATGGAAGCAAGAGTCCAAGCTCCTTATCAGATTGAAGAACCTTGTATGCGGAAACGGGTTGGCAAGCACCAAGGATGATATAGTTTTCAAAATCAACATCCAGTTTCTTTTTGAATGTTTCTTTTGCGTTTATCTCGGTTATTATACCAAATTCCTCTTTTGCCAGCTCCTCTCTTGCTTTCTTTTCAGTCTCTGCAAAAGGAAGATTGATCTGTTTTTTGTATCCGAATTTCATAACTTTATTGCAAATCCTTTTTCATTTTCTCAAAATCCTCTTTGGTTATTTCCCCTTTGGCATAGCGTTCCTTTAAAATATCCATCGCACTTCTCTTACCAGGGTGTTCATTATTGTTACCCATTCCACAACAACCGCCTCCCGAAACACCACGAACCAAAGCAAAGATGCCCCAGATAATGAGTCCCCAAAAGAGAATCATAAAAATCCAGCCAAAACCAAAACCTCCCAATCCTC
>CAZSTB010000009.1:0-54946 GCA_964609855.1 uncultured Bdellovibrionales bacterium
ATTCCTGCCGCAAATACGAATAAAATTAAAAGCACCTATCAAAAATAGGTGCTTTTAATTTTATCTGCACGGGCGGCAGGAATCGAACCCACGCCAACGGTTTTGGAGACCGACGTACTACCACTATACGACGCCCGCATTTTTTAAAGGACGGGCAGAGCCCGCCCAATAAAACTACTTCATTTCTTTATGTAAAGTGTGCTTACGATCATATTTACAATATTTCATAAGCTCTAGTTTTTCCTTGATCTTCTTCTTGTTACGAGAAGTGTAATAAGTGATATTTTTACAATCACTACACTTAAGCTTCACTAGATTCTCCTTGGTCTTTGTTGCCATACGATTAACTTTTAGTTTTTATATTCATTAACTTATGGCCGAGCAATGAAGATAGAAACTTATTTTTAAAATCTTTTTAATTTATAACTACTGAGCCGTTGACCGGAATCGGACCGGTGACCTCATCCCTACCAAGGATGTGCTCTACCAACTGAGCTACAACGGCATTGCGCCCAAGTAGTCTTTCAATTGGTTTTTCAAAAATCGTCTACCGGATCCTGATTTTAGAAATTCCTCCCTACCAAGTGCGTCTCTCTTAGAAAGATAGCATTCTGCATAAATTATCTTCCATTTTCCACCTTTTCTAGAAGTATATGGTGATTTTCCAGCATTATGCTCTTTTATTCGATTTTTAAAATTAGACGTAAAACCAATGTACCAACTTTGATCTTGGTCATTTTCTAAAACATACACGTAATAGAATCCCTCATCCTGGCCGTGCCGCGTGATCATGAGCGGGCTTTCTTAGTTTTCATTCCCGTAAAATAATTTGAATACAAATTATCACGGGACGCTTAAATCACTCGCAATAGCTCATGATTTTACGCGGTGGGCAGTGAGGGATTCGAACCCCCGAAGGCGTAAGCCGTCTGATTTACAGTCAGATCCAGTTGACCGCTTTGGTAACTACCCGCATCGCGCTCGTGCGCTCAAATTTTCAATTCACAATTTCAAATTTCCAATCAAATCTCAATGACAAAAGTTAAAAATACTCCTTTCATTTCAAATTTCAAATTAAAAATTTTAAATTGCTTTCCATACCTGAGCCACCCACCGGATTTGAACCGATAACCCACTGTTTACAAAACAGTAGCTCTACCGTTGAGCTAGGGTGGCAATATTTTCTTATGTTACACTATATATGATTTTTTATCAACCCCTTCACCTGACCGCAAAAATCACCCTATTTTTCCATTCTTTGCAATCTGCGTATCCTTAATCTCGCCTTTTGATGCGTAGGGCTGAGCCAAAGCACCTGCTTAAAACATTCCAACGAATCCTGATAATTCTTGCTTTCCAGATAGTAGTCACCAAGCCGCTCGTAAGCTTCAATGTCGCGCGGATTGATAGCAATGCGCTTTATTAAAACATCTTCCAATTTATTCTTTTCAACGATTTTCTTTTTTTCAGGATGAGTTACTTCTCTAGCAATCATCGGTCTAGATTCAACTCCGCCAGCACGAATATCCGCATTGTAGGGTTTTTGAACTTTCAATATTTCTGGAGAAAGTTGAGTCTCTGCTTGAATTTCCTTTTCAACAGCTTGCTGTTGGATACGTGTTTTTTCCTGTCTCTTTTCGCGAATAGATTGAAATAGGTCATTACTGGTGTTGTGAAATTTCAAAGATGTCAGTTTTGCGCGATGCATCAGGCGCTCCAAAAATTTCAAAATCAATTGCCAAACAAAAGAACTCAACGCTGAAAATTTCTTTTCCGGTTGTTTTACTGGTTCATCATAGCTTAATTCTGATTCTGGCAGCTGTTCGATTTTACGAAAAAGAAAAACTATCAAAATAGAAACGCAAGCGATGATAATAATTGGAGGCAATATGTAATTGAGCATATTTCAAAAGCTAATACTAATTCAAGGCTTCTTTTTTCACAACCGCAATTGAGCCGTCGAACATTCTTATTTTAACATCTCCCGTCAGAGCGTTCAACTCTATAACCTCTCCTTTGCCATCTCTGGTTTTTACGCTGCTATGCAGTTCTGGCATTCCTGCCAGCATCTGCTGATATTGAGCTGCTTCATATGAAAGACAACACATCAAGCGTCCGCATACACCTGAGATTCTCTCACTGCCGCGATGCGCAACTTGCTGCACCCTAGCCATGTCAATGGAGATACTCGGCAGAGATCCAGGAAAACGCAAGCAACACAAATCTCTCCCACAAACGCCGCAGCCTCCGAGTTTTCTCGCCTCATCGCGCGAACCAACCTGGTGCATACGTACACTTCGATGAAAAATCTTAGAAAGATTTTTCACTAGTTCGCGAAAATCCACGCGTTCATCTGCCGTAAAAAGTACGACCGCACTGCTTCCATCTAAGCTGATGTGCACATCAACCAGTTTCATGTTTAAATCAAGTCGCTTGATCTCACTCTTACTGAGCTTAAGTATTTCTACTTTTTTTTCTGCATTTTTTTCAAAGATCTCCAGATCTCTCTCAGTGGTTTTACGCAAAATCACCGTCTTTCGCTCATTCATCAAAGTGCCCTCACCCTCTTCGATAATTCCTATTTCATTGCAGAGATCTTCTTTGACAACAACCTTATCCCCATTGCTCAATTCCAGATCACTCATGCATCTGCGAGCGGGCTCCCAGCTATAAACGCGAACCGAATATGTATACATACACTTAAGACTTTTTAAATCCTCATTCTTTAGTTAAAAGCGCTGCGAAAAATATCCACCAATGTGCGAGAATTTTTACAATTCGATACGACTGATTTCACCGATTTGAATGTTTTCTCCCATTTTACCGATTGCAGCGACAATCAATTCGCCCACTGTAACTTCAGGATTTTTCACGAAAGTTTGAGTCAAAAGAGCTGATTCTTCTCGGAATTTCTTTTCTTTGCCAAGCATAATTTTTTCCATCATCTCAAGAGGTTTTCCCTCTTGCTCAAGTTGAACTTTCCAAATTTCTTTTTCTTTCTCAAGTAGCTCGATAGAAACATCTTCAGGCTTGATGAAAGTTGGGTTCATCGCAGCGATATGCATTGCGATATCCTTTGCAAGTTCCACAAATTCAACATTGCGAGCAACGAAATCCGTTTCACAAAGAAGTTTCACCAATACGCCAACCTTATTTGAATGCACATAAGAAACAACAACTCCCTCATTTGCAGCTCTATCTGCTTTTTTAGCAGCCTTGCTTTGTCCTTGCTTTCTTAGAATTTCAATCGCTTTTTCTTCATTTCCACCAGCTTCATCTAAAGCTTTCTTAATCACAACAACACCAGCGCCGGTGCGCTCACGAATTTTTTTAATCAGTTCCAATGACATATAGGTAAGTAATTTAAAATTTGAAATTTGAAATTAAAAATGAACTCAGGCCAAACGGTCGTTTGTTCAATTTTGATTAAAAATTCAAAATTAAAAATTAAAAATTATTTATTTTATGCTTCTTGAATAGCTTTGAATACGTAGCTCAAGATAAGTCTAAGTGAAGAAATAGCGTCATCGTTTGCAGGAATCGGGTAGTCAACATGAGAAGGATCAACATTCGTGTCAGCAATTGCAATAACAGGGATTCCCATTTTGCGTGCTTCAGCGATTGCTAAATTGTCTTCTTTGATACTTACTGCGAAAATTGCGCCCGGAAGATCAGCCATATTCTTAATTCCACCCATGCGTTTTTCCATTTTTTCAAGCTCTTCAATCTTCTTCATTTGTTCGAACTTAGTATATTTCTTGAATTCTCCACGCTCAAGCATCCCTTCACCATCAAGCAAATAACGAGTTCTTCCACGAATAACTTTAAAGTTTGTAAATGTTCCTCCTAGCCATCTTTCACTTACGAAAGGCATTCCCGTAGCCACTGCAACTTCCCTCACTAGGTCCTTAGCCTGAATTTTTGTTCCAACAATAAGGATATTTTTACCGCTTTTTTTAATAGTCTTAATGAATTCAAGAGCTTCTTGGATTTTTTCCTGAGTCTTTTGAAGATCTATAATATTGATACCTTTACGTGTTGTAAAGATATATTCATCCATTTTAGGGTTTCTGCGAGCTTTTTGGTGACCAAAGTGAGCACCAGCTTTCATCATTTCTTCAAGACTGATCTCAATTTTAGACAAGTCAAGAGAGGCGAAATAATTTTCTCGCTCTACTTTTTCTTCGACTACAAGCTCTGGGGCCTGTGTTTCGGCGTTTTTCATAATTTTTTTCCCTCAACATCTCCGCTCCAAAAGCGGCTATACTGCGAGTTTTTCCTTTATGCCACATCTCTTTTCAGGAAAATGCAGCCACCTATTTTTCCTTTTATTGAGCCGCAATCTCGCTTTCGCAGGACAGGATCGACTCAGAAAAAATATGCTTTTTCATTAATTAACAATACGAAACTTATTATAGCAGGTATCCGCCCCTTGTCAATTACACTTATCTATGCTAAGGTTCGTTAAGTAAATATTGCACTCATTTGAGACATTCAAGCGTTCGTTCAAGTTTCCTGTCGCGTTTAGCCATTATAAGCGACGAATGAACCTAATTTCCACTCAAATGACTTCATTAAAAAATTTAAATTAACTCTCATGAAAAAGAATATTCACCCAACTTACTTTAGCGATGCAAAAATCATCTGTTCTTGTGGAGCAGTTCTGGAAACAGGAGCTACACAAAAAGAACTGCATGTTGAAATCTGCAGCGCTTGCCATCCTTTCTATACAGGTAAAAAGAAAGTTTTGGACACAACTGGACGTGTTGATCGCTTCAAGAAACTTGCTGAAAAAGCCGCAACTAAAAAAGAAGCTGCTGCTAAAAAAGAACCTAAAGCTACTAAAAAAGCTAAAGAAGAAAAACAAGCTTAACAAAAAAAGCATCTTCCCTATAAAAACCTGCGCTGGCAGGTTTTTATATTATCCACAAGGCCGCTAAAGCTTGAACTGATATGAACAGTAGAAATGTTATTTTTTTATTGAAATTATCCTTTACAAAAAGCTTAAATGCGCCTATAATAACAAAGCTATGAAAAATCAATTAGACGCAATCCAAAATGAATATGAGGCAATCACTGCCCAACTCAGTTCCCCTGAGATTCTTAAGGATGCCAAAAAGATGGCTGAGCTTGGAAAAAGACAGTCGGAGATTCAAGGAATAATGACTTTGATTGAAAAACTGGCAAAAATTGACCATTCCATGAAAGAAAATGCTGAAATGATAAATAATGAAGAGGATGCAGAAATGAAGGAAATGGCCATGGAAGAAAACATCCAACTTGCCCAAGATAAGGACGCAATTGAAAAGGAACTGGAAATAATGCTTCTACCGAAAGACCCTAATGATAACAAAAACATTATCATGGAAATTCGCGGCGGTGCTGGCGGAGATGAATCTTCACTTTTCGCCGCAAGTCTGTTCAGAATGTATTCTAAGTTTGCAGAAAAAAACAACTGGATAATTTCCATCCTTAATTCAAACAGGACGGAAGTCGGAGGATTCAAGGAAGTGGTTTTCGAAATCAATGGAAAGCCTGGAAATCCCGTTTATCAGAAAATGAAATTCGAATCAGGAGTTCATCGTGTTCAGCGCGTTCCTGAAACTGAAAAAATGGGCCGCATTCACACATCCACCGCGACCGTTGCCGTACTTGCTGAAGCGGAAGAAGTTGAATTGGTGATCAGTGAAAATGATTTGCGCATTGATACTTTCTGCTCATCTGGGCCAGGAGGACAATCAGTGAACACAACTAAAAGTGCTGTGCGCATCACACATATTCCAACAGGTGTTGTTGTCTCTTGTCAGGACGAAAAATCACAACTCAAAAACAAAGATAAGGCTATGAAAGTTTTGCGTTCCCGACTTTTGCAAGCAGAAGAAGAAAAGCGCGCCAAGGAACTTGGCGATGCGCGCAAAAGCCAGGTTGGAACTGGAGATCGCAGTGAAAAAATCCGCACCTACAACTTTCCGCAAGATCGCATCACCGACCATCGCATCAAGCAATCATGGAGCAACGTGGAAGGAATTTTGAGCGGAGACTTAGAACCAATCATAAACGCCTTGCAGGAGGAGGACATGAAATTAAAAATGGGCAGAGAATAAGCTACATTACAAGGTCCGAATTTCAAAACCCTATCTCATTTGGAACATTAAATCTCAATTTCCAAACATTAATGACAATCCAGGAAATTACAAAAACTTATAAAAATAGCTTAGACTATTTGGATATAGAAATCTTATTGGCAAACTCTCTTGGTAAAACAAGGGAGTTTGTTCTAATGTATCCAGAAAAAGAACTGAGCACTTCTCAAATTAAAAATTTCCAATCAAAAGTTCGGCGCCGTATTAAGGGCGAGCCGATTGCATACCTCCTTGGTCACAAGGAGTTTTACGGTTTAGACTTTATAGCCAATAAACACACACTTGTACCGAGGCCAGAAACTGAACTCATGGTGGAATCAGCAATCAAAGAAATTTCAAATTTCAAATTTCAGAATTCAAATTCTCTCTCTGTAGTTGATATTGGAACAGGTTCCGGATGCATAATCATATCCGTTGCAAAAGCAATCGAAAATTTCAAATTTCAAATTTCAAATTTAAAATTTATCGGCACGGACATCAGCAGTGAGGCATTAAAAATTGCCAAGAAAAATGCCGAGATCCACAAATTGAACAAGCAAATAAAATTCATGCAAGGCGATTTATTATCCCCAATCATTGAAAATTATAAATTGAAAATTGAAAACTCCACAATGATAATTGTGGCTAATCTTCCCTATCTCTCAAAAGAAATTTACAACAGCGCACCTATCGATGTGAAAAAGTATGAACCAAAGTCGGCATTATATTCTGCCGAAAATGGCTTAAAACATTATAGACTATTGCTAGAGCAATTAGATGAGTTAAACTTCGTCGGTCATCAATCATCGTTCATCGTATTTTTAGAAATTAGTCCTGAGCAAAAAACCGCAATTAAAAAATTAGCGCTTACCATTTTCCCATCTGCAAAAGTTGACCTCATCAAAGACCTCACTGGCCGATGGCGAATATGCAAAATCAGTATTTAGTATTTAGTATTTAGTATTTAGTATTTAGTATCTCGTATTTAGTATCTAGTATTTGATTCACATTCTTTCCCGCACAATCGCGTAGCGCGCCGATACAAATCTGCCGTAAAATGAGCGTTAAAAAATTGTTTCGCCAGCAGGCGGTTTACAATTTTAGCGAATGAGCGAGCAGTTTGTCGCCGCGCGAGCTTGTGCGAAGCTTTCTTTTGTAACTTTTCTTTCGGGGGAAAGAAAAGTTAGTCATATTTCCCCAAACTAAAACCCGCTTTTCAGCGGGTTTTAGTTTGTTGATATATTCAAATTTACAATGAAATTCGAAAACAAAAACTTTATCAAAAGAAAGTTACTTCTTTTTTGAAACTTTTTTAGTTGCTTTTTTAACAACCTTCCTTGGAGCTGCTTTTTTAACTGCTTTTTTTACAGTTTTCACTGCTTTTTTTACAGTCTTCTTAGCAACCTTCTTTGGAGCTGTTTTTTTAACAACTTTTTTAACTGCTTTTTTTGCTACTTTTTTAACTGCCATGTAAATACACCTCCTTCCAGTAATTTGCTTTTTCTAAATATGAGAACGGAACAAGTGTCCCGCACCTTTTGCTTCAATTATCATGTGATAATTTTTTCAAAAGGCGCAGGGCAATCTTTATCTCATATAAATTATTTCAACAAATTTTATTTTAATTTTTATTTTTTAAAAATATATAAAATATTTTTTCTTCTAAGTTAATTATAGAGCATATTTTTTAAAATGCAATGCAAAAAAGTTATCCACAACCAGTAAAAAAGTTTAAGAATAAAATAATATTTTCTAAGTAGCTATTGATACCATTTTTACTAGGTATAAATTATATTCAATATATATTATTATATAAATTAAGAACAAGAAGATTATGAAAAAAGTTCCAGCTATTTTTAAAAAAATAAAATTATGTAAAAAATTATATTCAAGAAAATTAATAACCAAGAAAATAAAAGATACTAACCCCGAAGCCGCAAGGTTTTAAACCTCTTGATGTCATCACTCGCGGGGAAACGAAAATTCATTTTCGTTTTGCTCGACTTCGTTCGACAATAATTTTAAAAATTTCTCAAGCTGCAATATTTTTATTTAAATATCAAGTTCAATAGAAATATTTTTTACTACTTTTGATTTTCGATTAACCCAAGAAAATTGTGCAAGTTTAAATATAAAAAAATATTTTTTAACCCTTATTAGGCCAATAAATTGAGGTTTTGTCTAGTTGACGCTGAAATATCGCTAAGTTACAATTAAATGACTAAAGGAAGAATTTGCAGCGACTCTCGCAGCAAAGCTTCAACGAAAGCGCCCTTTGAAATTAATTTACCTAATCTCGCATCTTGCATGTGAGACGAAACTAGAAAGGATGGTGACATCATCATGGAAGAATACACACCAGAAACACAAGAGGACAAGTCTGAGGAACTTAAAAGATGGTTTCAAGATAACTTAAGAATCGTTGTGAGTATTGCAATTGTTTTCATTATTGCAGGAGGAATTTATTCATATTCAAAACGTGGAGAAACTCTATCTGTAAACGACCAGGAAATCGAAAAAGTTTCCGGAAGCGAAGATTCAATTGAAATTGAAGCTGCAACAGACACTGATGAGCAATCAGCTGAACCTGCTAAAAAAGAAACTGTTGAAAAAGCTGCTGATAAAGCAGTTACCGAAGCAGTGGCTAGCAAAGAAACTGATAACTCATTCGTAGAAACTGCAACTAAAAACGACGGCTTGACTGTACTTGCTCGTAGAGCAACAGCTAATTATCTTGAAAAAAACCAAGACTCAGCATTGACCAAAGAACACAAGATTTACATTGAAGATTACCTAAGAAAGAACGTTAGCCAGAAAGGTGGTATCAAAGTTGGGACTTCAGTTGAATTCTCAAAAGATCTCATTCAGAAAGCTATCGAGAAATCTAAGACTCTAAATGAAAATCAACTTAAAAACCTTCAAAAATACTCTGCTCGCGTTTCGACTCTGTAATTTTGAAGTATTCTGAATTAAACATAAGTATACTTTTGTCCTTTCAGTCGCAAGATGGCTTTCATCCTGCGAACAAAAAGCTCCGTAAATACGGAGCTTTTTGTTTTACTCAAAACACTCTGTCGCCAATACGTAGACTGAGACGCTTGCAGCTTCCGGCATTGAGCTCCAAAACTTGGTCTGCGTTTTCCTGCGA
Source organism: uncultured Bdellovibrionales bacterium (assembly GCA_964609855.1). Lineage (GTDB taxonomy): Bacteria > Patescibacteriota > Minisyncoccia > Moranbacterales > GWC2-37-73 > GWC2-37-8. Next base: position 9,271 of record CAZSTB010000009.1, read on the forward strand.
TTTAAGAACCCCCGAAAAATCCGCGGGAATATTTTCTTCCATGTGCACAATCTTTCCATCCTTGAGCCAAAGAATGTCCAATGGGAAAAGCATGTCTTTCATCCAAAAAGTATGCGTACCAGACTTTGTAAAAACAAACAACATGCCGCATTTTTCGCATATCCCCTTTCGCCCACCCAAGCCCTTTTGCAATTTACTGATACTTTCAACCACCTCCAAATTAATGGTTTCACCATTTAATGAGATATTTCTAATCCTGTTGCCATGCCGCGAAAAGTTGCTGAAATACGAAAAAATGGATGTGAGAAAAACTAAACAAATAAAACAATAAATTTTCTTTCTTAATTTCATCTTTTAAATTATATTACTTACACGCTTCCTTATATTGAATAAAAATGCGATACCTAGAATCAGAATTAGCAGTAAGGAAATACTCTTCCCTACGGCTCTAGTGTTAAGAGCAATAAATGCTATCAAAATGGTGACCGAATAATAAAAAATACAGACTTGTTTTTGCGACCAACCCAAATCAAGCAAGCGATAATGCAGGTGCCTCTTGTCAGCAGAAAAAATTGATTGTCGCGATTGCAGACGCTCCCCAATGACCCATAAAGCATCAATAATTGGCACAGCTAGCACCAGGAGTGTTGTTGCTATTTTTGCGCCCGCATAGATAGCCAAGACCGCTAACGCAAACCCCATAAACATTGCGCCACTGGTGCCAGCTAAAATTTTTGCGGGGTGAAAATTCAAAAACATGAAAGCTCCGATAGCTCCCATAAGGGAAGCCGTCACAATAGTAACTGGCGGTTGATTAACCTCTGGCCTGAAGCTTAAAATAAATATAGTCACCACACCGATAAGCGCAACACCACTGCTCACCCCATCAATCCCATCGAGCCAATTCATAGAATTCATCAGAAAAACCACCCAAATGATAGCAAGCAAGCTTCCCATTATTTTCCAAATACCGGAATCCAGCAAAATTATTCCACCCAAGGGATTACTGACAAATTCCAGATTTACTCCAAAAATAACCGTCAGGGATACGATTAAGATTTGAAAAAAAAATTGCGCACCCCAACTCAACTGCTTAATATCGTCATATAAACCAAAAAGCAGGATACCAATAGATCCTGCCATTACAGCCATCAAGGGAGTTGCGAGCACAAGCTTCTTATCTATACTCAGCGCAAGCAAGAAAGCCAAGATCATCGCTGCTCCCCCACTACGAGAAATTCCTTTAGCATGAATGTGTCTACCCGATAAACGTCGATCATTTTTTTTAAATTTCAAATTTAAAAAAATAAATAGCACTAAGACTGCAAGCGAGCTCGCAAAAGATATTAAAAGTGGCAATAAATAGAGATCATACTGCATAGCTAATTAGCAATCTCGTGACACCCATGCAAGCATCAAGAAACTATTTTTTACGAATCTTCTCTGTAACCCAAAATTCACCGAAGTATTGCTTAAATAAAATACGAGTTTGAGAGTCAATTGCTGGAATTGCACCGAGAGTAGGAGCAATAATTGGGGCCAGAAACCATTGCAAGAACATATAAATGTAACGCTTTTTGCCATACTTTGCAGGACGAGGAGGTAGAAGCACGAAGCTTAGAAACATAGAGATTATGAGTCCGCCCATCGCCAAGGTCATCAGGTAACGTGTCACAAAAGGAAGATTATGCGCCAACACGCTCTCATTAAATTGCGGACCACCAAAAATCAATGGAAGCCATCCAAGGAGTGCCAAAATAAATGCGGATGTCGCCCAGGAATGATGACCCTCGAGCATTTCAAAAGCTATGCCCAATTTACGACTGGTTTTTATTTTCTTATCAGGCCAGATTGCTCGCATAATTACAGGGAAATTCTCAATGCCATACGCCCAACGCCTTTTTTGCTTGTACTGATTCTTGATAGTTTTCCAATATGTTTCAGCAAGCACGGCATCCAGAGAAACCGGCAAATAAATCGGCTTAACTTTATAGTCACCATTGTAGTATGTGAAACATTTCCAATAAATAATTGAGTCTTCACTGATCATATCTAACGGCCAGAAGTTAACCTTAACCAGGGTATCAAAGGGTTCGCTGTGCGAGGAGAATGTCACCATCTCACTTCTGGTGCTTTGAAACATATGCCAAAATGAGGAACCAGTTACAATAACGCGTACGAATGCATTCGTATCCCAGAGATTATTATGGTACATCGGCAAAGGCTGATAAGAACGCTGGAGACGCTTCGGGTCCGTAATGTATGAATATGTTAAAGCTGAAAAATATTGAGGATGACAAACGCTGTCACAATCAAAATTTGAAAAAATCACCCGCTTATAATCGATATCACGCTCATCCAAATAAACCATCAACTTCTTGGCGGCATAAGTTGCATTTGAAGCTTTACACTTCATTTCATTGTCTGAAACTTCATGAGTGGTAACCAAGAAATCTTTGAATACTCCTTCAAATTTAGTTTTCAGATAGTTAACTTTCTCCAATCTATTCTCTTCATTTTCACGTTCTTCTGTTGCTAAAAGAATTACAATTTGCTGGTTTGGAAAATTACTATCCGCAATAGCCTGAATTGCGGGTTCAATAATTTCCGCTGGCTCATTTGCAGTTGGAAGTAAAACGACATGCAAAATTTTGCGCCAATCTACTATTTCAATTTCTTGTGCTGCAATTTCATTAACTTCCTGACTGAATTCTCCGAGTTTCTTAATTTCATATTTAACTTTCCCGCGGTTTCTCCAGGATTTAATTTGCGAAAGACTTTTCTGCATCTGATCTATTCTTTGCGATATGGTAGCAGAATACTCCTTTGGTTTTTCAATATTCTGACAACGCTCCCACCAATCAATTCGCTTGCCATGTTGAAAGCGATTATATGCCACGATTGAATAGTAAGTGATAAATATCGTTCGAAAAATCCAATATATATCGAACATGATAATAAAAACTGCAATCCAAATAGGAAGCACGAAAGACAGAACCACCATTCCAATCAAGGTAATCCACGTCAAAATCCCTGGAATCATTTCCAGGGTTCTTTGTACTCGTCTTTCAGCCGGATCTGTTGTCTTAGGACTTGGAAAATCGAACATGCAATTAGTTTCACCTCGTGTCTGCCCAAGCTTACAAACTGGTCAGTTGTCGGTGATTTTGAATAGATTCTTAGTAGTTAATGATCAAAATACTTATAACAGCAATTGAAAGGCAGATCTGGACGATAAAGACTGCCAGCATCAATAAATGCGCTACAGTGCGCTCTTTTTGCTGATAAAACAGATATCCGAGCAGCGAGTTAACACTCAAAATCAACAGCCCAATTAACGGCAAGAAGTAAACCTGCCACCAGGAACCGATGATATCCACTCCGAAGTATACATTATAGTGAAGAATGATAGGAAAATCAACAGGTCTGATATAAAAAATTATCAAACCCCAATTCAAAGCATTGAGTGCGAATGATGCAATAAGCATCCATTGAACAAGACCACTTCTGAAAAATTCCTTAGCAAAGAATGCTTTGAGGAAAGATTCTGGCATCTTATCTGTTATTTTTAATATATTTTGTTTTGAATATTGCATGCAAGCGTGGCTATGATTAAAAAAGTTCCAGCGGTTTTTCCAAAATTAGCGGTTCTATATTTTTTTCGCTATCCGTAATTTTGGCAACATCTTTATCAATTTTCCCGAATTCTCTGTAGGCGGCATTGTAATGATTTATCGTGGTGCCGAGACTGTTTCCCATTTTTTTTAAATATTCCTCATAAACCAGCATGTGCTTACCAAGCTTCTCAACATTAATGCGTATCTCCTTGGCACTTTCTTCAATCTGAAAAGCTCTAAGTCCTTGTAGCACAGTTTGCAAATATGCCAAGAAAGAAGTTGGCGAAACTATAATAACTTTTTTTTCCTGAAAAGCGTACTCGATCAAATCCCTGGTATTAATCTGTGCGGCTCCGATTTTATTTACCAATAAATCATAATAAATCGCTTCCGAAGGAATGAACATAAAAGCAAAATCCATCGTACCTTTTTCGGGCCGAATGTACTTAGCTGTTTCATCAATTCTGTTCTTTAAATCTTGCTTGAAAATTTTCTCCCACCCCTCTCTTTCAAGTCCATCAGCTGAATTTAAAATCTTTTCATAATTCTCCAATGAGAACTTAGAATCGACAGGAATGATCTTATCCTTAACGAAGACTACCGCATCAACAATGAGATCCTTGTCGGTTTTTTCACTTTTTCCAAGTGCATATTGCATCTGATAGGAATTTGGCGGCAAAACATTTTTCAATGTCTCCTCTAAAAAATACTCTCCAAGCACACCTCTTTGTTTTGGATTCTTTAAGATATCCTGTAAATTCTTGAGTTGCTCAGAAAAATTTACGACCTGACGATTGGTCTCATCCAGCTTGGTAAGCTTTTCAGTCACGCGAGTGATAAGCTGCGCTGATTGTCCAGAAATCCCCCGCACAGTTTCAATTGTATCTTTCATATGCTCATTGGCCGATCGGCGCGACTCAGTCAATTTTGTGTCTATTTCCGTACGCAGCTCATGATTTTGTTGACTGAGCATCCTGAGTCTTTCAAGAATTGCGGTCATCTTTTCTCTATCCTCCTTATTTTCAGAACTGAGTTGAATTTTTTGTTTCAAATCAAAAATAAGCCACAAAAGGCCGAGAAGCAGCATGATTGAAAAAAGGATAGCAATAGATGAAAACATAAAAAGGACATGTCTTTCTACAAAAAATATTGCCACTGCAATGATTTTCATTAGCATTTAATATTGTAAAAAGATGGTTGTTTTAAAATTAATATTTTTTGCGCCCAAGAATGAAGCGTTTCAAGCCTGGAATCTTATCGATAATTTCTAAGTGTGTCCCCTCAATAAAATCAAGCAAAAAACGATCCAGCATATCCAAGCGATATTTGAATTCCTCATTAGTCATGAGCACGTAGCTGACCTCCTTACCGATTTCAGCTTCCAAACTATTCATAACGCTCTTGAGCTTTCCCCGACTGACATTATTTGCAACCAGAACGAGATCCACCTTGCTTTTTGCATAGTTAATAAAAATACCGCTAACAAGTGCGAGCTTAACATCGCCGATAGTGCTTAGCCGTGCCAGACTCTTGCATTGAGGTGAGGAAGTGGATTTAGCAAAAAGACTTTTAACTTCTTGAAAGAAATAAAATTCCTGATTTGCAATGTAGCATTTGGAGCCTTTTTTTGTTTTCTCAATGATGAACTTGATTTTCTTTAGCTCATTAATCTCCTTTCTAACAGTTGCAGGAACCAACATATTTCTAGCCGCAATCTCCGCAATCGTGAACTCGTGATCAAAGTTCAAAGAAAAAAATCTGAGGATTCGTGTTTTTGCTTTTGAGCCGAATAGGGATTCAAGAATTTCTGACATACATTATGTTTATTAAAATTATATAAAGGCTTTTTCCGCGTTCAGCATTTGAAGTGAATCATTTCATAGCTAATATCATAGCTATTATACAGTTAACCATCCAAAAAGTAAAACTCCAGCGCTTCACGCGAACTTTGATACCAACTTTTTAACGGATTTGAAAAATAGAAATTATGGATTGTGATTTTTTCGTATTTAAGATATTATAGATGAGTAATAAGTGATGATTTTTTGCTTTAATTTATCAAGGATCCAAACATGTCGAAGTTCGTCGCCAAACATTGAAAAAGAACTTTAGAAAATCTGGATTTTTGTGGTATAATTTGATTAAAGGATTTGATTTCTTTGAACTGTTCGATTTCATTCGCACGGCATACTAGAATGTAACAAATTCATGTCCTTAAGAAATTCAGATAAAAACAAAGACGTGCTAAAAGCATTGGAAAATACAATTTCCCCTATTTTGGTTATAAATAACTCCACATTGAAACCGTATGTGGAACTTTTTAACTATGCGCCGGAAAATATCTATCAACAGCCACTTGGATCTTTGGTTGGTTTTTTTGAAATTAAAGAATATTCTCAAGACTCTGCTTATATCGTAAACTTTCTAACGTCCGTTCTGAAGAAAGAATACTACATAAATCCCAAGCGCCCAGTAACTGAAAGTCTCGACAGCGCCTTGCACAAAGTAAATCTTGCACTTTCAGAGTTAGCTAAGCAAGGAAATGTTGAGTGGTTGGGAAAATTACACGCCTCTATCTGCGTGCTCGAAAAAAATAATGCTCACTTCAGTGTTGCAGGAAATGCCAAAATATTTCTACATAGAAATCAAACGCTCAGCGAAATCAGTGAAGATTTAGCATCAGATGCAATCGAATTGCATCCGCTCAAAACTTTTGTGAATGTTTCCAGTGGAAGAATGGAAGCAGGTGACCGTCTCCTAATAACCTCAGATGATATTTTTCACATTCTTTCAATCAACGAACTTAAAAAGAATTTGCAACGACTTGAAGGAGAAAAGTTTGTACAATTCTTAAAAACAGCTCTCTCGAATCAACTTGAAATGATAGCATCATTGGTGCTGGAAATGTCGGAAGCTGAGAAATCAGTACCCACAAAAGCAATAGCGGACAATAAAGCCGCTCCACCAATCAATGTATTCAGTGAAGATGCATTTTCGAATGTGAATTCACAAAATACAACTTCGCACGAACAAATTACCGAAAAGGAAAAGGGAGAAGTTGCCTACACTGATGAAAAAACCGGACACATCTACATTCAAGGAGAAGACCTTCCAATCAGCGAGGTTTCCAAAACCGCCCTGTTTATGGAAGCAGCTAAAGAAAAGGCAGCTGAAGTGTTATATCTAGCGAAAAAAGACCTCCGAAGACGTTTTACTTTGTATAAAAAACAACGTGCGAAAGTAGCGGAACTTAGGCGCAGTGAAAAAGAACTTAGAGAAAAATTAGCACTGGAAGAAAAAGAAAAACTTTTAGCTGAAGCCGAGGCTGAAGAAAAAATAAGAATGGAGCAGCTTGCAATAGAAATGGAAGCGCAACTTGAACTTGAAAAAATTCAGGCTGCAGAGGAAAAAGAACGACTACTGATTGAACAGCAGCAATTTGAATTACAGCTTGCTGAAGAAAAAAAGCAAATAGAAACGGCCAAGAAGACTCCGATTGTTGTTGACCTAAAAAACAACAAGGAAGCAAGCTCTCAGCGACCACTGACATTCAAGGAAAAATTAGCCTTGGCAGTGGTAGAAGACATGCCAACCATAGAAATTGAAGAAGCGGTAAAAACAAATATTGAAACGTCCAAATCTCCGTTTCAAATGAAGCTACAAAATGCTATTAAAGAACAGCAAAGAAATGCCGTAATAGATTTGCGCACCCCCAAGCAAGAGGCGGAAGAAGCTTCCATAACCAATGAAGAATATTTCCAACAGCCTGCGGAGTCTGAAGTCTCTGGAAAAGTTTCAGTAACTATCAGCAACACCAAACCACTGTCGCCTGCTGCGCTGAAGCTTGAAGAATTTAAGCTACTGACACAAAGCATAATCAAGCAGACAAATCTGCGTGCTCAAAATTTTGCAAAGCTGACTCGCAAAACTGCTCAGAAAAAACTCAAGGGGGATGGAGAGAGCGTTGAAAGTAAACATTTCACACCAAGATTCGATAAAATCCGCAGTTCATTCGCAGCTTTTTCTTCAAAACAAAAGAAATATGCCATTGCCGCGTTTATCATAATTTTTATCGTACCACTTTTCATTGTAAATTTAACTGAAAAACCTAAACCGGTAGCTGCTCCAAAAACTGAAATCATTCCCCAGACGCTAGCGGAAAAATTAGCAGGCGAAAAGAACATCAAATTCAATTCAACAAAAAAATTACTCGTATCAGAATCGATAGTGGCAATTGTCATAGCTAATTCAGATGTTATAGCTATCACTCCCACTGGCACAAAAATTACCAATCGTGATCTTCAAAAAGAATATACCCTACCCGAGGGTTCAGGGTCAGCAATTGATGCCACTTTTATGAGCGATCTCTCTTTGGTGCTAATCCTAACTGATAAAAATAAAGTTATTTCATTTAGTCCAACCTCGCTTAAATTTTCCGAAAATAATATCGTCCTAACCGGAAAACCCTCAGCTACTTTCATGGGAACATATCTTACGTATTTATATGTTTTAGATCCTGAAAGTAATCAGATCTATCGCTATCCTCGCGCAGAAGGAGGATTTGGCGAAAAACTAGATTGGTACAAGGACAAAATTTCACTGAGCAAAGTAACAGACATGACTATCGATGATAATATTTACTTAGTAGAAAACAATAAAATATTAAAATTCTTCAAGGGAACTTCCGTGCCTTTCACACTAGAAGAATCAAAAAATCCAGTTCAGCTTAAAAACATCTTCACCACCATGGAATTAACTTCAATATATGCTCTCGATAAAGAAAGTTCGCGAATAATGGAATATAGCAAAGATGGAAAAATAATCGCACAACATTTCAATGAGGCAGTTGAAAGTGCTGATTCGCTTGCCGTAGATGAAAAAAATCGAACCGCCTACATTATAACTAAAAAAGGCTTGATCGCGATCTCACTTTAAAATAGCAGCCAAGATATCCGCCACACATATTGGTGTGGTTTTAAAGCTTATTGACATTCATTTACCTCCTGCTATATTTAACCTGCCACAGAGAGGCAGTTTTTAATCACCAGTTCAAGACGGATTGGATACCCGTCGTGTCAAGGAAGAGTCTTAGGGATAGGAGCTTCTCCGTAGACACCAAGATTCATGACTGAATTGGCGATTAGCAGGACTTCGGAGCGCAAAGCACACCGATGATCTCACTGGACCAGTCCAGGAGAAAAAGCCTGTACTTTTTAAGAAATCATGACTATGAACCTTATCAGCCGGAAACGGACTCAAGGAACATGGTGCGCCAACTTTTAAAATTGATGGATGGAAATCCACATGATGGAACCAGTTGATATCAATTTTTAGGCTGATTCTTTTTAAGGGCTCCTCTCTGTGGCCCTTTTCTTTCAAGATAAGTAATTTTACCCAATCTTATATTATACACCTAAATTGAGTAAAAGTCAACCAAAATTAAGCACACACCTAAAAACAGCTCATCTGAGCTGTTTTTAGGTGGACATTTTAGCTAGTATTTCAATGCGGTTTAAAAATCAACTTCTTTAACGGCCTGCTGAGCGAATCTTGCGCGTTCCATAATTTCCCGATTAACAATATGCGCATCTCTGCCGTACTTGAGACGCGAAAGCTCCTTGAGATAATTTGCAGCTTCCTGATTGCCTTTAGTTGGAGGATAAAATTTAATATTGAATGGCTTGGAAAGTTCCCCATTAACTAACATGCGAGTAAAACCGCTGTAGTTATCCACATTAACGAGATCATTAACCGTGAAAATCGGTAGGAATTGTTTTTCTAAAAATTCCGCATCTTCAGGCCCTACTCGCAGCGTCACCATTGAACCGACATTACCGAAAACCGCCTTTGAGATTTCATCTTTAAGTTGCCCAATAAACTGATGGGCGATAATCAAGCAGAGACGATACTTTCTTGCCTCAGATAGAATCTGAGAAATTGAATCGGTCGTGACATTTTGGAATTCATCAAGGTATAAATAAAAATCGCGTCTCTCATTTTCAGGCATGTCTCCACGTGCCAAAGCATTCATCAAAATCTTACCCACAATCACCATTCCCAGCAGATGTGCATTAATTTCTCCAATTTTTCCTTTTGACAATTTGACTAACAAAATTTTTCCGCCATCCATTATTTCTCTGAAATTTAACGTGCTCTTTTGCTGCGCAATAATCGGGCGCATCATATCATTGGAAATGAAAGTTGTAAGTTTTGAAGTGATATAAGGAACCATATTGGCAAGTGCCGCCTCCCCACCAGCTTTCTCTGCTTCTTTGATCCAAAAATCTGAAACAACTGGATTCTTGCACTTAGTAAGCTTCATTTTACGGAAACCGTCGTCGGCCAACACCTTAGAAATCTCCATCAAAGTCGAGCCGGATTCCGGATCTTCCATAATCAGGAGCATGGCATTTCTCACATACTGTTCAAACATTGGGCCACCGGTTGCCTTAAGGTCATATAATTGATCAAAAATTCCAATCATCTCATTAATAACAAAAGTTTTCTGTTCCGGATGAGCGGGATCAAACTCTAACATATTCAAACCAAAAGGTCTTTCCATATCAGACGGATCAAAAACAATCACGTCCTCGGCTCGTTCTTTCGGAATTGCAGTTAGGATGTCTTCAATTGCATCTCCATGTGGGTCAATGAAACAGAAACCTTTTCCACTTCGTGCGTCCTGTTTGGCCATTTCCTGTAAGAAATTTGATTTACCAACACCAGTCTGCCCGATTGTGTACAGGTGACGTCTTCTATCACCATCACTGAGTCTAATATCAGTTTTAACCCCGCGATAATCATTGTAACCCAAAACCATGCCCTCTTTGGGAATGTTTAGTGGAGGCGGAGCAGCACCAGCCTTGAGCCATTTTATCTTAGGCGTTTCCGTAGTGGAAATTGGAAAATGGAAAATACTGGAAATCTCCTCAGTCGAAAGAATTGCCGCAGTTTCTTCATCAAAATTGCGAAAAATATAATCATAGGATATTACTTTTTCCTTCAAGCGTTTTTGTACGATAAAATGGTTGACCTCGTGACTTTCAAACTGAGCGAAAGCGTTTTCCATATGACTCAAAATTTCATCTGCACGCTGCTGACTCATGGCGGAAGCTACCAAACGAATATTCACCTTAAAACCTGCTTTGCCTGATTTAGCTTCGATCTTTTTAATTAACTCCTGCTCTTCGGGGGTGAGCTGGATAGACTCTTTCTTTCCATACTGATTTTGTGGATCATTCTTCATTGTCTGCACGACTCCCTTACTTAATTCCAACGCCAATGAGGGATTGTGCGCATCTTTCAATTGCTTCCCTTGCTGCATCTTATGTGCGATTCCTCTGCCAAGCTTGCGCCAACTTTGTCCGGCTGGACGCAAAATCAGCTGAATAGCTGCGCCTTCGCCGTCATCTCTTAGCTTACTCAACGCATTGGATATTTCACCCAATGGATCAACCTCCATGCCTTCATAAGTAGCTATCGGGAGAGCGTAAGAACGTTTCAAACCCAAAGAAGCAGCCGAAGTGAAACTGCCTGGGGAAAAAATCGTATAGTCGGGAATTTTTTCAATCGAGGCATGCGGAAAATAACTATGCACCTGCTTTTCAATACTGTCGCGAAATTTCTTAGGAACTGCTAAATAAAAATGAATCTCTTCGTTTCCTGCTGGGTTAGCTATCTCCAGGGCGATATAAGGTTCGTTATATAAAAAGTGAGCCAGCAAAGATTTTTTTTCTTTCAAGTTAGCCAGCGTAGTTAATAATTGCTCCATGGCGCCAATTTCTTCTTTCCAAATTTCGCTACCACCAGTCTTCTGTTCATTTTTATCCTTGAAAATCTTAGTCACTCTAACAATTTCCAAGTCCATATTCATGCTGCGGTTGATTTGTGCGCGATAATTCAAAAAACTTCGCAGTACCCAAAAAATTCCACTTAAAAACGTGGTTACCGAAAATGTCCATGCAAGAGGAATTAAAAATGCATTCGGATCTATAGTTTCCATTTTATATTTTTTGTTTTATTTTGGTTTTTATTATCAAGCTTACCCAGGTTGATTTTTCCTGTTTTTTATATCTCCTTTATCATGCCTTTTTCCACAAGTGCTCCATGCAGCTCATCTGCGAGCATGCGATCATGCATCGTATCTAAGACGTAATTATCCTGCATATGCCTAGCAACTTTTACTGCATGAAACACGCCTTTCTGCTGAGCAATATCAATCAAATGTTGGATTTGAGATTCCGCATCTATTTTTTGCGCCCCAATTTGCGCATCACTGGCAACCTCCGCATGACTGGTCGTATCATCGGTTTGCTGCACGGCAGACAAAATTTTTCCATAGGCATTATCTTTTTCAGCGGAGCTGATTTCCTGCTGAGAACTTTCGTTTTCTACATTTGTAAAAACGTCTTTTTCAGCTTGAATTTCCAAATTTTCCAATGGACGCCTTATCTTGCTTTCAAAATCGAGATCCTTTTCTTCAATCGGTTCCAAATTACTTTTCATACAATTCATTTAAACATTTAAGCATTCAAACATTCAAGCATAGCTTTATCTTTGCATTCTTGTTTGCATGTTTACATGTTTGTATGTTCACATGATTACTTATTAGCCTGCAGCATTTCTATCTTAAATTCCTCAATCACATTTTCCACCATCTCGTCATAACCTTGGATTTTTTCCTTGAAGAAAGCCTCCACCTGCTCTGGCATGATTTCTCCGACAGTCAATTTTTCATATTCTTCGCGTCCCTGCTCCCCAAGCTTCTCCATCGTCTCGAGAAAAATTCGCTTCAGTAAAACTTCCGTCATCTTTATTATAAGCTCATTTTGTTTATCTTGCGAGAGATTGTCAATTCCCAAATCTTTTATCAGCTGAGTAAGCGCGGCCGCCTGGGAACTTTGGATTATTTCTTCACTCATATTTTTTATTTTATTTATAACAATTACGCAGCCAATTTATTATCAACCGATTCTCTGGTTAGATTCATGATTCGGTAAGTCCAATGTTTAAAATCCTCATCAGGCAGTGGCTTCGTCAGCTCTATGCTAGCGTACCCATTGATAGTCTTGATAGCTTTCTTTGAAAGTCCACTTAAACTCTCCTGATTACTTAAAGCTTCCCGAACGTTTACGTTTTCAAATTTGTGCAGATTGATAATACTCGAATCGAAGAAAGTTTTCCTAATGTTGTTAAATGTTTCCTTATCATCCATGGCAAGCAACGATTCCATATGCTCCCTCGCAATTTTGACCGCGCTGCCAATCCTACCCGCCTCATATGCCGGCGCCCAATTATATACGTTGCTGGAAGCTGCGCGTGAAAGCTCGGTGGCATATCTAGCGTTCTCCTGAAAATTCGGACTATCGCCATCTAAAACTGGCCTCACCCTACTGGCAATAGAACTTGCGATTTCATGTTTCTCTTCTTGCGCTAAAAGTTCTCCCGCTTGCGTTGCTACCACGTCGCCTTTCCATTGCTGAGCCAATTCATCTGCGTTAATTTCAAGTTCAAGCGGCGGCGTTAGCATTGGCGCGGAAATTTCAGCCGCAGGAACAGCAGCCTTTGCAGCTTTCATGAAGTTAACGTTGTCTTCATCGATATTCATATGATAACTACCATTTGCATCCGGCGTAACATCGAAACTGGTTCCGGGATGAATCTTGCTTAGTCTTGCAACGGCTGCATCATAAGAAATTTTGTTCTCATTGGCATAATTAAGCACACCGTCACGGAAAATTGTTTGCGTAGCACCATTGAGATGCTTTTCGTCCCATTCTGGATGCGCTTGTTTCAAGTGATCCTTAAGTCCGCGCCAAATACTGTCATATTTCTTGTGACCGTCAGCCCCGATAAAAGGTTTTCTGATTTCCACTTTTGAGCTGTGCGCTTTTTCCGCAACCGTTTCAGGAGATGCAAGAGGCTGCTCGAAAGAACCTGTTGCTCCAGGCGCACGCATATTAATCGGCGTGCCAGAATCTGGTTTGCCGAATGCCGCATCAGACAAGGGAGTTTGCACTTTCGCATTTAAAGCAGCGCCACTATCCGGCTTTGGAATTCCCCCAGGCGCAGCATTGCCGCCTACCTTATAATCATCCAGCGCCTTAAATAAGCCTGTAGTAGCTAGCGTACCAAGCAGCAAAGCAGTTCCAACTGCAATAGTCTTATGCGCATACGACCTGAATACAAACTTGTTAAGCTTTTTATCAATTTTTTTAATATCGTCCTCCAAAAAATTCTTTATTTTTTCAAAATCAACTTTTCCTTTCTTATCAGTCGCCTCACTGATGTTTCTAAGTGTATCTTTTTGGCCAGCGCGACTATCCACCTTTTGTGCCAAGGCATCAAGTGCCATGCCGCCGGACGTAGCCATCATCAAAGCCCCCCAAATTCTTTTTCCAGAAGTAAACACACCAGCGCCTGCCACGAATGATCCAACCGCCAATCCACCCTTCAGCCAAAGCGGAACTTTTTTATTATAAAAATTTGCAATACTGGTCATCCCAGACATGACCACATCTAAACCATGCTTTGCAGCAGACTTATCACCTTTCTCTCGCATGTAAGCAATTTTTTCTTCCGTTCTAGCATTATATAATTCGTGAGCTGCCGTTACCTTATAATGAATCATTAACTTTTCTAATTCCTCATTCAATTTCTCGCCTTTCAGCCCCTTATCTTTCAAATTCATAACTTTACTTTGCATATCAGCACTAAGAGCTGCCTCATACATTTCCCGCGCCGTCTTTATGTTTGGTGTTTCGCCAATATCTTCCTTGGAGAAAACAAGTTTAGAAAAACGCTTAATTTCCTCCATTGCTTTGCGATCTCTAAATTCAGTTTTCGCATATTGCTTCCTAGCAATTTCAAGCGGGCTAAGAGACTCTTGTTTTTCAGAACTTTTTTCAGGCTCTCCAGCTTTTTTTGTTTTTTCTTTTTTCTCAACTTTTTTTACCTCATTAGGAGTCACATTTGTTGATTCCAAAGGCTCGATACCAACAACCGCAGCAGTGTTTGAATCGGCGGTTTGAAGAGGCTTATTTTCCAGATTTGGAAATTCTGGATCCACAAAATGCATATCGAAATCCTTTTTTTCTTCCGACTGCGAAGCAGCAACAACTTCGGATTTAGTTTCAATTCCAATTTCAGGCTCCGCATCAAAAATGCTGAGGCGATCGCTCGCTTCTAGTAGGGATTCATTCCTTATTTTATCTGCTTTCTTGATCAAATTTCCTTCTGCTTCCATACTTTTTTGATTTTATTTTGTCTCACTTCAAATATTATTTTGCAAGTTCTTTTTTTATTATTTCAATAAACTTATCATGATTGCCACGCTCAGTGAGACTTTCTTTTTCAAATAATTCGTCTAGAAATGCAACCAATTCCCCTTCTAAGAAATTTTTCTGATGCTCTGGTCTCCGTTTTTTCCAGGATTCTTCTTCCTCCATCGCAGCATCAAGCTTTGTCTGAAAAGAACGCGCCATGTCAACAACAACCTTCAAAACTTCCGGATTTTCCAAGTTCTTTCCAGTGCGCTCTGGCTTATTTTCACTTTCAGTTTCCGCGTCAGCTCCAGTCATGTTTTCCTGTGGAGATATTTCAGCATTATTAATAACATATGTCTTACCCTCAAAAACAACTAGCTTCGAATCTTTGTACTTCGTGTTTATAATTTCGAAAATTTCTTTATTTTTTCGCCAAATTTTTTGCAATTGCGGCTCAAAAGCGTCAACCGCGTCTTCATGATCTGCATACATTTCTGTGTATTCCTCGAAATTTTCTATTACACTTTCCTGTAAAATCACTTCTGCAGAATTCTTATATGCCTCAAATTCTTCAGCTGTAACCTCGTCTATTTTTGCAATTGCAGCTTCAAATTGATTTTCAATTTCCGCATAATCTATCCCCGCATTTTCAATATGTTCATGAGCTAACCTACTGATTTCTTTTTTATCCTCAGGATCAATGCGCTCCGATTTTTTTGTTTTCCTCAGCTCTAAAAATCTACCTTGCGCTTTGCTCAACATTGGAAGCTCGCTCAAGAACGATTCTGTCAATTGTTTTTCCAAATTTTTATCCTTAATGACAGTCCCATTTTGAGCTGCTTCTTTTTTAGCTTTTGCAATTTCTTTTCCTATTTCATTATGTGCGAAAGCGCGGAAAAAAAGTTTATGAACATTTGCCTTTTCACATATCCGCTGAAGCAACTTCACATTTTCAGCAGTTTTCCATTCAGTTCCCAACTTTTTTGCTTTCTTAATTTCTGCAAGGGTCGATTCATCAGCAATAAATTCTTCGGTCAGCACCGAAGCTGAATATGAAAGTTCCTCATTCATCGGAGGCTTAGCATTCACATTGAGAATTCTTTCCGTAATAACTCTCTTGATTAACGCTTCTCTCATCAATATCGCCACCTCTGCTCGGATCTCATTCAATTGCTTAAGTTCTTTTTGACTCGTCTTTTTCTCAGCTTCAGTCTTAGTAGCTTCCTGCTGCAGTTTTATTGCATCAGCGACATGCGCCGCTGGAATTATTTCTTTATCTTTGTCTATGATGTCTTTCTCTTCCTCTACCTTTTCCTTTTCACTCACTACCAAATTCGGCTTTTCAGATTTATTCAAATCCTCAGCTTGCGCAAAATTTCTAAGCACTTGTACAATGGATATTTTTTCTTCAGGCTTTAGCGCATACACGGAATTTATGCCTGCGTTTTCATCTTCAATCAATTCAGGGCTTATTTCCGTTTGCTCATTAGCTATAGTACCTCTCAAAATTTGCTCCAACTCTTCAGCTGAAGAAACTTCCACTTTCCTATCAATATAAACCTTGGCAAATTCCACGCATAAATCTTCATTGATCCAATCAACAACTTGCTTGGCGATAACCTTTTTCGTACTACTGCTTCTTTTTGGCAAGCTATTTAATATCTCATCAAAAAGCTGTTTCCGTGGAAAAATATCAGCAAATGCTTTTTTCATATCAACCTCGTTCGGAATTCGCTTTTCATCTTCAATAACCACGTTTAAAGAAACAGCTTCAGGCTTTTTTGATCCTGCTGAATTTGTTTCAGTGGACGGAAATTTCAATCCCTTTAATTGTTCCGCACCCTTAGCGTTTCCTATTCCAAACATATTGATGTTTCAAAATTAAATAAATTTTCATTTATCAAAATTATACCATGAAAAAAAAATTTAGCCTACAAATTTCGTGCGAAAATATTTTAAAGCAACTCGGTATGTTCTTTTGCGGCAAATAATATTTTTATTGTCGAACGAAGTCGAATTTGTAGAGTTGCAAAAAAGCTTTCAACTATTTTAAAAATATAGAAAAAACGCGGGGGCTATTGCCCACCGCGCTTGATGATGATTCGATCTTCACCGGTGTTACCAGTGAAGTTGAAAGGGTTTTCCTGACGAGCGTTGATTGTTACCAGCACATCAGACTTTTGCGTTAAATCAAATTTCATTCCAGGTCCGGCATACATCCACGGACCGTTATCGATTTTTATCAATCGAGATCCTGGAGCAGCCGATGGAACCGGAAAATCATGTTGATTTGCCAGCACAACTCCAACCCTACCGGCAGGAGGAACGGCGATTACTTTTTCCGGGCCATCGACTAACTGTCGGTTTATGCCGTCGAAAACAATCGTGTATTCTCCGGGCTGCAGAGTTGCGATTTTTACTGCACCGAGATTTTGCGGATCCCAGTGATTGTACGTTATTTTTCCGGTCAAAAAAGCTTCCTCCCGAACTAGGTTTGCCAACTTCACATTGGAACCAAGATTGGTCGCCTTATAGCTGCTCTGCTTTTTCTGGCGATATTGTTCCACCGTCAAATTTTCAGCAGCTGCATCAATGACTTCCCGATACGCAAAAGGCAATTCCTGTCCCGGGTTCTGCTCCTGCCACTTGAGTGCATCACTTAGCAGCTCATTATTTATCTGCTCGCGCTGCTTTTCCCGCAAGCTGTTGATCTCGCGGACCTTGATTGCGGATGAAAGCGGCATGTATCTGACTTTTTCTTCCAGCTTGCTATAAAAGCCTAGCTGGGGGAAAAGTACAAACGTCAGACCGAGGACATATAGAATCACTGTCACAGCCACCCCAAACCTGAAAAGTTTGGTAAAAAATGCAGCGCTGCCAATTGCAACAATTACAGCCACCATAGCAATCACGATCATTGTGGTATTGCCGCCAGCAGTGTAATTAATGTACAGCGGCAGAGCCAGAAAGAGAAAAGTTTCAGCGGCAAAGATGCCGGTGATGATTCTCAAATAGAGCCGCGAAGTGTCATTGTCCAGCACACTTGTAGCCTCACTCTGCGCGGTCGGCTTTACTACGGCAACCTGCATCAACTCGAGAAGCTCTCCTGCAACATGCAGGTGAATGAACCTCTTTATGTCAAAGAGGAAGTAGGCAGAAACCAGCCACGGTCCGAGCGTAATCCAGAAAGACTTTTCCATACTCGGTCTCAGTATCATGAGCGCGAAAAAACCAACCAAGGAGCAAGCGATGACGTAATTCAGATTAAGCCTTAGATGATCGAGTTCAACATTGACTCTGTCGTATAGCTTCTCTATCAAGTTGATTATCTTGGTCATTTGAATAATCCTCCCAGAAATGGTATTTTTTTCCACCACAAACGTTTTTCGTATTCATCTTGAGCATCTTTAAGGTTTTTACTAACCATACTATCAAGCTTTTTGACTGGTGCCTTAATGACTTTGCCAACTTTTAGCGTCGGCAAAGATGCCATGGTGGTTTTTAAAGTCTTCCTTACAGTATCCATGGAAAAAGTCTGGTCATGCATCGCGCCCGCAACTTGGATTGCCGCAAAGACCTCAACCTCGGTTGCACAGGTTTCCGCAAGCTTTTCAATTATGGTTATTCCCGGCCGAGGCGTAAGTCCTTCCACTTTGTCACGGATGGTGACGATAATACGAAAATGTCTGGCGCTGTTGGTATCATTAGCCGCATCGTGCCGTTCTGCCAATTCAATACCGCCCATAATCATTTTGCGCTTCCCGTCGTCGATGTTTGCTTCCGACAAATCCAGGAAGAAAAAGTGCTCATCCTCCCAACCCTTGGAATTAATGATTTCCTTGAGTTTTTCCTTTGAAACTTCCTTTACGTTGTCAAAAAGAAGCCCCTTCAGTAGTCCCCAGATCTTTCCCAGCGAATTCATGAGCACCTGCTCACCAGCTGCTTCCAAGAGAAATTTCCCAATCATAATTACCTCCCCTTTTAAGTTTATATTGTCAAAGAGCCTCTATAAAGCCCTTTTTGGCTTTATCACAGGACCATCCTGTAATAATTAATATTAGCACAAAATAGCAAAAATGTCAATAGCTGAAAGTAAATTCTTACCCTCACTATCCCCTTACGAAAACGAGAGAAATCTGCTATAATTTACACAAGTCATGGCGAATTTATCTCAATATTTTCTTAAAAGAATTTTGAAATATTTTCGGGATGAATTTTCATATTCTTAAAAAATAAAAATGAAAACAAAACAAAAATATCTCCTCTTTGGAATCCTGATCGCAATTTTATTTGCCGCTTTCGCGCTGCGTATCTTCAACATTGAAAACTTGCCTGCCGGAATCTATCCAGATGAAGCTCAAAACGGCACGGATGCGCTACAAGCAATCGCAACAGGCGAATATAAACTTTTTTATGAGCCTAATTATGGCAGAGAAGGATTGTTCATAAACTTGCAAGCGCTTTCCATCAACATTCTCGGAAACACAACACTTGCACTCAAACTTTGGTCTGTGATTTTTGGAACACTTACGGTGCTCGGCGTTTTTCTCCTCTCCAAGGAAGTTTTCAGGAGCCATATTGCTGGACTTGTCAGTGCGTATCTAATCGCCTTTTCTTACTGGGCGATAAATTTTTCGCGCATCGGTTTCCGCGCAATCATGGTTCCTTTCATTTTGTCTTTCGCTTTCTATTTTATTCTCAAAGGATTAAGGACGAGGAAGTTTCATGATTTTCTGATTGCCGGTCTCATTTACGGACTCGGTCTGCATACCTACATTGCCTTTCGCGTCTCACCATTGGTTTTAATTGTACTTTTTGCATCCCTCCTGATTACCCGCAAACATTTTCTCAAGGAATACTGGAAACATGTGCTTGTTTTTATTATTGCGATGTTCATCACGGCAGCGCCAATGCTTTTGGATTTTTTCTTAATCAATCCGCATCATTACGCTTCGCGCACCGGAGCAATTTCCGTGTTCAATCCTGAATCCAACCAAGGCAAACTGCTTGCAACTATCGGAAAAACTTTCAGCCTGAGCATCCAGAAATATTTTGGCATGGGCGATCTTAATATGAGACATAATTATCCGCCTTATGCCCTACTTAATCCCATTGTCGGCGTTGCATTTCTGATCGGTTTAATTTATATCTTTTCAAACTTTTTCAAATTGCTTTGGCTGCGCTTCAAAAAAGATTTACGTTCAGAAAAAATGGACATGTACGCTCTTCTACTGGCCTGGTTTTTTGCGCTGCTGATTCCAGAATTTCTTGCCAATGAAGGGAACCCGCATGCGCTGCGCGCTATCGGCACGCTGCCGGTTGTGATTTTAATTGCAACCATACCTTTTCTTTGGATATTGGAAAAATATCATTCTTTTGGACACTCCTTTAGGATTTTTACAATCTCCATGCTAGTTGCCGCTTTTGTATTCATCGGACTTGCTGATCCAATAAAATATTTCGTATATTTCGCCAACAGTCCGAAGCAGCATGAAGTTTTCAACGCGCATCTGAAAGAAATCTCCAGCTACATCCGCGCGCTGCCACAAACAACCGAAAAATATATCATTATCGGAAGCATGGAAAGGCTGACGATTAAATATCTGAATCCAAATCTACCGAACACCTTTTATGTTTATCCTGATCAAATAGATACTATTTCTCCGAGCGATTCCAGCACCGCAATCTACATCATTTCAGGCAGAAATTATCCTGCAGTTGATGCGCTTGCAAAAAAATTCCCGAACCTGAAATTTGCTGAACATAAAAATGATTTTGGCGACATTTTCCTGACAATGTCGAATTAGAAAATTAAGCCAATAGCAAAAATAAACAATTAACATAAAAAAATGGAAGATTTTCTCAAAAAGCATCACAAAATTATTGTTGCACTCATAATGACGTTTTTCATCAGCGTATCATTATTGAATGCGAAAAATGACAGCGCAACATTTGATGAGGTTGCACACATTCCTGCCGGATATTCTTATGTTACTCAGCATGACATGCGACTCAACCCAGAGCACCCACCACTACTTAAAGACCTAGTTGGAATTCCACTGGCTTTTTTAGATTTAAATTTTGATACTTCTCAAAAATTTTGGACCGGAGATTATCCACGTCTTTGGGATGATGGCCAATGGTTTGCAGGAAAACATCTACTCTACGAAGCCGGGAATAATCCCGACCAGATTCTTTTTTGGGCGCGTCTGCCGATTATAATTATTTCAGTAATTTTAGGATTATTTCTTTTCATGTGGGGCAAGGAAATTGCCGGGATTCTCGGAGGTTTGTTCATTCTGACGATCTATGCATTTGACCCGAACATTCTTGGGCACAATCATTACGTTACAACTGACATCGGAATTGCAGCCTTTTTAACTTTTGCTTTTTACTACTTCTTAAAGTTTATCAAAAACCCCAGCTGGAAAAATGTCGCCTTGGGAGGATTTTTCCTTGGCTTGGTTAATCTGACCAAGTTCTCATCCATCATGGCTTATCCGATCTTAGGACTTACCTTGCTAATTTATCCGCTGATAAAAAAAGTTTCTCACGACAAAGCTGCAATCAAGAAATCTTTGCGTCTGAAAATATTTTTCGAATATTTCAGCAAAGGAATCGCAGCGATGGCACTTTCACTGTTTGTCGTCTGGGTTGGATATGCGGTCAACACTTATAAGATGCCGAAAGAAGTCATCGACAAGCAAATCAACTTCTCTTTCCCCGTCAATGACTACAACCCGCTCAGTATTCGCACCAATCAAGCACTTACATCTTTAAATTCAGCGCAGCTAACCAGACCTTTTGCGGAATACGCTTTGGGTGTGGCAATGGTATTCAAGCGCGTGGCGGGCGGAAATGGCGCCTACTTTCTTGGCAATGTGACCAGTGAAGCCTCTAAAATTTATTTTCCCTTTGTCTTTGTTGCCAAGGAAACGATTCCTATGCTTAGTTTAATGCTCTTAGCGATAGGTTTATCACTTACTGAAGCAGCAAAATCAATCAAACAAAGCATCAAAGACAAAAACGCCAAGAAAGTTTTTGCAGCTTTCCTGCAAAAAAGAGTCACGCGCTATGTCGCGGCTAGCTTTATCGTTCTTTATGCATTTTTAAGCATCACCGGTAATTTAAATATCGGCTTTCGCCACCTGTTTCCAATTTTACCCTTTATTTACATCCTGATAACGAAAAAAGTTTTCGATCTTTTCAAAGGTAAGCATTATTTCACCCAGCAATCATTGAAATGGGGCTTCACGATCTTGATTGCTTGGATCGTCATTATTCCTGTCTTGAGCTATCCGAACTACACATCATATTTCAATGAATCTGTCGGGGGCAGCAAGAATGGATACAAATATGTCACGGATTCTAATACTGATTGGGGTCAAGACCTGAAAAGATTGAAATCTTTTCTTGATGAGCATCCTGAAATAGACAAAATCCGCACTGATTATTTCGGCGGCGGAAATCCCGAGTATTACCTTGGCGAAAAATTTACCCCATGGTGGGATGCTAGACGTCCGGTTGAAGCTGGCTGGTATGCGATTTCAGTAAATTCATTGCAAACCAGTATCTACGACAAAGCGAATAAGAATTATGCTAACAATTACGCTTGGACCAAAGCTTACGAGCCTACAGCTATGATTGGTAGTTCGATTATGATTTTTAACATCGAAACGCCGCCAGTGAAATAGCTCACAGCTTTCGACTTGGCAAAATAATAAAAACGCTTAGCGAGAAGCTGAGCGTTTTTTATTGGCTCTTATTTTCCTTTTAATTCTGCTGAGCCTTATTTTCATCTCCTTTTTCAGTAACTTGATCCCCGGGCTGATTTTTAAATTTATAAAAAGCTTTATTCTCAGAACGTAGGTCGATATAATCAAGCTCTGATCTTTTTTCAACAGGAATTTCCTTTTTTAAGATAATGCCCAAGGTACGCATAGCATTCTCCAGGGCGAATTGCGTCGACAGTTGCAACCTCGTCCCATCCGGCGTAGCAGCATCGATTTCTTCAGCCATGCGGGACGGTGTTGTATATTCGTTTCCTAATTCCATTCCCTGCTCTTTTGCAGCATCATGAATATGTAGTAAATATTTTTCGTATCCATCATTTAAAACTTTTTCACCGATACTTACATTACCGCGGCTTAAATCACTTATTTTAATCAGATTATTTTCAATGATTTCCTGAGAGCCAAAATTAGCTGCACTGTAAGCGACACCTCCATCATCAATCAGAAAGCAATTTTCTCCACTACACCAAACAAGTAAAGCTTTTCTTTCATCAATAATTACCTCAAGCGAACCTGGAAATTTTTTTTCCACCCTCACCTGACGGATTTTCTTATAGCTTTCTTTTAAAATTCTTTCAATTCGAGAGCTGGAAATGAATAAGAAATTATCCCTGGGAAAAATTCCAAGATATGCACCCTGAAAAGGACCCTCTAGCACCTGCATTATTCTGACTTGCTCCAGCTCACGAGTTCCATCAATTTTAATATCCGTTATTTTTAAATACGATGAAAAAAATAATATAAAAATTGTTACGCCAAAAAATGCGAGAAGCAAGATATAAAAAATTAAGCGAGAAAGCATTTTTGATTTGGAGCTTATTTTCTTTCCACAATCCGCTCCTGTACAATTTTTGATGTATTTTTTGTTTGATTTTGACATAAAAATGCGAGAGGAAAATTTTTTTTCTTTTTCTATTTCAATTATAAATTCAATATCAGAAACTGTTCGGAAAAGATTTATAAATCCATGAACAGCGTTTCTAAGATCAGCTTACTGTTAGCATTAGTGCGCTTCAGCACCTGCATACTTTTTTGAATTTTTTCGATTTTTACAAAAATTTGAGCGCGCTCTGCTTCTTGGCAATCCGCAGCAAGCGCTTTTTTTCTAAGCTCCCAAGTCCAGGCATTTAATTTTTGAAGCGTATCGACAATATCTTTTGAAAATTCATCTGCCAAAGAAAAACGCTCATTCAGCGAACCGGAAAGAATCTTAGAAAGTTGAATCCTCGCTTCAAGCTTTAATTCACGCTCATCAACTTTCTCATACATATTTTGAGCAAAGCCTGGCCTACCGATTGAAAACTCCGTAGTTTGCCTGAACGTTGGCTCAGCCATCATTTCTTTTTCATCTGCAAGGCCAAAATTCACCATTTGGCAGCGCGAAATAATCGTAGGTAGAATGCGGTCAATCTCATGCGTCACTAAAATTAATATTGTCGTAGGATTAGGTTCCTCAAGAATTTTCAAAAGTCCGTTTTGTGCAGCCGAATTCATTCTGTGCGCATCTCGCACGATGAGAATCTTATATTTTCCATGATATGGAAAAAGACTCAATTTCTGTTTTGCCTCCCTGACAGTTTCGATGGGGATATCCCGCTGCTTGGAAATATTGTTTTTTTCCACAATTTCAGGTTCCAGCACAATCAAATCTAATAAAGCATCCTTATTAAAATCCTTAATTTCTAAATTCAAATCAGCTGAAGCTATTAGTGAAAGTGCGAACATTTTCGCCAGCGTGAACTTTCCTACACTTTCTGGTCCGGAAAAAATATACGCGTGGTTAATAACGCCCCGTTTAATGGAACGCTCGAGCATAGATGTCACTTTTTTATTTCCGATAAAATTCATGCGCTAAGATTGAGATAAATTTATTGATTGATAACGCCATTAACATATTCGCTGAATTCCTGCTTGAATCTTTCCTTGGAAAATTGTGAAGCGTGACTTTTTATTTTCTCCTTATCATAACTGTTCCTGTTTAGCATCAGCCTGCGAACACCATCAGCTAAGACTTCCGGGGTTTGAGCGTCGAAAAACTCTCCCGTTACACCCTCTTCGATCGTTTCCATGGCGCCACCTTTGCGATATGCCAACACCGGAATGCCCGCACTCATCGCCTCTATTGGCGCAATTCCAAAATCATCTTCTGCTGGAAAAATAAAAGCTGTCGCATCTTGGAGATAACGCTCTACTACTTCGTCATTT
Source organism: uncultured Bdellovibrionales bacterium (assembly GCA_964609855.1). Lineage (GTDB taxonomy): Bacteria > Patescibacteriota > Minisyncoccia > Moranbacterales > GWC2-37-73 > GWC2-37-8. The sequence goes on from CAZSTB010000009.1 coordinate 34,150, forward strand.
TTCCATCCCAAGATTTTAATATTTTCTTTTGCAATTTTTTTCAGATACTTTTCCTGTTCGCCTGTACCAATTACAACCAATGGCAAGCCAAGCTTATTGAAAGCTTCGACGACAAGCGCGACTTTTTTATAAGCTGAGAGACGGGAAACGACCAGGAAGTAATCAGCAATCGGCAATTGGTCAGCCTTTTTTTCAAGTGATGACTGCTGATTGGCAATTGGCAACTTTTCTACCGGTGGAAATATGATCTTACTTTCGCGTCTGTAATATTTTGCGATGCGTTTTTGTGTGTAACGGGAGTTTGCGATCAGAAAATCCGGACGATCAGCTGCTAACTTGTCCCAGATTCGCAGATAATTAAGCACGAACCTGATAAAAATTGAAGGATTTTTCTTTTTCTCTTTTAAATATAACTCATTATAATCCCAGACAAAACGCATCGGAGAATGCAAATACGCCACATGTGTGGTGTGCAGTTTTGTTACGATTCCTTTTGACCAGGCGCCGGACGAGGAGATAACCAAATCAAATTCCCTCAAATCGAAAGTCTCAGGAATTACCGGAAAAAACGGCAAAAGCCAGCGATAATTTTGTTTAAGAAATTTTGGCAACTTATCCAGGTAAGATACTCGAACATCCTTAGCTGCAAAGATTTCTCCCATTTTCTCCTTATCGTAAAGCAAGGTGTAAATTGGCGCCTCAGGATACATCTCACTCAATACTTTCAAGACACGCTCAGCGCCTCCAGCATTCACCATAAAATCATGCACTATGGCAATTTTCATTTTTTTCTCCATCACTATTTTCTCTAGGATCTTATTTCAATAAAAAAGACTCAGGCTATTCCATTAATTTCATGAGCAATTTCATTTGCACATTTATCCCAACTAAACCTCCGGATATTCTTCAGGCCTTTCGTTATTATAGCATTTTTTAAATCTTCTTCCGAGAGCAAACGATAAATATTTTTTGAAATATCTTGAGGATCCTTATGGTCGACTAACAATGCTGATAGCTCATCACAACTACTCACTTCGTCGCAATCGCAAACAACTTCTGGAATAGAAGAATTATCAGAAGCTACAACGGGACAACTGACACTTTGCGCCTCCAAGATAGGTATACCGAAACCCTCATATTGCGTAGGAAAAAGAAACACCTCAGCTTTTTTTAAGAGTTCCCATTTTTTCTGCTCGCTAATATACCCTAGTTCATAAATGTCTTCTTTGAACTTCGAGTTTAAAATTTCTTGCCGAATATCAGCGTAACCGTAGCCGGGCCTGCCAGCCAATACCAGTTTATGCTGAATATCATACTTCTCCTTGAGTATCTCAAAAGCCTTTACGATATTACCAATATTTTTACGCTGCTCAATCCTACCTATAAAAAGTAGGAATTTTGAATTTTGCTCATTGAATTCTGTAGGGCCTTTAGATATAAGCTCCGACGGAAACTCTAACACATTGCTTTTTAAAGTTTTCTTATCAATGTTTGATTCTGAATTCGAAATTAGAAATTCAAAATTTTCCTCGTAACCCTCATATATAACTGTGATTTTCTCTTCCGGAACATCATAAAGCCTCATCAGGTCTCTCTTGGTGTTTTTGGAAACGGAAATAATCTTGCTGGCCCATTTGCAAGATTTCTTGATAGTCCAGCGCATATATAGGCGCGCTGCCCATGAGTATGCCTGGGGACAAAATTCATATTCCAAACCATGCACTACCACAATGGTATTTTTCGATACGCCTGCAAGGCTATGCGCATAATTCCAATCTTCCTCACTGTTAAAGAATTTTCTGATCCACCATATCACAGCATTATTAAATAATGGTGAAGCATTGCGGGCAGGATGAATAATTGGCACCGTATGTGCAGGCACTAGCAAAGCATCAACAGGCCTAAGTAGTAATTCTAGAGATAAGCCTAGCTGCGTCCAAAATCTTGGCCACTTGATAATTTTTATTTTCCAATTTTCAGGAAGATCAAAATCAACCGCCTGGTTTGGACGCAAATACAAAACAACTCGAGTCTGCTGATCAGCGAGCTTATTTCGCAGGTGTTTGATTATCTGATATGAATATTCTTCGATACCAGTCCTATTTTTCAAAAACGCTCTGGACGCGTCAATACCTATAAACATTAGCTTTTTAGCTTATTAGGCATTAGCTTTTTAGAAAAATCTAAGAAGCTGAAAAGCTAAGACCTAAAGCCTAATTATTTGGCTAGCATGATCGTTCGTTTGTAAACATCAAGATTATCAAGCGCCGTTCCGATCCCCTTAATTACACAAAAAAGTGGATCATCTGCGACATAGCACGGCACTCCGATTGTCTTAGTGATGAGTTGATCAAGATTCCTCAACAATGCCCCGCCGCCGGAAAGAATCATTCCTTTGTCCATAATATCAGCTGCAAGCTCTGGTGGAGTTTCCTGAAAAACTTTCTTGATCGCATTGATAACTTCACGAAGTTCATCCTGAAGTGCCTCAGTTACCTCATTGGAAGAAATTTTTATCGTCTTAGGAAGACCACCCATCAGGTCTCTTCCGCGCACATCCATGTGTTCCTCTTTCACTTGCGCAATCGCACTACCAATTTCTTTTTTAATATCCTCCGCGGTCCTATCCCCAACTGCCAAACCATATTTGCGTTTGATATAATCCGAAATAGCTTGATCAAACTTATTCCCTCCAACCCTAGCGCTATGCGCGGCCACGATTCCACCCAAGGAAATAACCGCAATCTCCGAAGTTCCACCTCCGATGTTGATGATCATATTCCCTTGCGCATTATGAATGGGAATTCCTGCACCAATCGCAGCAAGCAACGGCTCTTTGACCACATAGGCAGATTTTGCTCCAGCTCGCACGGCAGCATCGATTACCGCACGTCTTTCAGTTGAGGTAACTCCAGCTGGTATTGAAATCATGATTTCCGGCTTGAAAATGCGCACCTTGCCAGTAACCTTATTGATGAAATATTTAAGCATCGCTTCTGTTACGCGATAGTCTGCAATCACACCATCTTTCATGGGTCTTGACGCCACAATATTATCAGGCGTGCGCCCAAGCATTTCCCTGGCCTCATTACCTACCGCCAACACGATATTTTCGGTCGGCGAAACAGCGACGACCGAAGGTTCATTTACAACAATCCCTTTCCCAGGAATAAACACCAAAGTGTTTGCAGTACCAAGATCAATTCCAATTTTTCTAATAAACATATGCGTAAGATTTCAATTATCAACTTCGATTTGAATTTAATTTTCCATCAGTAATTTTTCTGACATTCGGCTAGATTTTGATTGATTCCCATCCCGCTTTCTTCCTCAATCTTTTTCAGTAATTTGAGATTTTTACATTTCAATATATTTTTTTTCCAAGTAGCTCTTGATCGTTTCCCTTGTTGTCTGTGTAAGTTTTTTGGGAAGAGCGGCCAGCGAAAACCATTGCAATTCGTCACATTTATGCGGTTCCATGATTTTTGGCATGCCTTTTTTTACTCTGGCTAGATATGAGACCGCCAACCAATGTTGCTTTTCATTTTTTATGATGTGATCAATGTGAGAAACTTCTGCCCAAAGCTCGACTGCAATTCCCAACTCTTCCATAATCTCTCGCTTAACTGCAGCAGTGACTTTTTCGCCAAAGTCAACTGAGCCGCCAGGCTGAGACCACCAAAGAGCCTGATTTTTTGAGTTTTTACTGCGCTTCATCAGCAAAACCTCACCCTTGTCATTAAATATCAGCGCACCGCAGCCAACACCTATGCAATCCTTTCCGATCTTAACATCCTTTTCCATAGACATTATTTCAAAAATTTATTATCTGGAGATTCTTTTTATTTCCGCACCTAATTTCTGAAGACGTTCTTCAATCTTTTCATAGCCGCGATCAACTTGATAAATTTCTTCTATCGTGGAAGTTCCATTTGCTGCCAACGCTGCAATAATTAGCGATGCTCCCGCGCGTAAATCAAAACTTTTAATTGCTGAGCCTTTCAGTTTTACGGGTCCGGTAATTATAACCTGATGAGGGTTTAATACCTTGGCTTTTGCGCCCATCTTCTCGAGTTCGCTGATATAATTAAAGCGTCCCTCAAACATAGTGTCGAAAATAAGCGTGCAGCCGTTTGCCTGAGAAGCCAATACGCCCAGTGGCGCTTGAATATCAGTAGGAATTCCCGGATAAGGACGCGGATCAAGCTTTTCAACTGCGATCAAATTTTCGCAAGGAACAACTGAAATAGCATTTTCTTCAATTTTAAAATCTACCCCAAACTCCTTGAGTTTTTCCAGAACCAAATCCAAATGCTCACGCCTAGCATTTTCAACCTTAATCGGACTTTTAGTTACCACTCCCATAATCAAAAAAGTAGCAGCTTCATTGGCGTCCGGCATGATTTGATGATTCGCACCGGTGAGATTCCTGTTTCCAATAATTTCCAAAGTATGCGTACCTAGTCCGGTAATTTTTGCGCCCATAGCAATCAGGAATTTTCCTAAATCTTCGACATGCGGTTCAGCAGCTGCAATTTTAATAATCGTTTTTTCAGGAATTGCTGCGGCCAGCATCATCGCATTTTCAGTTGCAGTCACTGAAAATTCTCTCAACACAATTTCAGCCGCCTTTCTGTTTTGCGCATCTACGCAATAACAATCTTCATTACTGGTAATTTTCACTCCCATTTTTTCCAGCGCGTCAAAATGCGTTCCTACTGGACGCTTACCGATAACGCATCCGCCAGGATGTGCAATTTCAAATTTTTCACTGCGCGCACTCAGAGGTCCAAGAAATAAAATAGAAGACCTTAACCTCTTAACTTTCTGCAGATCAATTTTCTTGGTGTCTAAATTCTGGGCGCAAATTTTCACAGTCCTTTCGCTAAGCCACTCCACTGAGACATCCATACTTTCTAAAATTTCCAACATACGATACACATCTTCAATAAGTGGGATATTGGAGATAATGCATTCCCCCTTTGTTAAAACCGTAGCAGCCAAGATGGGTGTTGTGGCATTCTTACTCCCACGAACCTCAATGGTGCCAGAAAGCTTTTTTCCTCCTTGTATTTCAAAAAAATCCATATATTTTTTAAGTTAAAGTTTGAGAATATAATACAGGCCAATAGGGATAGTATATGTTAATATGGCTTTTTTTTCAATAGATAAAGAAAAAACCGGCTAAGCCGGTTTGAAGAATTTAGTATTAAGGATTTAGGTTTTTTTTCTTGCTCCATGTAAAATGAAAAATCGAGCGTGTTTCTTATGAAGTAGCGCGATCAGATCGCCTGCAAACATTAAAACCACCAAACCAGCCACTAAAAGCCATATTTTAACGGTCAGCGGATTATCACTGATGAAACTCTCAACTTTCTCTTTATTTAAAATTGACCCAGTAATTGAAGCGTTATCCGCTGACGGCAAATTCGATTCACTTTCCAAAGAAGATTCCTGCGCTGCGACTTCTGCACTTAAAACATCAGACATTTGCCTGCCAAACTCCTGAACCGTCACGGTCGTCTGCCGACCTTCAATAAAACCACGCTTCACTGCCACGCCTGTTTCGGTATAATTTTTATTCAGGATGTTCTTTCGATGCAGCGCACTATCCATCCAGGCTTTTTGCTGCCTAGCTGCATCGGTAAAGTTAATTGCCAAATTCTCACCAGCAAAGCGATAATTATAACCCTCAGCCTCAATGAAAATCCAAGGAGTTTTCCCTTGCGGAGAGATATGGGCAAAATAATTGTTATCAATCATGTCTTGCGCTTTCTTTTCCGCTGCAAGCTGCAAAGACGCATTATTCTCAACTGCTTTAATATTTGCCGCCATTCTAGCTTCATTCACCAATTCAATCACTTTTTCTGGGCTGATTTCACTTGCTTTGGCGCCGCCAACAGAGACAAGCACCATCAAAGCCAGCATCATGAAAATCTCGCCCAGTAAGCCAGTTTTTTTAAGAATATTGATTTTTTGCTTTATTTTAACCATAAGAAAAGAAAAAAGGGCGTTTAAGCCATAAAGTCTTTTATGGCAAACACCCTTTCTTAACCTTTTTCCATTATAGCACAGTTTTCCGTAAAAAGCAAGTGATTATAAAAATAATTTCGGCATTTTCCTTAAGCAGAAGTCAAACTACTACTTCAATTTCTTCACAGCTTCTCGGAACTTATCACCTCGATCGAATTCATTCGCAAAAAGTCCGAAACTTGCAGCTCCCGGTGAAAGCAAAACTACATCGCCTTTGCTTGCGTTGGCTGCGGCCAGCTTTATAGCAGTTTCCATAGAATCAACAGTTTCAATTGTTCCCAAGGCTTCAAGCTCCATATTTTTTTTCAATGCAGCAAAGAGCTTGTCGGTCGCATTGCCTTTAAGTAAAATAATGTGTTTGGCTTTTTCAGAAATCTCCTTGGCAAACTTCTCAAATTCCAGATTCTTGTCAGTTCCCCCAGCAATCAAAACAATCGGTTTTTCGAAAGATCCAAGAGCAGAAATTGCCGCATCCGGAATAGTTGCAGCCGTGTCATTGTAATATTGCACACCTTTAACTTCGCGTACAAATTCCAAGCGATGGGCAGCTCCCTTGATTTCCGGTAACGCTTTTTTAATTTCTTGCGCGCTCAATCCCCAAGCATATGCGGCTCCTATTGCCGCCATAACATTTGAGAGATTATGCTTACCAGGAATTTTTATATCCTTAATAGCAATAAGCTTCTTAACATCGATACCGTTGTTGAGATAAATAAATCCGTCGTCAATAAATACAGCGCGGCTGCGCTCAAGAGGCTGGTACGAAAAACGAATGGTCTGGGCTCGCGCCGGACGCGTCGCTTCCATCAAAACTTCGTCGTCATTATTTTTAATAAGCCAATCTTTGGGTTTTTGATTCTCAAAAATATATTTCTTATCCTGCAGATATTTTTCCATGCTGCCGTAATAATTCAAATGGTCAGGCATGATATTTTTAAAAACCGCAATATGCGGACTAAGTTTGGCTCGACCAAGTGCACTTAAACGCCAAGAGGAAAGTTCAAAAACGGGAATAGAATCTTTTTTGAGTACCAATAATTTATCCAGCACGGGAACCTGACCGATTCCGATTTTGATCGGATTTTTTCCAGCCGCTTTCAAGAGCTGATAAATCAAAGTTGCCGTGGTTGTCTTACCTTTCGTTCCAGTTATACCAATTATCGGGTTTTTGCAAAGCTTAAAGAAAAGGCTCGAATCCATCTCAACCGGCACATTATTCTCCAAAGCAATTTTCACTTGCTTATCACTCCAGGGAATGGCGGGATTCTTGATTACCATATCAACTTTTGAAAAATCCTCCCTGCGATGTTGCCCGAGAACAAATTGGATATTCTTAAGTCCTTTGAGCTTTTCCAATGAAGAAGCTAGCTTTTCTTTGGAATTAAGATCTGTAACAATAACTTTTGCACCATGAGCGACCAAGAATTTCACGGTTCCGATTCCGCCACCATGTAAACCCAAGCCAAATACGGTGATTTTCTTATCCTTAAAGAAAGAGATGTCCATAGTATAGTAATCCCCCATTAGCAATCAACTGCCTACTCAAAAGAGCGCAGATTTTGGATAACCGATGAAGTCTATTTATTAAAAATTCAATATAGCACCGGAAAAGATAAATTACAACCCCAGGAGATAGGAAAAGCTTAAAATTCAAAAAGTGAAGATTTGCGACGAAGAACTTCTCCGCTGCGGTTTTCCGTAATTAAACAGTTGTTGACTGCTAGTTTACCATTGACGATGACATGCTCAATGCCTTTTGAATATTGATAAGGATTTTCAGCGGTTGCCAAATCTTGAATATTTTTAGGATCAAAAACTATCACGTCGGCATAATTTCCTAATTTCAAAATCCCACGTTTTTCAATTTTGAATTTTTCAGCTGGAAGGCCGCTCATTTTGCGTACCGCTTCTTCCCAACTGACAACACTCCTACCCCTGACATAATTAGCCAAGACGCGAGGAAAGGATCCGAAATTTCGTGGATGCACAACTTCACCAGATTTTACATGTCCCAAATCATACCCTGAACCATTAGTGGAAATTATAGAAAAAGGATTAATTACCCCCTTATCAACATTTTTTTCACTAAGCACTTCCATCATTGTCACCACTTGCCCATTGCTGGCAATCAGTACATCAATGATTGTATCCTCAATACTTTTCCCTTGGAGTGCTGCAATTTCAGTTATGCGTTTCCTGTTTAAGGATTTATCGAGAGCAGAAATTGAAATCGTAATTTTGGAGTAATCAGTCTCATTAGCTTTCATATCTTTAATGACACGTTTTCGCGTGTCATCATCCTTGAGCCTGGCGAGCATCATATCCCTTCCTCCCTCAGTAACCCAATCTGGCAGTAAAATATATAACACACTTCCGGTTGAAGTATATGGATAGACATCAAAATGCACATCTATACCGCTTGTTCTAGCTGTTTCGATCAAATTTAAAGCTTCATCCATAAGCTTCCAATTTTCTTTGCCCATGGCTTTGAGATGAGAAATTTGAAGTCTTACCCCGGTTGTCTGAGCAATGCGAATAGCTTCCTCTACTGCGCGGATAAGCTCGTGCGATTCGCCGCGAATATGTGTGGTGTAAACTCCGTCGTATTTTTTTACGACTTCCGCTAATTCAGCAATTTCTCGCGAGGACGCTAATTTCGCATGCGTATATACCAAACCAGTTGAGAAGCCCAATGCTCCCTCTTTCATTGCATTTGTAAGCATCTTTTTCATTATTTTCATTTCCGCAGGACTAATATCCCTGACTTCATCGCCAACCAGACCGCGACGCAAAGTTCCATGACCAACAAGACTGGCAAAATTCATCGAGAGTTTCTTTTTCTCAACTTCAGTTAAAAATTCTTTCATGCTCAACCAATTGAAACTGACCTTTTTCATATCCACCCATTTTTGAATGGATTTTATAACATCGTGCGAAGTCAGTGGTGCCAACGAAGATCCGCAATTTCCGCCAATAATCGTGGTCACGCCCTGATAGAGCAGACTTTCAAGCTTTGGATCAAGAAAAATTCTCCAGTAAGTATCCGAATGATTGTTCACATCAATAAAGCCTGGGGAAACATATTTACCCGTCGCATCAATTTCGTGTTCGCAATGCTCATTGTGAAGGTCGCCGATTTCTACAATTTTGCTTTCGCGGATTCCCAAATCGCCGCGAAACATCGGTGTCCCGGTTCCATCGATGACTGTTCCGTTTTTAATAATGATGTCGAGCATATTTTTGTTTTTAAAAGTTTGTTTTTCTACTTGAATTATACAATTTTTTCAGACAACTGGCAATCATAAATTTTCAAAATTTTGAATTTATAATTTCGAATTTTGAATAAAATCATAATGATTTAATGTTTTAAAAATTTTTGCTTCAAACTTATCCTCTAGGAAAGACATTGAGCTCATTCATTTAAAATTGAAAACTTTAAATTTAAAATTAAAAAGCCTGCAAATAAATCACAAGCCTTTGAACAATATCAGTAAGAATATGCACTAAATATTTTAAATTATTTTCGCTATATCCAACCTTTCACTTCTAGTCCTTTACGCGCTGCTTCACGCTGCGCCTCTTGCTTGGAATTTCCATCACCTTCCGCCACAAGTTCATCGCCAAGAAACACGCCCACAATAAAATGTTTGTCATGATCGGGACCCCATTCTTTCGTAACTCGATATGATGGAGTTACTTTACTGTTTTCTTGAGCTTTTTCCTGAAAATAACTCTTTGGGTCTAGATATAATTTCTTTTCCAAAATTTCTTGCAGTTTAATTGCAACATTTGTTAAAACAAATTTCTTTGTTACCTCATAACCCTGATCAAGATAAGTTGCTCCAATAATTGCTTCAAGGGCATTCGCCAAAAGATATTGACGCGCACGTCCAGTATCCTTAGCTTCCCCGCGGCTCATCAGGAGATATTTTTCCACACCGATTTCCTGGGCAACATGTGCCAGCATTTCCCCATTCACCAGGGCGCTTCTCCAGCTCGTAAGTTCTCCTTCCGGATTTTTGTAGTTATTGTAAAGATATTCCGTAATTATAAGCTCCAAAACTGCATCACCTAGAAATTCCAGACGCTCATTGTGATCAAGGGCATAGTCACGGTTCTCATTTAAATAGCTGCGGTGCGTTACGGCTTGGCGCAACAATTCAACATTCTTAAAGTTGACGCCGATCTTTTTCGCTAAAGAGTTTACCATTTGCATAAAAATCTAAAAACCAAAATCCAAATGACAAATAAAATCAAAAGTTCAAAATCAAAAATTTAGATTTTGATATTTAGTCATTTATTTGACATTAGGATTTTGAAATTGAGATTTAGATGAATTTAATTATTTTCCACTATTTCCTTTTCCTCACTATTTTCAATACTTTCCTCGGAAATTTTATGCTTCTTGCTCGTGTCATCTTTCATGGGCTCTCCCATCTCGCGATATATCGTTCCCAAAACACCATTAACGAAACGCGCACTGCTTTCGCCGCCAAAAGTTTTAGCCAATTCAATTGATTCATTAATTGCAACCTTAGGCGGAACCTCTGCATAATTTCCATGCATTAGCTCATAAATGCCCAAGCGCAAAATATTGCGATCAATAATAGTCACTTGTTCAAGTGGCCATTCTGGAGCGCATTTCTCAATCAAAGAATCTATAATTTGACGCTTCTCAAGCGTACCTTTGACAAGTTCTTCCACGAAACCAAACTCTTCAATACCTGGCGCAAATTCCTTTACGTTTCGATTTACGATTTCAGAAATATTCTCGTCTTGGCAACCCTGAAAGTCCCACTCAAAAAGAGCTTGCATAGCGACACTGCGCTGAAGATGTCTATTGGCCATGTTTATTTTTTATGCCACTTAGACTATTTAAAGACTGGGATTAATTTCCAATTCTCAAAACAGCTTAGAAATGACAACAAGTTTTTAAAAATCGATTATTTTTTTGCAACTTTCTTCATTGTATTAACGACTTCATTTCCTTTGTAGAATCCACAATGAGGACAAACACGATGTGAAAGTTTTTCCTTGCCACATTTTGGACAAGTTTGAGTTTTTACGGTTTCAATTGCAAAACGATCACGTTTAGCATCTCGTCGTTGTTTAGTGTGTCGTTGCTTTGGTACTGACATAGCATTACATAAAAATAAAGCGCCTTTCTCTAACCATATCTTGAAAACTAAAACTAGTTATTCCGATAATTTTAGGGTTTCAATTTCCAATTTTTAATTTTCAATTTTCAATCAATGACCGAATTTCTAAATTTCAAATGAAAATGCCGCTCTATTTCGAACTTTTTAAATGTTAAAATATCAAAGCCATATTACCATGACAATCAGGATTTGGCAAGAGTTAGACTCTTTTTAACGCTTTTTTGACAGGCGCGAAGCTTTTACGGTGAATTTCACATGGTCCGTATTGAATAAGCGCTTCCATATGCATTTTTGTTCCATAGCCTTTATGCTTATCTAAGCCATAATTTGGAAATTTGGCATGCATATCCATCATCAACCTGTCCCGAGTGACTTTTGCAGCAATAGAAGCCGCGGAAATTGACTTCACAAGCTTATCACCGCCAATTACCGCATATTGCTCCATGGATAAATTCGGGATTTCCTTATTTCCATCGACAAGAATTATAGTTTTCAGTTCTCCATCTATTATTTTAAAGGATTTTTCTTTTTCCATGTTCCGCTTGAGCTCCTGAATCGCCTTTTTCATAGACAGAAAACTTGCTTCCAAGATATTGATGCGATCGATAGTTTCATGGTCACACAGTCCATAGCCCAGATAAAAATGCTCCCCGATAAAATCAAAGATCTCCTCGCGCTGCTTTTCAGAAAGCTTTTTTGAATCCCTTATTAGGTCAAATTTTTTTTGCAGGTCATCTGGAATTTCAAAATCCGGATTCTTAAACATTGCCGCACACGCCAAAACAGGACCACAAAGAGGACCCCGCCCGACTTCATCAGTTCCAATAATATGCGTGTATCCTTGAGAGAAAAAATCCTTCTCCAGAATAAAGTTTGAAATCTCCATTTCTTCAGTATAGCGTATATTATATGATGTATCTAGTTTTCGATTTTCTATTTAATAACTTGTCGACTAACACGCTTTGAAAAAAGGGATCTTGAGTGTATAATAATGAATATTGAATGAGTTTATAATTTATCCAAATGAATGAGATAATAATTACCTTGTGGGAGAGGATTTGGCCGCTTATTTCAGTTTCTTGGATATGGATTTTTTCCCAGTGGCACAAGACACTTCCTTATCTGGAAAAGCTTTTCGAATTTTTTAAGAATACTTATAGCACTTTAAGTAATTTTATATTTAATTTTCTTACTTATTTAAAGCAACAATACATCCTCCTGAAGCCGATTGCCTTAACTTTCGCCGAAAAAGAGCCTATTTGGGCAGGAATTATTCTCCTAACCATCATTCTTTCCGCAATATTCTGGATAAGCATGCTGAAGCATGCAAAAAAAAATGAATTGGTTTGGCGCAAATTCTGGCTTTTCATTATTTTCATTCTTGGACCACTTGGAGCTCTTCTCTACTACTTTTTACGAAAAAAATATTTAGAAAGAAAAGAGAATGCTCACAGCAAAGTCATGCTCAGCTTTTTTACGCCCATGAATAAACAGCCAGGAGAAATTTCCAAAAAAAATTAGCACAATTTTCTCAGCTGTGCTAAAATACCTGTATTAAAAAATATATCTTGCAAAACCCAATGGCAAGTCCCTGGGGGATGAAGATAAAAAAAACCATGAGAAAGATTGCTTTTCATAATATCAATACGTGCATTTTGTAGCCCACTATTTCATAGTGAGGTTTTTTAATTTTCAATTTTAAATTTAAAATTTTTAAACAGTTTCCAATTTCTAAATTACAAAATTTTTAAACATTTGCTTATTTGAATTTCATTTCAAATTTCAAATTAAAAAATTTCAAATTTTTTCATGAAATATACTCACCTCCACGTTCACTCTCACTATTCCCTCCTTGATGGACTTGGCAAAGTCGATGACCTTATTGATCGCGCCCTGGAAATGGGAATGGATAGCATTGCCCTAACCGATCATGGAGTGATGTATGGGGCGGTGGAATTATTCATCAAGGCAAAAGAAAAAGGAATCAAGGCTATCATTGGATGCGAAATGTATATAACACCTAATGACCTGACGAGCAAAAATCCTACAGCGGAAGATCGCAAGCGTCATCATTTAATCCTCTTGGTGAAAGATGATGAGGGCTATCACAATCTCATGAAACTTGTTTCCATTGCACATCTCGATGGTTTCTACTACAAACCTCGTATCGACCGCAAGGTGCTAAGAAAATACAGCAAGGGACTTATTGGACTCAGCGCCTGTGTGGAGGGAGAAATTCCTGCTCAAATCGTCATGGGTAATTACGATAAAGCTAAGGAGCTCGCCTTGGAATACAAGGATATTTTTGATAAGGATGGTTTTTTTCTGGAGGTTCAAAGTCATCCTAATTTCCCAAACCAAGCAATTGCTAATGAGGGAATATTTAAGCTTGCCAAGGAAGTTGATCTGCCAGTAGTTGCAACTTGCGACGTCCATTATGTAAATAAAGAAGATGCCAGCGCCCAAGATATTCTCCTTTGCGTACAAACTAACCGTAAAGTATATGAGCCAGATCGCATGAATCTTATGGATTTTGATTTATCACTGCGTTCACCTGAGGAAATCTTAGCTGGATTTCCCAATAATCCTGAAGTTTTATCAAACACGCAATTAGTAACCGACCAATGCAACTTCAAACTTAAATTAGGCGAGACGCAGCTTCCACATTTTGATGTACCGGAAGGATTTAATCCGAATTCCTACTTGAGGCATCTTTGCGAAGAAGGCTTGAAAAAACGTTACGGGACAGAAATCACTAAAATACATCGTGAAAGAATGGAGTATGAACTTTCTGTTATCGAAAAATGCGGCTATGATGCCTACTTCTTAATCGTGCAGGATTTCGTAAACTGGGCAAAAAATAATGGCATCGTTTGCGGTCCCGGCAGAGGAAGCGCAGCTGGCAGCTTCGTGTCATATCTAACCGGAATTACCAATGTCGATCCGATAGTTTACGATTTACTCTTTGAAAGATTTTTGAATCCAGAGAGAGTATCCATGCCCGATGTCGATATGGATTTTGCTGATGACCATCGTGAGGACGTGCTCAATTATGTCAGACAAAAATATGGCAATGACCATGTTTCGCAGATCATCACTTTTGGAACAATGGCAGCGCGCGCAGCAATCCGCGACACCGGACGCGCCCTTGGTTTCCCTTACGATTTTTGCAACAAGACCTCCCAGATGATTCCGATGTTTTCCTCAATCAAGAAAGCTTTAGAAGAAGTTCCGGAATTCAAGGAACATTATGGCTCAGGTGCGGATGCAAAGAAATTGATTGATAGTGCGATGCGCCTGGAAGGTGTTGTTAGGCATGCTGGCATGCACGCCTGCGGCGTCGTTATCACCAAAGAGCCAGTTACACATTACTCGCCAATTCAAAATATCACAGGATCGCGAGAAGGAACCGTGACGCAATATTCTTCCTCAACTAAATCGTCTTACGTTGAAAAAATCGGTCTGCTAAAAATGGATTTTTTGGGGCTGAAGAATCTTACTATTATCCAAAATACTCTTCGCATCGTAAAAAAGACTAAAGGTATAGATATTGATATCGACACCATTCCAATTGATGATGCAAAAGCCTATGAGCTTTTACAGCAGGCTCATACAACAGGCGTCTTCCAGTTGGAAAGTTCCGGCATGAAAAGATACTTGAAACTTTTAAAACCCACCGTCATCGAAGACATTATTGCTATGGTTGCGCTTTATCGTCCTGGACCTATGGATTGGATTCCTGATTTTATTTCCGGAAAACATGGCAGAAAAATTAAATACGTACATCCAAAACTTGAGCCGATCCTAAAAAACACTTACGGCGTTGCAGTATATCAAGAACAAGTGATGCAAATTGCTCGCGACCTGGCCGGCTTCACTATGGGTGAGGCAGATGTGCTCAGAAAAGCTATGGGCAAAAAGATTTTGGATCTTATTCAGGAACAAAAAATTAAGTTCGTAGAGGGCTGCATCACGAACGGATCAACCAAAGAAATTGCGGAAAAAGTTTTCTCTTTTATTGAACCTTTTGCTGGTTATGGCTTCAACCGCTCTCATGCTGCATGCTATGGAATCATTGGGTATCAAACAGCATATTTAAAGGCACATTATCCTGCCGCATTCATGGCCGCGTTACTAACTTCCGACCAAGACAATATTGATCGCATCGCCATCGAAGCCGCTGAATGCAGAGATATCGGAATTGAAGTATTGGCACCAGACGTAAATGAAAGTTTTGAAGATTTTGCCGTTATCACAGAAGATGACGGATCACAGCGAATCCGCTTCGGATTCAATGCCATTAAAAATGTTGGTCACGTAATTGCGCATGAAATTGTGGAAGAAAGAAAACGCGGAGGAAAATTTAAATCGCTTGGCGATTTTCTTGAACGCGTGCAAACCAAGGATCTTAACAAGAAATCTATCGATGCACTTGCTAAAGTTGGCGCACTGGATAAACTTGGCGAAAGAAACCAGATTATTGAGAGCATGGAACAGATCTTGATGTTTACTAAGAATGTTCAAAAACAAAAAAATTCTAACCAGGTAAGTTTATTTGGCGAAGCGATTCTAGAGACACCGACAGTTCCCTTGCTTGAAGTTGAACCAGCGACAAAACGTCAACAACTTCAATGGGAAAAAGAACTTCTCGGCCTCTATGTTAGTGGTCACCCAGTTAAGGAATATCAAAGCTACATCAATAAAGTTGCCACACCCCTAAACGAGTTATCGAAAGAACTAGTTGGACAAAAAATTACTGTCGGAGGCGTCATTCAAAAAATACAGAAAATTCTCACCAAAAGACAGGAAACTATGCTTTTCGTAATGATGGAAGACACACTCGGAAAAATCGAAGCCTTGGTTTTTCCTAAAGTCTTGGAAAAAATTGCCAGCGTTTGGGAGGAAGAAAAAATGGTCATTGTTGATGGCAGACTTTCCGACAAAGATGGCGTGTACAAACTCATAGTTGACGATGCAAAAGAATTAAACCGCGGAGAGATTGAAAATTTCATGCGAGTTGAAGCCACTAAGAAAGCTTACGGCAACAATGAAAGCGCTGAACATCAGAAGGATGATGACCATCAAAATCCTACCGGCGGCTCAGCAGTTGCCTCCACGCAACCCTATCCCTCAAATGATTTTTCAGCTGATCAGCCACTTCCCAGTATTTCAGCCAAACAATTCGAGCAGGATATTGCCAAATTAATAATAACGCTTCCTGCTAGTGCAACGTCTGATATGATTCATAAACTTTCAGGAATCTTTAATAACTGCCAGGCTGGACCATGCAAGATTTTCTTGCATCACCAGGATAATAAATTAGAAACACCGTTTTCAATCGAACAGCATCCAACATTGCTTGAAGAAATTAAAGCTATCATACAAGGTGGCAGTATAGAATTGGCTTAAGAGCCTTGACTTCAAAGCTGTTTTTAGTTATATTAAGCGTACAATCTATTAGGTTATGGAGTACCGACCCATTAACAAAACCTTCGCTTAAGCAGCTTGCGAACAAGCGCACAAAGTGCCCAAATAATACGGGAAGTTGAGTGGAACCGCTATGGTGTTAATCATAGTCTCAATGCAGGAAATTTTATTTCCTATCGTATATTGTTTGTGGCTTTTATTATTTAAAAATTCATTTATTAGTTAACGAGTTTGGCGAGTTAACGAGTTATTCCAAAACACGTTAACACGTAACGCGTTAATAATTAACCATGGAAAATATAAACAATCTTAATCTCTTAAGACATTCCACAGCCCATATCCTCGCTGCTGCTGTTTTGGAAATGCTTCCTGAGGCAAAATTCGGCATCGGACCGGCAGTGGAAAATGGATTTTATTACGACTTTGAACTTCCTCGCACCCTGATCCCAGAGGACCTTCCTTTGCTTGAAGAAAAGATGAAGGAAATCATCAAGGCAAATCATGTCTTTGAAAAAGCCGAGGTTTCCGTTGATGAAGCCATGGAAAAATTCAAACAACTTGACCAGACATTGAAGCAGGAGCTGATAGATGATCTGCGCAAACAAGGAAATGAAACTGTGACCATCTATAAGTCAGGAAATTTCGTCGATCTTTGTTCTGGACCGCATATTGAATCCGCCGGAAAAATAAATCTGAAAGCGTTCGCTCTTACAAAAATTTCAGGAGCATATTGGAAAGGAGACGCCAACAACAAACAACTGCAAAGAGTTTATGGCGTTGTCTTCAATGACAAGCAAGGACTTGCTGAATACAAACTTCAACAAGAAGAAGCAGCTAAGCGCGATCACAAAAAACTTGGACGTGAATTGGATTTATTTTCTTTTCATTCAGAAGCACCGGGTAGCGCATTTTGGCATCCAAAAGGAATGGTCATCTGGAACGAATTGGAACAATTTGGAAAATATCTACGAAAAAAATATGGCAGTCTTGAAATACAAACGCCTCAATTAGCAAAAAATACTCTTTGGAAAACTTCTGGCCATTGGGATCATTATAAGAATGACATGTTTTCTTTTGATGTGGATAATGAAACTTTTTGCCTTAAGCCGATGGATTGTCCTTTTAATATAAAAATATATCAAACGCAACAAAGATCCTATAAAGATTTACCTATCCGCTTTACTGAGATCGGCAGAGTCATGCGAAATGAAAAATCAGGGGAATTAAATGGACTATTGCGAGTACGTTCCATAACACAAGATGATGCACATATCTTCGCTATGGAATCTCAAATAAAAGAAGAAATTACTTCTCTGTTAAAAATGGTAAAGGAATACTATAAAGTTTTTGCCATGGAACCAAAATTCTTTCTTTCCACAAGGCCAGAAGATTTCATGGGAGAAATTGCAACATGGAATCAAGCTGAAGCAGATTTAAAAGATGCGCTAACAAGTGAGAATATCACTTTCAGACTAAAGGAAAAAGATGGCGCATTTTATGGTCCAAAAATAGACATCAATATAAATGATGCACTTGGAAGATCATGGCAACTTGCAACTATTCAATTAGATTTTCAATTACCACAACGATTTGATCTTGAATATATTGATAATGAAGGAAAGAAAAAAACTCCAGTAATGATCCATGCCGCAATATTCGGTTCACTGGAGCGCTTTATTGGAATTTATCTTGAGCATACTGGAGGAAATATGCCACTTTGGCTCTCGCCTGTCCAAGTTGCGGTTCTTCCGATTTCAGAAAAATTCATCGACTATGCCAATGAGGTCAAAGCTAAACTTCTTGAAAATGATATTCGCGTGGAACTTTCAGACAGAGCTGAATCTCTTGGCAAGCGAATCTCTGAAGCTGAAAAACAAAAGATTCCATATATTCTTGTGGTTGGTGAAAAAGAAACTACCGATAAAACTGTTGCTGTTAGAACGCGTGGAGTGAAAGAACAGCATACGTTGCCAATTTCCGAATTTATTGAAAAGATAACAAAAGAGATAAGGAATAAAGCATAAATCCTTAGAAGTTAACTGAACAAAAAACATACCACCTATAAAGAGTTGCCAGTCAGCGTCTGGAGCTGCAAAATCCGCAGCTCCACTTTTTTAAATAAACCAAAGCAAATGCGCCTCGATCAATTATTGGTAAATAAAAAAATCCTGCAATCACGGCAGCGCGCAAAGAACCTAATCGAAAGTAAGGGCGTTTTAGTGAGTGGAAAAATTGCTGCAAGAGCAAGTGCTAATGTTTCGGAAGATGTGATTATAGAAATAATTGGCGAAGATATCCCCTGGGTTTCTCGCGCAGGCCTAAAACTCGAAAAGGCGCTAGCGCAATGGAACATTGACGTGCAAGGCATGGTTTGCGCTGATTTTGGAGCATGCACTGGAGGATTCACTGAGGTGCTACTAACCAATCATGCAGAGAAAGTCTACGCCATCGATGTTGGCCATGGCCAATTAGCTGAAAAATTAAAATTCGACTCGCGCGTAATAAATCTGGAAGGAACACATCTTAAAGCTGTCTCCCGTCAGACTTTCACAGAACCAGTAGATTTTGTTTGCATAGATGTTTCATTCATCTCGCTGGAAACAATCTTAAGAAAAGCACATGAGATACTTTCCCTAAACGGTCGCATCGTGGCACTCATCAAGCCTCAATTTGAAGTAGGCAAAAAACTTATCAAAAAAGGCATTGTAAGTGATCCCATTTTACACAAGCAAGCGATTGCGAAAATCAGAGAAATATCAAGCAACCTCTCACTTACAGAATTAGGTTTTTCTGATTCGCCTATTCTCGGAGGAAAAGGAAATAAGGAATTTTTAATTTATCTGGAAAAACATGAATAAAAAATATTATATCAAAACTTTTGGATGCCAAATGAATAGTTCTGATAGCGAACGAATTGCTGCTTTCCTGGAAAGCCACAAATTCGTTTTAGCAAAAAATATTGAAGCTGCTGATTTAGCAATTTTCAATACTTGCGGCATAAAGCAAACGGCAGAAAACCGCGCCTATAGTTTGATTAATAATCTACGCAAAGAAAATAAGGAGATTCAAATTATCCTAACAGGATGCCTCGCCAACCGCACTGATGTTCAAAAAAGGATGCAAAAATCCGTGAATCTCTTTTGTGAAATAAAAAACTTCCAAACTAAGTTGTTAACATTGATACAAAATACTAAATACCAAATACCAGCTACTAAAAATAATCTTAATCAGGAAAATATTTCTTATTTATCAATAGATCCAAAAAGGAATAACGATTTCACCGCCTATATCCCTGTCATGACTGGTTGCAATAATTTCTGCAGTTACTGCGTTGTTCCCTACGCTCGAGGTCGCGAGGTTTCACGTGACGCTGAAGAAATAATTTCTGAAGTAAAAAACCTGGTTTCAAATGGATATAGAAATATTATCTTGCTTGGGCAGAATGTGAATTCATATAACTCTCAAATCCATAAAGTGAAAGTTGAAGCAGTTAATTTCGCAACATTGCTAAAAAAATTAGATAAAATTCCAGGAAAATTTTGGCTATCATATGTTTCATCCCATCCCAAAGACATGAGCGATGAGCTCATCGAAACGACTGCAAAATGCAAGAAAGTTTGTGAATGGATTCATCTGCCACTGCAAGCTGGCAACAATGAAGTTTTGAGAAAAATGAACAGAAAATATACGCATGAACATTACTTGAAACTGCTGAAAAAAATACGGAGCGAATTTAGAAAACATAAACCCGAAATCCCCTTTTCAATCTCGTCTGATATCATCGTCGGTTTTCCAGGTGAAACCAAAAAACAATTCACTGACAGCGAAATGATGATGGAAAAATGCAGATTTGACATGGTGTTTTTCGGACAATTCTCTCCCCGCCCAGGAACGAAAACTTGGGAGATGAAAGATAATGTTTCGCATGAAGAAAAAGAAAGGCGCGAGAATATTCTCAATGACATTCTTAAGAAAACCACTCTTGCAAATAATAAAAAATATGTTGGCGAAGTTTTGGAGGTTTTGATTGAAAAAGAAAAAGATGGCTTTTACTTTGGAAAAACCCGCACGCAAAAAAATGCAAAGATTGAACGCAAGAAAAAAGATTTGATTGGGTCATTTGCCAAAGTTGAAATAACCAAAGCCAATGTTTGGAATTTGGAAGGAATTTTGGGATA
>CAZSTB010000010.1:0-30165 GCA_964609855.1 uncultured Bdellovibrionales bacterium
CCTTTTGATATCTACGCTTGCTCGGAAATGGAAAATATTAATTTTTCATTTCGCTCGCTTCGCTTGATAATAAATAAATAAATAAATAAATAAAACCCTGAAATAAATTTCAGGGTTTTATGAGATTCAGCAGGACTAGTTAGCTTGTTGCATCTGCGCATCTACGATGTCTTCGAGAATACGATTTTTGCAAATTTGCTCTATTTTCCCATCTTCAATTTGGTCGCAAATTTTAGGGTCAGTTTTGGAAATAGCTTGGTCTTTGATGCAGTAATCTTTTTCGAGGTCAGAGAGTGCATCACAGCCGGTTTGAATTTTCTTAATTTCTGTTAGACCACAAACTTGCTTGCAGTAGGTGACATCCTCTTCTTCTTGATAATTTTTACATTCGTTTTTGCAGTCTTCCGGGAGAACTTGCAGGAAAGTGTCTCTCTCGGTATCTATTGCTGACTCTTCCTCTTCTTCAAGCTTGTCTAATTCTTCTTCGGTTAAGTTTTCAGATGCTTCGGATGAATCGTCTGATTGCAGATTCTCATTTTCGGCGCTGTTTTTTTGTTCATTGCTTTGTAGATCAGGATTTGAATTTCGATCTACGATAATGCGATAGGCAAAAAAACCTAAAATGGTGATTGCAACTAAAAAGACTATTAAGAAAAGTTTTGAATGAGTTTTCATAGGGAGTTTAAATAATTAATTAGTTTGTTTAAAGATTCAATGCTTTTTGGGCCTGGATTCCATGTTAAATGCAGGGCCTGGATTCCCTTTTTCAAGGGAATGACAATGCAAACTTTTGTCATCCTCACGAAAGTGGGGATCCAGGTTCTATAAATATTACAGGGCCTGGATTCCCGTTTTTACCACAAGGGCACTTCCGTTGGTCGCACGGGAATGACACCATTCTTGTCATGCTGAATTTAGTTCAGCATCTATCTAGATTTAGATCCTGAATCAAGTTCAGGATGACAATTCTTCTTAGATCCTGAAACCCGTCTGACGCCGAGGCAGGCAAGTTTAGGATGACAATTTGTTGTTGATTTAGGATTCAGATTTGTCGATAACATATTCTTTGCATTAATATGCCGGTAGGAAGTTCACATTCTTATAGTAGTATCTCATGATGTCTTGATATGCCCAGCCATAATCTCGAGCAAGTTTGAGTGCGCCATGAGCAGAGAGTCCGACCATGTGGTTTCCTGAATCGAGAAGTTGTTGCGTGCTATATGATGCATGTTTTCCATATGGATCAGGAACGGATTGGCACCACGGATACGCAGTGGATCCCCAGCGCTCTTCGAAGCTTCTGGTGTTACCGTCTGTCCAGGAAGAGTAGGGTGTGATAGCAATTTCGTTTATACCTTTTAGATACATCATTAAAGTTCCCCTGGTGATTAATGCAGCCTCTTTAATCCTTGGGTAAGCTGTCTCCCATTCATTGCCATAGTAAAGTTGGTTTCCCGGGGTGGCATTGACCTTGAAGCCTTCGGTTGCAAATTTTGTGGAAAATTTAAGTTTCCAATAACCGTAAGTTCTGTATGACGTCGTCATAACTTGATTGTATTTTGCATCGCCGGTTCCGGTAATTTCTCCCATGCCCCAAACATATTGTTCCATTGGCAGAATATTGATTGCCCAGATGCTTTTAGACGTGTCGCTGTAGCGAACTTTCATTGAAAAGCGATATTTGTCCAAGCTTGAATCTGGACGGTGCGCATCAAAAACAATATTGGAATTTCCATCCGCAGCAACAAACTGCACTTCTTTACTTGAAGTTGTGTTCCAAGTCGGCGTTGTAATTTTTAAAGTTCCATTGGAATCAGGTATGTATGAGACTTCCGTTGTTGTCGCAGCTAAAATCGGTCCACCAGTATTTAAAATTGT
Organism: uncultured Bdellovibrionales bacterium; assembly: GCA_964609855.1. GTDB lineage: Bacteria > Patescibacteriota > Minisyncoccia > Moranbacterales > GWC2-37-73 > GWC2-37-8. The sequence goes on from CAZSTB010000010.1 coordinate 1,879, forward strand.
TCCAGCTGAATCCTTGATATTGTAATTCATGTCAGCTTCAATTTTAAACGGTTTGTCCTGAATGCCACTTTTTGAATAGGACCATAACCCTATCGACATTAGAGGTCCAAGGCAAGTTCCGGTTCCGGTTTCATTAATTCCGCATCCCAAATCTGCTTCTCCGAAATTTACTGCGAGTTCTCTTAGTTTTTGTTCATATCTATTATATGCATCTTTGTACCATACAGCGCCATAACCCCTGTATTGATCATATTCTTTTTTGTTGTATTTTTTGTATTTGGAATATTTTTTTACCGGTACATATTCTTCTCTGTAGTTTTTGTATTTTTTGTATTCCTTGATGAGAACCGCATATTGTCGGTATTTTATCGGTTCTTTTTTGAACAATTTGTATTTAGTGTAAGCTTCCTTATATTTCAATCTTTCAGTGGAGTTCTTGAAAGCATATTTTTCTTTGGCTTTATCATATTTCTTATATTTTTTCTTTTTTTCATATTTTTGATACAGAACATACTTTTGATGCATGTCAGCATCTTGATCTTGGGTGAGTTCGCTCTCATTGCTGGGAGCTGGAACTTCTTGCGAAAAAGCCGTCCGCACAGCTGGAAGCAGAAATGTTAAGAGTAGGAATGAGAGTAGTAGTTTGTTTTTAAGCATTGTTTTTTTAAAATTTTCAATTATCAATTCACAATTTTCAATAAATTTTCAAACTCAAAAATTTACAATTACTTTGATGAGTTTATTATTTTCTGAAATATCATTGTAAGTTCCTGAGTTTCTTGCCAATATTTTCTAATCTCATCTTTTCTTTCAATAAGACACCCGGCACTCATCCTGAGCCAAAATTTGGTTTCCTGCGCTTCTTTTTTGCAAATGAAGATCTTATTTCGGAAATCTTTTTTTGAGCAAGCATTATTTGCTTCACAATAATTTGCGCCAATGCTTGTTCCGCTTCTTATTAATTGACTTATTATTGGTCTTGTTATTGTATCCTGTTTTATGCTCTTGCAAAAGGCAATAATATTTTCTCCATACACCGCTGTCCTTTCTTCTAAATTATATTTGTTTGAAAATTGTTCCATTTTACATTTATTGTAAATTGTAAATTGAAAATTGTGAATTGGAGTCTCTAACAAAAAACTGCTATTAAATTATAGCAGTTTTTGCTTTTTTTTCCAACAAATTTGCAGGAATTTACATTCCTAGATTTTGGTCTGAAAGTTCGTCGGAGTTTATAAGATTGTCTGTGGTTGAGAGTTCTCTCTCGATGTTACTTAGCTCGCTATCAATAGCTTGTTTGTTGTCAGCTGGAAGTGGTCCGAGTGGAGCTACTTGCTGAACTGCAGCTGTGGCAGGAGACTGTGAAGCAACTGGAGCGGCTGGTGCTGGATTGCTAATTGCAGCTGATGGTTGAGGTTCTTGTGGAGCTACTGCTTGGTTTCCACGAACTAGAATTATTAAAACAGCTGCCGCTATGAGAACGATCAATGCGATAAGTGAAATTTTTTGTGTTTTGTTCATAGGAAGATTATGCGTTGTAAATTATGAGGTTGCAATTGAGGACTGTTTTAATCGAGTACTTTTTTAATACGCGAAAGCGAATTCGATATTATTGTACTGCTTCAACTGTGGTTGTTGCTGGCACAGGAGTCGTTGTTGCGGGTGTAGTAGTGGCAGGAGCCTGCATAGTAGTTCCATTTTTAACCTTAGCTGCTTTTACTCTTTTAGCTTCCTCAGTTTCATTTTCTAAAGTCGTAGTTGGCTCTATTTTTTCAAGTTCAGCCCTGATTGCCATAAGGTCGGCCTTGATTGTTGTGTTGAAGAAGTTTCTAATATCCGCACGATCTGCTTTTACTGTTTCTGAAACTTTGCGCGCCTCATTAATTTTAGTTTTAACCTTGTTTAGGGTGTCTGCTTCGCAAGTTGCTGCCGCAGTTGCCTGAGATTCTCTCAATGACGCAACAAAGGCATCATGGTCAGCTTTCATTTTTGAAATTTTTGTATCCAAAACTGCAATATCCTCATTTAGTTTTGTTACATTTGCGCCCTTACTGGCAAGTTGTGTTGAAAGGCGAGTTAATCTTGTTTTCATATTACCATAAACAGCGGTGAGCATCTGTTTATTGTTTTCATAACGCTTTGTTTGAGTTTCAATTCTGGTTTGAATATTTTTACAACGATCCTGAATTTTCGGCTCCCTTTTTTCCGAACCATTTTGGTTTTCGCCGTCTAATACGATCTTATCACCCTGCATGGCTTTTCTTTCTTTCCCCATTCCTCTTTCAGCGGGATAATCTTTTGCTACAGCTGGAGCCTCTTGGGCCAATATGGAAGTCACTGGCACAGCTACAGCAAAAGCAGCTGCAAAAAAAGCGATTTTTTTGTTCATTTTTTTGTTTAATTAAAACTTATTCACCAGATAAAATCTGATGAATTAATTATACTCTTATATGTAAACGCAAGGAAGAAAGTTATGCACACCCATGATTGGGGAAATTTAAAAATTTTAAATTTGAAATTATACTCTTATCTATATTCCTTACAATTCTTTTTGAGGGGGAATGGTTGAATCGCTTGCACTTGTCATGCTGAACTTGTTTCAGTATCTTCCATATTTAATACACCTATTGTCGACAACGTAGATCCTGAAACAAATGCAGACCCTGAAATAAATTCAGGGCGACATGATTACATGTCGGTTAATACGGATGACACACCTATTGTCATGCTGAATTTATTTCAGCATCTATCCAAATTTAGATCCTGAAACAAGTTCAGGATGACATCTTTTTGTCATTCCCTTGAAAAAGGGAATCCAGGGCCCTGTGTTTTATAACCTGGATCCCCACTTTCGTGAGGATGACAAAAAAATCCTCGTGTCATTCCCGTGGAAACGGGAATCCAGGCCCTGTATTTTAAAAAACCTAAATCCCCGCATCTACCACAGGGGCACTTCCGCTGGTTGCGCGAGGATGACAAGAATTCCATGTACCAGACCTTTGCATATTGTCTTTTGCCTGGAAATAAGCTAATATTGGAGTATCAACTAAACACTATTAATGTAAAACTATGAACGAGAAGCCTTATCTTTCTGTCGTCGTACCACTATTCAATGAAGAGGGGAATGCTACGCAGCTGCATGAAAAAATTGTGAGTGCGTGCACAAAACTAGCTAAGCCATTTGAAATAATTTTTATTGATGATGGCTCATCTGACGGCACAGTTGCTGAATGTGAAAAACTTTCACCTTTAACTTTGATCAAATTTCGTAAAAATTTTGGCCAGACTGCTGCCTTTGACGCTGGGATCAAACATGCAACCGGAACGGTAATTGTCACAATGGACGGAGATTTGCAAAATGATCCATCCGACATTCATCTGCTACTGGAAAAAATGGATGAAGGTTTTGATGTGGTTTCTGGTTGGCGTTGGCAAAGAAAAGATACTTTCAGTAAAAAGTTTTTTTCACGAACCGCAAACTTGCTGAGAAAAATTTTGATTCAGGACAACATCCATGACAGCGGATGCTCGTTGAAAGCTTATAAAAAGCAATGCTTCGAAGATGTGGATCTTTTTGGAGAAATGCATCGTTTTATGCCGGCAATTTTAGAAATGAACGGCTATAAGGTTGGAGAAGTGAAAGTTTCACATCATGCTCGTGTGCATGGCGTGACGAAATACAACTGGAAGCGGGCAATTAAGGGTTTTGTGGATATGATCTCCATCTGGTTTTGGCGAAAATATTCCAACAGGCCGCTTCATTTGTTTGGGGCTACTGGAATAATATTTTCTTTCGTTGGTTTTGCGATTCTTGCTTGGATGGCAATAGAAAAAATATTTTTTGGCGCTTCAATTTCCGAACGAAATTGGCCGCTGATGGGAGTTTTCTTTGTCCTTGTGGGAATTCAGCTTTTCATTTTTGGGCTTTTGGCAGATATCTTGTTAAAAATCTATTTCAAGGGTCACGGTGTCATGAATTATAATGTAAAGGAGATAACCACAAAATAACATTTCAATCTGAATTTTATTGAATTCTGCAATTCTTATGTTTTTCCATCCTCACCGTAAAGGTGAGGATTTTGGTTTTTTGCCAATATTTTAAAATGCGGGGCCTGGATTCCCTTTTTCAATGGAATGACAATGCGGGGAGGCTTGGATTCCTGTTTTTACCACAAGGGCACTTCCTTTGGTCGCACAGAATGACAATGAGCTGATAAAAAATACTAAATCTAAATCTAACTTCCTGTCATGCTGAATTTAGTTCAGCATCTATCTGAATTAGATCCTGAAACAAGTTCAGGATGACATGATAGACGGAGCAGATCCTGAAACAAGTTCAGGATGACATGATAGACGGAGCAGATCCTGAAACGCGCTTCTATCGTATTACGTCGAGGCAAGTTCAGAATGACTTCTTTTTGATTCCTAAATAGTGACAGCAAATTTAAAAAGCCTTTCCAGTTTCGGTCAGGCTTTTTTTGTTGGGATTGGTGGATTCAATCATGCTCCGGAATAATGACATTGGGAAAAGCATTTTTGAGATTGTTTAGTAGCTCATTTTTTGAGCAATTAGAGCCAAACCTTTTGATTCCACCAGTGCCGTAACTAATTATGAGCTCACAGCCACATTTTTCAATTTGAGCGACATCCCTGAAAGAAGTTGAAAGATAAAACTGATAGTCTTCGCTTTCAAGCTGTCTTTCAAGAATGGCGAGTTCCGATGGTGTTCTACTGGCAAGGCGATATTCATCAGCCGTACTGCTCACGAAAGTCACCTTTGTGATCTTTTCTGGATTTACCATGATTACCTCCATAATTTGAACGAACTTTTATTTAAAGTTAACATATTCATGGCTTTTTGAGCAAGAATTGGAATGATATTTTGCTGCTACTGTACTAATGGTGTAAGAATTATAAATAGAAAGGCAGGTGAATATTATGAAACAATTATCATGTCGAGCAATGGGGGTAGACTGTGATTTTGTCGCAGTTGGAGAAAGTGATCAGGAGGTTGTGGATGCAATGAATAAACATCATCGAAACGACCATCCTGATAGTTGGGCTGAAATGCAGCAGATGAGCAGGGAAGAGAAAGATAAAATAATGTCAGATATGCGTCAAAAAATCGAAGTGGCTGAAGAGCTTTAAAGTATTTAAACTTGTTAGTGATTAATAAGCATTTTGATTATTTGTTTAAACTAAAGACGACTCCCGACCGAGGTTCTCGGTGGGAGTCGTTTGGTTATGCGCAAGCGATTGCTACTTCATTTTCTGCGCATGAATTCTGTTCGCTTTTTTTCTTCAGAAAAATTGTCGACTGGCAGATTTTTGCAACTTCCCAGCCAAGATGTTCGCAGAATACTCTTATCCCAGTATGCGTTTGAAACGGAATGCCGTTTGGGGTAGTGAAGTGATCGTTGAAATCAAGCTTAACGCTGACTGCTTTACCCTCCGAACTGTTGTAGAGTCTGAACCAGATGATGCGGGCAATAATTTGAAATATTGCCAAGTTCTCAGCGTGCGTTAGACCCGTTTCCTTTACTGCCTCATTTTCTGACTTGTTTTTCACGAACCCTCCTTGGTTTATAGTGCATTGCACTTGATTAGATTTACCTTATAGTATAGCGCATATTTACGCTTTTGTCAATATGCGGGCTGAATTTGGCTGGAATTAGGGAAGAAAGTGTGGTAAGATATTGTTATGAGGTCGCTGACCTATGCTATTAAAATTAAAACTAAATCATGAAAATTTTATTTTTCAATTACGAATTTCCTCCGTTGGGAGGTGGGGCAGGAAATGCTTCTTACTATTTACTGCGCGAATATTCTAAGAATCCGAATTTGCAAGTCGATTTTGTCACAGCATCGATTGATGACAAGTATCATATTTTAAAAATGGGGGAAAATATTACCATCCACCGTTTACCGATAGGTAAAAATTCAAGCAATATTCATTTTCAAACAAGAAGTGAAATCATAAAATACACATGGAAAGCTTTTTGGTTTTCCAGGACATTAATCAAGAAAGAGAAATACGATTTGACGCATTCTTTTTTCTCCGTGCCCTGCGGGTTCATTTCAATGCTTTTAAAAATAGAATATAAAATTCCGTACCTTGTTTCATTGAGAGGAAGTGATGTGCCGGGATATAGCGAGCGATTTACTGCTTTATACAAAATGATTACGCCATTGATTTTAAGAATTTGGGAAAAGGCGGATTTTGTGATTGCAAACTCGCAAGGTCTTAGGGCGCTGGCGCTAACATCTGGGCCAAAAAAAGAAATCGGTGTTATTTATAATGGGATTGATACCGAAGAATTTTTTCCTGCCCCTGAAAAAAAGAATCCGGAGCATTTCACGATAATCTGCGTCTCAAGAGTAACGCCAAGAAAAGGTGTCCGTTTTTTGGTACAGGCGACTAAGATTTTAACAAGTCGTTATCATAACGTAAGACTCTTGGTCGTCGGCGATGGAAATGAACGCACCTCTTTAGAGCAGCTTGCGAGAGGAATTGAGATTCAGGATAAAGTGGATTTTGTCGGGGCAATTTCTCATGAAGATGTCGCACCATATTATCATAAGGCAAATGTTTTCGTGCTCCCATCGCTGAATGAGGGCATGAGTAACACCATTCTTGAGGCTTTAGCTAGTGGACTACCAATTGTTGCTACGGATACTGGAGGAACGAAAGAATTGGTGAATGATGGCGTGAATGGCCTGATAGTGAAAATGCGTAATCCTGATGATATTGCCGCGAAAATTGAAAAAATTATTCTAGACCATGACTTGGAATTAAGCATGAATTTAGCAAGTCGAGCTTTGGCTGAGAAATTAAGCTGGAGTAATGTCGCAAACGCTTATACTAAGACTTACACGGAAATAAGCAACTTAAGGAAGATGAATGAGAAGTGATCGTCAATAAAATAAAGTTTTTATGAAAATTAATTATAAGAAATTTACTAAGTTAACTTTGAAATTATTTGTAAGCTTAGCCTTTGTTGCTTGGCTGGTTTTGCAAACAAATTGGAGTGAAGTTGGCGAGTATGTGCAAAAAATTTCAATCATTCATGTTGTCGCCTATGTCGGCGTTCTCCTTTTGGGAATGGCTGTTTCTTCTTGGAAATGGAAAATTCTTTTGGATCATAAGGAAATCCACATAAGTTTGAAAAAGAGTTTTCAACTTTATTTAACTGGGGCTTTTATCAATAATTTTATGCCGTCTACGATTGGAGGTGATACGTATCGGACTTATCAAGTAGGCAAGGAGAATAAGCGATACAGCGCAGTTGGTTCAACTGTCATTTTTGATCGTTTTACTGGATTTTTTGCTCTCATGTTACTTACCGGTATTATTGCGATTTTCCAGTGGCAGGAGATTTCGAGGTATGCTGAACTCAGGTTTTCAGTAATAGGGATCCTTTTGCTGATGCATGGTTTTATTTTTTTTGGTATTTTGACGAGATTTTCTTTTTGGAAAAAACTTTCAATTAAGTTTCCAGTAATCATTCAGCGCTTGGGCAACGAATTATCTCATTATCGTCAAGAAAATATATATCTTAAAGTGATTGGAATTTCTGTTATATTCAGTTTGATCGGGGTGGCCTTGTTAAACTGGATTCTCTTTGCAGGTCTTGGAATTTCTGTTGGAATAATGCAATACTTGTCAGTCATTTTCATAATCAGTATTATTTCAGCCTTGCCGATTAGCATTAATAATATCGGTCTTAAAGAATGGGCGTATGTCACATTTTTCGGTTTTTTCGGCGTGGCTGCTTCAGCGGTTGTAACTGTGGCACTCGTAAGTCGAATTTTACAAATGCTTGTAAGTTTTGTTGCCCTGCCTATGTATTTGAGGAATAAAAACTAAAATTGTTGAACGAAGTTGAGCAGAGACAGGTCTATTAAATTGGAGTATTAAAACCCTTTTATTTTTCTATAAGATCAAACTCTTCAGAGGGAATCTTTATCGTGCGATAGGCTTTTTCAGACCTATCTTTTTTGTAATAGAAATCGACATCCACATTTTCACCAACTGTAATTTCTGCGTATGAATCAAGCCAGGCAACGCTTTTATTCTGACTACGATCCAAACCTGGAATAACGAAATGTTGTACGCCCGCATCTTCATTTAGCTCAAGTTTCTCAATGTGACCGGAAAAAACCGCCAATACATTGTTGGTACGGAATATTTCCCTCAGCCTTTCCGCCTGAGTTGCGATTATCATCTTATCACCCGGTTGGATATTCTTGCTCATAATAGGGTAGTGGATCAGCACGATTTTTCTGGCTGCTGTCCTTGCGGACAAAACTTCCTCTAGCCATCGAAATTGCGCAGATGAAACTCCGTAATTGTCGGGATCATTTTCTAAATCGTTGCCGTCTATTATAACCGCCCTTAGGTCACTATAATCGATGAAATAATTGGTAGCCTTACTTTTCGTAAGTTCAATCCATTCTTGTTTGCTAAGACCACGCAAGTCATGATTTCCTAGCACATGAAAAAGCGGTGCCTTGAGCGTTTTAAATTTCTCTATGAGGAAATTCATATCACCGATGGATTTTTCACCACGCCTGTCAGTTCCGTCAATCAAATCTCCATCTTGAAAAATGATTTCCGGTTGAAATTTTACATTCATTTGTGAAATAAAAAAATCTAAGGCATTTGTCGTTTCAGGATTAAGTTCGTAACTGAATTTCTTGCTTAGCTTTGCATGAATATCAGTAATAAAGCCGATTTTTATTTCCTTTTTTGGTGTCAATGAAAAAATAGTAAAACGACCGATTTGCTGCTTATTTAGCAGGTTATAGCGTATCAATATTTCCTCTTGTTTTTTTTGCAGATCAATGTTTTTATACACTGCAAAAATAACAGCAGCCGAGGAAGTTTTTTCGTCATCAAGTTGTTTTATTTTGAGACCGGCTTTTTTATTGAAATACTCAATTGATCGCTGAAATTCAAATTTTTCAAGATAGAAATCAGTGGCGAATGATGAATTTTTTTCAACCTCGGAAGCGATAAAGTTATGAATTTTCTTTGACTCGCCTAAGCTTATTCCTCCATATGCACTTTCTCTGGCAGTATAATTCGATAAATTATACGTCTGGCGATAGGTATAAATATTAGAAAAGCTCAATATTATCACTACCGAGGCGATTATGCCGATCAACACATTTTTATTTTTGATTTTTTCATTTAAAAATTCAATGATTACTCCAAAAAATAAAAAAGGTAGAAATATTAGTGAAATAAAGAAGCGCAGATTTAATTCGTTGGCAATCAGGAAAAAAAGCAAAAAAGAAACGACAGTCAGTGAGGCAACTGGAAAAATAAAGTTTTTCTCATCCTCATTTCCTAAGTTTCTCATTCTTCTTATCACAAGAAAGCCGCCAAAACAGAAGAAAATGGTACCAAAAATGGCAACTGAAATTTCTATTGGATTTTTGGATGTCAGTAATTTTGAAATTCTGGTCCAGTTTTTTTGCGGCTCAATTCCAGAAAGCACATATGCACTTCCTTGAAAAAAGTACTGGGCATCCAGGGCAACATTTTTCAGAAGCGACACCTCCTCAGTTTTTGTAGATGTTCCCTCAAAAAAAGATGTAAGGTTTTTACCGGAATTCCTCAAATCATACAAGAAAGCAGGTGAATACAAGAGGGCTGCGATAGCGATGGTTGCAAAAATGTGCCAACCTATCAATTTTTTCTTGCATCTGAATATGTTCGCGCAGGTCAGGAGGAAAACTGTCGGCATCAGTAGAAGCATTGTGGTGTGAAGCTGCATTCCGATTCCGAGTATTGTTCCCAGTGCCAGATAATAAAAAACAATTTTTTTATTTTTTGGATTCGCAATTTTTATCAATAATAATAAAAAAGCCAACAGGAAAAAGGGAATGATATTGGGGTTCCAGGCAAAACGCGCATACCTTACAGCATAAAAAGAGATAGCATAGAGAAAGGTTAAAAGCAGGGAAGTTTGCGGTGTGAAAAAAAATTTGAATAATAAAAAGAATAGGTAAATTGAAGCAACGCTGAAAATAGGGACAATGACAGCGATTCCAGCGGGGTTATTTCCAAAAACAAAACTTGAAAAATATTCCAAATAATAAAAGGCAGGTCCAAGTTTGAATGTTGTGCCTCCAGCCTTTGGTCCCAAAAGCGGAAACCCCTCTCCGTTTCTCATTGCATCAATAATCCCAGCATCCCTGACTTGATCGGCATTGAAACGTGCCAAATCTGAAAAGTCGCTAAGACGAAGATACGCCCCAATGATAATTATGACGAAAAGAATTACGGGGATTTTTTTGACTTTCAGCCAGCTTACGAATTTTTTGTAGTTGTTTGACATCTCCATATTTTATTAAATGCTGATTATTATTATCTAGTGAAGTGAGGGAAATGAATGAGCCCTTGCATTTCCGACTTAGTTGCGATAATAAAAGCTATGATACTTTTTATTTTTTTATTTGATCAAATTCTAGTGAGGGAATTTCTAGTGTTTGATATTTGCTTTCATCTGGATTTTTTTTATACAACATCTTTATTGAAATATCGTCATCTTTTTGAGTAATTTCATAATAAGTGTGAAGCCAAGAAACTTCTTCATCTTTGCTTCTAAATACACCAGGCAATATTTGGTGGATGACTCCGTTGTCATTCTTGCGGTAGAGTATTTCATTGTGACCCGATATAACCATGGCTACTCCTTTTTCAATAAAAAGATTCTTGATATCCTCGGCTTGCGTAGGAGAGAATTCTTTTTCCGACTTTAAACGTGGATTTATTTCGGCTCTTGTTATTAGGGGTTCGTGGATAAATACTATTATTTTTTTATTCAATGATGAATTTAGGGTTTCCCTTAGCCAATCGACCTGTTTTAATGCTAAGGCGTAATATTGATCCTGAGAATTATCAACTCCATCCAAGATGATCAATCTGGTATTTTTACAATCTTTGAAATAGTAAGATTCATTGTTACTGGTTTGATTTAGCCACTCCTCTTTTGAAACGCCACCATCTCTGGTTTCATGATTTCCCATCATGTGAAGAACGGGTGATTTAATTTTTTTGAAATGATTTATGGTTGTTGAAAAAACATCAGTAGCAATTTGGGCTTCTTTTTCCCTCCCGTCAATCACGTCTCCTCCTTGGACAACCAAATCAGGATGAAAATCATTATTCATCACATTAATAAATTGCAAAAGGGGTATCCTGGCTTCATTTCTGATTGTTTCCTTGCTCGATCTTGAGTAGGAAGCATGCAAATCCGTAATAAACCCTATTTTACATTCAGCTTTAGTGGGATTATTTGTTGTTCCTGTGCCAGATGTTTTTCTGCTGTTAGAATTCAATAAAAATAATGATAAGATCAATATTAGCAAAAAAAGAATTATAAGTGCACCTTTATTCTTTGAGAATAGCGAAGGATGTTTATAGTTTTTTCGCAAATTTAACATGATTATTTTTCAAATTTTATAATTTTAATGTAGTTATCTTCGCGATTATTGATTAATAGTTGCCAAGCAAAATCTTTCTTCAGTTTCTCAAAATAATAGTCGCTGTCTTTTTCTGGTTTTTGGTTGTTTATCAAAACGAAACGATTGCTGAGTTTCAGCTCTCCTCTTTTTGAGATCACAAAATAGTCAGGATTAATAAGGTTTAAATCAATTTTTCGACTTCTTATGCATTTTCCATTGAAAAATCGGCAAACCGTGTCACTGTTGGACCAGATTACCAGACTCGAGGCATTTGGAAGCGAATTGAGATAGGTTGCAGCTTCATATGAACCGTGACCCCAAGAATCATGGATGGAGAAATCATTTGGTAAAAATATATTCGCGTAACTGAAATAAAAAGGGCGAAGCGACCAAAGCGTGTACGAGCTAAGTAACATTATTAATAAAGACGCGATAAGAAAAACCTGGTCTTTTTTAATTTTGAATTTTTTAGCAATTTCACTGATCGTCAGCGCTCCCAGTGCCGCAAAAAGAGGATAGAGCAGAATTGAATATCGAACATTCGTTACGATTCCCGCAAATATGGTTGAAGCGAAATATAGTAGCGAAAAACTCAGGATAGGGAAAATGACAGCAGCATTTTCATCTGAAATCTTCTTTTTAAAGCTGTTGATTGTTAGGAAGAAAATGAAGAGAAGTAGAAACGGTCTAATTGAAAAAATGAAAGGATAAACTTCCATCATGAAAAGTTCGACATTTTTTTTGACGAAGTTTGTTTGCTTAGTGATAAGCGGTTTGAAATTGAATTCTTTAGGCTCATTGGCGTAGGCAGCATCGCGCAGTGCATCCACTCGTGCTAATTTCTGTCCCGTCCAAACATTAACAAAAGACGTGATAATTAAAAGTGAAAATGCCAGGCAGATAACCGCAAAGATCGTATGACGCTTTCTTGCAAGAGCTGAAGAAAATTTTCCCACCAAATTTCTTTTGTAAATCGTGAAAATTGCGATGATGCCTGCTAAAAAAAATAATGCAGCCACGCTCTTGAGATTAAGGAATTGAGAAATTCCTTTGAAGAGATATTCAGGTTTGATAAATACTGCCGGAAGCAGAACAGCGAAAACGCCGATTGAAATCAGGAATATGATTGTGATATGTGAAAATATTTTTGCAAGATGTTTCCAGTCCGTTTTTTCCGCATCCTCGGCTTTTTGAAATATGATTTTCGAAAAGGCGGTTAATCCATAAAAAAGAAACAGCATGAAAGCTGTGTATTTGGAAAGCAGGGAAAAGCCTGTCAGAACTCCGCATAATATTAAAAATTTCTTCTGCTTGGTGTTTGCAAACGCTAGATAGGCAAACATAGATAGACCGCCAAAAATCCAAAAGAAACTGTCAGGATTGATAATTTGTGAAATTCCAAGCAGAATTGGATTAAAGGCTATAAGAGTGGTTGTAAGCAGTCCTATCCATAAGGAATTGAAAGATTTGTATGCTAGATAGAAAAAAAGCAGCAGAGAAAGTGTGGCAAAAATAAGGATTGGCAGACGAAATGCGAAATTTACTTTCTCACTTTGAGTTGTGTCATATTTTTCATACTCCCTTGCTGTTCCCGCGATCAGTTGTTTGGATTCAGGGCTAGGTTGCGAAAGGAGACCAATTCCTGAAACTAGTGCGACCGTAACTCCAGGTTTATCGTTGATGTAGGTTTTTTCCCAATCCTGAGTGCTGACAGCCTGCCAATACTGCTTGATTCTGCCATATTTCCAAAGATGCTCATCAGTTGTTTCGAATTTGTCTAAATGAAACAAGCCGAATGCGAAAAAGGTTAATATTGAAAATAACAGGAGAGAAAATATTAAAGTTTTTTCTTTTTTCATATTGGGATGTGTTTAATTTTAAAAAAATTCTATTTATTTATCGGATAATTATGAAATACGAGCCTGGATTCCCTTTTTTACCACAAGGGCACTTCCTTTGGTCGCACGGGAATGACAATGCGGGGGTGTGGGGAATAAATGGATATCACGCTGAACTTGTTTCAGTATCTGTGTAATTTAGATCCTGAAACAAGTTCAGGATGACAGTTTATCAGTAGTGGTTAAGGTTTTGAAATACGAGACCGCCAGCGCTGTGCATTTTAAGCTTCGTTTCTAATCTTTCGAATAATTAATTATTGTCAACTTTAATAACTTTAACATATTGGGCTGGCCTGTCATTAATCAATATTTTGAACACGACATTTTCTTCCTGATCGTAATATTTGGCAAAATTGAAAACTTCGTGAGAATAGAGCCTGGATTGACTTCTGACTATGCTGGAGGTGCGTGATTTTCTGCCCCAGGAAACTACCACATAATCTAAAGAAATATCACTCAGATCATCAAAGGAGAGGTCACCGTAACATGATCCCTTAAAGAAGTTGCATACGCCAGTTTTGTCGGTCCAGATAGAAAGTTTTTCGGCATTTGGCAGGGAATTGAGATACTGCGCGGCTTCATATGAACCAGGTCCCATATCTTTAAGATCGAGAAAATTTTCTTGAGGCAAAAGATTTGAAGCATAGCTCAAATAAAAAGGTTTGGATAGGTAAAGGGAAATGGCTGAAATTGAAATAATGATAATTGAAAGAAGCGTAAAAGAAAATTTCTTCCATGAATACTTTTTTTCCAAGCTTTCATAAACAAATACGATTCCCATTGCTGAGATTATTAAAACAAGGGGATAGAGCATGATTTGATAACGAGTAGTGGAAACCACATTATTAACCGTTGTTCCAAAATAGTATGCGAAAATGAAGAAACTTAAAAAAAGTACGACATTTGTGCTTTCTTCTTCTGTGATAGTTCTGCTCCGTAGACTCCTCGTTAGTTTTACCAAGAGACCGATAACGGCAATCGGGGAAATAGCGAACAAGAGGGGATAGAAATTAGAAAGCAATAAAGCGACGAACCCATTCTCTTTAAATGACGTTTTTGGTGAAGCCAGGATTTCTTGAAAATCATAAAATTTCATTCCGGCATAGGTATTGAAAAACACAAAAGCTATGATTAAGAGAAAAAGGCTAACGAAGCAATTTGTTAGGATTTTTTTTCTTTCAATAAGAAACCCTAGTGTAATTTTTGAAAATTTGTTCTTAAGGAATAATATGTCTGCAAAGATGAGTGAGAAAAAAGCAGCGAAGATTGGCCAGGTGGAAACGAACGCCTGGCTTAAGATGGTGCCAGTGAAAAGTCTATCTGGTCTCAGCCATGTGCCAGGATAAAGGATGTAAAAGACTGCCAGGGAAATTGTAACAAGCATTAGAAAATCACGCAGCGCAGAAACTAAATAGTTTCTCAGGGAAATATTTTTGTAACGTTGATTGTTGAGGATGTATTCAATAAAAAGCATCCCAAAGAAAAAGACGTACAGGATATTTGCGACATATTTAGTTAAAATGGCAAGTCCGAGAAATATCCCAGCAAGATAAAGATAGAGTCTCAGTCGCTTTTTTTGATAAATTAAGAAACTTATCAGTGAAAGCGGCGCAAAAACCCAAAGTAGTGCGTCAGGATTGATTATGCGACTCATGCCGAGTAGAATAGGCGAAAGCCCGATAAACGCAGTTGATAAAAGCGCGGTTCGTATTCCCAAAAGACGTTCTAGTAGGAAATAAAAAACCGGTAACATCAGAGTTACAAAAAGAAGAATTGGCAAACGCAGCGCCGAGTTCATTTCTTGAATGTCCAAATTTTTGGAACCTGGGACTTTCGGATCGTATTGCTTAGGATTCACGTCGAGCAGGCCGATTCCTGAAACAAGCGCCACGGTGATTCCTGGTTTGTCGCTGATATTGGTATTGCTCCAATTGAGCTGTTTAACATTTTTCCAATAACTCGGAATTCGATCAAATGTCCAAAGAGGTTCATCTACAGCTGCAAACTGAGAGATTCTCCAGCTTCCAAAAAATCCGAAAATGACGACTATTGTAAATAGGGTGATTAAAGTGGATATGCCTTGTTTTGCAAACCATTTTTTTACAGTTATCTTAGCAGCTATTTCGGTCAGGCTCTCAGCAGATAGATTTTGCAGTGAAAAAAAAGCTGCAATAAAAAGATATAATGCAGAAAAATTCCAAAAAAGGAAATTTAATTCAGGCTTCCAGTAGAAAAGACTAAAAAGAAGTGAAATTTCAAAGGGTAGAAAGAAAAAGAATATTTTTTTTGCTTTTGCTTGAATATTGATTTTTCTCGAATAGTATAAGAGGGTTCCTGTTGCAGCTGCCAATAAGATAAAGAAAATACCGTAAAAAATATCCGGATTTTGAGAAACAGAAAAAATCGAATTCAAGGACTTTCTATTTGCCAACGCCATCATGTTAAGGGAAAGCAAAGTTGCGATAATTGTCAAAATTTTACCTTCCATTCTTTTCAAAAACGACAGGTTTCTTTTTATGTTCATTGAGTTGCGATATGAACGATTATATATTATAATTAAAGGAGTTTTTTAGCTTATCTGCAATGTCTTTAACGGCTATTTATCTAACTATAATATAAATATTTCAAAAAAGAAAGCAATGAAAATGTCTCAAAAAAATCTATTGATGGGTGGGCTTATAATCATCTTAGCTGTAGGTTTTTTTCTTCGCGCATATCATTTTTCTGATTGGCTCCATTTTGAACTTGATCAATCTCGCGATGCGATGGTTGTGGATTTGGCTTTGGAAAATGGACCAGGAGAATTGCCGCTACTGGGGCCGAAAGCTGCAGGCACATATTTAAGATTGGGACCCGCATTTTATTACTTTCAATATTTGGGAGGTCTGCTTTTTGGGCAAACTCCGCAAGCGATGGCATATCCTATCATGATTTTTTCTGTATTGACGATTCCATTGCTGTATTTGTTCTTGCGCCGAATTTTTGATAAATGGCTTTCGCTCGGCCTCGCGGCAGTTTCTTCGGTCTCTGTATTTTTAGTCATGTACGGCAGGTTTGCATGGAATCCAAATGCTATTCCATTTTTCTTATTGCTGATTTTTTACAGCTTGCTTCGCTCAGTCGATTCTGATGAGAAAAATAAAGGGCGCTGGCTCATTATAGGCAGCGCGGCAACAGCCTTTGCGGTTCAGTTGCATTTTTTGGTTTTTCTTTCGATTCCAATTCTAGCTGCAGTTTTTCTTGCCATTAAGCGACCTTCAATAAATTGGAAATCATGGGCGGGCGCTGTGGCGATTTTTCTTTTCATATATTCTCCTGCTATTTTGAATGACATTGAAACGCGAGGTGCGAATACAGAAGAATTTTTCAAAGCAATAACAGAAAAATCCAGCAAGGGAGAGAATCGTACATTGGCGGACAAGGTTGTAAGGGCATATACCGAATCTGCGAGAGGAACATTGCTTGTGCTTTCAGGTCAAGAACAAATAGAAATGCCAGCTTTCAATTTCAGTAAAAATATTGGAAGTCTGATAGAAATAAAATGTTCAGAAAAATGTCAGAAAAATGTCTGGCTGGGAATAATCGCAATTGTGCTTTATTCTGTCGGGATATTTTTATTGGTGTTTAGATTTATCCGAGAAAAAAATGTTGTTAGGAAGGACGTACTTCTTCTTACTGGTATCTGGCTCGTGTTGGTTTCCGGCTTATATGTGCCGATTGCATTTGACCTTTCCCCACGCTTTTTCCTGCTGCTTATTCCTATCATTTTCCTGCTTTTCGGTTTAATTATCGATTATAGCAGTAACTACATTAAGAAAAAGAATATACTGATTGTGGCGGTAGTAATGCTGTTGGTTGTTCTGAATCTTGTTTCTGTTAAAGTTCGTTTTTCGCAGTTAGCCGGCGCTATAAACGGCAGGGTGGAAACAAGCGCAGATAGGATTTTGAAAGAAAACAATCGCGTGACATTAGAACAGCAGCTTGCGATTGCTGATTATTTAGAAAGTTTTTATCGAGAAAATGGCGCCATCATTTATCTTAATAGTGAACCGTTTTATCGTCGTTCTATTCTTTATCATATTGGCAGAAGATCAATTCCGTATGAGGACTTGAGGGGTGCAAAAGTTTATCGTAAAGGAAATTATTTTACTGCATACGTTACGAACTCATCTACAGATAAGAAAGTAGGAAAGTATTTGAATAATTTTGAAATCGCAGAAGAGCGTCAATTTGGAACGCTTACGGTCCATAGGCTTATCCCGAGAGAAGATATGATTGTTGCGGAAGAGCAAGCAATTAAACCTACTAAGAAAGTAAGAAAGGCGCACACTCCGGGAGTGCCGGAGAGATACACGTGGAACGAAGTTCTGGATTTCAATTAGGAGAACTTCCAATTTTCAATTTTCAATTCACAATTTTCAAAAAATATATGAAGAAGACATTATTGATTTTAGCAGCGATTATTTTGCTTGGGGCGTTTCTCAGGTTTTATAAACTTGGCGAGCTTTCGTTTGTAGCTGATGAATTTTTGGATATCAATTCTTCTTATGCTTATTCACAAACCGGAACATGGCAGTCTTGGGATTTTAATCATGGAAAAGTGAATGCAGACAATGTTTTTGCTCCAAGAGATCAGCGCGCCTGGCTCTATAAAATTCAAGTCGCAAAGGTCTTTCAATATTTCGCGCCCACTGAATCTGTAGCGCGCAGTGTGAGCGCTATGTGGGGAGTGTTGAGCGTTATCTTGATTTACTGTGTGGCGAAGTCTTTCACGAGGAAGCGAACAATTGGACTCATTTCCGCTTTTCTGTTTGCCATAAGTATCAGCGGAATTATTTTTGACAGGCGGCTTAGAATGTATGCTATGTTTTTTCCTGTATTCTTGTTATTTTCATGGCTGACTTATAAATTTTTTGAATCGCCATACTCAGGAAAGCATAAATGGTGCAGTTGGATTTATTCAAAATTGTCAGTGAACGTCATGTATCTTATACCTGCTGCTTTGGCTGGAATTTTGAGTTTGATGATCCATGATTTGACGGTAAGCATGGCTGCCATATTTTTTACATATATTCTTGGAATGACAGCTTATGGAATTTTCAAGAGGCGAGACCTGGTAAATAAATACTCGGTGACTCTTGGGGCAATGCTGATTGCAACTGCAGGTATCTTCATGTTTGCTTTCGATAAAGTCGGCAAGTATGCCGCAGGAATTAAATTTTTTAATGATAATATAAGTTACTTTGCAATTGTCGTCTCTGATTATTCGCATCCGCTGATTGCCGTGTTGTTTTTCGCTGCCGGTTTGTGGTATTTGGCTAAAGAGAAAAAATTTACCAAGGAGGCACTTTGGCTTGCAGTTTCCTTTTTGGTGCCTCTTTTAATGGCTGCTTTTTTATGGAGAAGAAATGCTGGACCGCAATATATTTTCTTTGCACAGTCTTTTGCGATAATCTTAATTTCGGCTGGAATATATGGAATTGCAAAGTTCTTCAAAAACAATCTCGCACTGGCAGGATTTTCAAAAAGGAAAACTTTCGGTTTTGCAGTCGTGCTGGCACTTTTGATTTTGCCGAATTATGCTTATTTTTTCCAAGAGAATAATGCTTATCACCAAACCTCTAAGGCTGAGAACCCTAACTATAGAAGCATCTTTACATATTTTAATAAAAAGAAAGCTGCTGGAGATGTTTTGATAACTAGAAATTTCCGAAACTATTACTTAAGCGGTAAAGATGTTAAGGTATATGACTTCGGTGGGGAATTATCGGAGGAAAAATTTCCGTTAGCTTCGCTTGAAAAAATAGTGTCAGATAATAAATCCGGATGGGTAATTCTTTCAGATAACGATGAACGTTATATCGCAAACGACGCCATGGCTTTCATGGAAAAGAATATGCTTAAGGTTAATGACATTGCTGTCAGGGGAAATGTGTTGGTTTACAGGTGGGGAAGATGAAAAAATTTTGAATTTTAAATTTTGAATTTTGAATAATAAAAAACTATTAACGTTGAGTTAATAGTTTTTTATATTGCGAGACTGATAACTAAAAAGCTGAAAGCTAATGCCTACCAGGAGGCTATTTTTTGAGTGCTACAGGAAAGCCACAGCGTTTGGCGAACATTGTGCCATTAAGAGAAAAGACATTTTTCTTCAAATCTATAGATTTTGTCCAATAACTTTTGGATGGATTTCCACCGCTAGGAGTCGCGCATTGAAGACCGTAGTTATCGTTTTTTTGGATTCTATTGTCTTCTAGTCTTATATTTCCAATCTTTTTAGAATCTTTGTAAAATTGGTGCGAAACTCCACTTGCTGAATTGCTCTTAATCTTGTTTTTGGAAATTTTTAAATCAGAACTTCCCACAACTAATTCAATTCCGCTTTCTCCATTTTTGGAAATGGTATTTTTCTTAATTGTTCCCCTTACGCCCGAGCGGATATCGATACCTTCTTCGTCATTGTCCTCGATGTCATTGTTTTGAATGGTGATCCGCCGCTTGTTAATGTAAAATCCCTTACCGTCACCTTTTGAAATGTCTGAGTCAGTAATCGTGACTTCTTCACTGTCTGAGGTTGTTGATTTTGCAATTTCAACGCCCATTTTTTCAGTTCTTAGGATTTTTAAATCCTTAAGCGTTGCGCCAGCTCCGGCGGCAATATATACGCCGGTGTAACCCTTGGAAACAGTCAGGTTTGATAGGGAGCTTGTTTTATTAATTTCAATTGAGTGGGTCTTTCCATGTCCGTCAATAATTGTTGCAGCATTATTTTCACCAGTCAGTGACAATGACTCATTGATGATAAGATTTTCGCTATAAGTTCCATTTGAGATAAAGATATCCCGCTGGTCTGAAGCTTTACTCTGAGCATCAGTAATCGCTGCAGAAATTGTTTTGAATGGGTTTGCTTGACTTCCATCTTCCGTAACGGAAACAGAAGCTTGATTAACGTAAATATTAAAAGCTGAGGCATGAGACGGGGAAGTTAAGCCCGACAGCGCAAGTGTTAAAATGGCCAATAAAAGCGTCTTCTTCATGATTTTGGATATAAAATTAGATTGATTATGTTATCGATAAATTATACTAAAAAAGCTTAAAAATTACAAGTATATTAGTTGAAGATGCTGGCGATTTTTCTCGGCAGCCAGAAAATCGTATTCAGTCTTCGCGTTTTCGTAATAAATACATCATTGCCGCTTATTTCTTCCTTCGCTGCGTTTGAAAGATTTATAAGTGAAAGCTTGAGTGGGTCATTTTCAGTATCATTTAATAGTTTACTAACTTCAGCTGAAAACTTTGAAATTTCTAAATTATTGCTTTGAATCTTATCGATATCTGTAGTCGTCGCGCCGAGGAAAATTTTTCTGATGATACTGGCATCTCTAATACTCGTTGCTATCTGCTGAGATTCAATAAGGCGGGAATCAATCTCGGATTCAAGTTGATAGAATGCTTGTTGTGTTTCAGCTAAGCGAGTGATTGTTGTTTCAATGTCGGAATTGATATCATTTAAAAATTCGGAAGTTTGTCTTTCAAAATGACAAGAGCCGCTCACTGGTTTGCCGATATTTCCAATATTGATATTTTTCACTAAGGCAATCGACTGACTGAAGAAGTTTTTTGTTTTTACCCCTCCGCTAGGTGCGCCGCAATATATCCCATATTTACCGTTTGCTGAAATTTCGTTTTCAAATATCTTGATTTTTCCTAAATCCGGCATATCAGGATAGGACTGATTCGCAACTCCATTGGCAAGATTACCTTTGATCACATTTTCTTTGATCAGTACATCAGAGGCGCTGGATAAAATTTCAATGCCACTTTCGATATTGTTACTGATGTCATTGCTGGTAATGACACCGAAAATATTTTGACGAATATCAAAACCTTCACCGCGATTATTTTTAACTGTGTTATTTTGCAGTAAGATTGAACGACCTTTTTGGACATACACACCCTTGCCGCCATTATTTATGATTGAGGAGTTGGATATTTTGACTAACGAGTTTCCCTCAGGAAGGTCGATACCTTTTTTCTTGGCATCTTTGACTATACAGTTCTCAATTGTTACAGGGCCGTTCACCGTCAGGGCTGAAATTCCTCCTGTGAATGTGAGATTTTGGAGGATATTATTACCAGCTAAGTTTATGGTAGCAAGTTCGGGAACATAAATTTTAGTTCTTTCCTTATCTTGACCGAAGAGTTTTATGGATTCTTCAATGTTGATGTTTTCTAGATATTCACCATTGGCAATATATATTCTCCTCGCGCCCGCCCTGTTTTCACTAGCTTTTTCAAGGGCGGCTTTAATTGTGTGAAACGGTTTTTCTTGTGTCCCTTCCTCTGCGCCGTTATAATTTTCGTCTACATAAAAATCATAATTACTTGCGGCAGCAAAAACTGGCAAGGATAGCAGGAGAATCGAGAGCGCGAAAAGCTTTTGCATATTTATTTAAAGAAAAAATTAAGCGCTAGGTTCATTGCCAGAAAGCTCTTTTTGAAGCTGAGTTTTCTTTTTCTTTTTGGAAATAAGACTGCTCAAATATTTTAAATCATCTTTGGTTACTTCTTTGAGTAGAATAAGCACAGCCAAATATAGCACAATTAGAATGAATGACCAGATAAGAAAAATAAAGGTACCTTGAGAAAAAAAGTTGGCGGCAAAAAACATAATCGTGCCAGCAATGAGCATTTTGATAATGCTTTTCAGATGAATCAATACTCCAAAATCACGCTTGATGAAATAGAGGATAGCGAGCATCACCACGAAAGAGGCGATTGTGGTTGCGACGGCACTGCCGGCGATCCCATAGCTTTTAATGAAGAAATAGTTAAGCGCGGTATTGATAATTACGCCAAAAATAGAAATCCACATGGGAATTTTTGTTTTTCCTGCACCATTAAGCACGAAGCTCATGACATAGAAAATTGTCAAAAAACCTACACCATATGCCAAGATAGACATCGGATATGCAGCTTCCAGATATTTTTCACTATAAAAAAGCTTGATGATCGGTTCGGAAAATTTTGACATCAATATAACTGCGGGAACCAGCATGATGGTCATTAGTCTCATCGACTGGCTGATGACGGAGTTGGTTTTTTCATGGTCGCTTTGTGAGGTGGATTTGGAAATAACCGGCAAAAGCATGATAGTCAGCGCGTAAAAAATGTAGTATGGAATGCGACCGACGGTTAGTGATGCATTGTAAATTCCGGTAAGGTAATCGTCATGGAGAATGCCTTTCACGAGATACAGGTCGATACTGATCAACAGTTCATATGCCAGGAAAAAAATTATGATCTGCCAAGCGTAATTTAGGAGTTTTTTAGTCTCAAAGTTGCTCTGTAGGCTCAAATTTTGAGCTTGGGCAGCTTTTTTGATGTCTTTCGTGTAGATGAGCTGGTCAAGCAGAAAAGCGATTGCAAAGACAATCAAGGCTGCCAGGGCGAATCCTGCAATGGACCCTGGAACTCCAAAAACGTACGCTAAGCCGACAATTGCTAAAACCTTGAAGATAGAGCGCATTGTTTTTAAGATCGACTGTACGTTAAATTTGTGTAGAGCCGTATAAAATGAGAAGTAGAAAGATGCTGCGGCAAAAGACGGGATAATCAGCGTTGAAATGCGGAAAAGCGGGATCAGGGTTTCGTCTCCAAGCGCCCTTGCAATCAACGGCGCAGAGAAAAAGAAAATTACAGCAATTGACCCAATAAGCGCAGATTGCAGCAAGATCGCCTTGCGCTTGATGACAAGCACCATGCGAGGATTAGTCTCAAAAATTTCACTGATATATTTAGCCATGGCAGTAGGGATACCATTGCCGATCAAAATTATAACCATGGTTGTAAGTGTAACCACAAGTCCATAACGACCATAATCTGCCGGTCCCAAAATTCTGCCCATTGAAGAATGGATAATGTAGCCGGAAAGATTAAAAATCAGTTCGGAGATAATTAGCCAAAGAGTCGATTTTGCGAGATTTTGAGACATCTGTATAAATTTTTAATTTTTAATTTTTAATTTTAAATGAAATCTTAATGTCTCAATATTTTAAACTATTGGAGCATTCGAAATTCAATCAAAATTTTTGCTCCAGGCTTATCCCTGGGGACGAAATTCAAAATTCGAAATTTGTTTAGTAATTTTATTTCTTAAGTGCTGCTATTAGTTGGTTGAATAAAGCTTCGGGGGAAGCGCTGCCGTCGATTATTTTGAAATTCCAGAGAATGGCGTACATGTCGTAGAGTTTTTTCTTATCCTTAAGATATTGCAGGCCTTGTTCAGGAACACGCGGACGAGTCATGATGGATTCCGGCTGGATTTTGAGATAAAAAGCCGCATCAGCTTTCGGGATGTATTTTTCGATGCGTGACGGTGTGTTTCTTTTTTGCAGGTAGGATATATTTACAACGGTGTCGTAAAAATAGCGGTCGGTTATCAGAAAGTTGTATCCTTTTCTGGTAAGTTTCTTTTTGAGAAAATGAAAGCGGAAAACGTCAATGATGAAAGCTAATTTGCGAAGATTGATAGCTATCCAGCTAGCACTGGTTACTCCCGGTTTTTCGCCGGTGGTAACTTTTTGGGAATCGTTTTTGTCCGCTTTTTTTCTTAGTCTGAAAAATCTTTTGAGTGCTTGTGGCACGGAAAATTGCACGGCATGAAAATAGTGAACTTTCTTGCTGCGCTGCTCAAAAAAATCCTGCAACATCTTAGCTTGGGTGGATTTGCCGCTGCCATCGAGGCCTGAAATGGAGATTATTTTCACGTTAGTTTATAAAGTTCATAAAGTTTGTAAGGTTCATAAAGTTTTTTAATACTTTGAAACTTAAAAACGTCAAAAAACTCTTTTATTTTTTCTTGTTTTTTATATAAAAATGATACCATGAATAGACCGCTAAGTAAATTGCAATTCTTCATGGACATGAGTCTGAAAGGACCATTTCCGTAAAGCTGTAATGGCTTTCGTGTTTAAAGAGTAGAAGCAAGAGGCTGCGCGAAACATCGTGCAGCCCCTTTTTATTGTGCTGATGAATATTAATAAGGAAAGGTTGACTTTTTGTTAATTTGAATGTAGACTGCGCAGTTGAATGATTTATTAAATCTACAATAAAAATTCTTTTACAAGAGGAGTATGCCATGAGAATGTCAAAAAAGTTGCAAGAAGCTTTGTCTGAGGAGTCTCAAGCTCTGAGCAAGCTCGGATTACGAATTGATCCAAATAAGATAGCCGGTTGTAGCTATATCTTTTGTTCCGAAGGCGAATGGTTGGATAGAGGCAAAATTGAGCACACGAAATATATTCGTGGTTCAATCACCTTCCACGCTACCATCGAATGCGAACCAGTCACCTTTTATAATATTGAAGGTGTCTGGCATATGAACAAGGGGCAACACACCACCACAGGCGAGTTTGTTCTTTACTGAAGCCAGTGCAAATGCCAACAACTCTATGTAGGGCCTAATCGATGTAATGATTAGGCCTATTTTTTTCTCAAAAAATCCCAAAAAAGCATCCTAAACTGTAAAGATTATTGTCGACCGTACGCTCGTCTACTGGCGCGCATTGCCTATGTACTTCATATGGCGAAAGGGGAATATTACTAAATACCAAATACCAAATACTAAATACTAGATACTGTGTTTAGTACATAATGACTGCCACTGGTTGCATTTTTGCCACGACATGGGCGATGCCATTGGCTTCGACACCCTCAATCACTTGGTCGATATTTTTGTATCGAGCGCTGTCTTGATTGATGACGATTGAAGACTGAGCATTGTAGAGTCTTACTCCTTTTTCTTGCATCTTCGCGAATAGTTCGTCTCTGTTTGTCACAGCTTTTTCATTTGAGTTTGTTCCTTTGCCGGTTCCGTGTGGGGCAGAATAGAAACTCTCCTCGTTGCGATCAGTTCCGACGCAAATGTAGGCATCTGTACTCATTGAGGATGGAATGAAAACCGGTTCTCCTGTTTGACTGTATAGTTGATGTTTGCCTGTCATCTTGCTTGGCCCGTATGCCCTTGAGGTGTTGGAGCGATGAACTATGACCTCTTTTCCGAAATGCTCCTCTTTGGTGATGGAGATGTGAGGAAGATCGTAAATTAGATCCATTTCAACTTCACGGCCCAAAACTTTTTTCATGGTTTCAGCAATGTTGTGGATAATGACTGCGCGATTGGCTGTTCCGAAGTTTGAAGCGGCGGCTCTGGCGTTCATGTACATTTCGCCGTCAGCTGCGTTGGCATCGAATTTCAAAAGGGAATCATCATTTGTCATGTGCCTTTTGATTGACTCCTGCATTTTTTTGTAGACACCACCCTTCGATGTTTTGAAAGTCATTTTTCCAAGCATAACCATTATCGCCTGGGAAAGATGTTCAGCCTTTTTGGCTGTGTGGGTGTACATCGTATATTGGCCTAAAATTCCTGAACCAGTATGAATCATCAAGAGATATTGTCCTTTTTTGAGATTAAATTTTTCTGCAATTACCGGGTCAATGATATCGGTCACTTTCAGTAGATCCAAGAAGTGATTCCCCGCAGCTCCTAAAATTCCTAAGCGATATTTGGCAAAATGCATGTAGAGTTTTGGGATGACATCGAAAATATCCTGTTTCTCCATTTCTTTGCCGAAAAAGTTTCCACCACCTTGGGTATTTTCTAATTCATTTTTGGTTTTGATTCCAAGATGCTCGATGGCTGCAATTGTGCCTCTGCGACAAATATCCACCACTACGGAAAAGGGAACTTTTGTTCCTACGAATTTTTTCGTGGGAACGACCGCAACTAATTCTTGAAAAAGTTTGTGAATTTCTTCAGGTGTTATATTATCCTCAGTGAGATTTGTTTTGACCAGACGCATGCCGCAATTGGGATCAGAGTCATTCACTTGTGGCAAAATGAAACCGTCAGAGACAATGACTGTTCCCGAAGCATTTTTCCTGCCTGGTTTTGAGCAGACATCCGGCATCGCAACCGTTTGCCTGAATAAAACATCCTTATTGGAAGCAACATCTTCAGTTTGAATAAAAGTTTTTTCTTCAGGCAAAAGATCCTTACTCATAAAAAAGCGCGCAGGAACTGACATCTTATCCGTTTTAAAATCGAATTGATGGGGAGTTATTTCTGAAAGATTTTTTTCAATATTTTCCATAGTTTTCTAAATCATGTCATCCTGAATTTATTTCAGGATCCCGCACTTCTAGATGCTGAAACAAGTTCAGCATGACAATTATTATTCTTTAGTTAATTTTTCGTAGGCATTTTCGTATTGGCTGGAAACAGAATTGATGTCAAAATTTTCTTCGACATATTTTCGTGCAGCTTTCCCGATTTGACTTCGAAGTTCGGTATGCTGGGAAAGTTTAGTGATTTCCGAAACAAATTGCTGGGTGTTTCCAGTTTCAATTATAACAGAATTATCTGGGGATGCGAATTCTTTCAAAATTGGCAGATCGGAAATGATAACGGGTTTTTCACAGGCCATCGCTTCAATCACTGCAAGCGGGACATCGAATTTTCCTTGCATGTTTCTAACTGGGAACACAACCACATCAGCTATATTGTAAATCTTTGGCATATCGGAAAAGGTATCCGTGAATACAACTTTATCTAAAATTCCTGCGTCCTTGAGTGCTTCAACAACCTCCGCTTTTTTTTGAATATCTTTTTCATTTTTAAATCTGTTGGCAAAAACAAATTTTGCATTTGGAATTTGCTTGAAAAGTTCAGGCAGGGAAGCGACAATATCATCAGTGGCTCCAAGCCTGACGTATTCACCAGGATATATGATTACAAAATCGGAAGATTTAATGTTGAAAAGTGAGAGAGTTTCTTCATCCTTTTCTTGTGGTTGAAATTTTTGAAGATCTATGCCGGGATAAATTCTCACGACATTTTCAAAGCCAAGTTTTGCTAACTTGTTTTTTGCGTAATCAGAGTAAGTAATCAACAGATCGGCAAAGAGAATCTTTTTGAAATCATCATCAGACAAAAGATCCTCGCGCAGGGTTGCGATGGTTTGCACAGTCTTAGTATCCTTGCTAGTTAAAAATAATTTAAATGCAAACGCATTAAATTTGCTCGGCGTAAGCATGAAATGCAGGATGTCAAAATTTTTAACAACCAAAGTCAATTTTAGAAGTCTAAGTCGTTGACCCCAGCTCAAATTCAAATTATTTTTTGTATATACTGGTAGTTGGTTTATATTTGCAGGAAGATTTTTAATAATGCCCGGTGTTAAAACGCTGAACTTAAAGTTTAGCGCACTTTTAGCTAAATAATAGGCAAAATTCTTGCTGGCTTCGTCCCAAGGTGGAGCGACTGGGCGGGTTACGAGTAATATTTTTCTCATAAAATATAATTTCAAATTTCAAATTTTAAATTAAAAATTTAATCGCGAGTGATTATTTTGTATATTTCTTTTTTCCTTTCGTTGCCGCTTGTTACTGAAATAATAATTTTTTTGCCTGCGCTTTGAATCATGGAAAGAGGAATCTTTTTAGTTTTGCCAGTTTCAATTTTTTCATCACCGGTTTTTATCTTTTCCTTATCGGAAAAGATTTCCCAATGGAAATTTTCCTGAGATGAATGATTTTCAATGATAAAATCCAAATTTTTGTCCTTGGGATTTTCAAAATATAGGCTCCAAGTTTCCTTGGTATTTATATCTGATTGTTTCCTTTCCGTGATTGATAGGAAAACAAAACTTACCAACAGAAAAAAACAGGTAGCGAAAATGATAATTTTATTGTTCATTAAATTGCAAAATGATATTAAAGATTTCCGAGTTTATTATCAAGCGAAGCGAGCGAAATGAAAAAGTAATATTTTCCATTTCCGAGCAAGCGTAGATATCAAAAGGTATAACCTGCCTGCCGGTAGGCAGGTACCTCGCAGCTCTGTCCA
>CAZSTB010000010.1:30205-48609 GCA_964609855.1 uncultured Bdellovibrionales bacterium
CCAGGGCTCTGCCCTGGGGTAATACCTTTTATTTGTTTTTGTAAAAAATGCCGACCTCATCTGATATATAAACTTGCCAAAATTGATTGCTGCGATGAAACTGGGCACTGTCCATCTGCGGATTGATCATGATAAATTTAGTGTTTGTTTCATTAAAACATTGTTCGGCTACCGGACTATTTGGGCTGGAAATCATTTGGTAGGTGCACTGTTCGCGCGGTTTAGTGATATCTTCATAGCGTTTGAAATAGCCTCTGGAAAGTGGATAGTTGTATCCACGCATGAAAGCTAACTTCATCCAGGAATCACCCGTGAGATAATTGTGGTCCTTCAAAATTAAATCAGAGGCAGTGGATTTTTCAGCTAAATACTGAGAGGCAATATAGGCTTGCTGCGCCTTGCCAGATCCATTTGATGTATTTAGTGCTTGCGCATTATCATAAAGCCCGTTTGTTACGATGAAAGTCATGAGCACGAAAAAAGTAAAAAGCAGGTAGAGTGGATTCATATAGCTAAACTGCTTGTTTTCGGTTTTTATGGCAGCAAAAATTTTGACAAACATGTATCCAGCAACAATGGAAACTGGAAATACTATATAGCTGGCAATTCGGTTTGAGGGGATATCAACATATAGCCAATCAGGCTGAAGTGACATAATTGTTAGCGCGCCGATCCATCCAATGGTTATAGCTTGATTATATCTTCCTATTTTTCGGGCGAAAAAAAGCATAAAAATTCCAAGCACTGCAAAGGCGAAGCGTGCTTCACCTGCGGTTGATCTTAATTCAGGAAATGTCAGCCCAGTTCTGGTGGCCTTGACGGGCGAACCCACTGCAGTATCAATGGCTTTGGTGTTCAGATACGTTGGTGTATAAACGGCAAAAATAAAAATTGCGCTTAAGAGAATCGTCATTAGAACAGCAGGTGTAAAAATCAGCTTAAGCCATTTTTTAATTTCTGGTAATAGAATCTTATAATTTAAAATTGAAAATGTGATGATGGAGAAAAAAAGGATAAAAATGAAAACAAAGGTGCTAAGGTGATGAGTATAGGCAAGTGCCATTAGCATGAAAATTGTAAAGGCAAGTAATTTTGCTTTCTTCCTTGAGAGGGCTTTAGCTAAAACTAGGATGATTAGTGGAATGAAGAGATTTCCAATCGTATTTCCAATCACTCCTCCGCTTGCAAATTTTGCCTGTGGCGATGCGAGCGCATAAAGTGGACCAATCAGCAGTAGTGTCATGACGGCGATAGTTTCGCAGTGTGGGGATTTTTTGAATAAACTTAAGGTGAGAACAAATATCGCCAAAATGGACATGATGTGGATTAGGAAAAGTGTAAGGATTGGGAAAGCTGAAATTAAATTGGCTTCAGCGATGATGGCAACTGCGGCAAAAACTAAATGTTCACCGATTATGAAATCTGCAATCGGGGTTGGCTTCTCAATTTGGAAATTTTGCCCAATTTCAGCTTTTTCATATTGTGGAAGCGCGCCCGAAATAGAAATTTCTTTGGTCCAGTACATATGATGGCCTAAATCTGTGGAAGTCGGAAAAATTGCATTCTTGAAATATATCGTATTGATAAATATGGTTAAAAAAAGTAAAAGAATAATCACAGTTAGAGAATGTTTTGATTTGGCTTTTTCCTCTTCGTGATGCACGGTTTCGGGTACTTTTTTGACAATAAATTTATAAATTGTTCCGCAGACAAGGCAAAAGATAGATATCGCGCCCAATAAGCTCCACCTTGTAATCCCAAGTGGCAGGCGCCCCAAGACTATCATTAAAAAATCGATTGTCGCTATGCTTGATCCGAAAGCGAGCACGAATTGTTCCAACTTGGAAAATTCTTTATGTATTCGCGTAGCATAAAGCAAGAAATAGCCGGGAAGGAAAAAGACAATTCCCAGTGAAAAGTAAAGTAAAATTTGTGATTGAAAAAAATCCAACATGGTAATGCTATTTTATAATTTAGATTCCTGAGCAGTACTTGTCATCTCAGTAATTTCATTGAGATATAATTTTGCGATATGCTGCCAATGATAATTTTCCACAACATACTCACGCATTTTTTTACCGTGTATTTTTCTTGGGGAATCATCAGCGAACAGTTTGTTGATTTTTTCAATGAAGGCTTCAATATCCTGAGAAGACACGAGAAAACCATTTTTATTATCCTTGATTGCATCTTTTAATCCCTCCAGATTTGAAGCGAGAACTGGCAGTTCACATGATCCCGCTTCTATGACCGAAATTCCGAAACCTTCCATATCTCCAGGGACTGCTATGTTGGCCTGAATGAAAAGATCTGCTGTATTCCAAAGAATATTTTTTAATTCATCGCTAACATATCCCAGCATTAATACGCGTTCTTGCTGGCTACTCTTTTCGATAGCTGATAAGATGTTTTTCTTGTCAGGACCGTCTCCTGCGACAATATAGATAAAATTATTATCGAGCTCAGGAAGAACATTTTCGATAAACCATGCCACGCCTTTTCTTTTCGCTAGGCGTCCAGTTGTTAGGAGAATTTTTTTATTTTCTAGAGAGCGATTGGTTATTTTTTCTAATTCAGCTAGTGAATGCTTTTCAAAATGCTTTTCCGTGTCAACGCCGTTGGGAATAAAAACAAATTTGTCTTTATGAATTCCATGTCTTATGCCGACACGAATAGTTTCATTACCGACAGCTATCAATTTATCAAGTTTAGGAATAAATATTTTAGTCCAAAGTGATTGATAAATGAAAATAAGTAATTTTTCATACCAAACGCCGAGTGATGAAGAGTTGTAGTTTATGTCCAGGCCATGCACAACAGAAATTACGGGTTTCTTGGTGAAAAATTTTATAATCCAACCGTTTATTGCCAGCATGCCGCTGCCAAGAATCACTACATCGTTCTTGTGAAGCAAAATTAAAGACTTTAGCAATGCATAAATTGCAAATATTGGCAGAAACTTGCGACCTCGAGTGTTGGCGATGATGGTAACTTCAGAATCTTTTGAAAGCCATTTTGCGAGTTCAAAATTTTGTGTTTCAACGCCTCCCACGGTTGGTGGGTAAGTGTGGGAAATAAAAATAATTTTAAGCTTATTCATGTTTAATATTATAACTGAGAATGCTTATTTATTCAAGCAAAATCGGGTCATGCATAACATATGGTTCTGAGAATAAGAGGAGAATGATTCACTTTCTATTGAGATACTAAGTTGTGCACTTGTCTACAATACTCTTTATTAAACACTCAACTAACTTGTTGTCATCTTGAGCGGAATTGAGCGCAGCAGCGCGAAATGAAGTCGAAAGATCTGGGCTCAGATTCCTCGACTTCGTGTCTTTCTTCCTCTGGTCGAAGTCACTACGCTCGGAATGACATTGAGAACGGATTGGTTTTTAGGAAAAACGCAATTTACAAAGTCAGAACCCTATGTTGCGTATGACCCCAAAATCCACTCGAAATGTGAGTGGATTTTGCTTGTTATTAGTTGGAAGAAATTGGCTTAAAGATATTTGTTCCACCAAATAAAAATTCTATGATAATTTGATTTTAAGTTCTTTGAGTAATTTTCTTTCCCGAAACCGCTCATGACAATCAATATGGGCGTTGCTAATATCACAGAAGCTGGTAAGAGAAATATCTTTGCTAAAAATACTATGACCGTGTGCAGAATAAAATCCAACATAGGTTATTTCTTATATTTTTCAAGTTTAAACATGTACATTTGGTCCTCACTAAGTTTGCGATTAGATTTTATCATGTCAGCAATCAAGGCGAAAACGAGAAATTGCAGGCCAATTAGGAAAGTAGAAATCGAGAAGATCAAATAATTTCTGTATGGCGTTATTTTGAAATCCTGAAGATACATCGCAAAAAAATAAGCGAAAAGACCAATGGATATGATTATCAAAAGTAGTCCAGGAACTCCAAAAAACTTCATTGGGCGAACGTCGCGCACAGCTTTCAAGATGATTTTGGCACTATTGCTGACATATTTGTAGATTGATCGGACAACGCGCGATTTTCTTCCTTCGAAATAGGTTACTTCGACAGGAATCCATTTTATTTTCAAGTTTTTTCCAAGTGCGTCGATGATGACTTCCTGTGTATAGGTGAATGCTCCTGGAAGATTCAATCTAAGCAGAGTTTCTTTGTTATAACCACGGAATCCGCAAGTAAGATCTTTGATTGGATAATTCATGAAGCGACCGATGATCCAAGCTGCAAAGCGGTTGAGATAATATTTGGTAGCCGGCATATTCTTAGCTTTGTGTTCGCCGAAGCGATCAGCACTGACCATGTCAGCTTCGCCTTTTAAAATCGGTTCAATGATTGTTGGAATGTCTTGAGGATTGAACTGACCGTCTGCATCAATATACGCCAAGATGTCAGCTCCATTTTCCAGGGCATGCTCAACAGCCGTTCTGAAAACGACGCCAGGCCCTCTGTTTGTCGGATGTGAAAAAACAAAATCAGCGCCTGCGTTTCTGGCAGCCTCAGCCGTTCCATCTTTTGATCCGTCATCAACCACTTGCACGAAAACCTCGTCAATGCCTTCAATTTTGCGTGGAATTCTTTTGATGGTTTCGCCAATTTTTTCTACCTCGTTAAATGCTGGAAGGTTTACAATCAGTTTCATCGCTAGTTTTTCTTAATTATTAATGTCGGATCGACACAATTTAAATCGCACTTAGCATTTTTTGTGCCTTGCTCGAGAAGTTGCTTGGAGCACTCGCTAACTCTTTCTTGGCATGCGCCCTTGTTCTCATTGAAATAATTCAAATTAACTTCGTATCCAAAATATGGTAAGGCGATATACGCAATTAACGCTATTCCTGCTAGCCAGATGATAAATTTGATGAGATGAAACATAGTATGTAAAATCCTAATATCAAAATCCTAATTTCCAATAAATTTCAAATGACTAAATTAGAAATTTACTGATTGAGATTTTATTTGATATTGGAAATTTAGATTTAGGATTTTTATTAGTGTCCAATTCCTTTGTAAATTATACCATGTTTTTCGATAGCATTTTTATCTAAACAGTTCATGCCATCTACAATAACCTTAATTCCATGTTTTTTGAAAATAGCAGGATCCATTTCTACGAATTCCTTATGGCTGGTTGCTAAGATAAGCGCAGTGGATTTTTCGAGTAATTCCTCTAATGAACCAGTTGAAGAATGTTTTTCAGTATGTGGATCAAAAACTAAAACTTCTGCTTGGTGATGCTTGAGATGTTTTATGATTTTTAGTGCTGGTGATTCTCGAAGATCTGCAATATTGGCCTTATATGAGATTCCCATCAAGCCGACGACTGTTCCATTAAGTGGGAGTTTCACTTTATTAAGAGCGTCTTGCAATAATTCGACTGTGTATTCCGGCATCGAATTGTTGACTTTGCGAGCAATTTTCAAAAATTCATGATCAAATCCGGAAGCCTTAGCGCGTTCGATTAGATAGTAAGGGTCGACTGGAATGCAATGTCCGCCAACTCCACGACTTGGCCAATGTGGCATGAAAGCGAAAGGCTTAGTGGATGCGCCCTTGATAACGTCAACAATATCAATTCCGAGACAGTCGAAAGATTTTGCAAGTTCATTTACGAATGCAAGATTGATATCCCTGAATGAATTCTCAACAATTTTTGTCGCTTCTGCTTCACGCACAGATTTCATTGGCATGATGGTTGCATCAATGATATCTTCGTAAAAAGTCACCGCAGTTTTCAAACCATTTTCTGAAAAAGAGCCGACTACGCGCGGGATGTTAGTTACATTCCATTTCGGGTCTCCTGGATTGATGCGCTCTGGACAATGCGCAAGCTCGTAATCTTGCCCGACTTTGAATCCGGCCTGGGCGAAAATAGGTTCAACAACCTCTTCGCAGACACCTGGATTAATGGTTGATTCGATCACTACCAATTGACCAGGATTGAGATTTTCAGTAATTGTTTTTGCTGCAACTTTTACGGGTCCTAGATCTGGAAAGAAACTTTCATCAATGGGTGTAGGAACACATACGATAACCACATCAGCTTTTTTAATTACTGTTGGGTCATTGGTTGCGGTAAGTTTAATCTTTGGAAGGTTGTCCTCCAAAAAATCTTCCTTAATAGGACTTTTGCCAGAATTGATTAGCGTATTTTTTTCCGTGTCATTTTCTAAACCATATACTTCATAGCCCTTTAGCGCACACTGGACCGCAAGTGGCAATCCAACATAACCAAGACCGATAATACAAACTGATTTCTTTGTTTTTTCCATGCGTATATTTTTAGGATTAATACTTGTATATATTAAAGCATTTGAAGCGATTATACAAGAAGAAAGATTAAGGAATCCTATTTTGCTATTGACAAAATAGGAGAAATGATATATAGTTTACTGTTAACTTTTCATATGAACAGATATGCATAAAAAAATGGATAAAGGTGAATTTTTGTTTCATCTCGCAGTTCCGGTAGTAATGATCACCTTGATTATGGCTATGGGATATTGGGCTACGGTTTTAGCGAAATCAATCATTGGCTAAACGATTTTTGCCTCACAAAAAGAGACTTGCAAATCAGCGAGTCTCTTTTTTTATTTCAAATCTTATTGTATAATCAGGTAAGATAACTTCGATAATAAAAAATGTTAATTTGATTGGGCAAAGCCCTTTTTGAATTTTTACTGAGATGAAAATAGCTATCAATGCTTCCTTTTTAAGAAAACAGAACACGGGAATAGGTCAGGTGACCGCTAACTTTTTGAAAAAGTTAGCGGAATTTGAAATTTTAAATTTGAAATTAGAAAACAACAAGGATGCGGAATATGTCTTGTATCTTGAAGAAGATGTAGATTTGGCGTTGCCTGAAAATTTCAGCAAAGTTGTTTTTCTGCCAGCCTGGAAACGTGATGATTTGATTAGAAAGATCTGGTGGGAAATGTTTTCACTTCCAAAAATGATCAAGAAAGATAACTGCAGTGTGCTACTGAGTATGTACCAAAGTCCGACGGTGCTCTGCCGAATGCTATGCGGAAAAAAGCGAATCAAGCATGTAATGATTGTCCACGACTTGATTCCAAGAATATTTCCAGAATACCTGAATAATTGGCGCAAAAAGATTTATCAATTTTTGAGCGAGCAAGCAATGAAAAGAACTGATAAGTTAATTGCTGTTTCTCATCGCACCGAAAAGGACATAATTCAGCATCTTAATATTGATGCGAAGAAAATTGCTGTCTGTCATATTGATGTAGATGAAATTTATAAGAATATTCCTGCGCCAGAAAAAGTTGAAGAAGTTTTGAAAAAATATAAACTGGAAAAAGGTTACATTTATACTGGCGGGGGATTGGAAGTGCGAAAAAACACTGAAAGCGTGCTGCGAGCATACAAGATTCTTCTGGAGGCTTATGGGCATGCAAGTTGGCTTCCGAAGCTCGTGGTTTCTGGGAAATTGATGCCAGAGCTTGCGCCGTTGGTCTGCGACGTTGAAAATCTGGTCAAAGGTTTGGAGCTTGAAAAAGAAGTTATCGTTTTGGGATTTGTTGCACAGTCTGATTTGCCTGTACTTTATCGCGAAGCGACTTTGTTTGTATACCCCTCCTTATATGAAGGCTTTGGTCTGCCGGTTTTGGAGGCAATGAATCAGGGTACGCCAGTGATTACAGCTAAAACATCCTCATTGCCGGAAATTGGAGTTGATGCGGCCGTATATTGCAATCCGAATGAGGTTGATGATTTGGCGATGGTAATGAAAAATGTTTTGATGAATGAACATTTGCGCATTGCACTATCTCTAAAAGGGAGGGAACGCGCTTCGCATTTCTCCTGGGATAAATTTATCAACAAAGTTTCAAATATAATAACCACACTTTAATTCTCATGGAGGAAATTAAAAAAATATTCGCAAATTTACAAGCCAATTCCACTAAGATGTATCTGATTTTGGTCAACAGCGTCTTGGTGATTTTTGGGATTTGGTTTTCCAATAGCGGTCTTTTGCCATTCAAGAATTTGGGCGATTTTGTTTTTTTTGCGATTTTGTCGTTGATTTTGGCAATTTATCGTCCGAGTTGGACGTTTGCGCTGTTCCTAGGGACACTGGCATTAGAGAATGTGAATTTGGTGCCGATAGAGATTCCCTTGGCGCTCAGGCCTTATCAGTTCTTCGGATTAGTTACAGCGGCTTCGCTTTCAATTCAGATTTTGACTAAACGCTTGGCTTTTCCATTGCCAAGATTTCGCTGGCCAGACGCCCTAGTGGTTTGTTTGGCGACAAGCGGATTTATAAGTGCACTTTTTTCATTGAACAAGGGCTTGGGATTTAAGCAGTCTTTAGTGGCTGTTTCTTTTGTAATGCTATATTTTCTTACGCGCGTATACATGCAGTCATTTGAAGATTCCAAACGCGTCAGTCTTTTCTTTTTCAGCGGCAGTTTTATTGTCGTGATTTATGCAATTTGGCAGAATATGACTTACCTTAACGGCGGCAACGCTTTCGAGGTTATGCCTGGCAGGCCCAATGCGACATTTACTGAGCCTGATTGGCTGGGAATATTTATCACATTCATATTGGCGGCAATTTTAACATGGCTGTACGCGTCGAATGGAAATAAACGGAAAAATAAAGATGCTCAAATTTCCAATTTTCAATTTCCAATTTCCAAACAATTTTCAATTTCCAATTTCCAAACAATTTTCAAAAAAATTCAAATTAATTACGTAATTAATTACGTAATTCTTGGATTAGTGTTTGTGTCTTTGATTTTGACTGTTTCTCGTAGTGCTTGGGTGGGAGCGGCTTTTGTGATTATTGGGTTTTTGAAACTGACACTGATCAATGGTTCATGGAATGTGTCCAGGTGGCAATGGCGGAATTTTTCATTGCAAGGAATTTTTATTGCTTCAATATTGGCAATAAGCATGTTGATTTCAGTCGGAATTCCACTGACCAATTTTCAAATTTTCAATCGTGCGCAAAGTACTGGCGGACTGCAGAAAATAACTGTTTCATGCGATTCAATAGACAGCTTGAATTCAGAAAAGGTTATTTTAAGCATAAGGGAACTATCTCAATATGGTTGTCGCCACATCAATTTAGAGGAAATTACAAGTGAAAAAGCACAAGGAAAAAATGTCATTGAAATTTTGCGGCCGGATCCGACAGTAAATATTAGAGCTGAAATTTATCGAAAATCAATCAGTCAGATCAAGGAAAATCCAATTTTTGGAATAGGCTGGGGGAGTATCTCTGAAATTTTAGGCAAAGACGAAAGCGGCGCCGGACTTAATGCAAGCAACATCTTCTTGGAAGTATGGCTGGGAAGCGGGCTGCTTGGAATACTGTCTTTTTCGGTTTTACTGCTTTATATCCTCATAGTTTCATCGATGCGATTTATGAATAAAAATGTCGATGATAAGACGTCATTAGTTTTTGTAATATTGGGATGGTTTGCAATTGTTGTTCCAAACTTATTCAATTCCGGAATATTTTTGGGATTTGTTTGGGCATATTTGGCTGTGGCAGTAAGCCTGTTGGCGGGAAATATCGAAGATAAAAAAATATAAAAAAGTGATATATATCTAGTTTTTAATTTCCAAATTTCAATTTCCAATTTCCAATAAATTTCCAATGACTCAATTTTTTAAAAAATTCTTAAATATTTTCATCAACACAATCCCAATTATTTCGATGGTTGGGTTGATTGCGATAATAAAAAATGATTACATATTGACTCTATTGTATATAATGATAATAGCGGTTGCATTATTTTTTAAATATGAAAAGCGTGAATATGTTTTTTTGGTTTTCGGTTTTTTTATTATGATTATTTCTGAATATTTTTTCATAAGTACGGGTGTGGAGGTTTTTATGCGAAAAAGTTTACTTGGAGTGATGCCTTTGTGGCTACCGTTTTTGTGGGCATACGGATTTCTGGCCATGAAGCGTGCTATTAATATTTTAGATAAATAGTTTCAGATCTTTGTTACGTAGCATGCTTGCCTCGGCGCAGCTTTAGCGAAGACGGGTTACGTCAACAAATAAAATTTGTATATTTGTAATAAATTTGTAATTCGTTAGATTTATGAAAATCGGCATAGATATTAGATTGATAGGCAAAAAAAGAACCGGCGATGAGGTGGTTATTTTTAATTTGGTTAAGGAATTTGCAAAGATTGACGGTGGGCATCAGTTCGAATTGTTCACTGATGCTACTGATGAGAACGCTCTACGTGAAATTTCGCAGCAATTAGGAATTGTGGGGAAAGATAGTTTCAAGATTATTTCACTTCAAACTCCTAGCAGGTTTGCATGGAATTTTTGGACGCTTCCGAATTATCTGCGTAAAAATCCTGTCGATGTCTATCATACGCAATACATTACTCCTTGGTTTGTTTCGAAAAAAGTTAAAATTGTCACGATTGTGCATGACATATCTTTCAATTTCTTTCCGAAATTTATCAAGTTTTCCGATCTGTTCTTCTTGAAAACCTTGATACCACTTAGCATCAAAAGAGCTGATAGAATCATAGGTGTGTCGAAATTTACCCGCGACGAAATAATCAAATTTTATAAGACGAAACCTGAAAAAGTTGAGTGGATTCATAATTCAATCAGTGATGATTTTTTAAGCAAAGAAATATCTGAAAACAGGTTGGCCGAGGTGCGTAGGAAATATCAGCTACCTGAAAAATTCATCCTCTATGTTGGAACGCTGCAGCCGCGCAAGAACTTACCGATGCTTGTTGAAGCTTTTGCAAAGATAAAAGCGGATTTAGGCGACATGACGTTGGTTATCGGCGGCAATCGCAAAGCTCATAATTATGACAAAAGAATCGATTATGCAATTTCAGCTAATAATCTGCAAGATGAGATAATTTTTCCTGGCTTCATCGATGAGGCTGATAAATCTGCTATTTTTCAATTGGCGCACGCTTTTGCTTTTCCTTCCTTATATGAGGGCTTCGGAATTCCAGTGCTGGAAGCAATGAGTCAGGGGGTTCCAGTGATTTGCTCTGATATTCCTAGTTTGAAAGAAATTTGTCAGGACAGCGCATTATATTTCGATATTAATAATCTTGATGATTTTTCAAAAAAATTGTATAATGTTTGTATGGACAACGAGTTAAGAGGTGAGCTAATTCGTCTGGGTGGCCAGCGAATAGGCTTTTTTTCTTGGCAAAAATCAGCAAGTAAAATGCTTGCAATTTATAACGAATTAGGTAATAATTGAGCGATTGGGTTTTCACAATCAATCATTGATACGTCTTAAGCAATGAGCGTATTTAGGTGGGAAATTAAAAAATAAATTTATCAAAAACAGCTATGTTTCAAAGAAGAAATGAGGGTCAAGAGCAATTAACTCGCCCTGATGTCGCAAAGCATAAAAAGCGGAAATGGCTTAAGCCGTTACTGATTGTGGTTGGTCTGATTATTTTAGTCGGTTCGATTGTTTTCTGGAAAGCAGGAGCAACTTTGAATAAGATTTCAACTGATGGAAATATTTTCGGCAGCTTGTCACATATCATACCTGGAGTAGAAGATAAGCTGGAGGGGGAGGAGCAAGGTAGAATCAACGTTTTGCTCTTGGGCATGCGCGGTGAAAATGTTCCTGGCGGCGGAACGCTTGCAGACACTATTATGGTGGCGAGTATAAATTCCAAGGATAATAAAGTTTCACTGCTTTCAATACCGAGAGATTTTTATGTTGATAACCCGGCTTTAAATGCAAAAAGCAAAATAAATGCGGTTTATGCTTACGGTCAGCAGCAAGGACAAGGAATGGAGAGTATGGAAAAGGTGGTCAGTGATATTGTGGGAATGCCAGTAAATTATTCGCTGGTGATAAACTTCAAGGGATTTACCGATCTAGTTGATGCCATTGGAGGTGTTGACTTAACGCTAGCTAAGCCATTTGAAGAAGCGGTGCAATTTAATGAAGAAAAAGTTTGCGATTCGTATACTTTTACAAAGAAAACTGGAAAATTTGAAAATAAGTATCATACCAGAAGCGACGGATCGAAATATCTTGCGAAAAGCTATCCACTTTGCACAAACCCTAATACTGAATGTGGAGGAGATTTCAAATTGCCAGCTGGAAAGCAAACACTGAGCGGTATTCAAGCTCTTTGCTATTCACGCTCACGCGCAACTTCAAGTGACTTTGATCGTGCGAAAAGGCAACAATATGTCATAGATCAAATTAAAGAAAAATCGTTGGCCATGGGAACGCTTACTGACTTTTCAAAAGTTAACGCTATGATCAACAGTTTGGGCGATAATGTTAAAACTGATATGCAAGCATGGGAACTCAAGCGTCTGTTTGACGTTTACAGCGAAATGAACAAGCTTGGCAAAACTGAGACCTTGCACCACAATCTTGAAAATTCAGAGGAGGGACTATTGTATGTACCAGAGACAAATGGAGAAGCTGGTTATATTCTGCTTCCACGTGGCGATAATTTCGAAAGAATCAGAAATCTATTTCAGAATATTTTCGTTGTGCCAGCACAAGCTGAAGTTAAGACCACCAATTAAAATCTAGATATAATTCCAAAAGTACTGGCAAAATTCCTAGCTTTTGGTCATATGCATAAATGGAGCTGTCGATAATTGTTACAAATTACCGTAATCCCGAACTTTTAAAAGTTTGTCTGGATTCTATAAGAAACAGTGTGCATAATATTGCATACGAATTAATTGTAGCTGACAGTGCTACGCAGGAAGATACTGAGATGATGATGCGCGAGGATTTCGCTGATATCTTGTTTTTCCCTTTTAAAGAAAATGTGGGATTTCAGGCGTTAGTAAAAAAGGGTATCGAAGCTAGTAGTGGGAAATATATTTTAATGCTTAATGGCGACATAATTATTACGCCTGGTTCCGTGCAGACACTATTGGAAAAATTGAAATCAGATAGCTCAATCGGGATGATTGGTCCAAAGCTACTTAATTTTAATGGCACACTGCAATATTCATGTTTTCGTTTTTATAAGTTGTTTACGATTGTTTATCGTAGGACATTTTTGGGAAAATTTGCATTCGCGAAGCAGCATCTGGATTGGTTTCTTATGAATGATTATGACCATAAAACGATGAAAGAAGTTGATTGGCTGATGGGTAGTGCGATTATGTTTTCACGAGATTCCCTTGAGAAAGTCGGTCCTATGGATCCTAGGTATTTCATGTATATGGAAGATGTTGATTGGTGCAGAAGATTTTGGAATGCAGGATATAAGGTTGTATATTGCCCATTATCATTAATGCATCACTTTCATGGAAAGGGCAGCGAAAGAGGTGGTGTGATACGTTCGTTATTGTCGAGCAAGTTAACCTGGGTGCATATTGCTAGTGGAATTAAATATTTTAGGAAATTTAGAGAAACGTCTTTACCAATTCATAATTAAGAAAATTTTTATATGGAAGAATCACAGGAAAAAATACCGGAAGAGCGGAAAATGTACAAAAAGAGAATCAATAACCGTTTCATTAATATCGCCTTGATAATTTTTTTGGCATTTGGAGTTTTCCAATTGGGGTATCAGAAAGGTAAATCTGAGCCGTTGGAAACATTGAAGCCTATTCCTTTAGAAGATGCACTTTTTGAAAATAAGAATAATCAAGCTGATAATACAATAGATTTTTCTTTGTTTTGGAATGTTTGGAACTTGCTTGAGCAGAAATACGTGGATGCTGAAAAATTAGACGCGAAAAAACTATTCTATGGAGCTATTCGTGGCATGATGGAGGCAACCGGAGATCCGTATACGACATTTTTAGAGCCGACAGAGAACAAGAAATTCAGTGAAGACATCTCTGGTAACTTTGAAGGGATCGGAGCTGAACTCGGAATTAAGGGTGGGATTTTGACAATTGTTGCGCCGCTTCAGGGTTCTCCGGCTGAGAAAGCTGGTCTTAGAAGTGGTGATAAAATTATCAAGATTGACGGCAACGAATCTGGCGATATGGGAATAGAGGAGGCAGTAGATAATATTCGCGGACCTAAAAATACCAGTGTCACACTGACAATCTTTCGAGAAGGCGAGCAGGACACACAGGAAATAAAAATTCAAAGAGGCATGATCAATGTTAAAAGCGTGGTGCTTGAATTTAAAGAAAACAATATTGCTAACATCAAAATTACGCGTTTTGGTGATGACACTACGAAAGGATTTGC
This sequence comes from uncultured Bdellovibrionales bacterium, assembly GCA_964609855.1. Lineage (GTDB taxonomy): Bacteria > Patescibacteriota > Minisyncoccia > Moranbacterales > GWC2-37-73 > GWC2-37-8. The sequence goes on from CAZSTB010000010.1 coordinate 44,377, forward strand.
CGATGCAATCGCAAAGGTTCGTGCGCAAAAATCGCAAGGCTTGATCATTGATCTTCGAAATAATCCCGGAGGTTACCTTGAATCTGCTGTAGATATTGCAAGTAAACTGCTGCCGCGCGATCAAGTAGTCGTCATTGAAGAAACTGGCGATAGGAAGCAGAAAAAAATGCTTAGTCGCGGCGGCGATGTTGCTAGTGGTTTGGAAACCGTTATCCTTATTAATGAAGGCAGCGCAAGCGCATCTGAAATTTTGGCAGGTGCACTGAAAGATAATCGTAGCAATGTAACATTGGTGGGAAAAAAATCATTCGGTAAAGGATCTGTACAGGAATTTATTGAAATGCCCAATGGTACTGCAGCTAAGATAACCATCGCACACTGGCTCACTCCTAAGGGTACGCAAATAAATAAAGAGGGTATTAAACCAGACAAGGAAGTGGAGCTATCCAACGATGATTATAACGCCAACAGAGATCCTCAATTTGATGCAGCAATTCAAGAGTTAAAGGAAAAACTTCAAAAAAAATAGAGGATGGAGATGTGTATGATCTGATTTATTAGGACTGATTAAAATGTGGCACATTATTTGCCTTAAAACGTAGCGAAGAGATTTAAAACACCTATCATGTTGATAGGTGTTTTGTAATGTGATATTGAGAGAATATTTCTGGAGACTGTTTATTGTACCACTGGAAATCCTTTCTCTTGCCATTTTGGCATTCCTCCGCGAACTACATAGGGAGAAATAAGTAGCATGTCATAAAGCTGTACGGATGCTTGAAATTCTTCTAATTCGGTTTTTCCGATTATTACCACTTTCTTTTCGCTAACCTCAGCACGTCTTTTCTCCAGCTGATCAAGTGGGATATTTACAGCACCAGCTATGTGACCTTTGGCAAATTCTAAGCTTGAACGAATATCCAAAATATACATAGGAACATTCGAAATCAAAGCTTCTTTGATTTGTTCTGGGTCAACATAGTTAACCTTTGCTTGATCGACAAAAGACTTGGGGTTGCCATAGGAAACGGTGATGCCAATTAATTGCTTCCAAGAATCCATTCCTCCGGCAAGTATAGTGACATCTTCAAAGTCTTCGTCTTCAAGTTTCTCAACCGCTTGAACGATATTCTCATCATCATTATTAGCCCCAATTACGTAGATTTTTTTTCTGACATCAATTGTTGGAGCAGCCGGAAACTCATCTAGCGGTAGGTTTACAGAGTCTATGATGTGATCAATGATGTAGTCGTTATATGATCTGACATCAAGTAAGACAAGGTTTTTTTTAGTCTCGGGTAGTATGATTTTCTTTTGAAGTTCCTTGGCATTTATTGATTTAAGGCCGCTGGCTTTTGAGTCATCAGTTTGAATAAATGTTTCTTCGACCGGCAATTTTTTTGCCGAAAAAAGGTCGCTACGAAAAAGCGTAAAGAGGATAACGAAAAGTATTGAAATGAAACCGATAATTAGGGCAAGTTGTTGCTTTTTTTCATTCTCCATGGAAATGATTATTTAAACATTTAAGATATATACATTTTAACACAAAATTGTTTAAACGAATAAATATTTGAAATAAAAAAAACCGCATCAGGAATGAAGCGGTTTTTTAAAGCTTTGATTTTAGAAATTAAACAAGGGCACTTCCAATGAATCCAGGGTAACCATTGACGAAGGCTTTTATATCAGTAGCTTTTTTACCCTCTTTTTGAATTTCTTTCAGAATGATTACACCTTGGCTTGTTTGAACCCCGATGTCATCGCCGATTTCAAAAACTTGACCCTCAGTTTTTTTCTCCAAAGGATCAATTTTTTGAATTCCAATTGAGATCAACTTTATTCTTACTAACTCTTTTTCGTTTCGCCAAAAGGCAAAAATACCTGGCCAAGGAGAGAGAGCTCTATATTTATTATAAATGCTTTCCGCACTTTCATTCCAGAAAACTCTTCCATCTTCTCGCTCTATCAATTGGCAAAAAGTCGCTTTTGAATGGTCTTGAGGAATTGTTTGAATTTTTCTCTCGATCCATAGTGGAATAGTCTTTATCAGAAGTTCTGCACCCTCATGCGAAAGTCTTTTCATGAGTTGCCCGGTATTTTCTTCCGGCTCAATAGGGATAACCTTTTGCTCCAAGATATCTCCAGTATCCACACCCTCATCCATGAGCATAATTGTTATTCCGGTTTCCATTTCGCCATTAAGCAGGGCATTTTGAATCGGCGAAGGGCCTCGGTATTTAGGCAGTAGGGAAACGTGGACGTTAATATTGCCAAAGCCGGGAATATCCAATGCTGCTTGTGGAATAATCTTCCCATAGGCAGCAACAATAACGAGGTCGGGTTTGAGTTTTTTTAGTTCTTCGATAGTTTCCAAATTGAAGCGATTAGGCTGAAATACCGGTAGGTTATTTTTTTCAGCCAGTATTTTCACGAGTGGAGCGGAGGGTTCATGATTTCTTCCAACCTTCTTATCCGGCTTGGTGAAAACTCCTACTACGTTATATTTGTTTTTGATAAGCGAATCCAGGACAACTTCCGATAGTTCAGAAGTTCCCATGAAAACAACCCTTAGTTTGATATTTTTTGAATCGGCCATTGTTAGTAAATCATCTTGAGTGTAATTGAGATCTTTTTAAAGCTTACCAGGAAAATAATGAGGTGGCGTGTTTTAAAATTCAGATTTCTTGATCTCATTACCCTTAAAATGATGAAAGGGAATTATTTTTTTGTTTGTTTAGTTTTCGAAATTACAGTTTGTTTTCGCAGGGTGCTTTTCTTGATTCTATCAACAAAAAGAATCCCGTCCAAATGGTCGAGCTCATGCTGAAGCGCGCGAGAAAGAAGCCCGTGACCTTTAATTTTTTGCGCTTTTCCCATTTCATCAATATATCTAACTTGAACTTCACTGAAGCGAGAAATAGGGAAGAATTTGTTAGGAAAGCTTAGGCACCCCTCTTCGCAAACAACCTTTTTTGTTGATTTCGAAGTTATTTGCGGGTTAATTAACGTGTAAGTCTTATCATCGACGTCGATAACGCAGATTCGAAGATTGGAGCCCACCTGAGGAGCGGCCAAGCCAACTCCCTTGGCACTGTACATTGTTTCATGCATATTCAAAACAAGCTCCTGCACGTCTTTTGCCAGGGGATCTTTGACTTTCACGGTTTTCATCCGCAAAATCGGGTTAGGTTCTTTTAATATTGTCAGTTTGCTCATATTTTTAAATTTGTCATTCTAAACTTGCTTGCCTCGACGCAATGCAATGGATTGTGGTTCAAGATCTATTTACTAAAAAGCTTGAATAGAATAGTTTATTGATATGAAATCCATCATCTTTGAGTATATCCACATTAATCCTATCTTAGCATGACAAAATAGCTCTTGTACATAGTACGCGCGCAACCAGAATTCTAATTCCTGGGAGAACTATTTGCTCATTTTCGCATTTTTATGCTCATATTCGCACAAAATGGGAATCTATAATTCGAGCTGGATTTTAATTTATATTATGAATTAAGGTTAAGTTCCTGTCGATTTTCCGCGAGATGAATCAATCCAAGGGACTTTTGATAATTTGAAGATTATTTTTAGCTACTTTGGTATAAATCTGAGTAGTTTCTATTTTGGAATGCCCTAGTAGTTCTTGGATATATCTGATGCTTGTCCCATCTTCAAGCAGGTGAGTGGCGAACGAATGGCGAAGGCTATGGCAAGAAACGTCTTTAGTTATGCCGGCGAGCCTCACTGCCTTTTTAACTATTTTCTCGGCGCTCGCCGAAGTCAGATGTCTGCTACCACTAGCTCCGCTAAACAGATAGTCGTTCGGTTTCTTCAAGGCAAGTTGTTTTCTTAATATTGGAACAAGTTTTTCAGACAGTAGGGTGCAGCGGTCTTTTTGACCTTTGCCCTTACGCACCATGATTAAGTTTCGATCCAGGTCAAAGTCGCACATTCTTATGGTGACCGCTTCACTGACCCTGAGTCCAGCAGAATACAACAGGGAAATCAGAAAATGATGTTTTGGATTGGAAGTCGCGCTGAGCATGCACCCGATTTCTTCTTTGCTTAAGATGACTGGCAAATAGTCAGTCTTTTTGGCACTTTTGATATCAAAAAAGAACCTTCTTTTCAAGATTCCTTGATAATAAAATTTCAGCGCGTTGAGCGCGACATTTAGGGTTGAATTTGCGCAGCCTTTGTCTTTGATTGATTCCAAATAGGCGCGAATATCAT
>CAZSTB010000011.1:0-45650 GCA_964609855.1 uncultured Bdellovibrionales bacterium
ATATGGGAACAAGGTTCTTTTCATGTCATCAAAAGTTGAGAATTTTGGATTTATTGTTGAAAGCAGGGAATTGAGGCAACTGCTGAAAACACAATTTGATGTGCTCTGGAAAATTTCTAAACCTCTTGAAGAAAATAATGAACTTGCAAAATCATTTTTAGATGAGGTAGGCGGAGGGTTCATTGAATAATACTGCTAAGATGTAGCGCCAGCCCTTTGCGTGATGGTTTTACTGCACATTGTATGCGTTTCATGTTTGCTTGTTTTTGTGCTATAATTATCTTGAAAGATAACCTCAAAAATAATTTAAAATGAAATTTCAAAAAATCAAACAAAGGATTTTGGATGAACTAAATCTTAAAAAACAAGCCGATGAGCTTGGCGTTAAGGTTTGGCAGAGTCCCAGCTTTTTGTTTATCATCATGGGTTTCATTATTATTGCAGCAATGACAGGAATATTTTTTGTAAGCAAAAATTATGACTCTCCAGAGTTAGTTATTATTGCCGAATCCGCAGTGGTTGCATTGTTGTTTACGATGGGAAACTTTATTATAAAAGTCGTTGAGGAAATAGCTAAGGCGAATAAAATGAAAACGGAATTCGTTTCAGTGGCTTCGCATCAACTGAAAACACCGATTGCGGAAATGAATTGGCAGATTGAGCTCTTGCTTTCTAAATTCAAAACCGGCCTCAGCGAAAAGCAAGATGAACTGGTCAACGGTATTTCTCATTCTAGTGAAACGATGGGAAGATTAGTAAATGACCTTTTGGATGTTGCGCGCATTGATCAAGGTCAGTTGGCTCTCAATAAGGAAACTATAAATATCCGTACTCTTATTGACGATGTCGTCGCATCTCAGCAGCCTCAGGCTAAGGCTCATAATATTGAACTGAGAAATTCCTGTCCGATAGAATCCATTGAAATATTCATGGATAAACGTCGAGTGGCAATTGCTTTTGAAAATTTAGTTTCCAACGCGATAAAATATACCAGTAATGGCGGTACTGTCGAGGTTCTCCTTGAAAAGAAAGATAAACTCGCTCAAGTGTGTGTCAGGGATAATGGAGTTGGAATTCCAAAAAATGAACAGGCCAAGATTGCACAGAAGTTTTTCAGAAGTAATAATTTAGTTAAAGATAGAACTGATGGCACAGGTTTGGGATTATATATCACAAAAAATTTCGTAGAGCAATCCGGTGGAAATTTTTGGTTTACCTCCATTGAAAATGTGGGTAGTGAATTTTATTTTACATTGCCGCTTTCTAAAAAGGTTTAATTTTTTGTAATTAGTTAGAAGTTAAAAAATATGACAAAGATTTTAATCGTCGAAGATGATGCAGTTTTAAGAAAAGCTTTAGGTGATTACTTGTCAGCAGAAAATTTCGAAGTTTGCTTGGCAGAAGACGGTGAAGTGGGAGTTGAAAAAGCGCTTTCAGAAAAACCGGATTTAATTTTGTTGGATATTGTTCTGCCGAAAAAAGATGGTTATCAAGTTTTGCAGGAGGTTAAAGCTAGTCCGGAAACAAAACATGTTCCAATCGTACTGCTTACAAATTTAGGCAGCATTGATGATGTGGAAAAAGCTTTACAAATGGGGGCTACTACATATCTAGTTAAAGCTGACTATAAACTCGAAGAGGTTACTCAAAAGGTTAAGGAAATTTTACATATAAAATAGTCCACAAAAATCGCAGAAAAAAGATACAAACACAAAAATAAAACAAAATGCGCATAGAAAACAAACAACTAAAGGATTTCTTGCTTGATTCCAATCTATTAGATGTAAACATAGTAGAAGAGAATTTTAAGCAAGCGGCGGAAACCAATCAGAAATTGGGTGATTTATTGATGGAAAAAAAGCTTATCAATGAGATTGAACTGAGAAAATTATATTCATATATTCTGGGGATTCCTTATGTAAACCTGGAAAAGGAAATGATTACGTCTGATATTTTGCAAATTATTCCTGAGCCAATCGCTAAAAAATATGGAATTGTAGCTTTTGAAAAAGATGGCAATAATCTTAAGGTTGCCATGAAAAACCCGGAGGATATCCAAACAATTGATTTCATTAGGAAAAAAACCGGATTAAAAATCATTCCTTGTCTTACGAATGAAGAGAGTATCAAGGCCATTTTAAAGCAGTATGAAAAAAGCTTGAAAGCGGAATTCGGTGATATTATCAGTAAAGATTCAGATGATGTTACTAGCGCTAGCGACACTGATGATTTGGAAAAAATAGCTCAAGACCTGCCCATTATCAGAATTGTCGATACTCTTTTGAAGCATGCAATTTTGCAATCGGCTAGTGATATTCATATCGAGCCAGGTGAGAAAGAAGTTAGGGTCAGATATCGAATTGACGGAGTTCTTCATGATGCCATGACTTTGCCGCGTCAGGTTCTCGACGGCTTAGTTGCTCGCATAAAAGTGCTTTCCAGTTTAAAACTTGATGAACATCGATTGCCACAAGATGGACGTTTTAAAATTGAAAAAGAGGGATACAAAATTTCTTTTCGTGTTAGCATGTTACCTGTTTTTGAGGGAGAAAAAATAGTAATGCGTCTTTTGGATGAAACTTCGAAAGGATTAACCTTGGAAAAAATGGGGTTGGGTGGTAATGCATTAGAAGCAGTGCACAGGCACATCAAGCGACCGAACGGTATGGTCCTCGTTACGGGTCCAACTGGAAGTGGAAAAACCACTACGCTTTACACGGTAATGGATATTTTAAATACAACAGAGGTAAATATCAGCACAGTTGAGGATCCAGTTGAGTATCGTATGACGAGAGTTAATCAGACTCAAGTGAACGCAAAAATCGGCATGACTTTTGCTGCAGCTTTGCGTAGTCTTTTGCGTCAAGATCCAGACATTATTATGGTAGGTGAAATCCGAGACGGAGAAACAATGCAAATAGCTGTAGAAGCCGCCATGACTGGACATCTTGTACTATCAACCCTTCACACCAATAGTGCAGCCGGAACTTTACCGCGACTTTTGGATATGGGAGCTGAAGCATTCCTGGTGGCCTCTACGGTTAATGTGATTATCGGTCAGCGGTTAGTAAGAAGATTGTGCGGAGAATGTCGCGCTTCATATTCCTTATCTGAGACAGAAATAGAAACACTGGGTAAAACTTTTAATATGAAAGAGTTGCTAGAGGTGCTTAAGAAAGCTCCGGAGCTCAGTGATGTCGTGAAAAAAAGTGCAACATGGAAAGATATTATTTTTTTCCATCCAAAGGGCTGCGAGCAATGTAATAGTGAGGGTTATCATGGACGACAGGGAATTTATGAAGTTTTGGAAATGGACGAATCAATTGGAAAACTGATAACCTCAAACGCCTCGTCTGATGATATTGAAAAGAAAGCCAGAGCAAATGGCATGCAGACAATGAGCGAAGATGGATTTATTAAGGCTGTAAGAGGTGTGACCTCAATTGAAGAGGTTGTCAGGGTAACAAAAGAATAAAAAACAGTTTCCTAGGCATTAGCTTTTCAGCTTTTTAGAAATTTCTAAAGCTAAGAAGCTAAGAAGCTAAGAAACTAAGAAACTAAAAAGCTAGTTATGCCGAAATTTATTTATACCGCCAAAAATTATAACGGAGAAACTAAGGGAGGAGAGCTGGTCGCTCAAGATGAAAAAAATCTTGCGCAAATGCTTCGGGGAGAAGGTTATTTAGTGACCTCAATAGTTCAGGTTGATGAAAAAGAAGAATCGAAGTCATCGATAAAAATCATGGACATGTTTACCAGTGTTCCACTTAAAGAAAAAATGGTTTTTGCGAGAAATTTAAGTATCATGTTCGCATCGGGCCTTACTGTTTCAAGAGCAATTAATAACTTAGCGCTGCAAACGGAAAATAAAGCTTTTCAGAAGATTTTGCTGGATATTCATGAAGAAATACAAAGTGGAAAATCTTTGAGTGATGGCCTAGAAAAATATGCGAATATTTTTGGAGATCTATTTGTAAATATGGTGCGTGTCGGTGAGACAGCAGGAAATTTAGATGAAGTTTTGAAGATAGTTTCCGTGCAGCTTGAAAAAGAACATGACCTGAAGAGTAAAGTTAAGGGCGCGATGGTGTATCCGGCAGTGATTATGGTGGTGATGATAGTGATTGGAATAATCATGTTAACTACGGTTTTGCCGAAGCTGATGGGTGTTTTTAAAGATATGGATGCTAAACTGCCGCCCATGACTCAGTTTATTGTGAATTTAAGTGATATGTTTCGAAATCACGGCATCGAAGTGGGAGTTGGTTTTGTTTTTTTTGTAATTTTTATGCAATATTATTTGCGTCAAGAATCAGGAAAAAGAGCATTCAGTTGGGTGTCCTTGAAATTTCCGGCTTTCAGCCCGCTCGTTAAGCAAACAAACTGTGCTCGTTTCGCGCGAATCTATAGTTCATTACTTAAAAGTGGTGTTGGTTCAGTGGAAGCGCTTAAGATCATCTCTCATACTTTGACAAATTATTATTACCAAAAGGCTTTGCTTGGTGGAATTGAAGAAATTCAAAAGGGAACTAGTTTAAGTAAGATTTTATCCGAGCATGGAGATATTTTTCCGATTTTAGTCTCCCAAATTGTGCAGGTTGGAGAAGAAACAGGCAAAACTGAAACGGTGCTGTTGCAGTTGGCCGAATTTTACGAATCGGAGGTTGATCAGATTACAAAAAACATGTCTGCAATTATTGAGCCGATGCTCATGGTAGTTATTGGTAGCGCGGTAGGATTTTTTGCAGTTGCCATGCTTCAGCCAATGTATAGCATGATGGAGAATATCAAATAATCTTTCAAAACAGAACTCCTATTATTTGAGACAAAATGTTTAATATTTGGGTTGAGGTATAATTTTAGCTAGCTTTCTTGCAATGATTGAGATAATGAAAAAAACTAAATCGGGTTTCACTTTGATTGAGGCAATGATTTTTATTTTAATTTTTACCATCATTGCGGTAAGTTTTTATCGTACCTTATCCGGAGGAATGTTGGTACTTGGTGATTCCAGGGCGAGAATTGCAGCAACGCAATTAGCAAATGAAAAAATCGAAACACTGAGAAATTTGGCTTATGAAAATATTGATACCGCCGAAGATAATCCTGATAGTGAAGTTTTGATGACGCAGGATGTGACAAGAGGTGGCAATGAATTCAAGGTGGACACTGATATTAGGTATGTGGATGATATCTTTGATAATATTGACCCAGACGCAAGACCTAACGACTACAAGCAGATAAGGATTACTGTTCGCTGGGGAGTTGGTTACAATAAAAATATAACCATGTACACTCATTTAGCGCCGCCTGGGACGGAGGAGCTTTATAATGGCGGAATTTTAAGCCTTGAAATCAGGCAAACAGACGGGCAGGTTGTTAGTGGCGCACGTGTGAAAATTGTAGATATTGAAACGGGAATTACGAAATATGACAACGTTACTGAATCAGACGGTAAAATCTATCTTATCGGGTTAACACCAAAAAATTATAAATATAAGATAACTGTTACTAAGGACGGATATTATGGAGTTGAAACAATGCCACCATTTGATCAAACCCCTTATAAGCCGTCGGATGAACACGCTAGCGTGGTGTTGGCTGAGATTTCACCAAAGACAATATTTCTTGATCACGTATCCGCACTGCAGCTGAAAGCTCAGGATCCGACGGGTGTGGCAATTAGCGGCGCTGATTTCGCTCTTGAGGGCGGGAGAGAATTTGGTGATACGATTGCAAATCTTGATGCGATTCCGCAAGTTTTTTCAGTGCCTGTTTATTCGTATCCTAAAAGCGACCATAGCTTTAATGTAACTGGCGAGTTTGGCTTTGAAAATGAGAGTCCAGGAATATATAATTTTTTCTGGGATCCTGCAGCTGGTAGTAATGCAAACTACGAATTTTGGAAAATCTATCCGATGTATGGCACCTATGAAACTAAATTTATTGTGAATCCTGGTAGTTTGAATAATATCGCAGCTATTTTGCTTCCAAAAGATAAGCCCTCTTTATTTGTTACAGTCGTGGACGAAACAGATAATACTCCGATTTCAGATGCAAAAGTTATCATAAAAAATACAGCTTTGGCGTATGAAAGTGAGGAGCTGGTAACTGATCAACTAGGAAAGGCTTATTTTCCAAGCAGCGGTGATACTCTTGAAAATTTAGAATACGAAATCACTGTTAATGCCCTGGATTATGTTGAAAAAAAAGAAAATGTAACCGTTTCCAATTTAACACAGCCAGTTATTAAAATAGTTAAGTAGTTTATGAAAATTAAATCTTTTGAAAAAGGCATGTCTTTGGTTGAAATGCTGGTGGCGATTTTTTTGCTGACTCTTGGAATGATAGGCTTTTCCTTGCTTGTCTCGAGGACTTGGCGAACCAAAGGGTACATCATGGAAGCTGCAGCTGCAACATCGACTGCCTCCAGGGCGCTTACTGAGGTTGCGCATCAGCTGAGGGGTATTAGACAAGGAGATGACGGTTCATACCCGATTAAAAATGTTCAGCCTTATTCAATCACTGTCTATAGGAATGATGATGATACTCCGGATGTTGAAAGAGTGCATTATTTTATTGATGATGGAAAGTTGAAAAAAGGTGTAACAAAGTTCACAGCAAATGCATATGCAGCGGCGGATGAGAATGTTGAGGTGCTTTTGAACTATGTGACTAATCAAGATATTGGAGAGCCTTTGTTCTATTATTACAACAATGATTATCCGGTTAATACGCAATCCCACATGACTACACCGAATGCGCATGATGTGAGATTGGTGAGGGTACATCTTTGGGTTAATGTGAGACCTATTGTTGCCCCAGAGAATGTTAACTTGGAAACCTTTGTTGAAATGAGAAATTTAAATGAATATTAATGATATGCGAATAAAAAATAAAAAAGGTTCAGCATTGGTTTATGCACTGGGCATCATCACTATTGTTGCAACAATTCTTGTCGGCATTTTGCAACTCATAACATCGCAAGCAAAATACGCCAATGATGTACTGGCAAGAGAGAAAGCATTTCAGATTGCTGAAACATGCACGCATGAGTATAGATGGTACTTGGCGCACAATACCGATGGGCACACGATTGAGGAAGTATTGGAGTTTTGGGAGAATACTGATCCTGAGCCAAGAGGAAAGTCTGCGCCATATATTTGGGATGTAAAAACACCTGAAGGAATTGTTGTGGGAAAATGCAGCGCTAAAATTATTAATCCACCCGTGACCACATCTCAGCCAGTTAACGTTGAATTTGCTGGGTGGCTGCCAGAAAAAGAAAGTATAAAAAAGAAAATTAATGTAACGTTTCGACGCACCTCGTGGAGCGACTATGTAGTTTTAAGTAATGATTACGCTTCTTTTGATAGTAAGTGGGACATAAAGGGAAAAATAATGAGTAACGCCGGAGTCCATTTTGATGGAGTGGCGCATAATAAAGTGTATGCCGGTTCTACGAATTACATTGATCCTGTGACTAATCTGTCTCAATCTGGAGTCTGGAGCAGTCAAACTTTTTCGGCTGCGGAAAATTGCGAATTCAATGCTGATAAAAACAGTTGTGTTTTTCTTGCTGGCAGGAGATATCCAGTGCCTCAGAAAGATTTTTCTGGCATTGCTGTTGATTTGAATGCGATGGCTACAGCTGCAAAGGCGCCAAATAATGAAACGATAGATGGTTGTACTACAAGCAATTGTTATTTTGATGTACCAATTGACAAGCCAGGAAAGCATCTAACACTCAATGCCGATGGAACTTTCGAGATTGTTACAGTTAAAGATATCAAAAGCCAATCAAGGGATATAAAAAATGAAATTGAAAGCACTAGAATAGTAAGGCAGATTCCAAATAATGGAATAATTTTCATTAATGGGAGCATTTGGATTGATGGTATTGTGGATCATAGCAGGGTGACAGTAGTGGCTGGTGGCGGAATTGGAGATATTTATATCGGTAGTGGTAATCTTAAATACACCAATAAGGACGGCAGTGACGTAATCGGACTTATAGCAAAGGGAAATATTTTGCTAACAAATGAAAAACAGCATTGTACAGGAGCTGAATGTAATGATTTGACTATTCATGCGGCGATGGTAGCTAAGGATGGGAAAGTGGGTAAAGAAAATTTCAATCCTAACTGTTGCGGGAATGGCTGCGAGGCACAGAAAAATCGCATAGATGTTTTCGGTAGCGTTGTTTCCAATAAGTTTATTGAGTTTACAACTTCTAAATTTTGCAGTGGACAGGGTACTGCCAGGATGGGCTTTGAAACAAAAAACATCGAGTATGATAACAATCTCTTTGTAAATCCGCCGCCATTTTTTCCAAGTGACGTCTACTACTCAGTAGATTTATGGGAAGAGGTTTAAGGAAAATTATGAGTTGTTGCAAAAATAGTGTAAAATTAAAAAAGAAAATTTTAAATATTTTTTAAATTTTTCTTTAAAGACAAAATACAAATATAAAAAAATTAACGTGATTATTTGGCAAGTCGCTATATAATTATTCGTTAACTATACTTACGTAATGAGTTTTCTGAATAAAAAAATTTTTAATGATGAAGGAAATGTTTTCGGATTGGATTTGAGTGATCTTTCAGTTAAGGTGGTTAAATTGCAAAATGAGGGAAAATCTGAAAATATTGAAAGTTATTCTTCTGTAACGCTGGCTGCTGGTTGTATAAGCGATGGCGAGATTCAAAAAAAGGATCAAGTGATAGCAGCAATTAAGAAAGCTTTGGAGAGCTCTGCGCCCAAGAAGATCAAAACTAATAAGGTTATTTGTTCGCTTCCAGAAACAAAGGTATTTTTGCGAATAATTTCCATTCCTCAGATGGATGATGCAGAAGTAAATGAGGCTGTAAAATGGGAAATGGAAGCTAATATTCCTCTTCCCTTGGATCAGGTTTATTATGATTGGCAGGTTTTACCATCCGATTTATTCATTGAAAGGAATAAGATGAGCTTATTGGTTGTAGCCATTGCGAAAGTTGTCGTTGATCAAACCATAGAGGTTTTGGAGGCAGCGGGTCTGGACCCTGTGGGATTAGAAATAGAGTCCATTGCTCAAGCGCGAAGCCTCTTGTCGGAAAAGGACACCGCTTTCACGGTGCTAATTGTGGATATAGGGGATAGGCGAACAAGTTTCTCTATTTCCAAAGGAGGTGTTCCTTGCTTTACTTCCAGTATTCCTTTAAGTGGCCAGTCAATCACAGAGGCTATTTCAAAAGGCATGGGTGTGACATTTGAGAATGCAGAAAAGATAAAAATTGAAAACGGCATTGGTAACAATTTTAAAAATGATGCACTTTTCAAGTTAGTGCAACCAGTTTTGGAAAATTTCTTGCAAGAAATTGAGCGAAATGTTGATTTTTATATCAGTGGTTTAAAATATTCCAATAGTATAGATAAAATAATAATATGCGGCGGCGGTTCCAATACGAAAGGTATTGTCCCATACTTCACCAGCAGGCTAGGGAGGGAAATTGAGCTAGGTAATCCCTGGGTTAACATGAGTATTGGAAAAAATCTTCCAGCCATTGAGAAAGCTCAATCAGTTCAGTATTCAACTGCTATCGGGTTAGCATTAAAAGGTTTCCATTATGAAGATATATCTTGATCTCCTGCCGGAGCAAAGAAAAAAAGAATTAAAAAGGCGAAAGATTTTCCGAAAAATTCTGGAAGAAAGTATTTTGTTTATGCTTCCAGTTTTTGTATTTATCGGAATGCTTTTCAATGTGCTATATATTTTGCAAATGCAGAAAAAGGCTTATGTAACTACTTATTCTGTAACTGCGGCACAGGATAAGTATCAGCGCCTCAGTACCTATGAAGAGAAATTTACTCAGGCAAATGATATGGTTTCTAGGCTTTCAAAAATTCAAACCAATCATCTATATTGGAGCGAAGTACTTAAGCAGCTAAGTTCACTGATGCCGGACGGTCTAAGGATTGAGGATTTTTCTACAAAAAATTACAAAATTTTTCTGCTTGGGGAGGCTAAAACCAGAGATGATCTGTTGAATTTTAAAAATAGTCTGGAATCTTCATCATGTTTTCATGAAATCAATGTGCCGCTTTCAAATCTTGTTGTGAAAGATAATGTAGGTTTCCAGATGGATTTTTCTATAAAAGAGGAATGCTTGAATAAGAAGCAGCTTTAAGGCGGTAAAGGTAAATTTAAATTAAAGATATTAGAAAATTCTATTGATCAAAGGTCATTTGAATTTTAATTCAGAATGAATAAACTGCTGTATAAAAAAAGAGAGGCTATTGTCATAATTATATGGATTGCAATGCTTGCGGCTTTGTTTTTTCTTGTTATTCATCCTTTTTTGCAGAAAATACGTGAAGTGCAAGATGAAATACAAGTGGAAAAAATGAAGCAGGAGAGCGTAAGTCAGAGAATAGAAGACTTGCCAAAAGTGCAGGAGCAATTTTCTATTCTGGAAGAAGATTATGATCTAATTGATGTCTTACTTAAACAAGACGAAGCTGTCAATTTAATTGAGAAACTCGAGCAACTCGCGCAGGTCACTGGTAATAAGATTTCAATTATTGTGCAGGAAGATGACGCCAAAAAGGCAGCACAGGCCAAGGGAAAACCAGGGGCGGATAATAAGCTTATCGATTCGCTACCAAGCTCAGATTATCTGAAGCTTAAAATAAGCTTAAAGGGAGATTACAACTCAATTTTCAAATTCATTCATTCACTGGAAACTTTCAAATATTATTCAGACGTAACGAGTATTCAGATAAAGCAGGTAGAGAAAAAGGAATCTGCATCATCCAATCCTTTCAATATCGCTAGCGGCTCAGGAAAATCTATTGAAAATGAGGGACCATTGGAGGCTTATCTGGACAGCGTATTTTATATGTATAAATAAATTTATGGGTTTAAATTCAAAATCACTGCATCTTGATGCGAAAAAAATATTGGCAACAATCGGCAGAGTATGGAAAAAAATTCATACATTCTTGTTTTATTTCCTGATGTTTTCAGCTGTTACTGCTGGAGCAATTATCTGGAGAAATAGCGTATATGGCGAGGGTTGGAGTCAGCTAAGGAAACAGGAATATCTTAATACTCAAAAACAAGGCGTGATTTTTAAGGAAAATGGCTTCAAGGAGACGATTAAAAAGGTCCAGGAGCGCGAAAATGAAAATCTTTCCCCTTATCCGGAAGTTAAAGATATTTACAGAAGTTATAATTGAACTTTGGGCAAATAAAAAACCTCAGCATCTCACTGAGGTTTTTTTATGTGCGCCCGGCAGGATTCGAACCTACAACCCCTTGGTTCGAAGCCAAGTACTCTATCCGTTGAGCTACGGGCGCATTGAATGCATTTTTCAAAACTTAGCTTCCAGCTATTAACCGAAATAATAAGGGGGCGAGTACAGGGAATCGAACCCTGATTCTCGGTACCACAAACCGATGTCTTAACCGCTAGACGATACCCGCCATATATAATTTTGCTTTGTTATGTGGTGGAAAACTTCTTAATCCTAAAATGGATAAATAAATAATCACTGGGCGTTTCGAATGATCTAGTCATGATTTTACCCGGTGCGCTGGGCAGGGATCGAACCTGCGACCAATAGCTTAGAAGGCTACTGCTCTATCCACTGAGCTACCAGCGCATTTACTGCTTCTGCATAGGCTGCGTAGCGAATTTACGCGGTGCGTCGTGAGGGATTTCTTCTCGCTCCGACTCGAAGCCTGGGCGTTACACACAGGATGCTTGTATTCCTCGCATCCTACTCACGCCCTTCAAATCCCTAACTATGCGGTGCGTCGTGAGGGATTTGAACCCCCGACCATTGGCTTAAGAGGCCACTGCTCTACCAACTGAGCTAACGACGCATTTTAATACTTGTTCCAAATGAAAAAGAAGCAAACACTCATTTGTTACTCGTTAATTATTGTAACAATTTCTTTGCGGTAAGTCAATGCTAAAAAATTATGGCATTTATCGGCCAGCAGCAGCCGTTTTTGCCAGTTCTTTGGCTGTTTTCTTGTAAGCTTTCCATTCATCTTCAGACCAATTTGCGGGTTTTACTGTCAAAACATCGCCGCCGGGATGAGGGTATCTGTAAGGAGAATCATAAGAGCTATTAAACACGTCCTTTAACAGCTGTTTCCCGTTTTTATCGAGTACGAGCTGAGTAAAGGTCGTTTTCAGTGAACCATCTGGCTGCCTTTCTGTTATGTGCGGGCCATCAACTTCGATTTTTCTGCCATCGTCAGTTCCATAAAAAAAGAATTTCAGTTCAGTTCCGTTTATTTTTGCTTGGATTAGAATGTGGTTAGGGGTGTTATTCATGAATCTTAGGTCAGGATTGGGTACGAAGACCGTGGAATCCATTCCTTGTGGGCTGTAATAGGAAACTGGGTAAGCATGATTTCTACGTGCTGTAATTTTAAGACCTGAATAGATTGCTGCGCGAAAAACCGTCGTTGAAACCTGACAAACTCCTCCTCCGAAATCAAGTTCGGTTATATTTTTTTTGATTACTAACTCAGGGAAGTAGCCATGTTCGGCATCAACTTCGCCTAAAATTTTCACAAAGGAAAATTCTTCACCAGGTTTTATAAGTGTTCCATTGAAACGATCAACTGCGATTTTAATATTTTTAATTCTATTGACTGTTGATCCTTTGAAATTTGAAGTTCCTTCTCCGATTAGTGAAGAAATCCCAAGATCATTTACGTCAGCATAATTTACGGAAGGTTTTGTGGATTCATACGGAAGATTCATCGTTAAAAAATCTTGTTCAGCGCCTCTTTCGAGTTGCTGCGTGATGAGCAGTAAACTTTTTTCAACATCTAACGCTATCCCTTCTTTAGCTTCAAGGAAAGTTGAAACTTTACCATTTTCAACTGTGAATTTTGCATCTTCAGCATCACGGTTAACTTTCCGCGCAAGGTCCTCCAGATATGTTTGAATCATTTTTTCATTCGCAATAACTCCAGGCACTAGGCGAATATGATTCTTTTGTTGAGCGGTTAAGGTTAGGTCGCAAAAAATCTTGTCTACAGGGCAATAATCCGTATTTTCAAATTCTGATTTAGCTGTTTGGGATAAAGAAAATGTATTAGTTCTGGTTAGCCATGATTCTGAGACTTCTTTAGATATC
The DNA here is from genome assembly GCA_964609855.1 of uncultured Bdellovibrionales bacterium. GTDB lineage: Bacteria > Patescibacteriota > Minisyncoccia > Moranbacterales > GWC2-37-73 > GWC2-37-8. The sequence goes on from CAZSTB010000011.1 coordinate 13,144, forward strand.
GATTCTGAATATTTATCTACGTTTAATACGATAGTATCTTTTTTAATTTCGACCTTTTCTGGCGCTCCAAATGCGATGGGCGTGGCCAGTAAAAAAAATGTGATTGCGACAAGATAATAAGATGTTTTCATAAGTTTAAGCATACTGCATTTTTCAATCTCTCACAAGTGCTTATGACTTCCTGAATATTAAAAAGAAGACAAATATTGTCTTCTTTTTAACCAGTCTTTTGCTTCTATTGAAACATCTTAGAAACCTCTTACTTGAATCCGCTTGATCTTTGTGGTGTCAGCCTTAGGAAGTCTGATTGTAAGAATGCCGTTTTTTAGTGCTGCTTCAGCTTTGTCTGAGATGATGTCTACAGGTAAAACAACACTGCGAGAAAAATGTCCCCAGTAGCATTCCTGGTAGTAATAGTTTTCGTTATTTACGACTTCTTCATTCTTCCTTTCGCCTTTAATAGTAACCATGTCGTTATTGATGGATACATCCAAATCTTCCGGCTTTACTCCTGCAATCGTTGATTTTATTACGATTTCTCCCTCAGTTTGGTACACATCGATGGTCAGTTGACCCTCAGCATCGCTTGAAAAATTTTCTTCTTCAACAAAAATGCTGCGCTGTGGTTGGCTAGCGTTCATAATCATTTCTGTCTCTTCTTCTTCGGCATAAATTGGCATTGAAGATTCACGTCTTTCCATCGGCTGTTCAACAGAGGTCGCACCAGTTACGCGCTCAAAAAAAGATTTTTTTGTTTTTAGCATTTGTATATATGTTAATTGTTGATCCCTGTTATTTGTCAGGCAAGTATTGATCAGCAATTTTCCCCAATTAAAAATTAATCTTATGTAGATATTATATGATGCTTTTTAGTCTTGTGCAAGCCTGGAGCTGATTCGAATAAAATTAATTAAATTAAATAGTATTACGAATCCCAAGAGAGTATAAATTAAATAATCCTGCATGAACCCACGGTTGATAATCAACAGATTGTAGGCAGTATGTATTGCAATGGTTGGGATTATGGATCGTAAAAAAGTCGAAAACTTTGATGGATTACTTGTTCCGACGATATACCCCATGATACCAGCCGTCCCAAGATGAATAATGGCAATTTCTGCCAGGTTGTACACCGGTAGCATCTCGCCATAAGAAAGATTTATAAGGGCAAGCTCTGTTGAGAAAAATCCCAAGCCTACGAGAAATGCATTAAAGACATAAGTTTTCCCCAGAGATACAAGTTCTACACGTTTGGAAATCATGAGATATTTGAAGCATTCTTCAATCAGTGCGGCAACTACCAGTAGTAGTGGGGCTGCATAAAATTGCTCAAAGGGAACATCGAATGCCGATGATTCTTGGGCAGATAATCCGATATATACCAAAAGTTGAACGAATAATGCCGCCAGTGCGGCGATTATTCCCCAGAAAAATGATTCAATTTGGCGCATATGTTTTCAGGACTTTAAGAATCTGTTGGATATTTTCCTCGTCTTTAGGATAGGGATGCAAGATGCTTTTTTAGCTGCTCAAGTTCCGCTTGTTTTTTTGCTAAGCTCTCACGCTGCTGCGAAATAACCTGCGCTGGAGCCTTTGCAACGAATACTTCATTATTAAGTCGCTGTTCCAATCCAGAAACGAATTTTTCTATGTTTTCAATTTCTTTTTCGATACGAACTTTTTCTTTTTCGGTGTCAATAAGGCCTTCCAGCGGAATATAGATATTTATTCCTTGAACTGTGCGGTGGATGGCATTGTCGATTTTATTGCCAGAAGATATAATTGTAAGCTCCTCAATTCCTGTCCTGAGGCTTTTGATGATGGTTTGCTGGCTTTCAATGAATTTTAAGGCAGCTTCATCAGCATCGATGATAACTTTAATTTTTTTCTTTGGGTCGATATTGTTTTCTAGGCGTCCATTTCTGATTGAAGTGATTATTTCACGTATCGTGTCAAAACTGCTTTCTTCAGTTTCTTCTAATTGAGCCTCTGCTACAGGCCACTTTTCAATAATCAGTAATTTCTCCTTATCCAAATGACTCCAGATGTTCTCCGTTACAAAAGGCATAAAGGGATGCCACATTTTTAAAATATTCTCTAAGACATGTCTAAGGAGCCATTGTTTTTCAACTTTGTTCTCTTCGAATTTGGAAATTTCAAGATACCAATCAGCAAACTCGTTCCAAGCGAAATCCTTCAGCTTTTCTCCGGCTTGAGAGAATTGATAGCCATTTATATCCTTAGTTACTTCGTCTATTAGATAATTTAATTTAGACAGAATCCACTTGTCAGCTAAAGTCAAATTTTTCCTATCAATTTCATGGCTGATTTTTTCCGGTTGGTTGGAAATTATATAGCGGCCGATGTTCCAAAGCTTATTGGTAAAATTTCTGTAACTTTCGATTTTATCTTCACTAAGTTTCAGATCATTTCCAGGTGTGGAGCCAAGAATAAGCGAAAGGCGAGTCGCATCAGTTCCATACTTGTTGATCATATCCAATGGGTCTATTACATTTCCCAGAGATTTACTCATTTTTTTGCCGTTTTCATCTCTCACGAGTCCGTGCAAATAAACATTCTGAAAAGGAATGTCGCCGATTGCATAGGTAGTCATGATGATCATGCGCGCTACCCAAAAAAACAAAATGTCGTAGCCTGTTTCCAATACGGAAGTTGGATGGAATTTTTTGAAATCTTCGCTGTCGATGAAAATTTTTCCGTCTTGAATTTTGATTTGGTCTGGATTGTCAGCAAGCGTAGAAAAAGTCCAAAGGCCTGCGGAAAACCAGGTATCAAGAGTGTCAGGATCTTGTGACCAACCCTCTTCGCTCGGAGCCTCAATTCCGACATAAGTTTGCTCATTTTTATACCAAACTGGAATTTGATGGCCAAACCAGATTTGGCGTGAGATACACCAATCTTGCAGATTTTCCATCCAGCGAAAATAATCTTTTTCAAAACGTTCTGGGACTATGTTTATCTTTGTTTTCCCCTCATGACCATCCTTGACTGCATTAATCGAGAGCTCCTTGATGGATTTGCCATATTTTTCAATTTTTTTATTCACATCAATAAACCACTGAAGAGATGGTAATGGTTCAATCGCTGTTGAGCAGCGATAACAAACGGAAAGATTATTTTCTATTTCTTCTGTTTTTTCAATTAGGTTCTCGGCGGCTAATTTTGCTGCGATTATTTTTCTGGCATCGGCTGCGCTTTTCCCTGAAAACTCTCCGAAACCTTCGCGAATGTTGCCATCTTCGTCGATAACCTTGATTATTTCGAGATTATTATCTTTGGCCATTTTCCAATCTATCATGGAGTGGGCGGGAGTCACTCCGAGTGCTCCTGTGCCGAATTCCTTATCAACTGTGTAATCGGCAATAACCTTAATGTTGAGTTTTACACCGCAAAAATTTGCAGAGAGGGTTTGTCCCACATACCGCTTGTATCTCTCATCACTTGGATTAACGGCGATAGCCGTATCCCCAAGCTTGGTTTCCGGGCGAGTGGTGGCGATTGTTATTGGAAAATCTTTGTCATATTTAAATGTGTATAGGATAGCTTTTTGGTTTTCATGTTCAACTTCATCATCAGCCAGTGTGCTTTTACAGCGCGGACACCAATTCACCACGCGATCGCCCCGATAAATAATTCCATCATCATACATGAGCTTGAAAACAGATTTAACGGCCTTGTTGCGTGTCTCATCGAGTGTGTAAGCCTCGCGACTCCAATCGCAAGAACATCCCATTTTAATGATTTGATTCTTCATTATGTCATGAGAATTTTGTGCGAAAGCATGAACGCGATCGAGGAATTTTTTGCGTCCGAGTTGATGGCGACTAAGGCCTTCTTCCTTGATGATTTTTTCTACCTTTGTTTGAGTGGCAATTGCAGCATGGTCTGTTCCCGGAAGCCAAAGGGTTTTTTTTCCTTGCATGCGCTGAAAACGAATCATGATATCTTCGATGGCCAACATAGATGCATGACCCATATGCAGAGTTCCTGTTACATTTGGAGGCGGCATAACTACGCTATATTGTCCATTGGTATCTTTCAGATTGTCCGGATTAAAAAGACCGCTCTTTTCCCAGCGCGCATAAATTTCATCCTCAATTTTTTGCGGTTCGTAAATTTTTGGAAGTTCTTTCATATTCGGTAATCAGTAATCGGTAATCAGTGCATTTGATGACTCGCTTCGAAAATTGAAGACGAGGCGAGTGGCGACTAATGACAGATAACAAAATAATAGATTTTACTTTGTTATTCTAGCATTATACCTTTAGTAATTCAAGATGAATTACTTTAATTTTAAGTTCGCATCAGGCTGCAAATTGCTCCAGGCTTGGCAGGCTTTTTTTCTTTGAGAATCGCTCATTTTTTGCCAGCGAAAAGCAGCAGCAGCTCCGATCATGGCCGCATTGTCACCGGTCAAGCTTGTATCTGGTATTTTGTATTCTGTAGTTGGTAGGAATTTTGAAATGGCTTCGCCTAATTGTTTTCTTAATTCCTTGTTTGCACTTACGCCGCCTGCCAGCATTATTGTCCTGGGCTCATATTGCTGTGCAGCTTTAATTGTTTTAGCTATCAGCACATCAATTGCAGCTTGTTGGAATTCGTGGCAGACCTCCCCAATATATTGCCCATCTTTCAAAAGTTCCGGATGTTTTTTGGTTTCATATAGTACAGCCGTTTTTAGTCCTGAAAAAGAGAAATCAAAATTTTTCTTATGCAGCATAGGACGCGGCAAAGAAATTTGAAATTTGAAATTTGAAATTTGAAATTTTGCTGCCCAAGCAGCAACGTTTGGTCCCCCTGGGTATCCGATGCTAAGAATACGCGCAACCTTATCAAAGGCTTCTCCTACCGCATCATCGAGAGTTTGTCCGATAATTTCATATTTTAGATGATCTTTCATTAATACCAGTTGAGTATGACCACCGGAAACTACTAAACATAAAATTGGAAATTTTATGTTTAGTGAATTTTCAATTTTTAATTCACAATTTTCAATGATGGAAGGGTACTCTCTTTTGATTTTTAATAGATTTGTTTTTTGAATTTGTTTGGAAATTGGAAATTGAGATTTGGAAATTCCAACGAAGTTGGCATATATATGTCCTTCAATATGATGGATTCCAATGAGCGGCTTAGCATAAAAATATGCAAGAGTTTTTGCAAAGCCGGTGGCAACCATTAGAGCGGGAATAAGGCCAGGGCCTTGGGTTACGGCAATAAGATCGATATCGGAAATTTTCACAGCAGCATTTTGCAATGCCAAATCGAATAGTGGCGAAATATTTTTAACATGTTCCCTGGCTGCAAGATTAGGAACAACGCCGCCCCATTTTGCGTGCAGCTTAACCTGCGAAGATATTTCATTGGCTAGAATTTCCAATTTTTCGCCAGTGACTTTGATGATAGAAATGGCGGTTTCATCGCAGGATGATTCAAATGCCATAATTATCTGAGAATTCTTTTCATAATCTGAATCTGCAGAAGCTGGCTGCCTTAAGCTCCCAGGCTGATTTGCTTCTTTAGTTTGTTTAAAAAAAGTTGACATAAATAAATTGATATAGTATAATATAGGACCAATAAGAAATTCTCTCAATCTGTTTCCGCCGGGTAATCGTTAAGCGATACTACCATATGGAAAGGAAAATGAAAAGTCTTGTAAGTACTTTTTCCAGCGCTAATGCTGGAGTTAATTCGGTCATTACTAAGCCGACAAAATCTTCCACTAAGCTCAGATCCAAGTCATTGAATGAACGCAAAAAAGCGAAATTTAAGGCTTCAGCTGAAAATATTTCAGAATACGCGAAATTGAGTGATATTGAGTTGATTGAAATCATCAATGTTGAAAATGATGAGGTTTATAGCGAACTATTTTCACGTTATCAGAAAAAGCTCTTAACTTATATTTTTCGACTTGTGGGCAGTAGGGAAGAGGCAGAGGATATCTTGCAAACTGTTTTCGCTAAAACTTTCAAAAATATAGATAAATTCGATAAGACCAGAAAGTTTTCTTCATGGATATACCGCATTGCGCACAATGAAGCAGTTAACTATCTGAAGCGCAAAAGCAAGCGCTATACATTTTCTTGGGATGAAATATCTACCAGCAAGGACAAGTTAGATAGCGCCTCAAATGATGAATTACCAGATGAGAAATGGATGCATGAGGAAATCGCTGATGATGTCAACAACGCAATTAAGGCGCTTCCGGAAAAATATCAGCAAGTTTTAAAGCTTAGATACTTTAAAGAACTTACATACGACGAAATAGCCGTTGCTATTAACAAACCGCTCAATACTGTCGGTACGCTAATAAATAGGGCTAAAAAGAAATTGCTCGAAGTTGCAATTAAGCAGGGAATGGGCAAACAATAAAAAAACCGCAAAGTATTTTGTTTGGTTTCAAAATTTTGATGGGTTTGATTCTCCTTGAATTCTCCTTGGTATTGGTGCGCAAAAACTCCAGATAAATCTGGAGTTTTTGTATTGGTAGCGCCAAGGGGAATTCCGCGTCATTTTCTCGCCGCCGCTCGTTCATTCCTTGCCCGCGACAGCGCTGAATGCTCCTATGGTCGCATCCATCGACGCACACTGCATTTATTTTCTGCTGAAAATAAATTAGCTTTGCTTTTGTCGGTCCGATTCCCACTGTCGCTAGACAAATTTAAAAGCCCCATTGCTGGGACTTTTAAAAATTTGTAGCGCCAAGGGGAATCGGACCCCTGTTACCAGGATGAAAACCTGGTGTCCTAACCACTAGACGATGGCGCCATTCATATATAAAAACGGTTTTAAAACCGTAACTTTGAATAGTTTAACACAAAGAAAAAATAAATCAATAGCTGGCACATTAAAACACGGTTTATTGCCTGATTGTGCGAAATATGCTGTAATAGGTACATAATAATCATAAATTAAATATGGAACATACAGGACAAATTGCGTTTATTTTCTTGCAGCAATACGGCTATTGGCTCATGCTGCCGCTTATGGTCATTGAAGGTCCGATTGTGACAATTTTTGCGGCCACAATGGCGAGCTTGGGTGCCTTTAATCCTTTGGTGGTGCTGGCTTTTTCAATTATCGGAGACATGCTTGGAGATGTACTTTTTTATGGAGCGGGATATAAATGGGGGATGAAGTTCGTGGATAATATTGGAAAATATTTGGGAATAACGAGGACTTTGATTGAAAAAATGGAAAAATATTTTGAAAAACACGGCGGGAAAACGATTTTTGCCGTTAAATCAACAACGGGACTATGTTGGGCAACGTTTGTGGCAGCAGGAATCGTTAAGATGGATTTTAAAAAGTTTATAAAGTATTCATTCTTGGGCGGAGTTGTCTGGAGCGGTTTTCTGGTCGCCATGGGTTACTTTTATGGTTACCTCTGGAAAGAAACCAAACAATATATCAGTTGGGTCGGCTGGATAGTCTTTGCAGTAGCAATCGCGTCCTTTATCGGCATATCTTTGTATAAGAAAAAGCAATCTGAAAAGTTCGTACAATAGCTTTTTCGCAAATCTTTACTTATAAAATCCGCTTATTTCAAGCGGATTTTTTCTTGCAATTGACTGTGATTAAGGATAAAATGAGAAATAGGTTAAGAATTGAAAAGGACATCATTTCATGGTTAAAAGATTGATGAAATTAGCAGGAAAAGCGGCGGTAACGGCAAAAAGTGTTCTTTTTGCTGATCCCAAGCTCTTATATAAGGAGGAGCGTCACTTGGTGAGCTCGCCATTTTTTTTCGAGGGCTCCAATAAAAAAGGAGTCTTGTTGGTGCATGGTTGGACGAGTACACCCTACGAAGTCCGCAGACTTGGAAAATATTTAAATGAAAATGGATATACGGTTTCCGGTATTCAGCTTACTGGTCACGGAACTGTTCCGAAAGATATTGAGGACATCAATTGGAGCACCTGGGTGGAGGACATAAGAAAGGGCTACGAGAAACTTGCAAGTTCCTGCGACAAAGTTTATATTGCCGGTACCTCAATCGGAGCAAATTTGGCAATGATGTTGGCAAAAGAGAATTCTGAACTCTCAGGTTTGGTTTTGATGGCTACCCCATATCGTATCAGGCAGGAAAGGCTAGTCACTTTCTTTGCAAAAGTCTTACTGGCTGCAGGAGTGAGATATCGAAAGAAATTTTATCCGCCGACATTCGGTTTGTCTTCGACTATTACACGCTTGATTTCTTATCAGACATATCCGATCAAAAGCGCATTGGAAACATTTAAGTTGATTCAAGAAGCTAGAAAGAATCTGGAAAAGATTACTCAGCCGGTTTTCTTGCTACAATCTACGCACGATCACATTGTCGGAAAAAAGAGTATGGAAAATATTTTTAACGGCGTCGGTTCGAAAATAAAACAAAAACTTTATATTGAAAAAGCTTACCATACGTTCATTTCCGACATAAAAAACGAACATATTTTTGAAGATATCTTGAGGTTTGTTGATGAAAACTAAGAAAAAAACCGATTCGAATATACGAATGAATACGAATCAACGAATTATAAAACAGAATATTGATGTTTTATATCCAGAATTATCATACAGGATAAATGGAGCATGTTTTAATGTTCATAATAAGTTAAGCAGATTCTGCAGGGAGAAACAGTATGGGGATGAATTGGAATCCGAGTTAAATAAATCTGGTATCAGATTTTCTAGGGAAGCGAGAATTTCCCAGGAAGAAAAATTTACTGGTAACATCGCAGATTTTATCGTGGAAGATTGTATCATATTGGAATTAAAAGCGAAAAATGTGATCAGTAAAGATGATTATTATCAACTTAAGAGATATTTAATCAGTAAGAATATGAAGCTCGGATTGATTGTGAATTTTAGAGACACTTATTTAAAACCAAAAAGAATATTGAATAATTCGTAGATTCGAATGATTCGTATATTCGTATCGGCATATGCGCATTGCCATCTTCACTAATAATTATCTTCCAAACCCTTTCGGAGTCTCGATGTCGATTGAAAGTTTTCGCGGTGAGTTTGAAAAGATGGGGCATACGGTGTATATTTTTGCGCCTACTTTTAAAGGCTATGAAGACAAAAATCCAAATGTGCACAGATATCCCGCACTGGACATAACTTTTCGAGGTATTCGTTTTCCGCTAGCAATTCCTTTCTCCTACCGCATGGATAGGATATTGGAAAAATTAGAGATAGATGTCATTCATGCACAGCATCCCAATCTTTTGGGTTGGCAAGCTAAGCGTTGGGCGAAGAAAAAAAATATTCCTTTGATTTTTACTTGGCACACGCTCTATGACCAATACGCGCATTTTGCTCCTTTTTTCGTGCCCAAAAAAATTGCCCAATGGTGGAGTATTTCCAATGCTGTGCGTTTTGCAAATACGGCTGATTTTGTCGTTGCTCCAACTTTTTCAGTTATAAGGATTATAAAGAGCTGGGGAATGAAAAACCCTGCGCTGGATGAGGTGCTTACGGGGATTGATGAGAAGCTTTTTTTAGAGGCAGATGGTAAGTCGATTAGAAAAAAATTCGCCATAGCTGATGAGGAAATATTATTGGTGCTGGTTACGCGATTTACAGCAGAAAAAAATGTTGAATTTTTGCTGAGCGCTGTTATTAAAGCGCTGAAAGAAAACAAGATGATAAAATTTTTAGCGGCAGGAAATGGTAATATGTTGGAACCTCTGCAGGAATTGGCAAAAAAAGAAGGTCTTACTGAACGTATAATTTTTCCAGGATTTGTTGGCAGTGATATTAAGAAACATTATTATGCGGCTGGCGATATTTTTGTTTTTGCCTCCAAATCAGAAACACAAGGCATGATAATTTCCGAAGCTTTGTACATGGGGCTTCCTGTGGTTGCTGTTTCAGCAACAGGCGTGAAAGATATGGTTATGAATCAAGTTAATGGTTTGTTGATAAAAGAAGATATGGAGGAATTTTCAAATGCCGTACTCAGATTGGCGGCTGATGAAAAGCTGAGAAGAAAATTTTCTCAAAATGCGCGAGAAATAGCTAGAAAAAATTACACTGCGACCGTCTGCGCTCAAAAACTGTTGAAAATTTATGAAAAAGCCGCTGAAAAGAAATTTTTATAATCGTCCGACACTTGAAGTGGCTAAGCAACTACTTGGCGCAACTTTAGTGCGAGAATTTGAAGGCAAAAAAATTAAGGCACTTATCACGGAAGTTGAAGCTTACATCGGTGCAGATGATTTGGCCTCTCATGCTTCAAGAGGAAGAACGCCGAGAGCGGAAATTATGTTTGGCGCTGCCGGCCATGCATATGTGTATATGATTTATGGGATGTATTATTGTATTAATATAATTACCGAAAAGAAAAATTTTCCAGCTGCAGTTTTGATTCGAGGTGTTTCGATTGGGGGGATTGAATATAAAAAGACGAATGGTCCAGGAAAACTTTGCCGCGAGCTTAAAATTGACAAGACTTTAAACGGTTGGGATATGACTAGAGGAGAAAAAATTTGGATTCAGCCTGGCGATACTGGCATTCAAGCGGAGGATATTATTGCCAGTAAAAGAATTGGTATTGATTATGCAGGGCACTGCAAAGATTACCTTTGGAGATTTAATTTGAAAAGTTTTTCGGGAAAGAAATAAGCGGGTGGCTATGTAGTAGAAAGTACGATTAAAAATTAAAATAATATTCTTTATCTCAATGGTTTGTGATAAAGATATACGCACAGGTTATGCAATACGAAGCGAAAAAGTTTGAAGATTTGTTGGGAATTGAAGGCTTGAGCGACACACTGCTTCAGAGTCATTTCGGACTTTATGAAGGTTATGTGAAAAATACGAATTTAGTTTTGGAGGAACTTACCAAAGTTCAGCCAGCAACGCCTGAATATGCTGAACTTAAAAGACGTTTCGGTTGGGAATTTGATGGTATGAGAATGCATGAACTTTATTTCAGTAACCTGATGAAAGGTGGCTCGAAAATTGAAGATGCTGCGGAACTGAAAACTCAAATCGAAAAAGATTTCGGAAGCGTAGACAATTGGGAGAAAGATTTTAGAGCAACTTTGGCAATGCGCGGAATAGGTTGGGCTGTTTTGTATTATGACACCGAAGCTGACAGACTTTTCAATGCTTGGATAGGTGAACATGATGCCGGTCACTTGGTAACTTGCGTGCCGCTTTTAGTGGTTGATGCTTTCGAACATGCCTACATTGCTGATTACAGCACCAAGCGTCCAGACTATATCGAGGCAATTATGAAAGTCCTTTGCTACCATGTGGTTGAGGGAAGGTTGAAGATGGTAAAATAATGTGATTAGCAGATGTCATTCTGAACTTGTTTCAGAATCTAAAAAGGGTGTGTTTGTTTTAATAATCTAGATCCTGAAACAAGTTCAGGATGACAATGATGACAATAATATATAAGCTTCCTGTGGCTTTTTCTAGAAGCTAAAAGCTAACAGCTAGAAGCTAAATGCATATGGATTACATTAATGAATATGGCGACCTGATGACGGCGCCACTTATCGGTCAACGGATTCCCGATTTTGAACTGGAAGCTTATGTCAATGGAAAAATCAGTAAAATTAAGCTTGGAGAAAATAAGGGGAAATGGACGGTGCTGCTTTTTTATCCAGCAGATTTTACTTTTATTTGTCCTACAGAGCTCCAGGCTGCTGCTGAGCTTTATCCAACTTTTAAAAAAGAAGGAGCGGAAATTTTGAGTGTTTCGACTGATACTGTATTTGTGCACAAAGCGTGGCATGACAACTCTCCTGCCATCTCTAAGATAAAATTTCCGATGTTAGCTGACCCTACGGGCAAACTTTGCAGAGCATTGGGAACATACATTGAAGAAGAGGGGCTTTCACTTCGAGGCACTTTCATAATCGATCCTGACGGCATTATTAAGGCTATGGAGGTTCATGATAATAGTATAGGTCGAAACATTGATGAGACACTTAGGAAGCTCCAGGCGGCCAAATTTGTGCGTGAGCATAAAACTGAAGTATGTCCCGTAAACTGGAAACCCGGCGGAAAAACTTTGAAGCCAGGCTTGGGATTGGTGGGGAAGATATGAAAAGCTTTTAGCTTTCAGCTGTTAGCTTTTAGAAAAATATTAAAACTCCAGGGAACCGGAGTTTTAATTAAGGGAAGATGCTATGAGATTTTTTAAATTTTTCTAGCGGCAAATTCCAACCACGTCGATTGTTCGCCGCCCGTCTCGCCAAAGGCATAGCCGAGGTGGATTGCTCAATCTCCTTGCCCGCGGCAGCGCCGAATGTTCGTATTTGCTTACATTTGTCGACGTTTGCTGCGAAATTTTCCTGCCCGTCTCGACTTGTGGACACGAACCACTCGTCGACACGAGGCGGACTGAAAATTTCTAGCTTACTTCTGCCGGTTCAATTTCTCTGCTATCATAACATAAAGAAGAATCCCTTGTTTAAGGGAAAATAAAAAAAGACCTTCATACTGACAGGTCTTTTATCGTCGTTGCGAGCGAAGAATTCTATTTCGCTTTTTTCTTGGTTGTGAAGTGGACTACGTGCAACTGATGTTCGAAAAATACCACTTCCGTTTTTTCGAGGCTAATTCCTGAGATTTTATTAAACGGAAGTGTGCCATACATATGCTTGAACCATTTTCTCTGTTTCGCTCGGGTCAATGTAGCCAAAGGTCTCATAACCAAATAGACCGCACAACTGTGCCATTTCTCCTCTAGGCTCACTTCTGTACCAAGAGGATCTGTTTATTTCTCTTGGTTTATGAAAATAAATGCAAGCATCTTTTTCCTCAACGGCGGCAATGCGAACCTTGAAAGGTCCAAGAATAACCTTTTTTCTTGCATCAGCCCAGAGGTCACCCTTAAACATAAAACGTGGCTCAGAAGGAAATGCTGCATTGTTTATCATGATAGAAGCAACAGAGACAGAGGTGTGACAAAGCTTGAGAAAAGCTCGTTGATCTTCCGCGGTTGCCGATTCCCAGTTTGTTACTTTTTCAAATGCAGCATTTAACTCCTGCTGAGAAACCTCCATTTCTTTAACCCGTTGTGCATAAATCGGATGATTTGTGCGCCTCAAAGTTTCTTCGGGAATTGCTTGCATTTGCCAGCCTCCTATGATTTTAGGGTTATATAAAAACGACTATTAAGAACTTTATATTATTTTAAGCATTAAATGTTGATAAATGCAAGAAAAAGTAAACGTGATTCGTTAAAATTGGAGCACTTAGTTCTGATAAACTTTAAGGTAATAAAAAATAAGCCTTTGGTGAAAACTTATTTTTATGTGAGCTTCTTGTGTAAGAATGTTTGAACTATATTTCTGAGTTATCAGTCAATTCCCATTCAGCGTCAATAGAATGTTCAATTTTAGTTCTTGCTTCCATTCTTCGCGTTAAAGAGCCTTGCCTATACTTTCCCTCCTCATCAAAAACTAGTTCAGTTCTTCTTCCTTCGTTCTCTCCATTAATACTGTCAATTGTCACACGAGTCCTGTCTTTACCCAATTTTTCATATAGTATACCTCCATTTGTTATTGTTATTCTCACGGCTTTCGCATTTCTTAAGCTTTCGGTAAGTCCATCAGATTCTGCTGTTGCAAATCGAAAATATTTTCCGTATCTATTCTCCCTTGTTTTTAATAATGATTCATCTGTCATTAATATGTTTAAATCAGAAAGAAATTCATCAAGATTAAATTTTGATTGAATGCTGGTATTCCTTACGTCATTAATCTCCAATTCAATTTTTTTGTTTTCAATTTCTTTTCGTTCTGCAGGTAATGCGCCAAACAATTCCATTTCATTTTTCATAGCTTTATTTAATCTATTTACATTAATAGTATATCATAATTCAATATGCAAAAACACCCTTAAAACCGTGTTTTATAGCTGATCAGATTAGTTCATACAGTTAGAACTGGGTTTATGAACAAGAGTCTTCTACATATTGATTTTTTCAAAGGCAGATTTGTTTAATAGAAAAAGAGAAAAGGCAGCCTAATTTGTTCAGGCTGCCTTCTTTGTTTTGGAGAATCTCCTTTTCCACTCGCAAGCGCAAGCGGATCACTTCCATGTATTGTTTGGTTGTTCTTTGAGATCATCTCTCATAATGAGACGTCTCACTGGGGTCACCTCCTCTGTGGCACATGGCCTTGTCTTTCCCGGTAGCAGATTAGGCGACGGCGTCGCTCAGCTTGGCTTGGGTGATCAGCAGGCCGGAAGTCATCGAGATCAGTGCATACATATCTTGGGTCCCTCATCGCCGTGTTAGCATCACAGACATACAACCACCTGAGCCTTTCCTTAGATTTTCGTGTTGGCATCCACGAAGTCCTGATACTAGTCGGAAAGACTGGTGCACGAAAGGACAGTAAGTTCAGTCAACGTCGTCTCTTGCACAATGTGGCTGTGACAAGAGAAACGCCGACAGTCCTCCTTTTTGTCCGTGATTCAGTTGGACAATTGACTCTGATGTTGGCACCTTATGAAACGGTGCATGAAACCGATCTTTTGGGATTGCTTCAATAACATGCATTCCCGCAAGACTTGGTACATCTTGCCGTGACTCAATGATGAAAAATCCCTGAGTATTCGGATTAGAGTGATGCTGCTGAAGCAAAAGCAATGACAGCGCGGTTGCGCTAACAACGATTGAGACTCGCATGTGCATCCTCCTTTCCGAGAAATTGAGTAACTATATCCTACATTATAGATATATTGCTGATTCGTCAATAGTCATTATAATTCATTCTATTAATACAGATAAGGTCATGCAATTCGAACCACGATTCATGGTCTATTCATGTAAAATAAATTTTCAATAGTAAGTCTTTTACGAGTAAAAAAGGCTTAGAAAAAACCATTTATTCGATGGAGAAAGTAGGCTGTTGTAAGTCATGGTATAATCAATTTAAATAAATAATTATAAATTTTAAATTCTATTCAAAATAAATTCTTATGATTAAATTCAAACATCAGCTAGATGGATACATGGATCAAGCTCTTGGCGGAGAAGGATACTTGTTTTTTCCCGGAAAACCAACTGAACCGTTAGATCCAGCATGCTTTAAAAAATTACAAGAGAGTAATTTTGGAAATATGGAAGCCAACGATTTCAAACTGTTGAGGGTAAATGAAACAAAGCAATTTCTAGTTCTTTATGGTAGATCGGTATACTCTCAGAGACCTGGAGCTGTTCAACGATACTTTATTGAATTGCCAGATGAGGAATTTGAAAAAATCGGATATGATATCCAACCAATTTTAAAGGAGGCTTATAAAAGAATTTCTGAAAATATAAAAGAGGAACAAGCGTGGCCAGCATTGGAATTGGATGAAAATGAAATAAATCAGCTCAGATTGGAAACTGAAAATAAAAATTGGCAATTATTGCGAGACGCATTTAAAGATCGAAAATCTCTCGAAGAATTTTTTAAAGGGGCTTTATCAGGTCGTCGTTTTCATATAAATGACAAATCTCTTTATAAAAATGAAATAATTGCGGGTATCAGGAGTATGATGCCTGTTGGTGTTAGAAAAGAGATGACCATTTCTGTTGACTCTAAATCTGGATATAGGTTATTTGGCAAAGATAAACAACATGAGGGAGCTATGTATATGAGACGTAATGAGCAAGAGGCAAAAACAACTTTTTATAAAAATTTCAATATTGCCGATGGCACACTATCTTCTTTTGCTGAAAAAATCATAGAGTGTTTAATGGAGGGAAAGTTTGATGAAATAAGAAATCTAGTTTCAAGTGAGGAGAACGAGTTAGTTTCAAAAGAATTTATTGAAAAAGAAAATGAATTTACACGAGCAGAATTGGAATATAGGGAAAGAGAAGTTAGAGAAAAAGAGGAAAAGGAAAAACCTAAACCTGAAAATAATGAGGGAGTTGGTCTGTTTAGAAAATTTTTCAGATAAGAGGAAATAAACGGATCAGGTACCTTTTTGGTGCGAAGCTTCACTGGCTCGATTCCTTTCTGTCGCAGCGTGGGGAACTCCGCGTCGTTCACTCGCCGCCGCTCGTTTGCTCCTTGTCCTCGTCAGCGCTGAATGCTCGCTCACTCGCATTCATCTACGCACGCTGCATTTTTATTCTGCTGAATAAAAATTTGCTTAGCTTCTGTCCGTTCGATTTCCTCCTACTACTAACAAAACAAAAAACTTCCCAATAAAATGGGAAGTTTTTTTTAACTTTGAGAGCGGGACATTCTTACCCCGAACTATTATCAAAAGAGAAACATAATCTCACATTCATTTGTTACAACATTAATAGGGACATTAGGCGAATTGGCGTAAACAGTAAATAAAAAAGGGCAGGAAGTTAAGAATAACTTCCTGCCCATACTTAAACATTTTTTGACTAAACATTGATGAGCTTTGTCACATGTTCTTTATCTTGTCCAGGTGAAGCACTTTTTGAGAGATGATCTTGTAATTGAAGACTCCCAACACCCCGCCTGCAAGAGCACCGACTATCGCGTTTCCGCAGAAGTAGCCAATGGCTGCTCCTAGCGCAGAATCGAGTCCGCAGATGATCCGTATGTCAGAGTGGATCAGAATGAAGAATATCCTGAGTAACTTCCAGATGAAAGCCGCGGCGATGGGTGTATGAGTCCAGAGCCATATGATCACAGCAAGAGACTCTCTTGCGACGTTGAGAGGACTGAAATCGTGGATGGTTTCGAGGCTATCTTTTATTGATGCTTCGATCTTCTCTACAGTTTCAAGATATTTTCTTGGATTTTCTAGGATGAGCGTAAACATAATGGTTATGCCAGTTCCACCCAGCGCGGTTATAAGCAAAAGACCAAATACGACTCCAAACAGTGTCCATTCCCTGTGGTCAAGAAAAAATGCTCCAATAAAAACAACTACGAAAAGCCAGAATGAAAACATGTAATTCACGACCGACTTCAGCATGATTGCCTTCCAGAACAGCCACGACCCAGAAGGATTGAGTTTCCAGACACGAGCTGCCTTGAATGCCATAGGCACTGCCAAGCGAACCTGCTGAAATTCGTAGGAGAGATATCCCGTGAACCCGCCTGCCAGCATTCCGACCCACCACCAGTTGTGGCGAAGTTGAAGTGCTACGAGTGATCCAATGAACGCGCCGATGAAGCATGCCATAAAAACTTTTGCTGTCGTTTTCATTTATGTTCCCCCTTTGTCTGTATGATGTTATGTTTCGCAGATAATACTCTTATTCATGAATGATGTTTAATGCCTGATCAGTTTCAGAAAACTGCCAGTTTTTTCTCATTAAACCACTATGGTTTTGTTTTGCCAGATGAATCTTGGCGCTGATTGCATGGAAGCATGTTTCAAAAAGACCTTGCTGCATGCTTTTGAAAACAGGCTTCGCCTGAATCAGTACTGAGGCATTGAAGCCATCGTACTGCTGGTCATCAAAGGAAATGAGATCGGCGTATCTGTAATACACGCGAGATCCTGCCGGCAGCAGGCCTTCAGAATCAAGATACTTTTCTCTTTTTTCATCATGGATGATGTAATCCATGTTGAATTTAAAGCGAAGAAGCATGTCGTTGTTTGCTTTATGAACCTCAAAATCTGAAAGGAAAATGAGATTGTCTGCTGTGCCGACGAGTACCTGGGAAGAGGGTTCACACCTGATGTTCAAGATGCAACCCGAAATAATCCAGTCCTCATTTTTTTCCCTATTAAACAAAATGCAAAATTTCTCTATTTTCGCCATGCGCCGCAAAACATCCAGATGACAGTAATGCTTCTCCAGCATGTCCAGAAAACGGTCCCAGTGCTTTTTGGTCCATAAATCCCTCAGCGACAAACAAAACAACTCTTCTTCTGTTTTCTCTCTCATCATGATAGTAGTAGTAGACATGATAAGTCTCCTTTTACCAAGGGTTTGGATTTGATTCCTCATGGAACCTACCCTCAGTTTTACGTCAATAGAGCAAGATAATGCCTTTACTGAAATAAAACTGAGGACAGATCTTTTTTCAATGTACAACTGAATAATCTATCATAATTGATGGAAATGTCAAGCGGGTAGGGGTTGGAATTCCGCGTCGCTCTTTCGTCGACACTCAAGAGCTCCTTGCCCGCAGTGGCGCTAAATGCCTGCCTGCCGGTAGGCAAGCTCGTATTCCTCGCATTTATCTACACTCGATTATTCGCCTTCGCTCATATCTCGCTCCTGCCGGTTCGATTCCCTCCTGTCGCAGCGTGGGGAATTCCGCGTCGCGCGTTTGCCGCCGCAAACTCACTCCTTTCCCTCGGCAGCGTCAAATGCTCGTCCACATTTGCCGACGCACGCTGCGTCGCCTTTCTGCTGAAAGTAAACTTGCTTAGCTTCTGCCGGTTCGATTCCCCCTACCCAAGAAAATAACGAAAAAATCCCAAGGCATAAATGCCTGGGATTTTCTCATTTTATGAGTCCCTTATGCATTGATGTTCGAACTATATACAGCTATTCAGAAAAGATATGAATCTGCTCATTTCTGTTCTCGACTCGTTTAGAAAGGTAAGTCTTTTTTGCTTTTCTGATTCTTCCAAAATACTACCAGATTTGATTGCGGGAAATTCTTCTGCCCTCACTGGTTGCAATCTCAAAGCTGACGAGCGATTCCTTATCATAAGCAACCTATCACTTTCTGAATTAGCATAGAATTTATTAAGCAGATCATTCAATCGTCTTTCAATCTCCCTTATCTCTTCATCTATCTTAGCTTTTAATTCATTCTCTTGATCTGACAAGATAACAACTTTGGCAACTTCGTATTTTTTTTGTAATTCTTCGTATGCAACATTTTTTTTGCCTGGGGCAATAATATCAATCCAGGGATATGGAAGAGCACGATCGACGTGCCCACCACAAGACATTGATGTCTCAAAACCGCTCAGCTTCAAAACTATTACCGCTTCTTTGATTTCGCTGTCTATTTTCATGCCCAACTTGTCAGAAATTTTACCAATCTCCTCTTCGATTTTTTTGCGTAGTGTTTGTTTTTCAGACAAAGGATTTTCAAACATGTTCTCCATATGAATTTTTTTATTGATGCATGTTCATTATATCACAAAACAAAAAACAGCTCAACGGAGCTGTTTTAAGTAATTTTGAGCCCCTTGTGCAATGATGTTCGAACTGCACTTATGAAAGTTAGCTTTGTTTAATTAAATTTAAAAAGCGGCAGATTCACATTGTGAACCCACCGCTTCTCATAGTGCTCGCCATCTTGGAGCTGAGTATTACTTCTTCTCTTTCATCATGTCTGCTGAGAGTATCTTGAAGAATTCAAGCATCTCGCCGTCGGAGATTTTTGTATCCTCCACAACTGCCTTGAGCTCGCCCATGAATTTTTCTGACCCCATCTGACGGAAACGCCATGCAAGGATCTCCATGGCTATTTCAAACGATCTTTTTTCCGACTGATCTTTTATGAAACTGAAGCAGCGACAACTCGGGCCCCAAAGGGAATGCATGCTGATTTGACCTCTCACTTCTTCACTGTTTATAAATAAGGGTATTTCTCCCTCTTCGAATTCAACAGTGAAGAATTTTTTGCCAATAGGACTGTCACCAGCAAAGTTTTTCTCCTGCAGGCGCCATTTCTGCTCCACGCCACCGATAACAACCACAAGTGCATGCTGAGGCGCCCTTTCGCCACCGTCGTCATAGATGCTAACCACGTGAATTCCAGGCAGTGGATTTTCAGGGATGGGAATTTCTTCTCCCCATCTTGCAAGCACCTCAGCGATTTCTTCAAACGACGTGAATGAAGCGATTGTTGCGATAACTTTTGTCATTGCGCTCCTCCTTTTTTTAATGGTGATTACGTCACTTTACGATAAGTCGCATCATGATCTCGAATTGCTCTCCTTCTTTCAGGAATCTTCCTTCGGGCGTAAAAAACTCACTTGGATCTGCAAAAACAGGTTCTAAGCAAAAATATTCTTTGCTGTCAGTCCAGAGTGTTAAGACTGACGATTTGTTATAATCGCCGCCTAATTTCATCCAGACAGACTGCTGACTTGCCCTGACATAGATATCATCCGCCATTGAAACTCTTTTTGATTCGATGCAAAAATCGGTATAAACTTTGTTGCCAATCCTTACTCTTTGCGGTGCGACCAGGTCATCGAAGTCGCAGGGGAAATACGGATGAAAAGCGGGGTTGATAGGGGCATCAAAATATTTCCCATCGGCCAATCTTGTTGTTAGAAGTTTCAGCTCAAGGCCAAGGCTAGGAAGAATCGTGACAGTTATTTGGTAGCTGAGCTTCCAAGGGTAAGAATCCGTAGATTCATTTCTACCTTCGAAAACTACATGCATGTCAGATTCTTCCAAGAGATTAAGTTCTTGTGTGCGAAGAAAGCCATGTTTGGAAAGATCCCATCCCTCAGGAGGAGAACCAAAAAACGGGAAGCAGATAGGAATTCCGCCTCTCTGTTTTTTACCCACCAGTCTTGAGGGAGAAACCACGTTCCATTTGCGAAACACAAATTCATGGACAGTTGCACCTACGGAAGAAACAACGGCGTAGCAATTCTTGCTGCCAATCTTTTTCATCATGGCTATATCTCCTTTGGTTGTTGGTTGTCAAAGAGTTCAAACTAGCACTTTTGCTAATGTTTGATATTGAAGAATACTCGGAAATATATTAAAAGTCAATAATAATTCATTTAGTTTGAACCTGGCTTTATGGGTACAAAAAATAAGGCTCTGTAAAGCCTTATTTTAGTGGAGCGGGTAGGGGGAATTTCGCATCATTCACTCGTCGCAACTCGTTCATTCTTTGCCCTGGACAGATCTGAATGCTCGTATTCCTCGCATCCATCTACGCACACTGCGATTTCGTTCTGCTGAACAAAATCTTGCTTAGCTTCTGCCCGTTCGATTCCCCCTATCCAAATAATAACGAAAAAATTCCAGGAATAAATCCTGGAATTTTCTCATTATGAGCTGGCTAGTTGATACGGTTAGAACTGGGTTCAGAGAAAAATACCTTATTTAAGCCTTTATCATAAATTATATAAGGATACTCCTGCAGCAGATAGTAGCTTCATTCTTTTGGATATTTTCGTTTCATTGTAGCCATTCTTTGCCTATGTTCATCATCTGCTTCCTTTATTCTTTCCGTCAAATGAATTTGGCATTCTTTAATAAATTCTTTCAAATTTTTATTCCTTGTTTTCCAAGAATTTACCATTTCTACTTTTTTTCTATAAGCATCACCAATAATTGAATCGTCAATATTTCCGGAAGTCATGCCTGGGTTAAGAAGATACACCATACAAGAATTCCAAACGGACTTATCCTTTTCCAACTTTTCAATTGTTCTTCTTACATATGATTCTATACTCGAACTTCTATGCCATTGCAAAAATGGTAACACATATTTAATCCATTTCTTTTTTTCACCTGTATCGATTATTTCATTTATCCTTTCTTCTAGATAACTATCAGATTCTGGATATACTGCCTTTAAGAATATACCGACCTGCCAACCATAATCGCATTTGAACCATAGTAAAACATTATCAATAATATCTTTGTTATTTTCTGCTAAAAGCTGTTTTCCTTCTTCCGTCAAACAATGCATTCTGTATGGAATAGGTTCGTAATCCCTAGATTTCTTTTTTCTGTTTCCTTTTATAATTCTTTTCCTAAAAATTTCAGTGAACTCTTTTGGGTCCCATTGAATAATGCGTTGCAATATTTGCTCCTCATGGTAATCAATCCTTTTAGTGTTTACTAGTGTTTCAATAATTATATCCCACTCCTTTTTTGTTAATGTTGAAAAAATATCAGTAGTATCTTTTTGTGAACTATAATACAAAGATGTCCATTGATAATACCCAAGCACATTAGAAGCTTTTACAATTTTCAATATCAAATCTGTATATTTTTCATCAAATTTTAAAGACAACAAAAATTGCCAAAAAATTCTTATTTTTTCTGTCTTTTTCTGTTTTTTTATAGCTTTATCGATAATATTAGTGAAAAAATTTTCATCATATTTATCAATAAACCAGTATGCCCTTACTACTTCATAAAGAAGCTGCCCATTCGCTATTTTATCAGCAATAATATTTCTTATTCTGCTAGCAACTCCAGATTGAGAGTTTGATAATAAACCAGCAATCAAATTTTCATGAAAAAATTTCAATTTGTTTCCGTGAATAAGTCTGAATGCAAGTTCTGTTTTCTTTTCACCAACTTTTTGAATAAATTTTCCAAGATACAAATATTCTCCTTGGTCAGTAGCCGTTTCTAGCTCGTACGATATAGATACTATTCTTTTTTCCCATTCATCAATATTATCCTCATTTATTTCTTCAACAAGTCCATTAATTTTATCTTCCCTTATTTTCTCACTTTCACTATACCCAATATTACCCCTAAGTCTAAAAATTCTGTCATACCCAACAAAAACTCGATATATAGAATATTCCTGCATGCTACCGGTAATATCCCAGAACTCTTTTATTTCCTCAAGACTTTCTTTTGAAAATCTTTTTTCACCCCATATAACAGAATCTTCCATTTCAGCTATTTCTATTAACTCAGCTGACGACAAAATACTATTATAAAAAGAAACTATTTTTTTTACATCATTTATTATAACCTCTCTTATTTTTCCATTGTGAGAAGAAGTTTGCATTGCCTTATTTAAAACTTTCAACACAGCAAGTCTGTCTGTCCTCAAGTCTGATTCGTTGTAGATTGTAATTAATATATCAATGAAGTCCTTTCTTATCTTATTTATATACTTATCATTTCCGAGTCCACCGCGATGAAATGAAATTGTTTTATAATCTGTTTGCGTTGAGCCTTCAAAATCTGGATTGAGTACTGATTCTCCAAATGAGCAAATTATACCAAAAAAAATCTTTCTATCCTTCGAATTCAAATTTTTAATACGATCCAAAAAATATCCCTGCACTATATATCCCTGGCTTTTAAGCGTATGATATTTATATTTAGTAAACTCCTTTACCCACTCTTTTATTTTTCCCTGTATTTCTGACGATTGCTTTGGATATGTCTCTAATATCAAATTTACTACAAAATCAAGACCCTTATAAGCCAACGGATTCAAGAGTTTTAAAATGATTTCCATAATATCATTCGGTGTTTTTCCGGGCAAAACACCGAAAACAGTTTTTTCATCTATAGCCTTATTGGTTTGTACTTTATCAATGATATTTGACAGATAAGCAGTAACCTCTTTTACATTCAATGTCGCAGGAAATTCACCGATTTCCTCAACAAAATTTTTAAGATTATTAAGACGATTGTAAATTTCATTATTATCATCCGACTTTGATAGTTTCTGAAATGTTTCTGAAGAAAAAACATCCTTTCCTTGTGCGGCTTGCTCATATTGTTTTCCAATGTCTTCCCATGATTCTTGAATATCCCTCAATTGTTTGGAGATTTTCAATGTCATTGTCTTCAATGCTTCAAACTGATTCGGAAAATAAGTTTTAACATTCTTTTTGTCTTTATAGAAAATGTCATGTTCCCACTCATTCCAGCCATGTGCAAAAATTAATGTAATTTGTATTTCAAACCTAAGATTTGATATTTCCCTATATTCAGTCAACCCTTTTCTCTTTGCTCCTAGGAATGCGATGAAATGACAACCCTTGTAGCCATCATTAAGCATTTTATCGTCCGTATCTATTATTTCAAATTCTTTTTTCAATAAATTCTTGAACTTATCAAAATCATTTTGTGAATAAAAAATCACCCTACAAGCAGCAAGGTCAGGAATTTCATTTATTGAGGAAATTTTTCTATTTTTATATTTATTTCCTTCAAGATGTTTTTCAAGTGATTCCTTGTCTTTCACTCGTGCTTGTATTGCCTGATGATTCACATTATTGTTTATTACTATTTCCTCTAAAAGACTGCGCAAAACAACAACTAATTTTTCGTAGCTTTTCTTGTTCTTGGAATATTCTTTTACAAATTTATTTTCAACCATCAGTGAGACTTTTTAAATTTTTTTACTGAGTAAATACTATTTATCTTACGTACTATTTATCACTACCTGTCCAATAAATATTCTTATTACCATTAATTTCAACTGTTAAAATATGCTTCCCCTCTTGGAAAATTTGGAATTGCTTAAAACCAAATCCAGCCAAAAGAGCCTCCATTGTAACAGATTTGCTATCCCTTAATCTTTTTTTAAGTTCATCTGGTGTTATTGCGCTGTCAGCTCTAGTAGATATGTCACTCTTATAATTATTCACAAAATCCTCATTTAGTTGTGATAAAAAATTTTCTGCAGTAGATAACGAAAGCTTATTCTGAGAATCTTGGACATCAAAACGAATAGTAGTTCTCATTGGTTCCTGTATGAAAAACCTGCTTATAAAATTATGGTCAAAAAAATCCGAGTCTACCTTGATACCCGGTTGAAGATAACCATCTAGCGTTTGAATAAAAATTTGCCTTCCAGCCTTATCCACACCCAAAAAGCCAATTTCATTTGAAGTTTTAAAAAATGATCCATAAATCGAATAACAGATAAAAGCAAAGAAGCTAACCACAATTAAAAAATTTTTAAACTTATCATCTTTTTTGAGCTCTTCCATACTTAATTATTTTTTGTTAATAAAATCATCCAAATTCTTAAAAACTATACCCAAAATTAATAGGGATACAAAATATATAACAAGTTCGTACATGTGCCAATTATTTCTTTGAGGTTCATAAAATAATGGCAAGTACATAGGAGCAAAAAAATTACGACGAACAAGCTACTTACAATAATTCTAACTACTTTAATAACTATTGTCATATAAATAAATTCCCCACAATAACAAGAATCGTAATAATCAACGAAATAAAGAATCCAATTCTCCAAATGCCAATAAAAAAATACCTCTTATCTGCTGGAAAGAATGATTTTAGCTCAAATTTGCTATAAATAATATATGGTATGGCCGCCAATAATGATATCAAAATAACACCCAAAAATGGTTTTATAATATAATCTAATATTTTAATTCCTTCTCTCTGTGAAGGATCTATTATTAACGGAAGAAAATTTAAAAAATAAAAACCAGCAAAGTATTTTGCCATTTTTACTGATATATCAGTGTCATTTTCCTTCGATTTAACAGCAACCCCATTTTCGTCTATAATTTCTGCTTCAATGATAGCCTCATTAAAATTCTTTCCATCTAAATTTGCTGAGAAAAATGTTGGTATTAAATAAAAAGGCATCTGTACGATATTTAGGAGTGAGGATATTATGCCAACACCAATGAAAATATATACTAAAAACCAGATAAAGTTTCCGCCAAATAATAATGACCAACCAAGCCAAAGTAATCCAATTCCAGCAAAAAAATTAAAGAGCCAAACAATAAAAATGGTCAACCCCTCAAGCGTCTTAAATATAAAAGGCTTCTTAAAGGCCAGTGCAAAAAAATATACAATTAAATTAATCACAAACCAAACAACAATGTAGACGACATACGCTAGTAAGAATAAAAGCAAATTACTCATGATTTTTTGTGTTGATTAAAATTATGAAAAATATAGCTGCCGCAATATCAAAAATTTCCCAAATTCCTTTGTTATTTATATAAATTGGGATTATGGGATTAAATAATATTAAAATAAATACCAATATCCAAAACCAAACATTAATCAATTTTCTATCATAAAAAAAATATGCATAGTATGCAGAAGCACCAGCAACAATAATCTTCAAAAATGTGTAATATCCATATGGCCAACTAAGAAATGAGAGCATAAGAAATATTATTGCTGCAACAGCTGGAACCTTGATGAATTTCATATTTTTTGTAGTATAAGCTTTTTTATTTAGACCAATCAAAATACCTTGTATCAATAAATCTACTTTTAGAATACTACCTACGTCACTTAAGTGCAACAATTCCGCTAAGTGCTCGATACTCAAAGATTTATGTTTACTGGTGGTAATATGACTTTACGACACTTATGATAAATATTTTTTGGCATTGTTTTAGTTATTTTGTATAATATCATTCACTTGATTCACAACCTTTTCAGAAAAATCTTCAATAGCTTCATGAGTTTTTAAGACAACCCTTTTCACTCCTCTTCTTTCAGCTTCTTCATTCCATTGAGGCATTGCTGAAATAGATATAACTTTATCAGCTCCTATCTTTTCAATATTCAAACAATGAAAAGAACCACAAGCTTTACAATCCCTATCCAAAAGAATAATGTCAAAGTTCATTTTAGTATTATTGATGTATTCTTCAACTTGGGTGTATTCAGAAAGCACCGTAATTGCAAAATCAATACTATCAAGAGTTTCTTCTAATTTTCCCAAACGATTAATAAGAAAGGAAAGTGCTCGTAAATCATCCTCCAAAATCAAGATTCTTACTGTGCGCATATTTTTAAGAATTAATATTTAGTAATTTAGAGGCCAGGCCTCCAATATGCTCCTCTCTCATCAATTCAGCTTTCCATTGGTTTGGTATATTATTATAACCAAAATAGCTACCAGAGAGCGCCCCAGTGACTGCAGCGAATGTATCCGTATCATTTCCAAGCAGTAAAACCTTTCTAATGCTTTCTTCGTACGATTTGGAGGTAAGCCAAGACCAAAGAGCTATTCTCAAAGTATCAACAGAATAGCCACTGATTGGATGTGTAAAATCCTCCCATTCTTGATATGGATGTTTTAATAATTCTGTAATTTCTGCTGGCATTTCATTTTCATACATTTTTAAGACAGCTTCAATGGATTCAAGTTTTTCTTTTCCTAAAATTGTAAACGAAATCAAAGAATTAAAAACTACACATACCCAGCCTGCAATTTCGTTATTGTGTGTAAGAAAGCTTGAATGCAAACTTTTTTCTTTGATGGCTTCAAAATCATTATGATACATTAAAGCAATCGGAGCGATTCTCATTAAAGCTCCATTCCCTGAAGCTTTTTCGCTCAAACCATCAACACCTTTTTTAAATCCTTTATTTTTAGATAAAGCTTTCCAAGTTTGTTGACCGACACCATAGCTATTCTTTCCTTCTGGTGTTGCATGCCCCTCAAGAAGCCATTTTCTATACAAATCAAATTGATGGTCTAGGTCAAAATCTTTTTCAATCAAGCTTTCAGCCAAACAAATCATCATAGAAGTATCATCAGTATAAAAACCTTGTGGATAGGTGCAATCTCCTCGTTGAAATTGAATAAGTTTTAATTCATTTTCATTCAAATATTCCTGCACCTTTTCTCTGCGCCAAAACTCAAAAGGAGCGCCCAAAGCGTCTCCTGTTGCTGAACCTATTAAACATCCTTTATAGCGATCAAGCATAGTATTGATTTAATTACATTTTCAGTTTTTTCAAATTTACTAAAAACTTGCATTGACCATAATTGACTGAGAGGATTCCTTATTGAACTTACTTACAGCTTTAACTTTAATTTCATTATTGCCATTATTTAAGCTTATATTTTCATCAAATTCACCCTTATCATTAACCAAAACTGGCTTGTCATTTACTGTTATCAACGCATCCTTTTCGACTATTCCAGTAACATGCACTGAATTTGCTTCTATGTCTGACTTATCTTGAGGGCTTAAAATTAGCAATCGAGGAACTGAAACAAAATTATTTACTTGTGCATACAAATAAATATAAGCAGACCCAGCTATTACAAAAGCAACAGTTAGTGCAATATATTTATACTTTTTTTCAGATTCTTCTTTTAGTTTAGGCGTAATTACGCCAAATATCAAATATATGATAGCGGACATTTCAAGAAAAGAACTTATGGCTTCTCCTAAAATTCCAACGAGTAGATATGGTACAATTTTCGCAATTACAAATGCAGCTAATGCCATTATGAAATTATTTCTTCTGGTCTTTTTTGATGTGCTGATTTTTTCCATATGTATTTATTGAATAAATTATTTTTTCCAAATTATTGCAAAGCCAATAAAAATTTCACCAATAAAAATCCCAAATAGCAAATTAGTATGCAACACTGAATTTATCCATATACCATCAACAAATATAGCTAAAATTGTTAAGCTAACAACTACACAAAAAACCTTACCGTTAATTTCATGCAAATTATAAATATCGAGGTTTTTTCTGTCATCACATATCAAACACCTCAAAGGGTCACCACATTTTGTACATCTGCTTGATTTTTTTTCCATACAAAAAACGACTTATAAATAAGTCGTCGAGAAGTTTCCGCTCAAGTGGACGACCCGACGGTCTCCACATTCAAGAATACACCAAGTGTCCCCATCATGTGCGTCGAATCGCCCGCCAAAGGGCGTGATGGGGCAAGGTTTACTTGCAGGTACTTGATATAATTGTGAATGTGGAGACATTGACATAATAATACAAAATGCTTCGAAAGTAAACATTTTGGCCATTTTATGGGCATTTCAGGCAAATATTTAATAATATTTGACAATATCAGAGTGTAGCGTAATATGGAAATAACCTTAACAATTCAATCTCGACTCACTCAAAACATTAATACTAATACTAACACTAAGAGTCCGAACAATGTCTTTTCGACATTTTTCCCTTTTTAGTTAACTTTATTAGCATAGGTGTTTTTTTATTATCTAAAAAGGGGTAATGGCGAAAAGCTGTTGCCCTTTTTATGTTGGGAAAAAAGCTATTAGTGAAATTTCAAAGAATAATCACATATTATTGTGGCCTTTTTACTGTGCCATAATAGTTAGTTTTAGGATATTTCATAAATAAAAAGTAATGAGAAAAATAACTAAAACGATTTTAGGTTACACATTTGACTGGTATCAAGAAAAGGAATTATTAATTTTATTCCCCGAATCAAAAACTGTAATTACTGAAAAAATTTCAGAGTACGAGCAGCTAATTAAGCAAGAAGAAGAAAGAATTAGCGAACTAATCAATAACGTAAATAATGCAACCAAAGACGAATTCAGCCGTTGGTTCTGCAAACAAATAATCATTATGCAAACAATATCAACGCTTCTTACATATGATAGTCAATTACTAAGACTTAAAAGACAACTAAACTACCTTTTTCCGAGAAATGACTACAATGATAACTTTCAAGAAAAAATTGATTATGCCAAATCAAGACCAATCCATGAAGTTATAGGGCAATTTATTGAGCTTAAAAAAATTGGCAACGATTATGTCGCAGTCTGTCCTTTTCATTCAGACAAAAGACCATCACTTAGAATTTACGCCAAGGGTAATAATTTTTATTGTTTCGGTTGTCATAAGGGCGGCTCTGCCATTGACTTTATAATGGAAATTCAGGGCTGTTCTTTTGGGGAGGCTGTTAAATATTTACAAAATTAAAATGGAAAATGAACTAAATAAAGCTGAAAAGAGAATGCAGCAAATTGAAGAGAAATATCCTGCAAAGGTTGGTCTAGAAAATAATTTAGTAAGCGTAAACGATATCATGCAAATGATATTCCCAGACAATGCATGGCTAATTGAAAAACTAATTCCTTTAAATGGAATCACTATCGTTTCAGGAGCACCAGGCAGTTACAAAACTTGGCTCATTTGGCAGATGGCAATCAATATTGCTGAAGGCAGTAGATTTCTTGAACAATTTGAATGTGAGCAATCAGCAATACTTATCATTGATGAAGAAAACCACCTCAGTCTTGTTAAAAAAAGATTGGAATTACTTGGAGCGAATGCTGACCTTCCTATTCACTTCTTAAATCAACAAGATTTTTTAGCAACAAACAGTGAATCAGTGACTGAAATAATCAGAATCTGCGAACAAAATTCAATCAACACGATTTTCATTGATTCCCTTGTGAGAATCAGCAACGCTGATGAAAATGATGCCAAACAAATGTCTCAGGTATTCAGAGCCATTAAGCATTTTTGCCAAGCTGGAAAATCAGTTGTGATGACACATCATGAAAGAAAAGAGGGAACAAATAAAGGTTCGGCACAGGCCAGACTTCGCGGCTCATCTGACATCTCAGCAGCTATAGACTGCCATTTGTCGGTAAGAAAGGGTAAAGAAAACAAAAAAATTATAACAATAGAACAACCAAAATTACGTATGGATGAGGAAATGCCACCTTTTACGATTACCGTTATTACTGAAGAAAACGGTCAAGTAAAGTTCAGATATGACGGAGTGGCAATTGATGACAAGACCAACGAACTCAAGGATTTAATTCTTGATATTCTAAGCGATGAAGAAAACAGGCAAGGACTTTCTGTCAAAGAGATAACTGAACGGGTACGTAATTCAATTCAAGTTGGAGAGCGAGCGCCCAGTAAAGTAATTAAAGAATTAATTGAAAATGGAGAAATCGCAAGCAAGCCAGGGATTAAAAATGAAAAAATCTGTTTCTTATTTGAGGGTGCGCCCAGCGAACTTACTGATGACATCCTAAAAGGTTAAAAATTCATCTATATATAGTATTGAATCTTTAACCTTTTAAAAGCTGCTGTGAAATCCTGAAAAATCAATCAGCTCAGTTGGGTGAGAAAACAACTGCAAAATCTAAAAAAACTATCAACTAAAGCAAAACTTAAGTTTCATGATAACCGAAACTGACGCAATAAAATTTCAAAAGCTATTCAAAGAAGAATACGGGCAGGATATTTCGCTCGAGGAAGCTTTTGACTGTGCCGAAAGCTTGGTTGACATGATTCGATTGATTTACAAACCAATCAAAAAGAAAAATTAAATCAGTGTACTTCTGGGGAGAGCGACTTATAATCTATTTGTTGACCCAAGAGAAGATTCAGAGAGTATCATTATCATACTACAAGGGCGTTTCTGCCAATGATGATACTTATTTCATTGGGTCAACACAGAAACGTCCTTTTAGTATGTAAATTCATGGAGGATAAAATAAAATATGTAATGTATCTTCGAAAATCGACGGACTCAGAAGAAAGACAAGTCCAGTCGATTGAGGACCAAAGAAAGGAATTGGAGCGAATTGCAACCCAATTTAACCTTGAAGTTAAAGGTGTTTATCAAGAAAGCAAGTCCGCCAAGAAACCAGGACGACCTGAATTCAACAGGATGCTTACCGAAATAAGAAAAGGTAGAGCTAATGGAATTCTTTGCTGGAAAATTAATCGTCTCACGAGAAATCCTATTGATAGTGGAGAAATCCAGTATCTTCTTCAAGGTGGAGCGATTCAATCAATTCATACTGTAGGAAGAGAATATAAATCGGCAGACAATGTTTTGATGATGAGCGTTGAAACTGGGATGGCCAACCAATATATTATTGACTTAAGCAAGGACGTTAAGAGAGGCATGACATCCAAAGCAGAAAAAGGTTGGAGACCAGGACTTGCACCGATTGGTTATTTAAATGACAAAACCGCTGAACAAGGTAGCAAAATAATCCATGTCGATGATGAAAGATTCCCAATTGTTCGGAAGATGTGGGATTATATGATTACTGGCAACTATTCTGTAACTAAAATTATTGAGATTGCCAACGAAGAATGGGGGCTAAGAAAACCAACTCGCAATGGTGGTATGAAATTACACGATAGTCATGGATATAAGATTTTTAGTAATCCTTTTTATTACGGTGAGTTTGAATGGAATGGAAAAGTCTATCAAGGAAAGCACAGCCCAATGATAACACCAGATGAGTTTGATTATGTCCAAAGAATCCTCGGCAATAAAAATAAGGCGTATACTCGTCACAAAGACTTGCCCTATCGAGGCACTATAAGATGTGGAGAATGTGGCTGTTCAATAACAGCTGAGAAAAAAACAAAGAAGATAATATCTGAAAATATCATCAGAACTTATGTTTATCATCACTGTACAAACAAAAAGCTTGATATAAATTGCAAGCAGAAATCTATATCATTTGAAGAAATCAACAAGCAGATTTTAGTAGAGCTAGAAAAAATAACTCTGCCGAAGTCCTTTATTGAATTTTCTTTAAAAATACTCGAAAGAGACAACGAGCTGGAAGTCGTAAATCGTAACACTTTAATCAAAAACCAACAGAAAGCCGTCCTTGACTGTCAAGAAAAGATAGACAATCTCATAAAACTGTATATCTCCCCTGCCAACATGAACAAAGACTTAATAAGCGACAACGAACTCAAAGACCAAAAATCAGAACTTATAAAGGAAAAACTGAGAATTCAGCAAGAATTGGTAAAATTAGAGCAGAGAATCAATGAATGGTTAGAACTGACCGAAAAAACCTTTAATTTTGCAGTTTATGCCAAGGAGAATTTCATGGCAGGAAATTACGAAACAAAGACAGGTATTCTTCGAGCATTAGGTTCGAACTTCATACTAAAAGACAATAAAATTGCTATTACATTCAAAAAGCAGTATCAATTAGTTGAAAAGGCAGTAAAACTCATTAATGTAGAAAACGTAAGGTTAGAACCGCTAGATTTTGCTTCAGATAAAGCAAAAACAGCCCATTCTAAGGCTGTTTTTGACACTATGAGCGGGTAGGGGGAATCGAACCCCCCTCCTCAGCTTGGAAGGCTGATATAATAG
>CAZSTB010000012.1:0-39069 GCA_964609855.1 uncultured Bdellovibrionales bacterium
CCCTCAGGGTGCTCCTGTTTTATTTTGTTTAATGTGGAGGGATTCGAACGGTCAGAAACGAGCTTCGAGCAAAGGCGAGAAAAGCGAGTGTCGATGGATGCGACCACGGGAGCATTCAGCGCTGACCCGGGCAAGGAGTTTTCAGCAGAAAACGACGCGGAAAATCCCTCACTCATTTCGGGGATGAGGGATTCGAACCGGTGACAGTGAGCTAGAAAAACTTTTAGCAAAAAGTTTTCGCAGCGAACGCCGGTTAATGCGACGAAAAGGAGCATTTACCGCCACCGAGGGCAACGAGCAAATGAGCGACGGCGAATTTGCGAGGCGGAAATCCCTCACATTTAAGGGATGAGGGATTCGAACGGGTCGAAGTGAACTAGAAATTTTACAGTCCGCCTCGTGTCGACGAGTGGATCGTGTCCACAAGTCGAGACGGGCAGAAAAATTTCGCAGTGAACGCCGTTAAATGCGAGGAATACGAGCATTTAGCGCGACTCAGGGCACGAAGCGAGTGAGCGACGGCGAGCAAGCGACACGACAAATCCCTCATACATTGTTAAGATGAGGGATTCGAACCGGCAGAAGCTAAGCAAATTTACTTTCAGCAGAAAGTAAATGCAGCGTGCGTAGATGAATGCGAGGAATACGAGCATTCAGCTCTGCCGAGGACAAGGAGTTTGCGAGCGACGGCGAGCAACCGACGCGACACTTAGCAGTGGGCTTATTAGGAGGGATTCGAACGGTCAGAAACGAGCTTCGAGCGAAGGCGAGAAAAGCGAGTGTCGATGAATGCGACCACAGAAGCATTCAGCGCTGACCCGGACAACGAGCAATCAGCAGATTGCAAGGCGGAAATCCCTTCCACGTTTCAAGGAGGAATTCGAACGAGTCAGAAGTTAAGCAAATAAAAATTCAAATTCTTGAGTAATTACCTAACTAATGATACCATATAAGCATCAAATAGACTTGAAATAACCAAAATTATGAAGATTCTTATTGCATCTCACAATCCGGGGAAAATTGATAGATTTAAGAACTTACTAAAAGATCTTAAAGATTTTGAAGTTGTGTCACTTGAGGATGAAGGAATCACAATTGATGTCCATGAGCCGTTCCTTACATCCAAAGAAAATGCAGTTCACAAAGCCAAAGAATACGCAAACTTGTCAGGACTGATCACTCTTGCGATTGATGATTCAGCTACGACCAACTTTCTTCCCGATAATGAGCAGCCAGGTGTGTTTCTTAAAAGATATTCAAAAGATAGAAAGGAATTAAGCGAAAAAGGCATTCATGAAGTTTGGAGAGATATTTTCCAGAAATATCCACAAGAAGACAAGCGATTTATTTGGAATTCAACAATCGCTTATTGCAACCCTAAAAATGGATCGACTGGCGATATTTTGATTGAAAAAATTGATCATGTTGTTCAGTTCTCAGACATTATTGCACCAGGCTATCCAATGGGCAGTTTTCTTAGTCCAAAAGTAAATGGCACGCCGTATAGTGAACTTTCAGAAGAAGAAAAATATATTCGCGATGAACATCTGTTTGATCCATTTGTTGAGGATTTTCGTGCTTGGCTAAATAAATAAGCTAAAGAATTTATGAAAAAAGAAAGACCAATTACTATACTATTTATGTTAAGTTCTCTTGATGGAAAGATTTCCACTGGTGACACTGATAAAATGGATGTTGATTCTGATTACCGAAAAATCAAGGGAATAAAAGCAGGACTTCAACAATATTATGATCTTGAAAAGACAACTGATGCTCACTTTTTGATTACTGGCAAAGTAATGACAAAAAATTGTGAATCATTGAATATTAACAACAGAAAGGATGAGCCACAAAAAATTGGTGCTAATTGCATCATTGTGGACAATAAAAATCTCAATGAGAACGGCATAAAATACCTTTTGAAAAAATTCAATTCGCTTGTTGTTGTGACAACGAATAAAATACACCCCGCTTTTAAACTCAAGTCTGATGAAAATAATTTGTCTGTTATTCTTTATTCTAAAAAAATAAATTTTCCTGATTTATTCAAAAAACTGAAAACGGTTTATAAAATTAAAAGACTCACGATTCAATCTGGCGGTACAATGAACGCTGAGCTTTTAAGAAATAATCTTATTGACCACGTTTCAATTGTGATTGCGCCATGTCTTATTGGTGGGAAAAATACCGCCAGCTTGATTGATGGTGAATCGTTGCACGTTCAAAAAGAACTTGAAAATATAAAAGCGCTAAAACTAAAACAATGCAATGTTTTAAAAAATTCATATCTACATTTGAGATACGATGTGACAAATTAAAGAAAATAATTCTATGCATAATCACGCACCAGAAAATTATAACTGCCCAATTTGTTTGGGAGTCAATGGAATTGAGAATGAGGCAACGATGCTCAAACAGGCAGACATTGTTTTTAAAGATGATTTGGTAACTGCATTTATCAATTCAAAATTTGTGGGAAATAATCTTGGACATGTTATTGCTGTGCCAAATGAACATTTTGAAAATTTGTATGATATGCCAGAAGAAGTTCTGGGTAGAATAGTAATTGTGTCCAAGAAAATTGCGCATGCAATGAAAAAGGCTCGCAATTGTGATGGCGTGATGATTCAGCAAAATAATGAGCCAGCGAGCAATCAACATGCTTTTCATTATCATATGCATGTTTTTCCGAGATTTGATGGTGACAATATTTATGCACACATGAATAGTGCGCGAGTTTCTGACCCACAGGAAAGGTTAATTTATGCGGAAGAATTGAAAAAGTATTTATGAACAAAATCAAAACTATATTGCTAGATGCCGACGGGTTACTCTTAAAAAAGAGTAGCTATTTCAGTGAAATATATTCGAAAGAATATGGCGTTCCTACCGAAGATATTGTCCCATTTTTTAAAACCAAGTTTAGGGATTGCCAAAAAGGAATTGATGATGTCAAAGAAGAATTAGTGCCCTTTCTTAAACAGTGGAATTGGAATGGAACGGTTGATGATTTTCTTCGTTATTGGTTCTCATCTTGTACAAAAATTGATGAAGATGTTTTGAAAATCGTACAAGATTTACGAAAAAAACGAGGAATTAAATGTTATTTAGCAACCGATCAGGAAAAATATCGCGCTGAATATATAAAAAAAGACCTTGGTCTAGAAAAATATCTTGATGGATTTTTCTTTTCACATGAGCTTGGATATTCAAAATCAGAAATAGAATTTTTTGAGGAAATTTTAAAACAACTAAATCTAAATCCAGATGAAGTCATGTTTTGGGATGATGAAAATGAAAATATACAGATAGCTTCACAAATTGGCATTATGGCAAAATATTACGAAAGCAGAGACCAACTTCGAGACGCATTTTTAATTTAAAAATATAAATTATGTCTACCAATAAACTTTCAAGGGGATCTGAATGGAACAAATGGGATCTTCATGTGCACACTCCTGCCTCTTATGATTGGGACACTAAATGTAAACAAACAAACAGCGATATTATTGACGCTGCCGCTAATGCAGGAATTTCTGCAATTGCTGTCACTGATCATCACACAGCAGAATCGGTAGATGAAATGAAAGAACTTGGAAAAAGAAAAAACGTACTTGTTATTCCAGGCGTTGAGCTTCGTACGGATAAAGGAAATGATAAAATTCATATAATTGCATTATTTGATCCATCAGTTTCAGGACAAACAATTTATGATAATGTTCTTTGCCCGCTTGGTTTCAGTAAAGATGATGTAAAAAAAGCAACAGACGAGCAAGTTTACTGTTCTTTTAAGGAGGCTTGTGAAAAAATTCATGCTCAGGGTGGATTTGTTTTTTTACATGCTGGAAATAAATCAAATGGCATTGAACAGTTGGATAGTGATTTAAAGTCACTCTTAAAAATGGACTTGGCATCTATGGTTGATATCTTTGAAGTCAATAACATAAAAAGCGCTGATAGTTATAAGAAAATTGTTTTCCCTAAGATCAAAAGAAATATACCATGTATTATGACATCGGATTCTATTGATAGAAGTAAGCTAACCTATACTGGTGGACATTCGATAGAAGCAATTGGAAAAATGAGCACATGGATAAAAGCAGAATTATCATTCAATGGATTAAGACAGATTATTTCAGAACCTGACGATCGGGTTTGTTTAGAAGAAGAGCCCGCTAAGCTTACAGATTTGCGAAACAATCAAACCAAATACATTGACGCCATCAACATCATTCCAATAACTCAACAAACTCCATCCTGGTTTAACAATGACATTCCGTTGAATCATGAACTTGTTGCCATTATTGGCAAAAAAGGAAGCGGCAAAAGTGCTTTGGTGGATATAATTGCCTTATGCGGAAAAAGTCACGTGCCCACTGATCACTATTCATTTCTAAAGCCAGCAAAGTTTCGAAAAAGTAGTTCGAATGCAAAAAAATATGCGAGTGAATTAAAATGGATCGATGGAGCAGACATCCCAATGAATCTTGCAGATAATGTAGACACATTGATTGATCCTGAGCGGGTAAAATATTTACCACAGAGTTTTGTAGAAAAAATTTGTAATGAAGACGGAGTGAGCCCATTATTTCAAAATGAAATAAACAAGGTTATTTTTTCCTATGTACCACCTGCAAAAAGGCTCAGCACAAGTTCACTGCCTGATCTACTGAAAAAGAAAACTGAATCGATTGAGGAAACGATTTCAAGAATTCGTCATGGCATTGAAACAAAAAATAACACGATAGCACTACTTGAAGATAAAAAATATGGTAGTTATAAAAATAAGATTGAAAAAGAATTAGCAGAAAAAAATAACGAGCACGAAAGCATAAAAGATCCAGTAAACATTAAGACGCCTAGGGGAAAACTTTCACAAAACGATCAAGAGAAACTTCAAAAAATAGAGTCGGCCTTAATACTTGTTGATTTAGACATATCAAAAGCCAAGAACGAACATGTTGCAGTGCACAATGAGCTCGCTTTTATTGAACGCGTTCTAGGAAAAATAGATTTATTTGAACAAAATAAAACTAAAATTCTTCAAGAACTTTCGACGGAGGCGACTGTCTATAATTTAGATTTGTCTAAAATAATAAAAATAAGCATCAAAAGAGAATCGATTAATGTCAAAAAGAAGTCATTGGAAGAAAAGCAAGACGCTCTTGAAGTTAAACTTGATGAAGATGGAGACGATCCCAAAAAACATCTTTTTGCAAAAAAGAAACAATTGGAATCAAGCAAAGAAGCAGTTACAAAATCTTTTGATGAGCACAACAAAAAATATCAACAATTTCTAACGCAGAAAAAATTTGTAAATGCGCAGCGTGCTTGCATTATGGGTTTAAAGGGTGATAAAAGCCTAAAAACAATAATGTCGTTGCAGGAAGAATTATTATATTTATCAGGTGAGTTGTCTACAGATTTACAAAAATTATATCTGGAAAGAAACCTACTACTCAATAGCCTTTTCGATGCCATATCGGAAAAAATAACTCTTTATAAAGAATTATACAAGCCACTGATAGACTTTATTGAGAAAGAAAAATCAGAGCAAGCTAAATCTGGCAATGTGCTTACTTTTGATGCGGGAATTGTTTTTAACAAAAATGCATTTGCAGATAGTTTTCTTTCATGTATAAATCAAAATAAGGATGGGAGCTTTCAATCAAAAGATGGAGGTAATAAGCAGCTTAAAGACATACTCGAAAAACATCCGCTGCAAAAAAGCAAAGATGCTTTACAGTTCGTAGAAGACATATTGCATAGCTTGCATTTCGATATTACAAAAATTCCAGAAGTGCAAAATGAAGTAAAGCGACAATTAAACCAAAAACACTCACTTGCTGACATTTATAATTTTCTTTTCAAGCTCAACTACCTAGATGTTCAGTTCAAAATTCTTTTCAATGGGAAAGATCTCAATGAGAATGAATTTTCTCCAGGAGAAAAAGGCGCATTGTTACTTATTTTCTACCTTCTTATAGACAAGGATAAAACGCCCTTAATCATGGATCAACCGGAAGAAAATCTTGATAATGAATCAGTATATTCTCTACTTGTACCCTACATAAAAAAGGCAAA
This sequence comes from uncultured Bdellovibrionales bacterium, assembly GCA_964609855.1. Taxonomy (GTDB): domain Bacteria; phylum Patescibacteriota; class Minisyncoccia; order Moranbacterales; family GWC2-37-73; genus GWC2-37-8. Next base: position 6,085 of record CAZSTB010000012.1, read on the forward strand.
GAGAAAACGCCAAATTATTATCGCAACACATAATCCTAATCTTGCTGTTGTTTGTGATGCAGATCAAATTATTTGTGCCTCTATGGATAAAAAGAAAAATGAAATCAGGTATGAAAGCGGGGGCATTGAAAATCCTGCAATAAACAAAAAAATTGTTGATATCTTAGAAGGAACCATGCCCGCATTCACAAAACGCGATGAAAAATATTTGCGAAGTTAAAAAATAATATTTTTTTCTTCAATTATTGCAAAATAAACAACGACCCCGATTTGTTTTCAATCATGCCAACAAATCAATACATCACATCAAACGAGGCTTAACAAAGCCTTGTTTGCTTATATCCTCAAATACCCTCAAAATCATTGACTTTTTGCTTTAAATGTGCCAATATTCGTTGTTATTGTACATTGAAAAATACTTCCATGTCATGGCAGCTTTTGAATAATATAAAACAGCCAATGTTAATCAAAAGCTGCCATGAGCAGTGGAGTTAAATAAAAACGAAGTGAGGGAAACAGCCATGACCGAAGTCGATGGAACAGCCCGCGTAGTAGAAAAAAAATGGAGATGGAGACCAGCCCAATTTATTGAAGCTCAAGCGCCGATCATGCGCGCTCTGAGTAAGGTGCTGGAGGAAGCTTATCCTAAACCTGGAGTAATCATCGAAGCGCTAAATCAAAGCGGCGAAATGCTTACCGAAGGGATTCGCGATGTTATTGGCAATATTGTCAACATCACCTCGCCGTCCATTTTTAACAAGATGGATCTCAAGCATTGCGACCTGGTCAGTGACGATACCGAATTCGATTCAAGAAAGATGAAGATGAAAAATCTCGTCCTTGTTTCCGTGCTTGAAGGAGACGAAACCTCGATCGGCGGCAGGGTGCTGCGTGAACGCGCCAAAAGGTATTCATCTTTCGGCGCAAATGCTGGGCAGTTTTTCCTTGATAATTGGTGGGATCTCCCTAGTGAAGTTTGAACAACACCTAACTGCCATGTTGTTCTTCCAGGAACGGTTTGGAGAAGTAGCGACGGTTGGTTTCATGCCGCTGGTTTTTCTCGCGGCGGCAAAAACCTTTACACGGGTACGGTCTGCCTTGAGGAAAGCAAGAACATCGATTCACATTTCTATTTTCTGCAGTTAAAGAAATAATTCAACCTAAGTTCCAAGGAGGATACACCATGTTCAGCGATAGCAAAAAGAAAGATCCCCGTTTTTGGAAAAAGTGCAGCAAGAGTGGTGGAGTCGCAACAATTACTGGCCAGTACCCGCTTATCAAAGATAGTGATATCATCCAGACTTCAAACAGTGATCCGCTCGGAGCACTTCTCATGGTCACGGCCAATGCGACACTTAAAGACGCAGAACAACAAGCCAGCGGGAAAAAGCAGCACCAGCCATCCTTCCATGAATCCGGTTGGAGTATCGCCATCGAAACCAAGCAAGGAATTATCGGTCTCTGGTCTTGCTGGCTGGGTAACCAGTTTTATTTGGGTTATCCGAAGCATGCTGAATTTCAGAACCAAGAGAATCTTCATGAGCTTATCATGGAGATCCTCGAGGTTGAACTTTCTCATGCGGTAAAAAATACCAGATTCGGTGCGAGGCAGTGGGCAAAGTTTTTCGGCCCGCAGCTCTCGGAAAATAAAGGGAGGGTCTGGATTGACCAAGCCGATTTCAATTCAAACGGTCATAGCTTTTACATTGTGCGCCCAGAATTCAGTGAAGGATTCGAAACTGTTCAATACGGCCACAATTCTTCGCGAAGCATCTTCACTTCGTCATTCAGCTTTTTCAACGAAGAAGAACCCGAAGCTCCAAATGCTTCTCCTGAGGCAATCCAGCCTTATCGCGATAGATTTCTCATGCTTGCATCGGAAATAGCGCGGCTCATGAGTGACGCATCTGCGGTAAACATCGATTATGGCTTCGTGCTTGTTCCCGAACAATTGACCACTCTCGGGTATGAAAACATCAAGTGGCTCAAGGGAAAACAAGGCGTTCGCGAAGGCTGGGGCCATGAAGTGGTCTATGCAGAGAAAACGACGGCGACAGGTAAGGAATCAGTGATTCTCAAAAGTGGAAACACGCTTGTTCCCTGGAGCACCATCAGGCGCATAACCTGCACGCCTCCTCCGACAGCAGACGAACTCTTCGAACTCCTGACTTTCTGAAATCCAAAACGTGACGGAACATCGTCACCGAGTGCTTATTCGCAAGAATAAGCACTCTTTTTATTTTCCAATCAAAACATTGATTCGGTCAATTTGTCCTTCAGTTGAGCTTTTATTTTCTAATATGCCAGTATAAGTTTTACTAAAAAGGTTACAAAAACTATCCTCAACTCCCAACCACCAACACTTTTTATCGAGATGGACCGAAATGGCTTTAATTGAGCCATTTTTTGGTGCCTAAATTTTTAAAAATAGGTTCAAATCCTAGATGCCTCAAAACACCATACATTACACATTTATTTAGTTTTTCAAATCAAAATTTTTCTGATAATATTTCAATCTTTTCTTAAATAAGCGATCCAAATAATCAATCCTCGCATCTCTATAATCATATACTCTGCCCTCCCTGCCATTACCTCTTTGGATTCTGCCAATGTATTGAGTAAGTTTTCCCTGAAAAGCAAATGGAAATACCAAAAACAGACAGTCCAGATTATTGAAATCTGTACCCTCACCAATGAGTTGTCCTGTAGCTAACAATATCTGAAAGTTGCCATCCTGAATTTGCTTTATTTTCTCCTTTCTTTGCTTTTCAGTCAGGTCACCACTAAGCTCAATGGTTTCATATTCTTTTTTCAGATAATAATTCAGGACTTCAATATGTTCTTTTCTTTCTGTCAGCACCAAACACCTTAAGCCTTTTTCAACTTCCTGCTTTATATCCTCTGCAATTTGTTTATTTCTATTAGAATCAAAAGTGAGAATCCTATACAGCAACTGCACATTATCCGTTTTGACTTTGAATGGCACCTCCAATTCAGTTTCTTTCATGAAAACTTCTGGAGGATTATCCAGTTTGCCGTTTTCAATTTCGCCCTGAGTGTTATTTTCAATGGTATGTAAAATCTCACCCAAATAAAAGAATATCAGCTTTTCATCATTATTTTTTCTCTCTGGCGTCGCAGTAAAACCATAGAGATAAAATGGATTTAGTTTAGTGATCACATTTCTAAACATTTTGGCTGGCATATGATGGCATTCATCCACAACAACCACTCCAAATTTATCTTCCAGCTCTTTTATATTTTCAAGCTTATTGAGAGTCTGAACCATTGCTACTGTGATTTTGCTTCCAATTTGCTTTTTGCTAGCCACGAACTGTCCAATTTCTCTTTTTGGAATACCAGCAAAACTTTCTATTCTTTCAAGCCATTGATTGAAGATTTGCTTTTTATGCACCAAAATGAGCGCGGGTTGTTTTAGTTTTGTGATTATATCAATTCCTATTATGGTTTTGCCTGACCCTGGCGGAGCCACCAGGAGTCCATTTTCTGAATTCAGCATTTCGTCAACTGCTTCTTTTTGATAATCAAATAATTTTATTTTATTTTCATATTTCACTGGCTTCAGCTTGCTTCTCTCATCGACAATCTCATATTTTATATTCTGCTCGCCCAAAAAAGAAATGAGTTCGTTCAAAAATCCTCGCGGAACCGCTACCATGCTTTCAAAATCTTCCACTAGTTTGAAATATTTTTCCATACCATAGACACTCACACCCATTCTCTTTCTGATAGCAACTTCTGAATTGGAAAAATTCAATTTTTCTCTGATAAAATTCACGACTGATTTTGGTAAATTATTCTTTTTGATGAACAACTGCTCTTTCAACACAATCTTTATGACATTTTTTGAATTGTTCTTTTCGTCCACCTCTCCAGAAGTAAACTTTTTGTGCAGCTCATCTAATGTTTTTGCTGAAATTTTTTGTGCTGCTGACAGCATTTCCCATTGATCATCAAATGGTATGCAATCATTTTTCCAATCCAAAAATACAGTGTTTCCATTGTTTCTGGATTCGCCCTGAAGTGGCAAGGCAATCAGATTTCCAATTCCTTCACCGCTATGCATATCTTGATTTGGAAATAGCCTATCAAAAGCATCTTCTTTTTCAAATTGATCAATGATTTTCGCTTCTCTCAAAATTCCCAGTGCAATAGTCCTACTTTTATATGCTGGATATCCATCCTTAAAGAAAATCCATACGTGACCACCATTACCAGAACGCGAACGTTCCAGATATGCAAACAAGTTATACTTATCACATGCCTTGATAAAATCAATCGCATTTTCTTTCCAATTTTTGTCATCAAAATCTGCAGCTACGAAATATGAGGTGTTATTTTCGAGCAATGGATAAATTCCGTAAGTCTTAGCACCTCTCAAGTGTTGTTCTGCATATTGAGTATCAAATTGAGCATATGCCTTATTTTTACAATCCCTACATCTTCCCTTTTGCAGTTTATTGCAAAATCCCTGTTTCCATTCATTGAGACATACTGGTGTGTAACCACTGGCCGATCCGTCAGCTTTTTGCCAACGAACAGCAAAAATATCCTCCCTTCCCTTGAAAAGATTTTTATATATCTCTATTTTTTCGCTAGAAGTCAGCTCATTTTTCATTGAATTTAAATTATCAAAATATTTTTCTCGCACCCATAAAGTACCAGCAATATACGAGAAATGCAAACAAAAAAACAAGAGTTTCCTTACTCTCGTTTATTTTTGTTTTTATTTTTGAAATGATTCTATTTTAAAAGTGATTTCACAATCTTTTTCAATGGCCCGAGGTCATGCTGGCATGTTTCCCAAACAACTTTTTTATTCACACCGAAATATTCATGGATCAAAGTGTTACGAATTCCATTCATTTGTCTCCATGGAATATCTGGATTTTCTTCTTGAAATTCCTTACTAATATTGTTCGAAGCCTCACCAATAATTTCCAGTTCCCTAATGATTGCATCGGCAACCATATCCTTTTTCAAAAAATCCTCAAAATCATCCGCATGTTTAATATACCTCTCTATCTTTTCGATGGCTTCCAATATATGTCCAAGATAAGCTCTATCATCTCTCATAGATAAGTTCAGCTTCATTAATTACATCGTCGCGAAAAAATTTACTCAAACCTTCAGGCGTTAACAAATCAACCTTTTTTTGAATATGATCTTCGATTGTATTTTGAATTTCAATATATTTAAACAATCCCACATGTGAATCTGGAGTAAATTCAACAAGCACATCCACATCACTATCATTCGTTGCATTGCCGTGAAGATACGACCCAAACAAAGACACTTTTTGGATGTCCTCCTTAAATGAAGCATTTTCAATGGCTTCGCGTACTTTTTCCTTAATTTCCTGTTTACCCATATATTTTTTCTTATGATTTAAATATACCAGTAATACAATAATAAATCAAGTTGGCGTTCAAAATAAATCCAACAAAATATAATATTTTTTAGCTAAAATAAAGCACTCTTAGCCAACGCTAGCTCCTTCTTTTTCAGACTTTGTATTTGCTGTAGCTAAATTTTTTTCGTAGAAATTTGCCATCTTTTATAATCAATTCTAATTTACCTTATTATTTAGCAAATTTTTACCATTCTGCATACAAAAATGAGCTCCCGATTCTAAACTGACCAGTAACCAAAAAAATAGACAGACTCCCTTTAAGAGTGTCCCTATTCTGAGTACCGATCATGCATGAATGATTTTTGTTTTCGACAAATGAAACATCGAAACAACTTATCAATTCAAAAATACCTGTCTAACAACTTTTTTATATCCTGGTCCTGTTCCCAATGCTTAGTCATCTTTATAAACATTTTCTCGCATTCAGGATACGGCTTAGCAGTTTCATTAATACTAAAAATATCACTATATGGTTTCCAATTTTCAATCACGGTATTGAAAGATTCAGAAACTTGCCAAACATATTCAGGATCCTTTCCCTCTAATTTATCTTTTTCATCAATTCCATATTTATTCTTTATATAATCAAAGAAAATGAAATGCAGCATTTCATGACCTATAATCCTAAGAGGATTCCATCTCGTTGCATCATATGAAAAAAAGAATGTCATATGCTGAACATCTCTAGGAAACATTGAGAAGATCGAAACATATCCTATATATTTACCCTTTGGCCAAGGATGTCCTTGAAAAAGCTGCGAGACAAAATCATAGAAATTGTTTTCAACATTACGCCATTTCTTCTCAGTCAACTTGACTCCAGATTCTATTTCTTCCCTTTTTTCCGCAAAAATTCTTTCGGAATATTCTTTAATAATCTTATTCTTTTCAGTCTTCGACATTTTCTTTTCAATTATATATTGAAGCTCATCTGGCAAAAACCAATCCACAAACTTTCCATATCCAACAAACCACTTGGCATTTCGGATGTCAGCTTTGATATCAATTTTTAATTGTAATTTAGGTTTCATAATATACTTATAGCATGAATTATTTAAGACTTCCAACTCACTGCAAACTCAACGATTGCCCATTATTCCTCATTTGGATTTCATGTTCCGTAAAGTTCATTATATTTTCTGCATCTAGCTGCACCTGCACCATGAGACCTTCCTTTGTTTCTGGCTCAAAATATTGATCAAAAATAAAATTACCGAGCGAATAATAAATCATCTTATCCTTATATTCTTCTTTGGATTGAACTACATGCGGATGCGACCCGATTATCAGGTCCGCACCGCTATCAATAAATTGACGTGCAAGAATTCTCTCCTTTTCATCCGGCTCAGACATATACTCCCTGCCCCAGTGCGTGTAAACAATAATTATATCAGCTTCTGAATTAGCCGCATTTAAATCAGCGAAAGTTTTTCCTGCAGCGCCAATTTCAAATTGATTATAGCTGACAAATGCGATTTTACGATTTTTGATATCTTTAATTGCCAAGCGACTGCTTTCGCTATTTGGATCTCCAAAAAAATCTATGCCCTCTTGCATAAGATATTTCTTTGTTGTTTCAACTCCGCTATCGGCGAAATTCAAAATATGATTGTTCCCCAAATTTACCAGTTTAATATTTTGCTCTGCCAATACTTTAGAAACTTGAGGATCAAATGTAAAAATGTAATTATTTTTTTCTCCAACCTTGCTATTCACACTAAGTGAAATATTGTCAGTAATCGGTCCTTCCAAATTACCAACTACTAAGTCATTACGCTGAAGTAACTCGGTAAGTTTTCCAAATGGAAAATTATAACCTCTCTGCTGCGAAACTTGCCTGATATATCGGTCGAACATCATGTCTCCCAAAAAAAGGATATCGATCGTTTCCAGCTTATTGGAAGTTTCAGCCTTTATTTCAAACTCTAAATTCTTCGCTGCAATCGTGTTCGGCTCTATTGTGAGTGACTTTCTTTGTATGACAAAAATACCTAACCCAAGAAAGCCGGCTAGTAAAATTGAGATTAAAATTATTTTTTTAAAATTATTTTTCATGCTTTCAACTTGAGAAAAATAATACTCACCAAATGCAGAGATTATTTCCAAACAGGCTTTTAATTAAATCTAGCTGTATTATGTCAAAAATAAACAATATTGGCCAATAAAAGTTATGGATACCCAGCGCAAGAACTCCCCGGAATATAAGACGCTCAATGCGTTAGCTAATAAATATAATAAAATGCATTAACCCAGGGGCAAGCCCCGAACCCTTTGGGTTTCCGCGGCCCGCCGCGAAGTATTAAACCTATTTGGTGTCATCACTCGCTCGGAAACGAAAATTCATTTTCGTTTCGCTCAACTTCGTTCGACAATAAAAACCCCACGCACCGAATTCGGTGCGTGGGGCATCTCATCAGCTAATTGATGAAGCTTTTTCTGCAAGCTCAAGTAGCTGTTGAAGTTTTTTCTCATTTAGGACGGAGACTTGCTCACTAATCCTATTGAGATATTTTTGCTTTTCTGTTTTTAGGTCCTCCAGTTTTTTCTCTTCGGCAAGAAGCTCAATCCTGAGCTTCTCGATGTGTTTGGCTTGCTCCTTTTCTCGGCCTTGAACCGCTGCAGACATTTCTCGCAAGATAATAATGGACTTTATTTCGCGCAAAAGTGGCTGAGCCTTTGTCGCAAATTTCAGAGCCTCTTGCTGAAGTTCTAATTTTTCAGCCTCTTTCTGTTCCTGGAGTAAGCGTTGCTGAAAGGCTAATACCATTGAGTGTCCTGCAGCAGTGACAACGAGTTGCGGTTTCCTAGGTACAGGCTTTATTGAAATCAGGCCCCTCTTTTCAAGATATTTCACAGCCACAAGGGAATTACAGTCAATTCCTCTTTTTCTAATTTCCCTCATGAGAAATGCATTATCAACCGTTCGCAAACTCCCACCCCTCTCCAGACAACACTCTAGTAATTCGAGTACTACATCCTCATTTAAAACGTCTGAAGTTTTTCTTCTGCCTGCAACCTTCTTGCTGATACTCATTTCAAGGACTTCTTTTTCGGTCGCTTCGAGCGCCGAAGCACCAGCATCCTCGGGAATTACTGCAGGAGCATCCTCACCCCGCTTATACTTCTCATGAAGGCGTGCGGCAGACTGCTTTATAGCTTGAGCAAAACCCTTGATGTCATCGCGCGCCTCCTTGGGGCGATAGATGTCAATCAGCCATTTTTCGCTGCAACCTTCAAGCTGAATTTTTACCGGCATCCGCGAATTCGCGTAATCGTATTTTTCGGCAACCACTCTTGTTTTTGAAACAGTAATTGCGCTGTGAGAATAGTCCCTAACCTCATGCCTGGGCGAATCATGATCAGCGATGATAATGGAAACCAACTCCTGCAACTTCGCTTTATCCCGTTGCATACAGGGAAGCTTTTCCAAATCCGGTGCAATAAGCAACTCATTTATTTCTGATGCCATTTCACAGTCTCCTTTTGTGGGTTTGCGATTTTTTATCAATATTCTCTTTTTAAATAAACTATCCAAAACAATGTGTGATAATAGCACGAATGCCGCATGCTGTCAAGCCCATATTGAAGTAAATTTTAAGGTTTCAATCATAAAAAAGCTGCGTTTTTAATGCAGCAATTAGCCATCTTTCTAGTCTATTCTTTTTCACTACTCCTGAACCTCCCGAACTGCGGATATCAATTTCTCCTCTATGTTTCTGGCAAATTGTGACAGTTTCGGATTCCCCACCAAACCTATCACTGCCGAAGGCAATATCGCAGAAATTGTAACTTTCCGATCCTTTTCATACACAATAACATTACAAGGGAGCAGTAAGCCCATTTCCCTATCCTCAAGCAAGACTTCCATCGCGGTCTTTGGACTGCAGGCCCCAAGAATCACATAATTTTCAAAATCTACGTCCAGTTTCTTTTTCAACGTAGCTTTAACATCGATTTCGGTTATGATACCAAAACCTTGCTCAGCCAATGCTGCCTTTGTTTTCTCCAAAATGATTGGAAATGGAAGCTTACTTTGCTTTGAATATCCAATTGCCATATTATTGCAAGTCATTTTTCATCCTATCAAACTCTTCTCTTGTAAGTTCCCCTTTTGCATATCTCTGCTTTAAAATTTCCATGGCCTCACTGCTGCGCTCACCTCGCCTGGAGTAATCACGGTCGCGGTCGTCACTGGCGTGATAATCTCGATTTGCTTGACTACCAACTAGCGCAAAAATAGCCCAAATAATTAAAGCCACAAAGATTAACATAAAAATCCACCCGAAACCAAAACCGAAATAATCCCCCATCATATGTTTTATAAAAAAAATTACTTACACATATATACCAAAAACCGATTTTTTGTATCAATCTAAAAATTAGTCGAAATTTTTAACAGTTAGATTGTTTTAGTCAGAACACCCCCGCCAGAGGTGGTGGCTTGATTAGTGTTATCGCCCCAAGGGCGAGCTAACCAACCGTTCGTTTTACTTTGTTAATTAAAATTTATTAAAATTTATCATCTTCTTCTTTCTGCTCTCTGATGTATTTCTTTACGATTTCTTCATCAAATCCTACCGTTGAGACTGCATATCCTCGTGACCAAAAGTGCGCTCCAGTGTAGTTTCTATCTTTGCCCTGCATGCGTGCGATTGAAATTGCACTCTTTCCTTTCATATATCCCAGCACACTTGATACTGCATACTTAGGCGGTATTTCTATGCACATGTGGACATGGTCCTTACTTAGTGTGCCTTCGGTAATTTTTGATTCTTTGTGCTCAGCCAATTCATGCAGGATTCTTGCTAATTCTTTTTTCACTTTACCATAGATTGCACTTTTCCTGTTTTTTGGTACTATGCTTACGTGGTATTTGCAATTCCATTTTGAATGAGACAGACTTTGGTACAGATTTGACATAATTTTTGTTCATGAACGGTTGGTTCTCACGCCACTGTTCATTGTACATTATTATGTCTTTTTTGTTGTTGCCGGAACGGTAAAACCTCTTACAGTCTCACTAGTCAAACTAGTGGATTCTAGTGGATTACCTTTTGGGAAAAACTATTTATCCATTGCAACTTGCCTGCGAAAATAGTCCAGACTATATCTCATCGGGCCAACTAGCATAACTACCGCTGCATTAACCGCAAGCAGTATTGGGAAAGCCGAACCAGCTAAAAAGCCAGCTGGCCAAGTTACGAAAGATGCAACCAGCATGTTTATCAAAATCAGTAATGCAGCGATTCTTGTAAATAAACCGACAATAAGCAAAATTCCCCCAATAAACTCCGTATACATGCTAATATATGCCAATGAAACGGGAATTCCCATTGAAACGTAGTATTGAATGGTCGTTTCCGCTCCAAATCCCCCAAACCATCCAAAAATTTTCCCTGCACCGGCGACAAATAGAACTAAACCAACTCCTAAACGCAGCAATAAGAGTGAGAGATTTAAAATCTTAATATTGAGTTCCGCGGTGTGCATATATCCAAAATAAGCGCCAAGCATATTATAATAAGGAAATCAGCATGAGCGCAGACCCTAGCAGCGCCAAGTTTTTTCCAAAATTTATTTGATTATTCATTCTTGTTTGCGGTTCAGAATCCTCCCAGAAATTATGCATTAAAAAGGTAACCGGCAGCAGAAAAACAGCAATCATCGCCAGCGATAATTCCATCCAGATTCCAAATAGCACTCCGAGTCCCCCAAAAAGTATCAAGAGGCCGGAAATTATCACTGAAATGCGCGGCAAAATTATATTTTTTGCTTTAGCGTAACTACTAAGAGCCTTAGAATTTGCCAGATGATTATAGCCGTTATAAATAAAATAACCGCCAAATAAGATTCTCCCAACTAATATTAAGATTTCCATATCTTTGAATTTATAAGTTAATAAGATCTCCATCATATAAGTACTACTGAATTTTTCATCATAATAGTTCATTCGCAAATTTATTTTTTTTAAAAACGCACTCTAATTCTCAATCCCAGCAAGTTAAATTTCTTTTTTTCACATTCGTGCTAGAATGAAGTAGCAATTTTACGACTATGAACTACAAACTTTATACCACTTCAATCAGTGCTTGGCATGCAATGATAAGCGCAATCGATCAAGCTAAGAAGTGCATCTACATAGAGATGTATATTTTTTCTGATGACATGTCAAAAAAGCATGATTTTATCGGGAAATTAAAACGCAAAGCGCGCAGCGGTGTGCGCGTGATTATTGTTGCGGACTCTTTCGGTTCAAGTGTTCTCAAAAAAGAGCTAGCCACAGCAACGCAAAAATCAGGCATTGAATTTCTTTTTTTCAGCAATTGGCTTAGGCATATCCACCGCAAAATTCTTATTGTTGATGAAAAAATCGCTTTTATTGGGGGTGTTAATATTGGAAAAAGATTTGCCCGCTGGAATGATCTGCAACTGAGGCTTTCCGGACACACCGTAAAAAGAATCTTACGTTCTTTTGCATATACATATGAAATGGCTGGAGGTAAGGATAAAAAAATTCTAAAGCATCGCGAAAAACAGTTTACAGCTAAATTGAAGTTTTGGGTTATCGAACATTTGCCAACCAGAAATATTCATACATTAAAAAGTCTTTACGTCGAAAAAATTACCCGCGCAGAAAAAAGCATTCAAATTGCCTCTCCATACTTTACCCCACCCCGCTGGCTCATCTCCTTACTAGATGATGCTATCAATCGAAAAGTTAGAGTGGAAATTTTGATTCCCCAAAAGGTTGATTGGAAAATCATGAACGTTTTAAATTACCGCTATATGTATAATCTTTGTCCGCTTGGAATTCATTTTTATCTCGGTAAGAAGATGAATCATGCAAAACTCCTGATTATTGATGGAGAAGAAGCAGTAATTGGCTCACAAAACATGGATCTTCTGTCTTTTGGTATCAACTACGAAGCTGGAATTTTCTTTAAGGAAAAAAAATTAATACAGGAAGTTACACAGGTGCTTGAAAAATGGAAAAGAAAATCACGAAAATTTAAAGCTCATCATTACAGAATGAAGATGCTCGATTATCTGATACTGGCTCTGATGAAAATCATGCGCCCAATTTTATAACTATATTCTGCAACCAGAATTCCATCAAAACGCCGCCAGCTCAAAACGTACCCAAAAATGGACACAAAGGTGTCTGTTTTTGTTTTCATCCATCTATTGACATTTAATCAATTTGGGTGTGGAGAAGATGCCAAGCATCTTCTCCTTTTAAATTATTCTTTTCCCTTAAAAAATCTCAATTTTACTGGCTTTTTTTGAATTTTACTGCTAAAATTGTAAGTACTTCTTATTTTACCCCTTATTCTTATGCCTAAAATTCAAATCACATCCAAAGGTATTCGCGCGGCCCTGAAAAAATACGCTCCCTATCAATCTTTGGTGGAATATATTTGGAACGGTTTTGACGCCCAGGCAACCGAAGTGCATATTGAATATTCAGCGGATGAACTTGGAAATATCCAAACGCTCAGCATCAAAGATAATGGCTACGGAATTCCCCATAGCAAACTACAAGATAAGTTTGAGCCACTCTTTGAATCCAAAAAAGCGTTGGAAAACAAGTTAAAGAAAAATCAATCCGCAATTCATGGCAAAAACGGGATTGGCCGACTGACTTTTTTCACCTTCGCCAGAAATGCCTCATGGCAAACCACCTATCAAGAAAATATGGAAAATTTTACATACGAAATTTATGCCAACGCTGAAAATATAAATCTTTACACGGGCGTAAACGCCGTTCCCCGCCGAACCACCGAGAAGCAAGGTACCACAGTAATATTCAGTGGGATCCATGGATTGACTGCTCAAAATTTGGAAGAAAAATTTCAAGAATTTTTATTGAAAGAGTTTGCTTGGTTTCTTGCCTTGAATGTCAATCGCAATTTTTCCATTACCATCAATAACCATCCGTTGGACTTCAAGCATGCAGTAGCCGACTATGAGGAATCGGAAATTATTCATGAAAAAACCCAGACTACTTTCACTATCCGCTATGTCAGATGGTCTCAACGCCTAAATAACGAGCCGTCACGCTATTATTATCTCAATAGCGAACATCATGAGCGTTGGAAAGAGCCGACAGCAATCAAAAATAAAGGTGAACAGTTTTATCACAGCGTTTTTGTAGAAAGTTTATATTTCGACAGTTTCGGCTTTCAAAGCACTGGAAGTGAAAATCAGGAAGCACTTTTTACTGGCACACGCTCAGATTCTCAATTCAGATATTTACGAAAAAAATTAGCTAGCATCTTGCGTATTAAACGCAGACCTTTCCTAAAGGTTTTTGCCGAGCAATTAATCCTTGAGTACGAAGAGCGAAAAATCATGCCGACAGGGGCAAGCGACAGATTGCCGCAAGCCATTAAAACACTTTATGAGATGCAGCCTAGAATATTTTCAGCTTTAAATAATGAGCAGAAAAAATTATTAGTTGGCCTGCTGAATGAAGCGATTACAAATGGAAGTGCAAGTACCGCAAATCTGATTTCCAATGTTATTGAATTGACTCAAGATGAAAATCGCGAACTTACAAACTTATTCGGCGCCTAAGGAAATTTCCAAATTATAAAATACAAAAGACCATAGATCATATCTATGGCCAATAAGTTTTTTAACTGGCAAGCATTGGGTGCAATTTTTTGCACATATTTTTTCACTTTTTACGCTTTTCAAGTTGCAACTGATTAAAGCATTCGATAAAAGTATTTATTTGCCCTTCATCTATTGGAAGATATTGGTTCTTTAATTCCTCTGGAATCTTAAAGTTTGCTTTTCTCGTAATTTCAAATTCACAAGCGCTAGCAAACTTTGCAAGGCTTTCCACACTTTGATCTAAAAACACAGAATTGAGATTACGAGAAAAAATAGCATAGTTCTCAGTAGTTAGACATTTTCCAATGTAGCAATCCGTAACAACTACTACCGTACGCTTTCGTGGGAAAATATTATCCCGAAAAGCAGGATGAAAGAATGCTGAAAACATGAAAATGAAAAATGCAGACAAAAAATATCTATTTATAGGGGCTGCAACAATATTCATGAGAGGTTCTTTAACTTTTGCATTATTTCCGTAAGTCAAAGTTGAGACCCTGGCGGTCAATTTATTCGCACCATCTTCAGGCGAACGCACAACTGTCAGCATTGAATCAGATACATCCACTTCATTCATTAAAATCGCGGAATTTTCTTTTTCCAATGGAACTAAAACGATAAGCTTGAAATTTTCCGACTTAAGATTTTTTTCCGCAACTGCTTGTTTTTGATTTTGAGAAATATGCAGATTTGCCATAACATCTTGTTTTGGATTTCGAGTTTCATCAATATTTTCCAACTCGGTTACAACCATCTCACCCTCAGGAAACATACTTTCTGATTCAAGCAATTCATCATCCCGTTTTTCATTTTCATATAAATCTTCTGCTAATATCTTCGAGTTTTCGAAATCATCTTCAATTTCAATATTGTCAATTATCTCGCTAGCCGACACGACATCAGGCTGAACATCGAGTTCATTTGCTTTAGAAATTAAATATTTCAAGACCTGACCGGGATAATTGAATTCTCTTTTGGCGAAGCTGTCATCGCTTTCCAAATAGAAATTATTTTCTTGCTGAAAAAAATCAATCTGTGCAAAAGCCTTCTCAACGGAAATTGTCATGCTTAGAAACGAAAAAAACATGATGAAAAAACTTCTCATGACAACCCCCTTATGAATATGGCTTTATCGTAAATTTTTAAAAAACATAAAAAGAAAGGAAGTGATTTCACTTCTCTATCATGCATGCTATACAATTATTAATGGTTAAAATTTCAAATGATTCCCATGGTAATTGAGCTTTTCATGACTGCCTCCTTTTGTTGAAACTTGCGGCTATGTATTTTTTTAAATAACGTAAATATGGGTAAAGCTTTAGCTATCGCCACAAAGTTATTACAAGAAATTAATAACCATATTTCAATTCATTTCAATATGAAGATTAATCACCTCATTTTGTATTAATTATTGAAACTTAAGAAAATATCATGAAAATAACGAACAAATTACCGCAATTTGAAAAATTTCCTGCGCTTTTCATAACAAGCGGAGAATATGAAGCGCACTTTCACATAGCATTTAAAGGAGAACTGAATCTCCAAGAACTACTGAAAATGCCGCCTCGTGATGATGCCAAAGAAAAACAAGCATTTACAGCGCGAAGAACCGGCAGAGGCATCTCCACGTACACCCATCGTGGTAATTACAATAATGACCTGAAAGAAAAGTTCGCACGCAAGGTTCATGATATCATTCATGAAATTCTCGCAGAATACCAATTGGAGGAAATTTATATTTTTGCACCAAAATATGTGCTCATCAGAATCATGCAAGCTCTCGACAAAAATGAACAAAAAAAAGTTCGTATGCAGTTTTACAAAGAATACACCAAGCAAAATCCCATCTTGCTCATAGAAATATTGCAAAAAGAAATTGAAAAAATCCAAAACACAATTATAAAAACTCCTAAGAATCCCTACTCCGTCTTGATGAAATAATAGAATGAGACAATAAAAAACCCGCCTAACGGCGGGTTTTTTAATTTACTGCGCAAGAATTATTTTCAAACGAAGCGAGCGAAATGAAAGTAACCTTTCAATTTCCGAGCGAGTGCAGAAAATATCACGCGAAGCGGGTTATTTCAAAACTACAGTTGCACCAGCTTCTTCAAGTTTCTTTTTCACTTCTTCAGCTTGCGCTTTAGCAATTTTTTCTTTGATTACTTTTGGAGCAGCATCAACAAGATCCTTTGCTTCTTTAAGTCCAAGTCCAGTGATTTCGCGAACAGCTTTAATAACATTGATTTTTTGAGCACCAGCTGAAGTCAATTCAACATCAAATTCAGATTTTTCTTCAGCAGCTTCAGCAGCAACTGGAGCAGCACCCATCATCATTGGAGCAGCAGCGCTAACACCAAATTTTTCTTCAAGCACTTTCACTAGTTCTGAAAGATCCAACACGCTCATTTTTTCAATTTCTGCAACAAGTTTTTCGAACTTTGCAGGAACAACAACGTCCTTTTTTTCTTCAGTCATAACAATAGCTTTTTAGGAATTAGCTTTTTAGCTTTTCAGCAAAAGCAAGACCTAAAAATAATAAATAAAAATTACATAACCTAAACAGCTAAGAAGCTAAAGCCTAATAAGCTGTTATGCCTTCTGCTCTTTAACAGCATTAAGCACTTGCACCAATCCACGCAAATTTCCTGCCAAAACATTGACAAATCCAGAAATCGGAGCGTTGAGGGTTCCAACAAGTTGTCCCAATAGTTGCTCTTTTGAAGGAATTTTTGCCAATGCCTTAACTTCGCTAGCGCTCATCACTTGCAATCCAAGTGTTCCGCCAAGCATTTTTACGTTTGGATTAGTTTTAGCGAAAGTATCGATAATCTTAGCAGCAGAAACCTCATCCACATTCGAAAGTGAAATAGCGATTTGTCCTTCCATTGACTTGATACTAACACCCTCAATCCCCGCATTTTTAAGTGCGATATCAAGAAGCGTTTTGCGAACCACCATGTATTCAACTCCAGCCGCTCTCAAGGATTTCTTGAGTTCAGTTGAGTCTTTTACTTGGAGACCCTTATAATCAACAAATACAGTTGATTTCGCAACCTTGATTTTTTCTGATAGAACTTTTACAAGTTCAATTTTTTGATTTTTTGTAAGCATTCGCTTTATTCTACAAACATACAAATTTTTTACAAAAATACAAATGTACAAAAAATTTTGTAATTTTGTAATTTTGTATGCTTTTTGTAATTTTGTAGGTAATAATAAAAAAATCTGCGTTTCCGCAGATCGACCTTTGAGGACACAGACATTCCGCCTAAGCAAAATATCTGAAGTTCCTCGATAGGATTTATGCTTGTAGCAACCTATTGTCTGCGGAGACTAATTCTATTTAAATTTTCCCAATATCTTAATTTATGCCTGAGCAACTTCTTCCACTTTAGCTTCTTCCACTACAGGAGCAGCTGGCTTTTCCATCTTCACAGCGCGTTTTTTGCCTTCAATCACACCTTCTCTAACAAAAAGATTATAAGCACTATCGGAAACCTGAGCTCCCTTAGCAATCCATTCCTTAATCTTGTCAGCTTTCAATACAGCAACTTTCTGATGTGGGTCCCAACTTCCAAGCACTGCAACGTGTCTTCCTGTAGGAGCGGCTGTGTGCTGCTGAAGTACAATTCTAAATTGAGCTCTATTTTTGCGTCCAACTCTTGAAAATCGAATAGTCAACATAATTCCTGTTTCTTTACAAAATGATTATCAGGTATCAAAAAATCCCTGTTTTTAGCCAAAATACTGACTAATTTTTAGTACCTATCTAGTATACTAACGCCTTGACATTTTGTCAATACACAAGCGGCTAAAAGTGCTCCGAGCTCAAATTCAGACACTTTTCATGCACTAATTACAAGCTATAAGTTTTTTTATTATCGGAACGTCATTTCCGATAAATTGGTATTCGTTTAGCTCAGTAATAGTAACCCATTTTATCTCATCATGTTCATTAAGCTGAATTTTACCGGCATATTTGTTAATATTATAAGCAAAAAGCTTCAATTTACCGCTTTTATAGTTATGCATACATTCATCGAAGATTACTCCCACCTGAGCCTCAATCCCCAATTCCTCTCTTAATTCCCTTCGTAGACATTCCTGAAGTGATTCCCCAAATTCCTTTTTTCCGCCAGGAAATTCCCATTTTCCACCTACAACTCCGCCAGCCTTCCTTTTGGCGACCAGGTATTTTCCATTTTTGCTTATAATAGCTGCCGTAACAATTTTCATAATATCAAAATCATTTAATTCTCATTGATTGATATATAATACACGGTCAATTAGACAAAATTACACATACAGTTAATAACATGAAAAAATAAGGGTAGATCAAGTCAGAGAAATGCTAGATCGCAAGGCAGTCAATAAACAAGCAAGCGCATCTTACTTCAACCAATATTGAGCTCGGAAATCGAAAAGAGTACTTTTTGATTCGCTCGACTTCGCTAGATAATAAAAAAGCACCCGACCTAAGTCGAGTGCTTTTCCTATCTTCTTCTAAAAGAAAGAGACTACAATACTGCTTCTTTAGCAGCTTTTGCAAGACGGAATTTAACAACAGTTTTTGCAGCAATTTTGATTTTTTCTCCAGTTGCTGGGTTTACACCTGCGCGAGCTTTTCTTTTAGCTTTAACCATTTTACCGAATCCAGGAAGAACGAATTCTCCAGTTTTTTTAACTTCCTTGTATGCGATTGCAACAAGTTCATCGAAAAATCCTGTAACTTCTTTTTTTGCTAAGCCTGTTTTTTCAGACAAAGCTGTCACTAGTTGTGACTTAGTCATTTTTGCCATGTTGTTTTTTTATTTTCCATCCAGTCCGCTTAAAGTGGAAATGAAAGAAAAACAAATTATTTTATTTATTATTTATTTCTGCGCGTGGCCCGCGCATGCATTTATTATACACCATTACTAAAAGGTTTGCTAGTACATAAGTGCTAAGTGTCAATAGTAATGCGGGTATGCAAGGTTTTATTTTTCTGAAAATAAATCAAATCCTTTTTTATTGCGATTTTCCTAGGAAAAACAGCTATTTCCATGAATTCAATCAGCATTATTTTTTCATTTGCAGTCAAAATGCTTCTGATAAAAAATGAGCGGCACAAGAGTTATTAACACCCTCTGTGCCGAATTATTCCGAAACCACTTCGAAATTAAATTTCCTAACAATCCCAATCACCTTGTTTTTCTTGTCTGGATTGCATATTTCAATGATATGCACATTTCCACAAGGATGATAAGTGAAGGCTGAATCCCCTAGTTTTAATTCATAAGCTTTAAACTTTTCAATGTTTTCCAAAATCTGCTTAAAGACTTTCTGACGAAGATTCTCCTTGATCATATAATTTGGAGAGATGATCAATACAAGCTTTCGAACTTTTTTACTTTTATTTTTCTCATACATATGTCACCTCCTTGAGATTTTCAGAAAATTTTGAAAGAACAAATGCATCTCCTCGACAAATCTTCTATAATAAAAAACAGAGCAAAGCTCTGTTTTTTATTTTGTAACTATTTTTCCATTATCCCCGACCTGATCAAGTCTCACTGAAAGTAATTTTGAAACTCCATCCTCACCCATCGTCACCCCGTAAAGTAGGGCGGCTTGGCGCATCGTTTCGCGATTATGCGTAATAGCGATAAATTGTGTCGTGCCGGAAAGTTCTGATAAAATCTTACTGAAACGACGGGAGTTTGCTTCATCAAGCGCAGCTTCAACTTCATCCAAAATAGCAAATGGTGGTGGATTATGCGAAATAATTGCAAACAGAAGAGCCAAGGATGTCAGGGATCGTTCTCCTCCTGAAAGCATGGAAAGGTTTGCGATTTTTTTCCCTGGTGGACAAGCAAAAATTTCCACACCCACTTCTTCACGTTTGTCTTCTCGCTGCTCAGAGGTTTGGTCGTTTTCGCTTTCAACTTCTGATTCCTCGATTACCTGAAGCTTTCCACTTCGCATCGGAATTTTAATTTTATTTAGATTCGCATTACCTCCTCCAAATATAATTTTGAAATATTTAGTAAATTCTTTATTGATCTGTTCAAACGCCTCAGCAAATTCCACATTTATACGCTGATCCATTTCCTTGATGATGACCTCTAAAGAAATAATCGCATCTGCAAGATCCTTAAGTTCCTGCGTAAGAAATTCGAAGCGCGCATTAGTTTCATTATATTCATCCAAAATCATCGGGTCTATCCCACCTATTTGTTCCATTTGAACTTTAAGCCGACCTATTTCACGTTCTAAAAGATCTCTATCGATAATCTGTCCATCAAATTCAAGATCGACAGCTTCACATTTGAGCTGCATTTTAATCTCATTAATCAAATCTTCTTCGCGCACTTCAACTCGTGCAAGCCTAATTTTCGCCTCATTGAATTGATCTTTCAAAGCATTCAGTTGTTCTTGCTTTAAGCGAGATTCTCTCTCGGCTTGAAAAAAACGTTCACGCAATTGCCGGATTCGCAGTGCTTCGGCAGTGATTTCTTTTTCAATTTTTTCATACTCATCCCGCAAAGCTCCAGTAGATCCATTGAGCGCATTCTTCTTTGATTCAAGTTCCGCAATGCGATTTTGTATTTCAGCAATTTCTTTGGAATTATCTTTTTTGACGGCAATTTCACCTTTACCTGACTCTTCATATAAATCGAAAAGTTGCTGTTGGATTGCCCGTGCACACTCTTTAATGTCCTGCAAATCTTCAAGATTTTCAGCCTCTTCTACTCTCAAAATTAAACGTTCCTGAGCCATACGAATATTGCTCAATTTGGATTGGACATATTTCAAATCAACTGGAATGATTTCCATCACTTTCTGATTCGCAAGTTTTTCTTTTTCAACAACAATACGACCTTCGGCAATAATAAGTTCGCGCTCAACATCATTCAATTTGAATCTGATTTCAGCTTTCTTTTTTTCCAATATCTGCTCGTTACCATTCTCTTGAGCTTGGGAAGATTCGCGATTGAGTTCATCCATCAATTTGTCCACCTCGCGCTGCATATTCATCATTCCGGCTCCAAGCGAATCTCGTTCGGCGGAAAGCTTCTTGCGTTCATCTTGAAATTGATGCCATAAAAAGGAAAACAATTTTGTTTGTTTCTCCTTAAGTTGCTCTGAAATAATTTTACCCTGCTGCGCTTTCTCGGCCTGGCGCCTAAGCATTCGAAGGTGTGGCTCGATTTCTTTAATAAGTCCTGAAACTCTTTCCATATTCTCCCTAGTGGAATCTAGTTTCTTTAAAGACCTTTGTTTTTTAATTTGATATTGCTTAACGCCAGCAGCATCTTCCAGCACACTGCGTCTGTCTATTGGAGTCGCATTCAAAAGCGCGTCACTCATTCCCTGATTAATCACGCAGTAGCTCTCTTTTCCAACTCCTGCCTTTGCCAATAAATCACTGACGTCAAGCAGTCGCGCCCTGTTTCCATTAATCAAATATTCGGATTCTCCGGAGCGATACAGTTTTCGCGTAATCACGACTTCCCCATATTCCAAAGGAATTCGCTTATCAGTGTTATCAAAATGAAGCACCACCTGCGCACTAGAAAGCCTTGCCTTACTACCGGAACCGGAAAAAATAATGTCTTCAGCTTTTTTTCCGCGCAAAGTTTTCATACTTTGCTCACCCAGTGCCCATTTAATGGCATCCGAAACATTAGATTTCCCACTGCCGTTCGGTCCCACAATTGCCGTAATTCCCTGACCATCTGAAGATTCACGAAAATTCCCCGCTGGTAAAAATTCCAGCGTGGTCTTGGTGGCAAACGATTTGAAGCCCGTAATTTCAACTTTTTTGAGATACATGGCGCGAAGCGCAAGTTACAAGTTTATCAAGTCCATCAAGTCTATCAAGCAAGTAAAATACAAATAAAATCCATTCTAAGGACTTTATGAACTTTACAAACTTGATGGACTTTATGAACTTCTTTATTCTACACGACTTTTGGGATTTTGGAAAATAGACGTGAAAAAAAGCGTTGACCGATGATACTGGTAACGCTTTCCCTGCCGCTTGCCTAAGGCGACTATTCAGTTGTAGGAGAAGGCTAACGTCTTCGAAGCTGTTTCATTAATTCCTCCTGTTGTGCTCGCTAAATTGTGAACTTCACAATTAATGGCCCTTTAGCCTCCTCTTGTAAGATTAGGTGGGGTCGGGCGGGATGCACAAGAATGTGCGGATCCCGCCCGGCTCTCGTTTTTTTACTACATCTTTCCGCCTCTCTGGATATCTTCATATCCTCCACGGAAAAATTTACTGCAGGCCCCTAAACATCCTCGAATAATGCATTGACCTAGAAATAAATTCTGGGTTTACATTCTGCTTGCCCTCGAAAATGTTAGAGGCGCCGGTCCTGGCGATCAGAAGATCGGACTCAGGCAGCCGGCCGGCCGGGCGCGGGATGCGACCTCGGGGACGCTGATCTTGCCGGCGGAGGCGCCGGTCAGGCTCGTCGAAAAAAAGTTGGTGTTGGCGCGCTGGCCATCATCCCTACGGTTGCGTGTGCTGGTGGGCGGTCCGTGACTATTTTTCATGTGAATCCTCCTTTGCTGCGCGTTGGGGCAGCATCCAGCCTTTCCCTAATGGAAGGCACAAACAGAAAAGTATCTTATTGCCTAATTTCTAATGATTTCTTACAAAAATACCTTTTCCGTTTGCGCCTTCCAAAATTCAAATTTTCTCAATGAACTTCATCACTTTCTTACTGTGATAATCCAGTATAGCAGGTTATATGGATATTGTCAATACCAAGCGGTCATTATACCTAATTTGCTTAAAATAAGCCTCTATCTATTGCTTTTTTCCGATATATGTGCGCCTCAATGGCGTTTCCCAATACCAATTCAAGATGTCCATCTACTCTAGATATATAGCTAAAGGCTTTTTGTCAATCGTTTTTCAAATAGAAAAATCCCCCGAACGCCGCTGGCTTCGGGGGATCTGTTTTGCGGGCGCGAGAAAACCTAGGATAGCTAGCGTTGCTTTGCAATACTAGCCAGCATTCTCCGGCCGGTGTCATGTCGCGCTGACCATTTTCACATGGTCAGATTTCTATCGGGTCAGAGCCGATAGAAGCAGGTTGACGGGATTCATGGAAACCTCCTTGGCGTTAGCCATTGGAAGATGGACCGGACGTTTATGATCACGCCGGAGCCCTAACGGGTCAGAGCCGAAAGAGCAAGAGTCTCAGTATGGCTTCCTGGAAAATACACCACCTCCAGAACCATGTCCCAGAGCAAAACCGACATCAGCCAGTACCACTCAGGAGCAAGATAATAAGGTATTTCCAGAGCCACATCATTCTCAGGCAATTTTTTTCACCTCCCTTCATGGTTGTGTAGCCTTAGCCGTTCAACGAGAACGGCTGGCGCGGTCGCCGGCGGTCTACGGATTGATGGTCGACATGGTTGCCACTTTGGCGGTGCGGCCGGCGCGGTCGCCGGGCCCCTGGATCTGGTCGTTCAAGTTCAAGGCTACGCGACTCGTGTACGGCGGGCTCTTTCCTTTCATGGAAACCTCCTACTGTGTGTCTCTCTTCATCTCTGAAGAGGCCTATGCCAATCCGAGTCGTTTCGGAAATGGCTCGTCAAAGAACTTTATCACATTCTTACTGTGATTGTCCACTATAGCAGGTTATATGGATATTGTCAATACCCAACAACCTTGATGTCATATTTTAGCTTAAATAAGCAAAAAATTATAGCTTTTTTACAATGAGAATTTTACAGTAATTCGTATTTTGCATTTCCGCATCCATCCCGCGCAACATGAAGTACGTGGGCGAAGCGCAAGTGATGAACGTTAAGAAATTTTAAAACGTAGCGAAGCGAAGTGTAAATTTTAGTGAAGAGCGTAGCGCTTGCCACAGTATCTTCATCTTGTGCGAAGCTTTCTTTGTAACTTTCTTTCGGGGGAAAGAAAGTTAATCCAATTATACATTAATAATAGATATTAAAACTCAATTTAATTTATAAAATTAAAAAAGTGAAATAAATCCTGGATTCCGGATCACCCGCCTCGACTCGCGAAGATGTTCGCTCATCGACGCGAGGCGGGAGTCCGGAATGACATCAAGAGATTGAATTAAAAAAGGGAAAAGCTAACAAGAAATAGATTTTCTTGTTAGCTTTGATATGTTGGATTGGAAAAATGTTTTTGGTTTTTTGTGAGAATTATGCATTCTCAACCTCAACATTTCCCAATTTGAATATGGTCGGGCTTGGATATTTCAAAAAAGAAATATCCAAGCCCTTTTGAAACAGGTTGGAGCTTTGGAGAATCAGAGGAGGGTTTTAGATCACTTTTGCACATTTATGAGCCTCGGAAGCTCGAGCGTGCCATCTGTCTAATGGAATCAATTGAAGCAATCCCATGTAACCCCTCTTTCTTCTTTCACTCCCCTACTGCAAAGAACTATCTTAAATATAGTCCTGTTTAAATATTTGTCAAATCAAAAAAGTTCACAAAGCATTAAACTTTATGAACTTTATGAACTTTCAACTTTATAAACTTTTTCCTATTTACAAATAAATTCCGCCATCTCAACCAAGCGGTTTGAATAGCCCCATTCATTATCATACCAACCAACAATCTTCACCTGATTTCCCATGCTCATTGTCAGCGGAAGATCAACGATTGATGAATGCGGATTCATCTTATAGTCCATGGAAACCAACTCTTTATGAGTGGCATCCAGAATGTTAAGCATTTTTCCGGCAGCTGCTTTTTCAAAGGCAGCATTGATCTCTTCAATAGACTTTGGATTTTTCACAGTGCAGATAAAATCAACGATGGAAACCACTGGGGTTGGAACGCGAAGCGCGATTCCATCCAATTTTCCTTTCAAATGCGGGATCACTTTTCCCACTGTTTTAGCGGCACCTGTAGTTGTGGGGATTATAGAAAGTGCTGCAGCTCTAGCTCTACGCATGTCGCGATGCGGAAGATCTAAAAGATTTTGATCGTTAGTATACGAATGTGTCGTGGTCATAAATCCTTGCTCAACCTCACAGAGCTCATCTAAAACTTTAATCATTGGCGCAAGACAATTAGTGGTACACGATCCATTGGAAACGATTACTTCACCTTTGTATTCATGCTCATTTATTCCCAGCAAATAAACTGGAACATCATCTTTTGGTGGGGCTGACAATACAACTTTTTTTGCACCAGCTGCAATATGTTTTCCGGCACCTTCTTGATCTAAGAAAATTCCCGTGCAGTCCAAAACCACATCCACTTCAAGTGCAGCCCATGGCAAATTAGCAGGGTCCTTTTCTGATAAATATTTGATCGCCTTACCGTCGATAATAATCTCACTGTTCTCTTTATCCACAATTACATCGCGACCATAGATTCCATATGATGAATCATACTGCAGCAAATGTGCACTTGTTTCGATATCAGTCAAATCATTGATCGCCACAACTTCCATCTCCTCTTTTTCGAAAACAATTTTTAACGATGGCCTACCAATCCTACCAAAGCCATTTATTGCCACTTTGATCATAATTGTTCTATTGTTAAATTGTTAAATTGTTACATTGTTACATTGTTTAAAAAACACAAATGGCATTTACGCTAACAATATAGCAATATAGCCATTTAGCAATTTAAGAGCCTTCAATTTCAGTCAGATGCCAATGATCGCCTTTGATTTTCTTGATATTGAATCTTGTTTTTTCAAGAATCGTTCCTTTGACAATACTTTTGATCCCGAATTTCAAATTATCAATACTGATGTCTTCCACATGCTTATCGTGGCCGTCGTGTACTAACGCTATTTGTCCAATTTCAAGAGTAACGTATTCAATCTGAGAAAGTTTTTCGGATTTTACGATTTTCATAATATCATCTACAATCTCCTTTGCTAACATAAAATCATGCATACCTTAGTTATAGTTTATAAAGTTATAAAGTTTATCAGACAAGAGCTGAATCTTCTTCATTATCTTTGTGAACTTTTAAAAAATTTATTAATTATTTTCCACAATTTGGACAATGCGGCAAATCAGATAAACGCAAATTACCACAATAAACACATTTTTCTTTCAGCTGGCGCCCGCACTTAGGACAATTATTATAAAACATATTAATAATAAAGGAACAATTCGGACATTTATTATCTCTCAAACGCCTCATTGCAACGTTCCTAGAATCATATACTCGCTTTTGAATATAATAAACTATACCACCAAAGATACCAAGCACTACGAGGACTGCCCCATAATACAAAATGTATCTCAGAATTGGGGTGGACATGAAAATCTTAAATATCTTAGCGAGAAGTCCGCGCGGAATTATGTCATAGAGTAATATCAAGATAATCTCAAGAAATAAAACAGACGTTGCTACCACGATAGCCGTATAAATAATTGTATAGGGACTATTATTTTTCTTAAGGCGGAGATAATAATAAAGTGCAAAGCCAAAAACCGGCAATATGAATATTAATTTTAAAAGAAAAATTTTAAATTTATACCAAGCAAATGCATTATTATAAGCATTTATGGCTTTTTTTAAATTATCCTGCAATCTAGAAACGTTTGGGGTCACCTTTAAAACTAGCTGGTCTCTCTGATTTGTTAAATTCCGGATATCTTTCTGATTACTCACTACGACGTCTTGCTGACCAACAATATCATTCTGAAGAGTACCACTATCCATGACCGGTTTTTGCTCTCCAGCCATTTTTTCTTGAAGACTTATGTCGTAACGACTTCCAAGTTGATTGATTTGCTCTTCACCCTTGTTAACCTTATTTTTCAAACTTCTAATCTGTTCATTATAGGTAACGATTTGTCGCACTTGTGATTCAACAGATTTAAAATCGACATCAAGGTTAAACCGCTTATCCAAATCACCAAAGCTACAACTGGATGGAAAATATGCTAATTCGGAAAGACTACCAGCCCCAGAACCAAAAAAGGTATGGTTATTAAAATCTTCACCATAGGATGAATCATTATAACTACCAAAACTCAAGGCTGTTACACAAGTTGACGGATATTGCGGTTTCTTGAGAATACTACCGAGATCAGAAAAAACTGTTTGCCCCACAATTATCAAAAAAATAACCATGATGGTAAGCAAAAAATAACCAAGCACGGAAGTTCTTCGCTCACCCACTTCCTCCACTTCAATATTGGTTTTTTTTACTTCTTCCAAAACTTCATTTGAATTTTGTTCCATATTTAATTATGAAAAAATTATTTAGTGAACTGCGCAACTTATACAAGGATCGTAAGCTCTAATAAACGCACGCATTTTTTTCTCCATCAACTTTTCATCATTTTCCAATATCCCAGGAATAAAGGCAGCGATATCATCCTCCAAATGCGTTAAAAATTGCGCCGTCGGCGTGATAATATTCAAATTTTTAATATAGCCTTTTGCATCAATATCCACCCAGTAATACAGCGTTCCGCGTGGAGCTTCTACTGCCGCTGCAGCTGAACCCTCTTTAACCACATATTCCTTTGTCAATGCATTTCCTAAATCAGCATGCGCCAATTCTTTAAGTAGCTTGATAGCATCCTCTGTGCAATGAATCACCTCAACCATCTGATAGAGCACATTGTGAAACGGATTAAAATCTGGCAACGCAAAATTCAAGGTTTTCAGAAAATTTCTTGCCTCCATACTTAACTTGTCATGGGAGTTGTTTACCCTGGCAATTGCTCCAACCATATAGCTGGTTTTGCCGTCACGTGCCACACGCTTAATAATTTCCTTGGGCCGCTGAAATTCATGAAAATTTTCTTCAAACTTTTGCGAACTGACGTTGAGACCTTTATTGGAAATCACATCGCCATCATAAATCGCATATTCTCCATTTTTACCCAAGCTGACATATTCCGTAGGGCGCGTAAATTCAGGAGTTTTAATCGTTGCAAAAAACGCTGCCAATTCTTTCACTATCGGTAAAGTCTCCTCCCCCTTTGCAATCAATGCTTGAATTTCTTCAAGTGTCGGAACTTTTTTAAAACCCCCGATTTCATTACGCATCGGATGCACCACGCGACCGCCAATGAGCTTAATCATCTCCATTCCAAATTCTCGAATTTTTACAGCTTTCTTTGTCTCCTCCGGATACTCTTTAATGAGATCGAGATCGTTTTCAATATCCAAAAAGTCAGCCAATGATAAAAAGAAAAGATGCAGTGCATGCGAATGAATAAACTGTGCGTGCTCCATTACGCGCCTAAGCTTTTCCGTCTCAGCACTGACTTCTACTTTCATCGCATTCTCAATAGCCTTAATTGAAGTCAAATTATGAACAACGGGACAGATGCCGCAGATTCGCTGAGCAATAATTGGCATATCTTTGTAATGTCGACCAATCAAAATTCCTTCAATCAAGCGCACACCTTCTTGTACTTCAAATTTTGCACTTTTAACATCTCCCTGAAGCACGCTAGCCATAAAGCCAGTATGTCCTTCGATTTTTGCGATGTGGTTTATTTTAATATTCATGAGTTTAGTGTCCTGAATTTTGTATTTAGTATTTTTTATGAATCATTTCTTAAATTTTCTCTGGGCCGCAATAGCTATATTTATACACTCCTCCGGATCAAATCCAAGCTCATCTGCAAATTTTATGCCGCAAAAAATCATATTACCGAGTTCTTTTTTCAGTTCATTGTCAGTATGCATTTCTCGGTCCTTTTCAGCATTCCTTTCCCAGCGGCAGATATCACCGAAAACTTTTCCCAACCTCACAATAATTTGCGACAGTGGCATTTTTTCATCTCCCCAAATTTCTCTCCCCTGTTTTACTAAATCTTTTATTTCCATATCAAGCTTCTTCTAATATAATTTTTTTAGAAAATCCTCCGCGTTCAACAAATTTACGTTTTCTCATTTCTTCAATTTTTATTTCCGAAATGTTTTCAATTTCATATAGTGCTAGTAATACTTCTTTTATATCAGCAAGCTCTTCTACGTCCCCGCTTTCTAAATATTCATGAACCTCTTCAAGCAATTTCTGTTTCAATTTTTCGACGTATTCAGCATTTTCAGCTACATGTGTTTTGCATTGCTTTCCTTTTGCTTTTATAATTTCAGGAATTTTATCTCGTACTAATTTGTCATAGCTGACAACTTTTCCATATTTTTCCATGCGTGTTGCTAAAATTAAATTAGAAATTTTACATCCCATATGAAATACAAAATACGAGATACGAGATACTAAATACTATTTTTAGCCTCCCACTGCTCGATATCATCCCTTAAGCCGTAAATTTCAGTGGTGTTTTCAAATTCCTCATCCGACATCATTGTTTTCAAAGTTGCTTTCATGGCCTTAACATTACCAGTCGGACGAAGACCGCGGCAGCCCTGACAGCCCATCGCTGAATTTGTACATACAGAATCGCAGCCGCCAAGAATCATTGGCCCGAAGCATGGCTTCTTATCTAATAACATACAACGATTTCCGTTTTTCCTACACTCCACACAAACTGGCAGATCTGCAATTTCCGGCAAAGCCTTTCCCGTGGTTGCGCTCTCCAATAACATAGGGAGATATTTCAAAAACTCTTCGCCGGTTATCGGACATCCTGGCAGCGTGAAATCGACATCCACAAAATTATCAACCTCTTTGACTTCTTCAGTCTCAATACCTTGAACATATTTATAAACATGCTTAATGGTCTGCTTTTGTTCATGATAATTTCTAATTTCCGGAATTCCACCCATAGCTGCACAATTTCCAAGCACAACAAGGAGCGTTGAGCGCTTCCTTAGTTCCAAGAGAGTTTTTTTATTCGCCGCTGTCATTGGATTACCTTCTATAAATCCAACATCAATCTTACAGCCGTCATCCTCCAAATCCTCAAGTAAGCGAAAATCAACCATCTCTACTCCGCTCATAGCCTCAATAAATTTTTCACCCAAATCAAGCAAAGCGAATTGGCAACCCTCGCATGAAGTAAGACTTACGATAGCAATTTTTGGTTTTTTTTCTTTTGCTTCAGTGGCATTCAATTCCTCATTCAATTCCTCATTCAATCCTTGCTCCAAAACAACTTTATCTTCAGTCCTAACCTTTATTTTTATTTCATCCATAAGCTATGATTATTTTTTGTTTTTCAAGTTGAATATATTTGAATTATAGCATATTTTGGGAAAAATGATACAATAACAACATGCAAGAATTTGAAACATTATCAAAAGATAAACAGGTAATCCTGGCCCTAGGCGCTGAATCGTCTGGTAATTTTTCAGCGTTTAAAGACGGGAAAATATATTTTTCAGAAGATTTCAACGATCTACAGGAAATAACCAGCTTTCAAAATTATAAACGCGAATTAAACAAATTCTTAAAAAGACATGCGATAATACCTGATGTTATTCTGAGTGATTTACATCCGCTTTTTTCAACAACCCAGCTCGCAAAAGATTTTGCAAAAAAACATAAAGCTGAGCATGTTCCAGTTCAACATCACCTCGCACATATTTTTTCTGCTGTAGGTGATGAATTTATACATAATACATTATACAAAATACATGATACCATTATTGGTGTTGCGTGCGATGGAACTGGATTTGGATTTGACGAAAAGATTTGGGGTGGAGAAGTGTTCAAAATTTCCAATTTCCAATTTCCTCCCCAACGGGATAAGCCTGGAGCAAAAATTTCCAATAAAATCCAAAAATCAAAAATCGAAATCGATCGAATTGGACATTTGGAGAATCAAATGTTGATTGGTGGTGAAATGGCAATAAATGAGCCTGCGCGAATGCTAATAAGCATATTAGCAAAAATTACAAGGTACAAATTACAAATTCCGAATAAATCAAAAATAAAAAAATCTAAAACATCATCGTCAGCAGAAAGATCACAAGAATATTTTGTTTATGATTTTGTGAAAAAATATTATTCGGAAAATGAATTTGAAGTACTTTGGAATCAACTAAATCAAGATTTTAACTGCCTTGAAACATCAAGCACTGCAAGAGTTTTAGATGCAGTTTCTGTCTTACTCGGTTTTTCAAAAAACGAACGATCCGGTAAGCATGGGCCAATCAAATTACTTGAAGAAAATTCAACAAAGCCATATTCACTAAAACCCATTGTTGAATTTAATGAAAATAAGAAAATATGGATCATTAAAACCACGCCGCTTTTTAAATATTTGATAAAAAATTTACACAAGGATAAGGGGCGACTTGCGGCAACAGCTCAAAAATATATAGCGGATGGACTTATTGAAATTATATCCCAGTGTCATCCTGAATTTATTTCAAGATCTGGATCGGGTGAGATACTGAAACGAGTTCAGCATGACAGTGTGTTCTTTGCTGGTGGCATGGCAAATAATAAAATTATATCTCAAATTTTTGAGAAAGAAGGTGTTTATATGAACAAAAAAATTCCACGCGGAGACGCAGGAATTTCAGTTGGGCAAATTTTCTACTATTTATTAGCAAATCCGGGGGACTAATTTTCCTCTTGGCATTTCAATTGGCCTAAGAGAACCGAGATTTGTTTCAAGATAGACACCTCTTCCTTTTTCAACTCTGCCGATTATCTTAGCCTCAGGATTGAATTTTTTGAGTAACTTCAAAACCTTGTCCGCATCTTTTTCTGAGACTGCGGCAATAAATCTCCCTTCTGAAGCAAAGGATAGAATATCAATTCCCAATAAGCCAGCCACAGCCATGGTTTCTTTTTTAAATGGCAACAATTGTTCATCTAAAATAATTTTAACTTTTGATTTTTCCGCAATTTCGATAATATTAGCTGCTAGTCCACCACGTGTCGGATCCTTTGCAGCATGCAAAAATTTTGCAGTTTCTGCAATTTCCCTATTAAGCGTTTTTGAATCACTGATAATCTTCGTCTTGTAATTAAATCGTGAGCTCAAAAGTGCAACAGTATGTTCCCCTAAATCCCCTGAAGAAATTACAATATCCCCAACTTTTGCTCCAGAATTTGAAATAACATTTTTAGCAAATCCTACTCCCGCAGTTGTTATTTCAATTTTATCAATCTTCCCCTTGGGCGTAACCTTGGTGTCGCCAGTTGCAATGGGCACACCAGCCTCGTGAGATGCTTTCTGAATAGATTTACTTATTTTCAAAAGATCTTCAATTGGAAATCCTTCTTCAATAACCATACTCAAAGAAAGACCTTGTGGAATTGCCCCCATCATTGCCAAATCATTTATTGTACCGCAAACCGCAATTTTACCGATGTCTCCACCTGGAAAAAAAATAGGATCAACAATATAGGCATCGGTGGTAAAAACTAGATGCTTATCTCCAATCCTAAGTGTGGCTGCATCATCCAATTGATTTTTCCATTTACCCTTATCGCTTATAATATTTCTAATCATAGAAATAAGCTCGGAAGATTTTTGCCCGCCCCCACCATGGTCTAGTTGAATATTGTCATATTGCTCTATTGTCATATTGTTATTTTTCTAGTTTATCATTAGTGAATTTAATAAGATAATTTATTTCTCTTGGCAGTTTTTCCAATTCTTCCATTATGTAATCATATTGTTTCTCGTCAATGAGCTTTCTTGTTTTTGCCTTCAGCGTCCAATCCTGTGATTCTTTCATGGAACCAAAACTGTATCTGTAAAAATTAATTTTATCCTTTTTCCCGTATCTACCAAAGCCTTCAGCAATATTAGCGGAAATAGAATCAATTGATCTCACCCACTGCTTTCCTATGGTATCTTTCGAAAAATAATCCCATTTTACAACTACATCCCAAACATAATTACTTAGATTATAAGCAACCTTGTAAGAATTTAAATCATTTAATTTTAAATAATTCATATTGGCAATATAACAATTTAACAATATAACAATTATTTTTCAAATCTATATCCAGCATTACAAGCTCCTTCGTCTGAAACCATACATGGACCATAAGGTTTATCAGGCGTGCATGTTTTGCCAAACA
>CAZSTB010000013.1:0-36842 GCA_964609855.1 uncultured Bdellovibrionales bacterium
GTAATACAAATACAAAAGCTAAATAGCTTATAGCTTCTCTGGCTTATAGCTTATAAGTAATACAAATACAAAAGCAGGCGATAAAATGTCTGCTTTTGTATTTCTTAGAAATAATGTTTGTCATCCTCACGAAAGTGGGGATCCAGGTTTAATGCAATGGGATCCGATTTTAAATTTTAGGGCCTGGATTCCCTGCCTACCGCCTGCCTATCTGTAGACAGGGCAGGCAGGCCTTTTTCAAGGGAATGACAATACACATTTGTCATCCTCAGCTTGACTGAGGATCCAGGTGTAAATGTGATGGTATCTAATTTTAAATTTAGGGCCTGGATTCCCTTTTTCAAGGGAATGACACGGAACAGTTTTTTGTCATCCTCGCGCGACCAACGGAAGTGCCCTTGTGGTAAACGCGGGGATCCAGATTTTCAAATACAGGGGCCTGGATTCCCTGCCTACCGTCAGGCAGGCTGTTTCCACGGGAATGATAATGCGTGGTCTGGAATGACGGATAATTTTTTGTCATGGGCGAAAATAAAAAAACACTTCAATTAAATTGAAGTGTTTTTTTTTATTAAATTCTCGTAGAAGCTATTTCTTAACTTCTTCCATGAATTTTGCGAAGATTGTAGGATTTTCAGCAGCCAATTGAGAAAGCACCTTGCGGTCAGTTTCAATGCTTTTAGTTTTCAAGATCGCAATGAATTTGCTGTAAGAAATATCGAACATGCGAACTGCATTGTTAAGGCGCAAGATCCAAAGAGCACGGTTTGTTCGTTTCTTGGTACGACGATCGCGATGAGCATATTTACCAGCCTTCAGGACAGCTTCCTTAGCAGCAACATAGTTTGTGCTTCGGCGCCATCTGAAACCTTTAGCTAACTCTAAGACTGTTCTTCTTCTTTTAGATGCGGCTACACCGCGTTTTACTCGTGCCATTTCTTTACTGAGGACCTAATATACCAATATTCACTCTAATGTTCGGGTCATTCGAGTGTAAATTCGAATATTAGGATCGCTATTATAACTTATTTAAAAAATTGTTAACCTTATTTTCCAATCGAATATGGAAGTGCTGCCACAATGTTCTTTTCGTCAGCTCTGAACATTCTTTGATCTTTTTTCTTTGCGCGACCCTCAGCTCCAGTTTCTTTGGAGTTATAATGGTTTTGTCCTGAAGCTCGGCGAATCACTTTTCCATTCTTAGTGATTTTAACTTTCTTGATTACTGACTT
The DNA here is from genome assembly GCA_964609855.1 of uncultured Bdellovibrionales bacterium. Taxonomy (GTDB): domain Bacteria; phylum Patescibacteriota; class Minisyncoccia; order Moranbacterales; family GWC2-37-73; genus GWC2-37-8. The sequence continues at coordinate 1,233 of CAZSTB010000013.1, forward strand.
CTTCGTCTTCATTTTGGGCATATATTTTTAGCTTTCAGCCATTAGCTCTTTGCTATTAGCTTGCAATCCTTATATTATTAAAATTCTTAAATTTCTCTATTCGGTTACTGTTGCTATCGGAGCAATAATCACATTGAAACCTCCAGGAAAGCGCTTGATAGGGTCTTCAACCTTATAGGGAACTGTGATACCTCCGATGAAATCCTGCAGATTCTTTCTAGCCAGATCTTGATGCGCCTTTTCTCTTCCGCGTAGTACGATATCAATTTTAACTTTATCACCTTGGCGTAGGAATTTTTCTGATTGCGCTCTCTTGAATTCCATGTCATGCGTATCGGTTCTAAGTCCTAATCTTACTCCCTTGATTTCAATTTTTTTCTGCTTAGCCTTGGCTATTCTTAATTGTTTGGATTGCTGATAAAGATGTTTCCCATAATCCATAATTCTGCAAACTGGCGGAACCGCCTTAGGAGAAACTTCTACTAGATCTAACAACTGCTCTTTTGCTAAGGCCATCGCATCCATCGTAGACATCTCTCCAAGTTGTTTCCCTTCATCATCAATAACGAAAACTACCGGAACCCTGATCGCTTCATTGATGCGAAGTTGAGCTGGTCCGGTTTGCTGCTTTGGTTTGAATCTAAATCGCTTCCTAATTTTATTGTTGAGCTGTAACTATACTCTGCAATAGAACATAATTAAGCTATGTTATTTTGAATCTAAAATTTTGAATTTCGAATTTTAAATTTCGAATAAAATCTGAATGAATTAATTTTAAAAATTAAAACATTAAAAATTCATTAAAAATTCAAAATTATGAATTCGAAATTTTCTCTTGCTGTGCCGCGTGATTATGGACGACACAAGAATTACGTACCCCGTAAAATAATTTGCAAAACAAATTATCACGGGGCGCTCTAAATCATTCGCAAAGCTCATGATTTTACGCGGTGGAGCTGATGGGAATTGCACCCATGTCCAAAATTGACAATCCAAAATCCTCTACAAGCTTAGTTTATTTCTGCCTCGATAAATCGAAGTACGGTTTTATGTGATAGGAAATAAACAAAACTCACATAAGTCGTTTCCAGATTTATTTCGCGTACAGTGTCTGAAAAACCGCGGCACGCTATTCTCAAATTTGACACCGAGGATCTATCTATGAGAAATCGATAGCTCGATGGCTAAAGCGTAGTTAAACTAGGCTAAAGCAGGAGCAAAAGCGAATGCTTGCGCAAACGTTGATTTTGCTTTTGATATGAAGTTTGCACTTATATCTTCGCCACACTTTTTACGATTCAGCAGCGGTTATCGGCTTGCATATTTTGAAAAGTACAACCTGTCGAAACTAAACAACCCCCGCCCGCAACACTCTGAAGGGTTGAGTGCGGGGAGTGTCTTATTTATCTTCGTGTCACGGAATTTTTAATTTTTAATTTTTAATTTTGAATCAATTTCAAATCAATTAATGATTCAATGTTTAAAGCATTCAATCATTCTGATTTCAATCGAAATTCAAAATTCGAAATTTTAACAGGAGTTACTAATTGCTTTTAAGTCTCCTATTCATCTCTCTCTTCGACTCCCTTTCGGCTATGTCTGATCGCTTATCGTGGGCCTTTTTTCCTTTTGCCACAGCGAATTCCAACTTAATGAGTCGTCTCTTAGTATACACACGAAGAGGCACCAATGTCAAGCCTTTTACGTGCATTTTTCCAACCAGGGACTTGATTTCGGCTTTCTTTATTAACAGCTTGCGACTGCGAGTTGGGTCATAAGCAATTTTGGGGTCAGAAAAGGGATATTTCGAAATGGTAGCGTTCGTTAGATACATCTCATTGGCATGGATTGTTACAAAGCTTCCTTTGAGGCTTATATGAGCTGCTTTTGCTGATTTTACCTCTCCTCCGTTCAGCATTAAACCAGCTTCGTATTTATCAAAAAGCTCATAATCGAAAAACGCTCTTTTGTTCGTGGCTAATGTCGGCATAAAAAGTCTTTTCTTTAGGGTTTTTTCTGAATTTTACTGAAAAGTATAAAAAACTTTTCTTCTTATAATACATACAGTCTAGCAGGAAAAATAGCTAAAGCAAAGGAGAAGTTTTCAACTTTTTCCTATATATGCTATAATTATTATAAATAGTAATCGGACATCATTAATTCTTACAGTAATTAAGGAGATTATAATTTTGTATAATTCGTAGTTTCTAATTAAAAATATGGCTGAAAATCAAAAAACAATCTTAATTGCGGAAGATGAAGATGACTTGAGAGAAATGTATTCCATGGCTCTTACGAATCGCGGTTTTGAAGTTTTAGCGGCAGTAAATGGCGTTGAAGCATTGGAACATCTTGAAAAGCGCTATATGGAAATCGAACTTATTCTTTTGGATGTGGTAATGCCTAAAATGGATGGTTTTGAAACTTTGGAAAAAATTAAGAAAAATGAGCATTTTAAGTCTATTCCAGTCGTTGTTTCTACGAATTTGGACAATAATGAGGATAGGCAACAAGCCTTAGGAATGGGGGCAAAAGAATATTTCGTGAAATCCCAGCATACACCTACTGAATTAGTAAATAAGGTTGAGGCAGTTTTGGAAGAAGAAAAGCAAGGTTTGATAAAAAAGGTTATTTAAAGAAAGCAAAATTGAATTTTTACAAAAGCGTCATTGGGACGCTTTTGTTTGATTAAGGCCCTCTGCTTTTCGTATGGTAGCTGCTGTGTCATTCCGAGCGAAGCGAATCGACCAAAGGGAGATGAGCGCAGTCGAGGAATCTGAGTTAAATATCTACAAAATCTGGTATTAAATGCAGATCCCTGCGCCACTGCTAAAGCTAAAGGCGGCACGCGGTCGACTACATTCCTCTGCTACCGCGTCGTCATTTTGCTCGGGATGACAAAATAACAAATAGTTATGGTGCAAAATATTGTTTTTTCTTTCACCAAGGTGTTACTTGAACTTATCCACCACGCTGGTTAGTGTAAATACTTGATTAATTGACGAAATAGGCATTTGGAGGTATTGTTAGCTGTGATTTAAATAAAGCAGGTAGCCTATTGGGCTGTTGATAAACTGTCAGTCATTTAATTAAAATTGTTACAATTTTCCATATGCGAACTTTAAAAAAAATTGCAAAAAAAATAGAATTGGCGCCGGCGGGCTTGTCCGCCAAAGCCCCTAAAAATAAAAAATCATCAAACAGGATTGAACTCTTGGCGCCGGCGGGGAGTCCTGAAAAGCTTAAATACGCCATAAATTGGGGGGCAGATGCTGTTTATGCGGGAGTTCCTAATGTTTCTATGCGCGCCCGCGTCAATACTTTTGACGAGAAATCCTTGGAAGAGGCAACAAAACTTGTTCATTCAATGGGTAAGAAAATTTTCGTGACGCTCAATATTTACGCGCACAATTATCATCTACCGATTGCGGAAAAGCATTTGAAATTTCTGAAAAAAATCGGAGTGGATGCGGTCATTGTGGCTGATCCCGGAATTATTTCATTGGTCAAAAAAATCATGCCTGAAACTGAGATTCACTTAAGCACGCAGGCTAATGTGACCAATTGGCAGGCGGCTAAATTCTGGTACGATTTGGGAATTAAGCGAATCGTGCTTGCGAGAGAAGTTACCTTAGAAGATATCCGCGAAATTAAAAAGCATCTGCCAAAATTGGAATTGGAGTATTTTGTGCATGGAGCAATGTGTATGAGCTATTCCGGTCGTTGCATCTTAAGTAAGTGGATGAGCGGTAAAAGCGCTAATCTAGGGGATTGCACGCAACCATGTAGGTGGGGATATAGGGAAAATGTCCAATTTCCAATTTCCAATTTTCAAACAAGTCCCAATGATTCAATTTCCAAACAAAGCTTAAAAACACAAATTCAAAACTCAAAACCAGACGTGAATGAATATAAAACAATGGAAGTCGAAGAAGTTATTAGTGGTCGCCCAGTACTATTGGAGGAGGATTCTCATGGAACCTATTTTTTCAATAGTAAGGATTTGAACTTGCTAGAGCACCTACTGGAGCTCAGGGAAGCAGGAGTGGATTCATTTAAAATAGAGGGGCGCAATAAGAGCGTGTTTTACGTTGCAAACGTGGTAAGGGCCTATAGAAGAGTCCTGGATGCAATTGAGGCTGGAAAAACAGCCCCTGAGACGAGGAAAATAACCAGATGGGCTACCCAGGAGTTGGATAAATTAGCCAATCGTGGCTATACTAAGGGATTCCTGTTGGGAAATGAGCCAGAGCATAGTTTTTCTGGACAGCAGCAAACCGGAGAATTTCAATTTGTAGGAGAAATCTTGGAAGTTGAGAAAAATCAGCTTAAAGCTAAGATTCACAATGTTGTGCGTCCCGGCGATGCGCTGGAGGTTGTTACTAAAGACAAAAACATACCAATAAAGATAAAAACGATATACAATGAGGAAAGAGAAAAAGTTGGTTCTGCGCATGGTGGTCATGGAAAGCTTTATTATATTGTAGTAAATAAAAAAGATATCGAGCCGCTTTCGTTGATGAGAAAGATAAGTAATTAGCAAATTTCCAATTTTCAATTCACAATTTACATTGAATTTTCAGTGATAAAAATTTTCAAACCAATTGAAAATTGCTTATTGAAAATTATTTGAAAATTGAAAATTGATCATTGAAAATTTTATTCAATATGACTATTCAAGAAATCCATAAATTAGCAATAGAGCTAGGAATAAAGGCTGATTTTCGCAGCAAGGAAAAAATTGAAAAGATGTTGAAGCGGGAACAGGAAAAATTCGAAAATCTTACTGAAAGTAAGAAAGAATATTTTGACGAGAGTCGCCTGACAAATCCTTATGCGGATTCGGGAATTCAATTTGATAATCAGAAAACGCAGATCAAGCGTGTTATGGTTGGAATTGATATCGATCCGGCAGAGATTATGATGGCGAGGTATCTTTCAAATCATAATCCCAAAAATCCAATCGATGCAGTCTTATGTCATCATCCGATAGGAAAAACGCTTGCCGATTTAGATAAGGTGATGCCAGTCATGATCGATCTGATGTATTCGCATGGAGTGCCAGTTAATGTGGCTGAAGGAATTTTGCGAGAACGCATAGATCAAGTGGAGCGTAGCCTACATGCTGAAAATCATTATCGTGTCGTGGATGCCGCCAAGCTGTTGGACATGAGCCTGATGAATATTCATACTCCAGCAGACAATCTTGCAGCTCAATTCGTGGAAAAAGAAATCGCCAAAAAGAAACCGGAATATGTCAGTGAGGTGATTGACGTGCTTTTGGAAATTCCAGAATATAAGGAGTATGCCAAAAGAAGTGCAGGACCGAAAGTGTTTTCTGGAAGTGAGCATAATCGCGCAGGAAAGATTGCGGCGTTGGAATTTGCTGGCGGAACCAGTTATAATTCAAAGATGTATCAGAAATTAGCGGACGCGGGAATTGGCACTATCATTTCAATGCACCAGAGTGAGGAGCATAGAAAAAAAGCACAAGAAGCGCACATCAATGTTATTGTTGCGGGGCATCTTGCCTCAGATTCACTGGGTATGAATTTATTCTTGGATGAACTGGAAAAGAAAGGAATTGAAATTGTTCCATGCAGCGGATTAATAAGGGTCAGTCGCGTGAAGAAAGCTGGAATGAAGAATTAATTTACAATGATCAATTTACAATTCACAATCAATTTTCAAATCACAATTGAAAATTGAAACATTGAAAATTCAATGAAAACTGAGAATTGAAAATTGAAAATTTTTTCAAATGATTTATAACAAAACAACCTTGAAAAATGGTCTGAGAATTCTGACTATTCCAATGAATGGAACACAAACGGCAACCGTAATGATTATGGTTGGCGTAGGATCACGCTTTGAAAAATCAAAGCAGGCCGGACTCTCGCATTTCATCGAGCACATGCTTTTTAAAGGAACCGAAAAACGTCCGACGGCGCAATCGATTTCCGAAGAGCTTGATGCTATTGGAGGAGAGTTTAATGCTTTTACAGCCAAAGATAAGACTGCCTATTATGCAAAAGTAGATTCCCGTCATTTAGAAAAGGCGCTGGATGTGATTAGTGATATTTTTTTGAATTCCAAGTTGGAGCAGGAAGAAATAAAAAAAGAAAGCGGAACAATTCTGCAGGAGCTTTCGATGTATGAAGATGAGCCGCGCAGGTCAGTCGGCGATGAACTTGAGCGCTTGCTTTATGGTGAGAGCGCAATGGGTTTATCTATTGTGGGAAACAAAAAAACCATTCAGGCTTTCAAACGCAAGGATTTTGTGAGTTACATGAAAGAATATTACAATGCTTGTGACACTGTGATTTGCATTGCGGGAAAATTTGAAGAAAAGAAAATTTTGAAATCTATTGAAGAAAATTTCGCCGAATACGCCAAAGGAAAAAAAGCAGATTTTAAAAAAGTTTCCGAAAAACAAAATACGCCGCAGGTAAGAATCAAGCTCAAGAAAACCGATCAAACGCATGTGCTCATTGGAAATCGTGCGTATCATCAAAATCATAAAGACCGCTGGGTGGTTTCGCTGCTTGCGATAATTCTTGGTGGGAATATGAGCAGCAGACTTTTCATTGAAATCCGAGAAAAATTAGGGCTCGCATATTTCGTGCATACCAGCGTAGACACCTATCAAGATTGCGGTTATATTTCTACGCAAGCGGGAGTTGAGCATAAAAAATTGGAGCAAACAATAAAAGTCACTTTGCAGGAATACAAGAAAGTTGCAACGGAAGGAGTGACAGAGAGAGAACTGCAAAAAGCCAAGGACTATGTGAAAGGGCGCGCGGTAATGGGCTTTGAGGCTTCTGACGACGTGGCAATGTTCTTTATAGATCAAGAGATGCATAAAGAAAAAATTCTTACGCCTGAGCAGGTTTTCCAAAAAGTTGATGCTGTTACTACTAAAGATGTATTGCGTGTCGCTAAGGACATATTTCAGCCTAATAAGTTGAATGTCGCCATTGTCGGCCCACATAAAAATGCCAAAAAAATTCAGGAAATATTGAGTGCATAAATAACTTTTCTCTATGCAAGACAAATTAGATAAAAATATTCTGGCTACGATAATTTATTATGACGCGCTTAATTATCCCTTGACCGCATTTGAAGTGTGGAGATATTTGATTCGCGCCGATTATTACACGCCTGAAAAGGAAGTCACGAAAGTAACGATCGGTGAAGTAGTTAAAAAGCTTCAGAGTAATGACTTATCTCAAAACATTCAGCAGGAAAATGGCTTCTATTTTCTTAAGGGAAAAAAGCACCTAGTTGGACAGCGAATTACGAGTGGAAAAATTTCTATAAAAAAAATAGCTGGAATTGCTGTGGTTGCAAACATTTTGAAATTCGTGCCGTTTGTTAGGATGGTAGCTGTAACCGGCGGACTAGCGATGAAAAATGCGCAACCAAAAAGCGATTGGGATCTGCTTATCGTGTTGGAGCATGGAAAAATTTGGACTGGAAGAACTCTGGTAACCGCCCTACTGCATATTCTGGGAAAAAGAAGACATGGAAAAAAGATTTCAGACAGAGCTTGCTTGAATTTTTTTGTTACAAATGAATCTCTTGAAGTAATAACTAAAGATTTGTTTTCCGCAAATGAATATATGTTCATTTTCCCACTCTATGGGTGGAATGTCTTTTCCAGGTTCCAGATAAAAAATCAATGGATTCGTAAAATGAAGCCTAGCTATAGCTTAACTGAGCTTAAACCACCCAAAACGATTTCTGACTCATATCTTTCTGTGATTATCCGGGCAATCGGCGAACTGATATTTTCTTCTCACTGGATTGAAGTCTGGCTTAAAAAAATTGAAAAAAAGCGTATCATGAGAAATCCCAAGACACGACAAGAGGGAAGTCTTATTTATGCGAACGATGATGCGCTGGTTTTCTTGCCAAGTCCGCATGGTCCGCAAATTTTTGAACAGTTCAAGAAGAAAGCGAATGAGCTCAATATTTAATTTATTATTATCCTTTAAATAAGCCACAAAAATGTAAAACCGCTTGACTCGAATAGTTTTTTTTGATAAATTAAGATTTGAAAAGCAGGTTTTAAATATTTTTTAAATTCCCATGAAATCAATTACTTTTATCCACTTAATAGTTTCTGTGCTTTTAGTTATTTCAATCTTGCTGCAAAGTAGGGGAAGTGGACTTTCGAGTGCGTTCGGCGGAGATTTCGGCGGATATTACACAAAGCGAGGTTTGGAAAAATTTCTTTTTTATGCATCAATTGCTTTAAGCATCCTTTTCGTTTCGTTGGCAGTCGTTTCAATTGTTGCCGCCAACCAAGCTTAAACATCGCACGGTTAAATACAGGTGCTATCTTGTTAGCTCTATACTACTTTAATAACTTTACATCAATACTATTAGTAACTATTCTAACGATAAAATAAAATACTTTTTGCCAAAAAACTGGAGAGCAATCAGTAAAGCTCTTTCCTTTAAAGAAAAATTAATTACGACAATTTTATTGCTTCTGACGTTTTCAGCCTTTATTTTTTGGGTTGGAACTTTTTATATTGATTTTACCAAGGCAATACCTAAAAATGGTGGTGAATATATTGAGGGAATCGTTGGTCAACCTTTTTACATCAATCCGCTTCTTTCGCAAACCAGCGAGGCTGACAGTGATTTGGCCGCACTTATTTATAGTGGACTTTTTAAGTATGATAAAGATGGAAATGTTGTCAGTGATTTAACTTCGGAATATTCCATATCCGAAGATCAGAAAATCTATTCAATAACACTCAAGGACGGTGCTTCTTGGCATGATGGGACGCCGCTCACAGCTGCTGATGTGATTTTTACTTTCAATATTCTGAAAGACCCTGCCTACAAGAGTCCACTTCGTCAGAGTTTGCAGGGAGTGGAAATAAGTTTTGTTGACGACCGAAAAGTTGAGTTTTTGCTGAAAAGTCCTTACATAGGATTTTTGGAAAATCTCACAGTTGGTCTTTTGCCAAAGCATATTTGGGAAAACATCGCACCAGAAAAATTCGCCTTGGCTGAGTACAATCTTAATCCCGTAGGATCAGGTCCTTTTGCTTTTTCCGATTTTCAAAAAGATTCCGGCGGAAATATTCTAACTTTTACTTTAGCGGCATTTAAAAATTATCATGGCGGTTCCCCTTATATTTCAAAACTGACTTTTAATTTCTATCCTGACGACATCTCGCTAATTGCGGCATATAATAAAAAGGAGATTATGGGAATGGGGAGTATCCCGCCTGAAAGCATTCAGGATATCAAGAATGTAAAGAGTACCCTTATTCATGAAATGGCAATACCGCGTTATTTTTCCGTATTTTTTAACCAAACAAAAAGTGTCGCACTGGCAAACGACGAGGTTCGTAAGGCGCTCAATCAAGGTGTAGACAGGCAGGAAATTATTAATAACATTCTGCATGGAAAAGGTATTCCTCTTACTTCACCTTTTTTCCCTCAAATGAAAGGGTACGTGGAGAATAAGAAAGATGCCGATGTTGAAGCTGCGAAAAAAATATTGGAAGAGGCGGGCTGGAAAATGTCTGATGAGGGCGTGATGATAAAAGACGGAACTAAATTAGAATTCGAACTGGCAACAACTGATTGGCCGGAACTTAACCAGACAGCTGAAATTTTAAAAATGCAATGGGAAAAAATTGGCGCAAAGGTAAATGTAAAGGTACTCACTGTTTCCGAATTGCAACAGAATTATATTCGAACACGCGAATATGATGCACTTTTATTTGGACAGGCCATAAGTTTCAATCCCGATTTCTATTCTTTTTGGCATTCATCGCAAAAACAAGATCCAGGTCTCAACCTCTCTTTATTGGACAACAAGGATGCTGATGGAATTTTGGAAAGCGTGAGACAGGAAAGTGATGAGTCAAAAAGAATTGAAGCATATCAGAAATTTCAAGAAATCTTAGCAAATGAAGTACCGGCGGTTTTCTTATACGGCAGGACGTATCTTCATCCTACAAACACTATTTTAAAGGGTGTTGAAAATGTAAGTATCAATAATCCTCAGCAGCGCTTTACTGATGTGCATAAATGGTTTGTAAAAACAAAAAGAATCTTAAAATAATTATTCTGTTGATATTGAAAAAAGTGTTCTCCATTTCATTTTAGCTGAATGTAAAATAAAAAACCTCAATGTTGAGGTTTTTTATTTACGTATGTATGAGACTGGCGATTTGTATTTGTCATCCTCACGAAAGTGGGGATCCAGGTTGAAACATAGTAGAATTAAATACGGGCCTGGATTCCCTTTTTCAAGGGAATGACAATGCGAGGTTGGGAATGACAAGGAATAAACTTTTGTCATCCTCATGAATGCTTTGTCATCCTCAGCTCGACTGGGGATCCAGGTCTATTTGAGTTAAAAATATAAACTCAAAATATAAAATAAATTTAATTCCCTGGTACAATCACCTCAAACGGCTTATCTTTTCCGTAAGCCTTAGGTCCGTAGTCATTGCAGTAATTTTCAATATTATCCGCAAAAAATGGTGGATTATTTTCTTGGATTTTTCCGCAAATGTAATAGGCAACGCTCATCATGGTTGCAAAATTACAATTCTCAGGAAGTCTGATATCCCAGCGGTGATCTTTGTCTCCAAAATATTTATTTTCTTCATTAAAACTCATAACTAGCTCTTTATCCCAAGGAATAATAAACTTGGCATGGCGGGCATGTCCCTGAGAAAATGCTCTGATGTTTAGATGTCCACCAAACATTTCATGTTCTTTTGTTTCCACCATGGGACAAATATTAACAAACTTGTCCGGTAGTACGAAAGAAAAACTTTCGTAGCTCGAAAAATTTTCAGGAAAATTTAGTTTTTCAATAAAATTTTTAATTGCTGATGGATCTTCTCCTGTAACTGAAAGCATCATGCCCAGATAAGTAGACATATTGTAGGAGTAGGGCTCAGCTATTTTTCTGTAAGCTAAAACTTCATCTGCAATTTTGGCTGCGGATGAGTCTGCATTGCAGGTGAGTAGGGTTGTTTTTAAACCACATTTTTTAGCAAGGTCCACTTCCCAAACAGAATCTTTTTCTCCTGATGCAGAAATAATAACCGCATCTTTAATGAGTCCTTGCTCAATAGCCGGCTTGTACGATTCAGCCACACTATTAAAAGTGCTTTCATCGGCAAATACCGCTGCTCTTCCAGAGAAGAGAATCGTTCCAGTATTATACGCATTAACACTACCGACAACGAACGGCAAAGTGAATTTTTCCAAATTTAATTTCGGAGGTTTATTTTCAGTAAAAAAGTCCAAGGCGTCAATCACGCATCTGTCGAGATTTTTAATTTCTATTTTCATCTTGATTATGATATATATTATGAATAAATAGTAGCATAAATGAAGACTTTTAGCATTAGACAGTCAGTTTCTTGTGCTATATAATAGAAAAGCCTCATTGAGTGCTTCTTGGGCTTGATGATTATTAACCTTTATCGAACTACTGATATGTACAGCATTATTCTTTGTGGCGGATCTGGAACGCGTCTATGGCCACTTAGCCGTAAAAATTTTTCAAAGCAATTTTTGAAATTATATTCTGACAAGTCCATGATTCAGGAGACTTTCGAAAGGATGTCAGGAGTTGTGGCTAAAGATAAGATTTATTTTGTAACGGGTAAAGATAATGTCTACAATGTCCTCAATCAAATCAGAGAAATATATCCCGACTTTAAAGAGAACCAGATCATTGTTGAGCCTGTAGCCAGGGATACAACCCCGGCAATTATGTTGGCAGTGAAATATCTTCAAGAGAAAATTGGTGTTGATGTGAGTGAGTCTATAATCGAAGTTCATTCCGACCATTTCATAGGAAAAAAAGAAGAGTACCAAAAACTCGTTGAAAGTTCACTTGCTTTATTGGGCAATAATATAGGTCTGATCGGTATCACTCCAACCAAACCTGACACCAGACTTGGTCATATCGAAAAAGGTGAAAGGGAGAGGGACTATTTTCGGGTTGCTTCTTTCAAGGAGAAGCCTGATTTGGAAACTGCCAAGAAGTTTTTAGCTACAGGAAACTATGTTTGGAATGCCGGCATGTACATGTTCAACATTCAGACATTTGTCAGTGAATTGGAAATCTGCGACGCAGAAATGTTCAAGCTTTATCAGCAAAAATACGATGACTTTGTGGAGAACTTTGAAAAGATGCCGAAAATAGCTATCGATTATGTGTTGGCTGAGCGCTCAAAAAAAGTGGTCATGTTTGAAGGCGATTTTGATTGGAGTGACATTGGATCATTTGATGAATTGGCCGAAGTTGCAGAGAGGGGCTTTGCTGCTACCAATAAGCATTTGGAATTTGATTCAAAAAATGTCTACACCAATTCAATTAGTGGACGTCTCATAGTCACGGTTGGTGTGGATGATATAAATGTGGTTGAAAACAATGATGTCATATTGATTCAAAAAAAAGGAAGAAGTTCTGAAATGAAAAATGTGGTGGAATATCTAAAAGAAAATAATTACAAGGAAATTGATCATAACATTGAAGTGCAGCGACCATGGGGAAAATACGAAGTTCTTATTGACGAGAAGAATCATAAAGTCAAAAAAATTACAGTACTTCCTGGAAGCACCTTGAGTCTGCAATCCCACAAGCATCGCTCTGAACATTGGGTAGTGGTGAAAGGAACTGCGCAAGTCATAAACGGGGAGGATAGCTTGGTTTTACATGAAAATCAGAGTACTTACATTCCAGCTAATGCTAAGCACAGGCTTTCAAATCCTGAAAAAGTTAAGCTGGAAATAATCGAGGTACAAACTGGAGATTATCTTGAAGAGGATGATATCATGAGATATGAGGATACGTATGGTCGTAAATAGGGATGTAAAATAGTGCATTAATGTAAAAATATGACTAAAAAAAATCCGTTGTGCAGATGTACGATAAGAGGATCGCAAGAATCAAAAAGGATAATCGAGATGGAGAAATTCATGCATGTTCTTGCTGATAAAACTCGTCTACGAATAATTTGCCTCTTGAGGTGCAATGAGCTCAATGTGAAAACGATCCATGAAGAGATAGGTATAATTCAGACTCTTGCTTCACATCATCTTGCGCAAATGAAAAAACTCGGACTTTTAAAAGAGCGAAAACTTGGAACTTCGACGATGTACAGCTTAGATTCGAAAAAATTTGATAAATACTGCAATATAATGAAAGAAATGGTTGATTATGATTTAAGTGATGGAAAAAACTGCAAATAAAAAGTTTAAAAAACGGCAATAGCCGTTTTTTTTAAATTTTTTTGGAATTTTATCTTTAATATCATTTATTACCCTTAGCTTGATCCATCTCGGCTCTCTTTCACTGATTCGAGATAGGCCAAATTCTAAATAGCTTATAGCTTCACTAGCTTATAGCTTTTAGGTAATACAATACAAAAGCAGGCGATAAAATGAACTGTACCCCAAAAAGTGGACACGAAAGTGTCTGCTTTTGCATTCCAGGAAAGTCCGTTAATTGTCATCCTCGCGAACGCGGGGATCCAGGTTTCAAAGACTCATTGTACTTACTGGGATTTTATTAAATACGGGCCTGGATTCCCTTTTTTACCACAAGGACACTTCCTTTGGTCGCAGGGAATGACAAGGAGTAGACTTTGTCATCCTCACGAAAGTGGGGATCCAGATTCAAAATACGGGCCTGGATTCTCTTTTTCAAGGGAATGACAATGCAGGTAAAATCCTAAATCTAAATTTTAAATGACAAATAAAATCTAATATCAAAATTATTTTTGTCATCCTCACGAAAGTGGGGATCCAGATTTATGATTAATTTTTCAAGCACATGGCCTGGATTCCTGACCCGCTTCGATAGATCTAATGCGAGGCGAGTCAGGTCGGGAATGACAAGAAGATGTCATGCTGAACTTGATTCAGTATCTATACTTTCTGAGGTATCCATATTCCGGCAGGGAATGTAAATGGTTGAATTTAAATTTATACAAGCTGTAATATTTATTGAAGACTTGCTCCGCCATTGACAAATTTATTATTATGGTGTACAATGGGTATATATGTGAAGACTTCTTGAATTTTACTTTGTTTAAAGCTTTTTTCTTCAACTCAAATAAAAAATTAGCTAACAGGTTTAAAAATACTCCATTTTTGGGATTTTTAGGTTTTTAACTTTAATCGCATTATTGCGGTTAAATATTTAAGGTAGAATTTGCTTGGCAGATACGCTGCAAGTAAAGTGAATAAATTTACATTATATTCCAGGATGCTTTCCTAAGCGGCTGATGCAAAATATGGGCGAATTTGCTTACCGATAGGCGAAGCTGCCTGGAAGATATTTCAATCTATAGGATATTTGCAGCAAAAGAGATTTTTAGCTGCGAAAAATCCTTGCGACGCGATTGAATAAAGATAGAAAAAATCCATAAACCAACATTTTTTTCAAGAGGAAAGGAATAATGTTGAATTATATGACAAACTCTTAATGAGAACGTAATTAAAAACTGTAAAAATAATTAAAAACTTTAATCTTAAGTAAGTTGCTAGCTGTAAAATTGTATTAGGTGTTAAAGCCTGATATCTGTTCGAATATTTAATAGTAATCGAGCATTCTTAAATAGTTGTAATCGTTACTTTTTGTAAAGTAAAAAAATATGTTTGATAAAAAACTAGAAAGTAGCTTGTCTACTGATGCGTATGGAACGCAAAAAAAATCCATAAAAAAGACCCAGGCAAGCTCGACGAGCATGCATTTTCAGCCAGCTGTGAAAAAAACGGCTAGCGTTCAAGTTCAGCCTCAAGCTGGTCAAAACGTTGCTCCAAAAAGTGGTGGACGTCGTCAAGCTAAGAAATCTCATGGCGCCAAGAGAACTGGCGGAAGTAGAAAACCTGCAATTCAGGAAAATGAAAAAAGTGATCACCTGCGCATCACCCCACTAGGTGGAAATGAAGAAGTGGGACGCAACATGACCTTATTTGAATTTGGTGGAGACATCATCATCTTGGATATGGGAGTTCAATTTCCTGAGGAGGATATGCCTGGAATCGATTACATCATTCCTAACATCAGCTATCTTAAAGGAAAGGAAAAAAATGTTCGCGGTGTGATTTTAAGTCACGGGCATCTTGATCATATTGGAGCTGCTCCAATCTTGCTGCGCGAACTCGGTTATCCGCCAATAGTCGGTCGCGATTTGACATTGGCTTTGGTAAAAAAGAAAATGGAAGATTTCGAAGTTAATTCTGCACAAAATCTTAAAACTATTCGTGTTAATGCAGTAACCGACAAGGTTAGACTCGGAAAATTTGAAATTGAATTTTTTGATGTCGAACATAGTGTGATGGATGCTGTTGGTGTGATTGTTAAAACTGCTGATGGTACAGTGATTCATCCTGGAGACTGGACTATGGATAAAAATCCCGTTGATCACGCTGCGATTTCTTATGACCATCTCTCGAAACTTCCATCACCAAGAATTTTGATGCTTGAAAGTCTGGGCGTGGTGGACACGAAATCTGAACACAAGAGTGAACTTGATATGTATAAAAATATCAACGATCTGATTTCATCTGCTAAGGGGCTTGTGATTATTGGAACTTTTTCTTCACAGATCAGACGTATTGGAAAAATCATTGAATATGCTGAAAGCATAGGTAAAAAAGTTGCACTTGAAGGATATTCCATGAAAATGAATATTGAGATTGCTAAGGAACTTGGATATATTAAAGCTCACAAAGAAACTTTAATTTTAGTAAATGAAATTCATAAACACCCAAGGAATAAAGTTGTGGTTGTTTGTACTGGAGCGCAGGGAGAGGGCAATGCTGTACTTTCCCGCATCGTCAATGAGGAACACCGTTTCATCAGAATCCAACGAGACGATACGATTATCTTCTCATCCTCTGTTATTCCTGGTAATGAACGCACCATCCAAAGATTGAAAGACAACCTTTATCGTAAATGCGATAACGTGATCCATAGTGACATCTTAGATGTGCATGTCAGTGGACACTCCAACGCAAATGATATTCGCGAAGTGCTTGACCAAGTTAAACCTGATTTCTTTTTGCCTGTATATGCAAATCATTACATGCTCAAAGAGGCTGAAAAACTGGCTCATAGAAATGGCATGAAGAAAGAAAATGTCTTTGTTTTGGATAATGGAAATCAGTTGGAAGTTAGCGAGAACAAAGCGAAAGTTTTGCCTGCAAAAGTTGATACTAGCTACGTCATGGTTGATGGATTAGGTGTCGGCGATGTCGGTGAGGTTGTATTGCGCGATCGTCAGTTGCTTGCTAAGGATGGTATGTTCACAATCGTGGTGATTATCGACAGCAAGACTAAGAAAATTGTCGGTAATCCACAGATTACTTCAAGAGGATTTATTTTTGTAAAAGAAAATTTTGATCTTGTAAATGCTACCAAGCGTATCGTGGAAAAAGTGGTGAAGGAAAAAACCGCTGAAGATACTGCAGTTAACTGGGACTACGTGAAAAATAATATCCGCGAATCAGTTGGATCATTCTTGTATACAAAAACTGAACGACGTCCAATGATTTTGCCAGTTGTGATTGAAGTATAGCTCTAGGAATTAGGCATTAGGAATTAGCTTGTAGAAAATTCAAAGAAAAAAAACCCGGCCAGATGGTCGGGTTTTTTGTTGCAAATTTAAAAAGCCCGCGTGCGTTACGCGCGGGCTTGATTTTATGCGCTAAAGCGCAATGGCCGGAGGATATTTCTTCCGAACCCGATAGGACATTTTCTTGGGCATCGAAACTACCCTGGAGGCAATATGATCTTTGTCTCCTGCTTTAGCTACATCCCTGGATGCTTCCTCGTTTATTCTGGCAGTATTTATGCGTAATATGAAATCTGCGCCAGTGAAGCCCTCATGCAGTGTTAGCCCTTGGGAAAAAAGTTCACTCTCACTTTCACAATGTTTGAAAATTACTTCAACTTTTTTGGATTCAAGCGCCTTGATGGAATTTTCGAATATTTGGCGATTACCACATTCCACCACGGATGCATACTCTCCAGTTTTTGGATGCTTAAAAATAATAGAAAGGACGCAGATTTCCTGAGCATTGGAGTTTTTCATGTTTGATCCTCCCTTGGTTGTATTAAAATTTTAAGCAACAAAAATCTCCAGTTTCAGCTGGAGTGTAATGGATTTTGATTATATCATTTTACTTATATAATTCCATGTCTACATCTCCAACTCAAAATCGACTCGTTTGCACGCGCAATCGAGGACGATAATGTGTTTAGTGGTTGGAAAAAATGTATTCATAAATACATTATATTTATTATATCTATATCTGTCAAATCTACTCTAAGTTGCATAATTAAGGCTTATTAGGTATTATTGGAATAGAAAATAACTTTAAAAATTTCGAATTATGACTAAAAAACGTATCTTCTCAGGAGTTCAGCCGAGTGGAAATCTGCATATTGGAAATTATCTTGGGGCAATCAAAAATTGGGTAGAACTTCAAGATAAATATGAATCAATCTTCTGTGTAGTTGATATGCATGCTATTACGGTGCCTCAAGATCCTGAGATGCTAAGAAAGAAGTCTATTGAGATTGCTAAAATCTATTTGGCTGCCGGAATTGATCCTAAAAAATCATCAATCTTTATTCAGTCGCAAGTTTCTGAGCATGCGGAATTGATGTGGATTTTGAATACGGTTGCGCGAATGTCTGATTTGGATAAGATGACCCAGTTCAAAGATAAATCGCAAAAAGGAGGGCGTGAAACTTCCGGAGTCGGTCTGTATGATTATCCGGTACTTATGGCTGCCGACATCTTACTTTATGATACTCAGACTGTTCCGGTGGGACAGGATCAAATTCAACATATTGAACTGGCGAGAACTCTGGCGAGAAGATTCAATAATAAATTTGGTGAAACTTTTGTTGTTCCTGAATATTTCGTAAAAGAGGAGGGGAAAATGATTTTATCCTTGGATGATCCAGAAAAGAAAATGAGCAAATCGGCGCAGTCAGAAAACAGCAGGATTGGACTATTGGATGACGAGGAAACTATCCGCAAAAAAATCAAAAAAGCTGTGACTGATTCAGGGAGTGAAATTGTGTACAGTGATGACAAACCAGCACTTAAGAATTTGATTAATATATTCTCATCTTTCTCGGAAAAAGATCCTGCAGAGATTGAAAACATGTTTAAGGGCAGAGGCTATGGTGATTTCAAAAGTGAATTGGCGGAAGTTGTAATCGCATTTTTGGTACCGTTTCAGGAAAAATACGCAGCACTTTCAGATGAAGAGGTTTTGAAAATTTTGCATGCAGGCAGGGAAAAAGTGCAAAAAAATGCCAAGGAAAAAATGGATGAGGTGAAGAAAAAAGTCGGATTTATTGTTTGATTATATTCCTTTTAAAATCTTTTTGTGTTATAATCGTGAGCATAGGATTATAGGTCATAAGAATAGATTTACATGGAAGAAAAAAAGCAAATTGCTAAAAAAATTGTTTTTATTGAGAGCGATGGTTTGCTTCGAATGAAATATGCAGAAGAATTGATAAAGAATAGCTTTGATGTAAAAGAAATTTGCGACGGCAAGGAGGCGTGCGAGTGCATGCAAAAAGCCCAAAAAGAGGGAATTTTCCCGGATTTGGTTATTATGGCGATAGTTATGTCTGGAATGGATGGATTTGATCTTTTGGAAAAAATAAATTCGCACGATGTTTGCACAAGGATACCAAAAATTGTCTTTACTGATTTGGATAATAAAAAAGATCGTAGAGCAGCTTTTGCATTGGGAATCGATGACTACCTCATTAAGGGCGAAACAAGTCCGGAGGAGCTAGTAAATGCGGTTAAAAAAAGATTAAACAAATAGAAAAAGTATGGCGATAGAAAAAAAAATTATCATACTCGTTGCTGAAGATGATGTAGACCTTTTGGAATTAAGCGTTGTCGCGCTTGGCTCCAAGGGCTTCGAAGTCTTGCAGGCAAAAAACGGCAAAGAAGCTATGGAATGGCTAGACCGCAAGGGAAGTGAAATCTCTTTAGTATTGCTTGATATAGTGATGCCAGAAATGGATGGCTTCGAGGTATTGGAAGCTATTGGGAAAAAGGAACAATACAAAAATATTCCAGTAGTGATTTTTTCCAATTTGGAAAGTGATGCTGATCGCCAAACTGCTTTCGCATTGGGTGCTCGTGATTTCTTCGAGAAAGTTAAGTTGACCCCAGGAAAGGTAGCTGAGAAAATCAAGGAAATACTTGATGAAAAAAAATGATTTTTAAATTAGGACTCCATATGGTTTCCTTTTTTTAGAGTTGCACACGTATCCTGACAAGCAATTTAAATTATCTTTTTAGTTATGAATAGAGGAATAAAAAAAATTCTGAGTTATTTGCCGGCATTTTGTCTGGAGTGTTATGATATGATTTTTGAGAGTGCAGCGGAAAACCACATTCGCTTAACCAAAGCTGAGGTCAAAAAATTTCGCTCTTACACTCAATTAAAGAGGCAACAGAAAAAAATCAGAACTTATGTGGGTCTATTTTTAATGGTAGCATTTTCTTGGATGCTGGGAATTTTCGTAGCCCCTATTTTTTATCCGCAGCCCATTGAATCGGAAGTTTATATTCCAAATGGAAAGGGAGATATCTTGATTGCTAATGTTTCCAAGAACCAAGCTACTGTAATCTTTAAAACACTTGATAGTGCAAACAATAATAAGCCCTTGGCCACAAAGGCTACTGTGGAATTTTATGAAGATGCTGGCTATCAAAAACTAACGAGACGTTCCCCGGAATCGGATTATGCAGTCACTCACACTGTACCAGTTGATTTTCTGCAGGAAGGTTTAGTTTATTATGTGCGGATTATTGCCAGAGATGCCGCGATGCCGCAGCATACAAAAGAAATTTCTTCCTGGGGTGGAGGAGGCGACCCGATAAGAGTTTACACGACTGGCGAACTTATTCCAACTTGTGCGCAAGCTGTGGCTGAGCCAGTTACTGTATCTTTAGCAAGTGAAATTGAAGAAATTATTGATGCGCAGATCGCGCCAAGTTTGGATGACCCTGAAAATGCAGTCATTAAATCGGATGAACTACAAATTTTAGAAGTACAAAATGAGAATTATTTGCAGCCGAGAAATAAGATCCAAACAATCATTTCTTGGAAAACGAATATTCCAGCCACTGCTGTGTTGATTTATGCGGAAGAGGGTTCAATGGAGCAACAGGAAACTGCACCAAATGAACAGCTGCAACTAAAGCACCAGATCGTGCTGACATCATTAAAAGCTGGAACCACTTATTATTTCAAGGTGAAGTCTTTAGATAAGGATGGTCTGGAAAAGATTTCAGAAGAGTATTCACTTCGTACCCCGCGCGCCGAAGAAACGGTTGTGGAAAAGATTGGAGATAACTTCAAGTCCATGCTTAGACAGATAAAGCCAAGATAGGAAAGTAGGTCGTAGGAGTTAGGAATTAGGTTGTAGGTTGGGGAAGAAATGGACGAAAGCTGAATTGAGCAAGTAATTGAAACTGTAGACAAAAAAGAATTACGTAATTAATTACGTAATTCTTTTTATTGGCCCTTGTCATTCCGGACCTTGATCCGGAATCCAGGATATAATATTTTTTTGTTTTGTTTGAATGCGGACCTAATTTCTCCTTTACTACAAGGGCACCCCTTTGGGCCGCAGGGATGATAACGTAGGGGAGGGTCTGGATTCCCGACCCGCTTCGATGGAGCGAACGCGAGGCGAGTCAGGTCGAGAATGACAAGGAGAGCATTTATCATCCTCACGCGACCAACAGAAGTGCCCTTGTGGTAAAAGTGGGGATCCAGGTTTTGAATTTTGTTTAAATTTTGGAATGAAGAGGGGAGGGGCCTGGATTCCCTTTTTCAAGGGAATGACAATGCGGCTATGAAAAAAATCTAAAATCTAAATTTCCAACCCGCCTCGTGTCGACGAATGGTCGTCTCCATGAGTCGAGACGGGTGACAAATAAAATCCTAAATTATAAAATGTGTTTGTCATCCTCACGGAAGTGGGGATCCAGGTTTTTCTCAAATGCGGGCCAAGATTCCCTTTTTCAAGGGAATAACCATGCAATGAGGGTCTGGATTCCCGTTTTCACGGGAATGACAAGGAATATATTTTTGTCATCCTCACGGAAGTAGGGATCCAGGTTTTTTTAACCTCGGATTATTTTGAGAAGATCATCTCTTTTTTGCTCCATCATTTCTGGCGTCTTGGCTTCAATGTTAAGTCTTAGTTTTGGCTCAGTATTTGAGGCTCTGACATTGAACCACCAGTCTGCAAAATCAATGCGAATTCCATCAAGCTCATCAACTTCTCCATCTGCATAAAGTTCCTTTAATTTCTTCATCATTCCATCTTTATCCTCAACATCTGAATTTATTTCCCCGCTGTGCGCATAGCGATGCAGTTCATGGACAAGCTCCGACATTTTTTTACCAGTTTCATTCATGAGGTTGAGCAGTGTGATAATTGCAAGTGAGGTCATTTCGGCCTTGGAATTTTCTTCGAAGAAGTAATGCCCAGAAAGCTCACCCGCAAAGATAGCCTTGTCTCGACGCATCTGTCCCTTAATTAGTGAATGCCCAACGCGACAACGATGTACAACGCCGCCAGCTTCCTCAATAACTTCCTTGACAGCATTTGAAGATCTGAGGTCCATAAGAATGGTTGCTCCTGGAAATTTCTTCAAAGCTTCTTTCGCAAGAAGTGCGATTAAAAAATCCATAGGAACGATTTTTCCCAGTTCATCAACAAAACCAACGCGATCAGCATCTCCATCATATGAGACTCCAAGATCGGCTTTCTCACTCAAAACCTTTTCCTGTAGGTCTTTTAACGTCTCCAATTTCAAAGGATTTGCTTCATGATTTGGAAAAGTCCCATCTAGATTTTCAAATAAGTATACAGGTTCAATATCTGCAGGAAATTTTTCAAAAATATCTTTATCCAAGGAGCCAACTGAATTTGCGAAATCAAAAACAATTTTTTTCTTTCCTAATCCCGTTTGGAAAAAGTTCGCGATATAATTTTGGTAGGCGGAATTTACCTCCGTATTTTCTGAAATGCTGCCTTTAGCGGTTGCTTCAAGAAATTCTCCGGTAAGCGCTAGCTCCCTAATTTCCTCCATGCCATCACCCTCGCCAATCGGCACAGCATTTTTTCTGCAGAGCTTGAGTCCATTCCATTCGGCAGTGTTGTGCGAGGCTGTAATCATCACGCCAGCATCAACATCAAGATTCCAGGAGGCGAAATAAAGCATGGGAGTACTAACAAGTCCTATATTTACCGCATCAGATCCTTGATCAGTAATTCCTCGCATGATACCTTTCTGGATTTCGGGTGACGAAGTGCGCATGTCTGCGCCTACCACGATTTTTTTTGCGCCTGTGAATTGAACTATTGCTCTACCGATTTTATAAGCATCTTCGCCATTTAATTGCTCAGGATAAATTCCTCGAATGTCGTAAGCTTTAAATATCGCTTTGTCCATGATAATTGTTAAATTAATTTAATTAAATAGATGATGAATCCAGTATTTTCTAGTATATAATTTTTAATTATGAATTTCGAATTTTGAATGAAATTCGAATGACTAAATGTTTTAGGCATTAGAAATTAAGAATTTTAAATTGATTCAAAATTGAAAATTGTGAATTGAAAATTAATTAAATATCTATTATATTCTAGCAAAAATAAGCGTTTTATTCAAGATGAACATTTTTTTGAAATTTGGACAGCTCTTTTTGGAGCAGGGGATAATCGCTGAGATTAGGGGAATCTTGCAAGACTTGCTCGGCATAATCATGAGCAATCTCAATCAAGCCTACGTTGGTAATATGTTCCATGGCAATATCCGGCACTCCTGACTGTCTCGTACCTAGAAATTCTCCAGGCCCGCGCAGTTTCAAATCATGTTCGGCAATAACGAAACCGTCAGAACTTTTTTCCATAACCCTGAGCCTTTCTTTTGCCTTGGCCGTATTGCTGCCGGTAAACAAATAGCAATATGATTGATGTTCGCTTCGCCCTACGCGACCGCGAAACTGATGAAGCTGCGAAAGTCCGAAACGCTCGGCGTCTTCGATGATAATTACGCTGGCATTGGGTATGTCGATACCAACTTCAACCACTGAGGTGGCAATAAGGATGTCATATTTTTTATCCTTAAAATCTTTCATGACAGCTTCTTTTTCAGCAGCTTTTAATCTTCCATGCAGAAGTCCCAATGAGAATTCAGGAAAAATTTCCTCGCTCAGGCGTGCGTGTTCCTGGGTTGCAGCTTTCAATTCTGTGAGTTTTTCAGATTCTTCAACCAACGGAAAAATTACAAAAGCCTGGCGGCCGTTTTTAATTTCATTTTTGATGAAATCGTATGTGGCTTGTCTTTCGCGCGCGCCAACGATTTTGGTGATTATCGGTTTACGATTTTTCGGCATTTCATCCAGGATCGATAGGTTTAAGTTTCCAAAAAATGCCAGCGAAAGTGTGCGGGGAATTGGCGTCGCAGTCATGGAAAGAAGATGGGGAATTTTTCCGGGCAAACCGTCATTGATGTCAGCAATTGCTTGTTGCAAATAAGCTCGCTGATTGACGCCGAATCGGTGTTGTTCGTCCACGATAATCAACGCTAACTTGTGAAATTTTATTGTTTTTTGAATGATGGCATGAGTGCCAACTATTAAATCAATTTTTCCCTCGGCTAAAATTGTAAGCAGGTCATCTCTTTTTTTATTTTTTGAAATTTTTTCGGTTGATTTTAAATTTGAAATTTTAAATTTGAAATTTGAAATTTCTTGATATGAATTTGTCAGCAGGGCAATAGAAATATTGTTATTTGCAAAAACCTTGCAAAGACTTTCATAATGTTGCCGCGCCAAAACTTCCGTGGGCGCCATTAGTGAAACTTGCATGCCGGCATTTATCGCACCTAAGCTTGCGAGCGCAGCTACGATGGTTTTTCCGCTTCCAACGTCGCCGTTCAATAGGCGATTCATGGGCAAGGGCTTTTCCAGATCTTTAAAGATTTGGAAAGCAGCTTTTCTTTGCGCACCTGTTAAGGTGAATGGAAGTGAAGTTACAAAATCTTTAATTAATTTTTCATCAAAAAAAATCTTAGCTGCACTTTGCTTTTCCCAAGAAATTCGCACTTGTTGTGAGGCTAGCTGCATCATAAACATTTGCGAGAATGCAAAACGTTTTTGCGCCTGTTCAAAATCTCTGAGCGTTTTTGGGAAATGAATATTCTTGACGGCTTCACTTAAACTTGGCAGGAAAAGTCCTTTGCGAATATTTTCCGGCAGGGGATCTTTAAGCTGCTCGGTATGCTTGATGAGCAGCTGAAGTTGCCATCTCAGCCAACGAGAAGTCACGCCTTCGGTTTCCGGATATATAGGAACAAGTCTGCCAGTATTGGTCGGGGTGCGAGAAGATAATTCCCAGGCGGGATTGGAAAAAAAACGCCCTCTCGAATCCTCGGTAACCTTGCCGGATATTCTCACGCCTTTGCCTTTGATTAACGAATCACTGACATATGGTTGATTGAACCATACGGCCTTCACGCTGCCGGTTTCATCGCTGATTTGGCATTCAGTGATCAGCATTTTTCTTTTCCAAGTGCGAACTAATTTACTTTGAGTAACCTCGCCCATAACCGTGGCAGTTTGGCCTCCGATAAGGTCGCCGATAAAAATTCGCTCGCTGTAATCTTCATATCTGAAAGGGAAATGCAGTAAAAGATCCTCAATTGTTTCCAGCTTGAGTTTCTTTAAGATTGTTCCATATTTCACGCCAATTCTTGGAACTTCTTCAAGTTTTGATTTTAGTGTGAGCATGTTTGAAGTATATATTATCTACAATTTTGTTTCTAGTGATATTTTTGGAAATAAAAACCCCAACGTCAAATAGACGCTGGGGAATTCGGAATTGGGATTTCTATATTTTCAAATCCCGTATCCTTTCCGCTGCTAACCTTATGGTTGCCAGGCGGATTTGTTTTTCTTTGTCCATTCTGAGTGTGGGGGTGTCCTCTTTTTTTATATCACATAGGAGGTTGATGATTCTTTCCTCCGGATTGGGCATTGTTGGCGAAGTCATGGTTTTTTCGCAGGAATCCTGCTTTTGAAAGGTAAAATTCAAAACCATCACAATGACGTCAGGGTTCTTAAGTGCACCAATCTTGATTTTGCATGCCTTGCCAGTATCTGTCTTGAAAAGAACGAAGTGTTCTTTATTAAAGAGCTGATCACCGACGTCTTCGACTGCTGAGAGGTATCCTTTTCTGGTTTGGACCTCTGAGATTTTCGAAATCTTAAACTGGTCTCTTTCTACCTTGAAGCCTTCTGCAATTTCATTGAAAATCATTTCTTGCACTCTCCCTTGGACGTTTTTTGGCTAAATAGCCTTGAAAAATCGATATTAACAAAAAAAGAACTTAACTGTCTATTATACTCCAAATATAACAAAAAGTCAAGTTCTTTCATTGTGCCATTTTTCATTTGTGTGCTTGGCAAATTCAGGAATCGGTCACAAGTAAATTTTCTGACGAAAATTTCTCTCGACCCCGCCTCGTGGCGTTCGCCTTGAGCACTTTGGGCGCTCAAACTCACGCATCACTGCGGCTTTCGATTTCTGACGTAAGTGAAGCAGTTCACTTACTCCAAAGCCCTCAAATTCATTTCATTCATTTGTGTGCTTGGCAGGAATCGAACCTGCGACCTTTCGGACCGCAACCGGACGCTCTATCCACTGAGCTACAAGCACCTATGATTAACAGAGTTTAGTATATAATATGTGAATTAAAAAGTAAATACCCACCTCGTAATTATGGGATTTTGTCATACTGCATCAATTCTTGTCATCCTCACGCGACCAACGGAAGTGCCCTTGTGGTTTAAAAGTGGGGATCCAGATTTATGATTCGATCTTAAAACACAGGGATTGGATTCTTGACCCACTTCGATGGAACAAATGCGAGGCGAGTCGGAGCCGGGAATGACAAGGAAGAAAAATCCTAAATCTAAATTTTTAATAATAAATTAAAGTCGAAATTGCAAATGTGAGTTGTCATCCTTGCGAACGCGGGGATCCAGGTTTAATGTAATGGGATTCGATTTTGAATACGGGCCTGGATTCCCTGCCTACCGCCTACCTATCGGTAGACAGGGAATCCAGGCAGGTCGTTTTCATGAGAATAACAATGAGAAAACATTTGTCATCCTCACGCAACCAACGGAAGTGCCCCCATGGTAAAAGTGGGGATCCAGGTTTGATAAAATGAAAAAAATGATTTTTTGATAAATGACTAAAAATATGCTAAAATATTAAGCAATACGAGCTGTTGAAAAATTATCATTTAAAATTGTTTTTTCTATGCAAAAAATAAAACAAATCCTAAAGAAAATAAAAACTTGGTTTGTCGATCATTATCATCTCATTTTCAAATCTGCTGCGGACAATCATCTGCGCATCCAGCAGATTTTGAAAAATACCGACGGCAGTTATCAGCTCACAGTCAAATTTGATTCGTATTCAGAACTGAAAAATTATCAAAAAAAATTAAGACGGCTCACGGTCAGTCTTTCTTCGGCGATGGCGATGGTGATTGTGGCTGTCATCGTGGCGCCATATGTCATGAATCCGAACCGTTCAAGCGCTGCTAATTTTCAGTGGAAGCAGTCAAGTTGGGTTGGCGGAGTGAGCGCCAGTTTGGCGACAAAAACCGGCTGGACAAACTATGCATCTCTTGCAGGCGTGGTTAACGGAGCAGCTTTAACTTCCGTGTTCAATAACTCGCTTTCTGTTTCTGGTCGCACGGATGTGACTAAGGGCGCCGGATCAGGTAGTTCACATTTTATTGCAGCAGAAAAGGCAATGGCAAAATCTTCAAATGGTACTGTTTATGTTGTATACGCTTCACCTGAGTACCAAGCTGGCACTACTAATATAGCTATGCGATCTTCCGCAGACAACTTTGCTTCAAGGGTTGATATCACAACTAATACTAGCGCGCAATCATCTGGAGCATCTATTTTCATAGATGCTAATGATAAAATTCATATTGTTTATTCTTCTGCAGAATATAATGTAAGCTATAGTAATGTAGCATATCGTAATAACGTTTCTGGGAATTTTACTGCCCGTATTGATGTGACAACAAATACCACGCGATCATCAAGTTCGCCAACTTTTGCTTTAGATTCCGCTGGTAAAGCGCATATTGCATATATATCAAATGAATATAATTCCTCATATTATAATCTTGCTTATCGCAGTAATGTTTCGGGTAGTTTCGCTACTAAAGTTGATCTTACGACATCTACAACCCTAACTTCAGCATACCCATCCTTGGCGATAGATTCAGCAGACAAGGTACACATAGTGTATAGCGCAGGTGGTATCCAATATAAAAACAATACATCAGGATCATTTGGCTCAGCAACAACAGTTGCAAGTGATGGTTCGGAGTCATCGATGGCACTTGACTCATCAAATAATGTTCACGTTGCTTATACTTCAAATGAATATAATGCTAGTTATACAAATATTGCGTATCGCAATAATATTTCAGGCAGTTTTTCCACGCGCGTTGATGTGACAACGAATACTACAAAAAGATCTCAAGCTCCAGTTTTGAGGTTGGATTCGACAGGCAAGGCTCATGTTGCGTATAGTTCGAATGAATATAATGCTAGTCAATATTACAATATCGCATATCGAAGTAACGTTTCCGGAAATTTTGCTACTCGCATCGATGTGGCAACAAATGTGTCTGGAACATATGCATATAAATCTTCAATGATGGATGCAGCAGGAAAGATACATGTAGTTTATCAATCAAAAGAAGTCGATCCTACTTATTACAATATCGCATATCGTAACAATGTTTCTGATAGTTTTGCTACTAAAAAAGATTTGACAGTAGGTGTTTTTGCTGCTGATGTCGACTCTGGGGTTAGTGATGTGGGTAATGCTAGACGGATAGCAGTTGCATCGGATGGTACCAGGTATATAGCATATGTTTCGAAAGAATATAGCTCAACAATTGACAATATTGCACTGCGATCTTCCGCAGATAATTACGCTTCAAGAATTGATGTTACCGCTAGCGCAACAGCCAATGCTATCAATCCCTCAATTGCAGTGGATTCTAATAATAAGATCCACATCACTTATCAGTCTAAGGAATATAATGCATCATATTGGAACATTGCTTATCGCAACAACGTTTCCGGCAGTTTTGCTACTCGTATCGATGTGACAACAAATACAAATAAGGATTCTTATACTCCTTCGCTTGGGCTTGATTCGAATGGGAAGGCGCATGTTGCCTATGTTTCAACTGAATACAATGCCTCTTACGCAAATATTGCTTATCGCAACAATATTTCTGGCAATTTTTCTACCCGCATAGATGCAACAGCGAGCGCAACAGCAGCCTCTTATAATCCATCCCTCGTTATTGATTCAGCTGGTAAAGCGCATGTGGCATATAGATCCTTTGAATATGATTATTCCCATCCTAATGTTGCTTATCGCAACAATATTTCCGGCAGTTTCGCTACTCGCGTGGATGTTACAGCTAGTACGCTTGTATATTCAGAAGGTCCCTCGCTAGTGGTTGACGCCGCTGGTAAGGCGCATGTTGCGTATTATTCAAAGGAATATGGCACCTCTGGATATTATAATATTGCTTATCGTAACAACGTTTCCGGCAGTTTCGCTACCCGTATAGATGTTACAACTAATACTACTAATCACTCTAAATACCCATCCCTATCTGTTGATACGGGTGGAAAAGCTCACATTTCATACACTTCAAATGAATATAATTCTGCATATTCCAACGTCGCTTACCGTACTAATATTTCTGGGAATTTTGCTACACGTGTGGACATCACTTCCAACACAACCGCTATCTCGTCTAATCCATCTCTGACTCTTGACACAACTGGAAAGGCGCATATTTCATATACGTCAAAAGAATATAATTCCGGACTTTTGAATATAGCATATCGGAGCGTGGTTTTGCCTGGATATTCAGCGGGAAGTTTGACTTCTTCAACTTATAACACTCTTAGTGCAAATAATTCCGTCACCGGTTTGAATTGGAAGGAAGATGTTTCTTTGCCAATAGGAACCGGAGTCACACTCTCGATCGCTACTGGCTCATCTTCAGCAACTCTTGGCGCTTGGACAAATTTAACATCATCTTCTGCGGGATGTTCAAAAGATGGAACAGGTTTGGTCACTTGTGGCATTGCTGCAATCCCAGTTGCAATGCGAGACAATTCAGGTGATCAGTACGTTGCATATAAGGTTGATTTGGCGACAACTGGCGTCTCTACGGCAACTGTTGATGATGTTGCTGTCGTGTATTCATACAATATTCCCCCTGCGATCACTATCAACACTAATCCTGCTAATTTGAAGCAAAATTCCGATGGAACTTTTTCAGTGCCATATACCCTGAGTGAAACTTATGATGATTTTGGAGGTATCGCTCATGGAACAGCTGCTTCTCCGATCAAAGCGAATCTTTTCTATCAACCAAGAAGCGATGTCACTCTGCCAGTTATCGATGCTTCATACACGGGGAATGTGACTTTCAATAATCCCAGCAGTATGCCGATTCCAAAAACAGGATCCATGCTTGTTAATAGCGAGCTAATCTCATTCGATGATAATGCTGGAACTCTTACAGGAAATCAAAGAAGGATAGTGGCCCCTCGCGGAGCTACCTTTGCCACCTCATATCCCACTACTGCAGCTTCGCATGCTGCCAATAGTCCTGTTTTCTTTTTGGCTTCAGTTTCTCAGCACACCGTAAATACGCTTAGTGCCACGGGAACTATCGGTGCACAAGCGACAGTAGGTAACACTTTCTCCTGGAATCCAAAAGCTGATGCTAATAGTAATTTGAACAACAATAAGTTGGACGGAGTGTTATTCAAGGTGGTAGCAAATGACGCTGACTCCTCAGGCGTTAATAATATAGGTCAGAGTTCAGTGACAAGTTCTCAAATACTTGATCTTCAATCTCCAACCATATCAACAATAGCTGCTGATCTCTCCACTGTTGCTGAGCCGGAAAAATCTTCTGGAATTTTCGGAATCGGAAAAACCATTCCAGTGAAAGTGACTTTCTCTGAAGCAGTGACTACAGTAGGTGATGTGAATGTGAAATTTGACATGGGGGGAGGAAGAATAAGCAACTGCACCATAAACATTGCAGCAGCTGTTAATAATAAGACTTGCAATGTAACTATCAATGAAGGTGATGCAGTTCCTGACCTGTCACTTATCACTGGATCGGCCATAATTGGAACAATAAAAGATGCATTTTCCAATCAAACGGTCGACCCAACTTCTCCAACTAAAAAAGATCTTTCCGACTCTCCGGATATCAAAGTTGATGGTGTCAAGCCAACTGTAACTTCCGTAACTGAAACTTCCAATAACACTAATAATAAAAAGGCCAAACCAGGGGATGAAATTACTCTTTCTATTGCAACCAGTGAAATATTAAAATCAGGAACTGTTCCTACGGTGACAATTGCGGGTCACAGCGCTACAATTACTGGTTCGGCAAGTCCATATACTGCAAAATATACTTTTACTGCAACTGATAATATCGACCCCGAGGGTGAAGTTGCATTCTCTATTAACATTACTGATACTGCTGGAAATATTAATGATCCCGTCGCAACTCAGGATAATACGGGAATTAATGATGGGTTAGTTGTCTTTGATCGCACCAAGCCAACCCTCTCCAATATTTTAGCTGTCTCTAATAACACTATTGGAGGAAACAAGAAAGCTAAGGTTGGAGACACCATCACCTTGACTTTCACTGCCAGCGAAACGCTCAAGACTCCTAGCGTAAAAATTGCAAGAGACACTCTCGATAATCTTAAATCTGCCGATTTAGTAACAAATATTGGACAGGTTTATACTGTCACTTATCAGATGCAAGCAGGGGATAAAGAAGAAGACATTCCATACGTCATTGAATTTGAAGATGAAGCAGGAAACACTGGAGACGCTGCAAACGGAAACACGGAAATAATTTTCGATCGCACTAAACCGAATGTGGCAGAAAAAACTCCAGTGACCACACCCACTAGCGACAAGACTCCTGAATACACCTTCACCACTAATGAAGCAGGCACTATTACATATTCTGGAGGATGTGTAAGTATTGCAACTGATGCAATCAGTGGAGATAATCTCATCACATTTACTGAACTTGCTGATGGGACATATTCAGCTTGCAACATTAAGGTAACTGACGTAACCGGAAATGAAAGTAGTGAACTTTTAGTTTCCTCGTTTGAGATAGACACAGTAGGAAAAATCATTACCATTGTTTCTCCCCAGACCAATGACCATCTAAATTCCATGGAGATCAAATTCTCCTTCCAGGAAGTTATCCAAAATGGAAACATAACCCTTATCAATCAAGACACTCAGCAGACGGTAACTCCAATTGATCCTGCTAAATACGGCGCAGGAACTGAACATTCACAAATCATCAGCGGGTTAAGCGAGGGAACATATGCCATTGAGATTAGTGCGACTGATTTGGCTGGAAATAGTCTTCAGAATGCAAACAGAACAGGAGTTGTCTATGACATCACTGCACCTACGATCTCGGTGACGGCACCTGAATATTTCAACAACTTCTCCGATCAATCTGACATCTCATTTAACATTTCCAATAATAGTGAGACTCTTAAAGATGGAAAGATAACATTCAAAGATTCTGCTAATGTCTTGCCTGATGCGGTGTGCAATCTTAAAACCGAAAGCCTGACAGATGGAAACCACTCCAATGTTATTCTCGATGGAACAGGTAGTCAATGCAATGAAGTCATCACTTTGGTTGATGCGGCAAAATATGACATCACTTTTTCGGCAACTGATCTGGCAACCAATGTCGCAAGCATTGTTGTTAATGACAAGACTTTTGACATCACCCCGCCAACACTTCAATATTTCAAATCAATCACTGCAGACTCAACAGTTGATAGTCCTCAGACTTCCGGCGATGTGAATGTGACAGCTGTTTACAATGAACCTATTGCGGATGGAGGCATCAATGTCAAAATGGGACCGATGAGCGCTACGGTCAATGTTGATCTTGCTTCCAATCAGACCAATGATCTTTCCGGTCAGTTTACCATCGGAGCGCCAAGGACAGGATATGACACCACGCCTGATCCGGTTAAAGTCGAAGTCATCGTTTCTGGAACATTGACTGATCGCGCAGGAAACACTAGGACATATGCGGATTCAGCTGTTTCCAATGAACAAAACATGGCTGCAAATGGAAGCAATATAATTATTGATACTACGCCTCCAATTCTGCAGAAATTCACCGTTGAGGGAAGCGGAGGAAAAACAGCTTTCAATTCTGATGACAGTTTCACTTTGGTTGCCAATTACAACAAAACCATTCAAGCAGGTGGAAATGTTAAAGTCGTTCTTAATACGGGAATTGCCAGACACGAAGTCACTCTTTCCAATGCGCTGGCCAGCAAGAAGCTGATAGCTGTATATGATGTAGCTGCCGATGAAAACGCAGCAGATCTTAAAGTTGAAGAGGTGCTTTTGCAAAATGTTCTCGATGGAAAAGGAACTCCGCTTAACACAATCGGAAACATTCTTAATGGCCAATACGTTGTGGCCGCAAGTGGCGATCCGCTCGAAAATCTTTCTGGATTTAGAGTTGATACGTATAGTCCATCCTCATCTTCAATCACCATCAACAACAACGACGTTGAAACAACAAATCAACAAGTCACTCTTAAAGTGCATACCCAAGATAATCTCGAGCTGAGTGGCATGCAGCTTCAACTTTCCAATAATGGAACCACTTGGTGCGACAAAAGCATGACCCCATCAACTAATGGGGCATACAACCCGGCTATCGCCTTGGACGCAAATGGAGATGCAACCATCGCAAACTGGAATCTGCTAAATGCTGATTGCGGAGGAACAACTCCGCTCAGCAACAAGGAAACCATAACTGTTTCGGCAAGATTTATTGATAGCGCCCAAAATCCTGCAGAGATTGTCAGTGATCAAATCGACTACGACGGCGTGCTGCCTGTCATAACTTCAGTCACTACCACTACTCCCAATGGAACATACGGACCAAGTTCAACAACCAAAGTAATTTCGATTACTGTGACTTACAATGAAGAACTTTCTCCAACTCTGCTAAGTTCCATCACTTTGAATTTCAACTCCGGAGGATCTGCAACTCTAAACAGTGTTTCAGGAAACACTCTTAGTGGAGAATACACAATTGCCGCAGGAGACAACACGGAGCTCGGCTCATTCCTTTCAGTTCAAGCTAATAATCTGACCCAGTCAGTTTTTGACACTGCTGGAAACCAGCAGACTTCAAGTTCTTTGACAGGAACAAATCTTAACTCCGCATCCGAAATCATCATTGATAGTGCAGCTCCAACAGCCATTGATCCAACTGGATTTTTGAGACTGGACAGAGCAAGCGAAGTTGGAAAAATTAAAGTAACCATCAAACCATATGACGGAGGATTTGATCTTGGTGGAATGCACGCCGAAATCAAACTGCTCGAAACAAATGCTGCTTGCACCTACACTGATGCATATCAAGAACCTCTCTCAGGAGAAACAACTTTCACCTACGATGACACCGATAGTTCAATCAAGAAAGCGTGTCTTAAATTCACTGATAAGGTTGGAAATATTTCTGAAGACATTATTACTATCACGCCCAATACTCCAGATAATTTTACCTACACTGATCTTACCAGTGACACTTTCGCAGGAGCAATCATCAAATGGGATGAGCCATCTTTTGAGGGGACTGGAAACTTCAAAAAATATCACGTACTTAGATGTGAAGGACAAGGTTGTGTTCCGACCAAAAACCAAGAGGTTACTAGTGAATCACAAAACTACTATGTCTACGACGGTCTTACTAGGGGAGTAACTTATTGCTACTCGGTTGCGATAGAAGACAATAATGGTGATATCTCAAAATACCCAACTCCTGCCTGCTATGCTCCAGGTGAAGGACCTGTGCTTGCAGATACTGACGTTAATTTTGAGTCAGAACCTTATGTGGTCAACATAACTAAAACTTCAGCTGAAATTATCTTTAAAACCGTGAATGGAAATGATGGTAATTCGGCTTTAGCAACAACTGCTGAAATCAAGGTTTACGACGATGAGGCGCTTACGAATCTGGTAACTTCGAAATCAGATCCGCTATCTGTAACTCATATTGTAAACATCGCTGGATTAAGCGCGAGTACAAAATATTATCTTGAGATTTCCGCAACCGATACCTCTGTTGAAAGTAATCCAAATAGAACTGAGCTTGCTAAATTCAACAAGGCAATTGATCCACTCAAATACTCCTTTACTACTGGTGGAATCCTGACCACTATTGATAATATTAAAGAATCACTGATAACCGACACTAAAGCAGTTATTACTTTCAATACCAATCAGGAAGCCAAGTGTTTTATAGATGTGAAAGAAGCAACAGCTGCAAGCTATATAAAAGTAGCTGATAATCTTGAAAGTGATTTCTTCACCAATCACAGTATTACTCTAGTGGATCTTCTTCCTAAGACTGTGCATGATTACAAAATTACTTGCTCAGATGGAGTTACCGTGCCTCCTATTACATCGGATGAGCGCCATTTCACCACTCAAGAAAAAGGACTCACACAAGGAGACTTCGATGCGACTTTTGATAAGGTTGCACCCGAGATTACCAATGTCTCGCTTACTGAAGTGACGGGGGAGAATGCTACAATTACGTGGAACACAAGCGAGGTGGCAAATAGTTTACTTGCATATGAAATTGAGGGTGCGGATTTCATGCTTATGGCTGGTGATTATGCGGTAAATGCAGATTCTCAGAAATATGCGGCTGCGCATAGTGTGCAATTGAAGAATTTGTTGCCAGCTTCTAAATATTTATTCAGTGTCATTTCAACAGATGCCTCTGGCAACATCGCCCAATCCACCCAATCCTCTTTCACTACCAAAGAACCATCATCTCTCTCATCCATCAAAGTGATTTCTAAATCTCTAGGACAAGCAACCATCACTTGGGAAACAGGAGAGGCTACAACTTCAGCAGTAGAATATGGACTCACAACAAGCTACGGACAAAAGAAAGAAGACTCTTCAAAAACAAAAGAACATGAAGTAACTCTTTCAGACCTAACCCCAGGAGAAACATATCACTTCAGAGTAAAGGGAGAAGATGATCAAAAGAACATCTTCGCATCTTCAGACATCACTTTCCAACCCAAAGCTCCTCCAAAAATCTCAGACTTTAAAATCGATTCCATCACTGAGCATGGAGCCACGATTACATTCATAACCAATGTTCCAACAGACTCTCTGATAACCTATGCAGATTTAAAAGAAGAAGATAATTCAGGCTTCCAAGGTCGTCCTGATATTGCTACAAAACATGAAGTTAAGCTTAAAGATTTGGCTAGTGGCAGAGAATTCTCAATCAAACTAAAAGTCAGAGATGAAGAGGGAAATGAAACAGAAGAAAC
>CAZSTB010000014.1:0-27722 GCA_964609855.1 uncultured Bdellovibrionales bacterium
GTACAAACGACATTTAATTACACTACTAGATCCTGAAACAAGTTCAGGATGACAACTTATCAAATTTTCAATATTCAATTCACAATTCACAATGAATTTTCAATTCCTAAATTACATGTTTGAAAATTTTATCATTGAGATTTTATTGGAAATTGAGATTTGGAAATTCTAGAATAATTTGTCAAAACAAATTATTCTAGCGCCGCTCTTCCTGCGCTGATCTCAGCAATTTCCTGCGTGATCTTACCCTGTCTGATCTGATTATACGTCAACGTCAAATCCTGACTCATCTCCCCTGCTGCATCTGTCGCGTTTCTCATAGCCAACATGCGAGCACTTTGCTCAGATGCGCTTGATTCCAAGATGGCATGGAAAAGTTGCATTTCAATCAATCTCGGAATGATAAATTCCAAAACTTCTTTTGGACTTGGCTCAACCTTATATTCAACCACAGGCTCCGCTAATCCATATTCTTTGGCCAACACATCCATTTCCGCAATCTGCTTTTCAATATCAATCTTAGAAATCGGCAAAATCTGACGGATGCGAGTCTGCTGGTTCACCGCACTGACATAGTCAGTGTAAACAACCACAACCTTGTCATATTTTTTTGCCAAATAATCACTCATCACAATCTGCGAAAGCGGTTTGATGTCAGCAACTTTTCCGAAAGCTCCCGGATCAGGAAAAGCGGCAATAATATCTTTTTCAAGTTTGCGAACAATATTTTCTCCTTTTTTACCGACAGTTATAAAGTCCACCCTTAATTCTTGATTCGTAATTCGTGATTCCAGTTTCTTCTTCCCGATACGATTGATCATCAACTTCTCAGGATGAGCAAGTTCTTCTTTGATTTTCTTGGCAACCTGAGTATTGAAAGATCCGCAAAGACCTCTGTTTGAAGTCACTGCGATAGCCAAAACGCTTTTAACTTCGCGCACCGCCAAAAATCCACTACCCTCAGAAGATTCGAAAGCGTTAGCCAGATTAGTCAGGACGCTCCAGGCGCTGTGCGCATAAGGACGAATGCCAAGCACACTAGCCACAGCTCTGCGCATTTTGGCAGCACTAACCATCTCCATGGCGCGGGTTATCTTTTTTGTGCTATTTATAGATCTGATTCTACGTTTGATATCAAGTGATGAA
The DNA here is from genome assembly GCA_964609855.1 of uncultured Bdellovibrionales bacterium. Lineage (GTDB taxonomy): Bacteria > Patescibacteriota > Minisyncoccia > Moranbacterales > GWC2-37-73 > GWC2-37-8. The sequence continues at coordinate 1,147 of CAZSTB010000014.1, forward strand.
GCCATAACTATTTTTTACAAAAATAAACCAACATGTCATCTCGAGTGGAGTGTAGCGGAACCGAGAGATCTGAGCCCAGATTCCTCGACTGCGCAAATCTTCCTATGTCAGATTTACTTCGCTCGGAATGACATAAATATAACTATATTACTTCGTATAAACTTCTTTGTACTCTTTAATCGCTTTTTCCAGCGCAGCAACAACTTCATCGCTCAACTCTTTCTTTTCTCCAATCATAGTGATAACTTCTTTAGCTTGAGTGTCTAGATATTTGTGATAATCATTTTCCCAAGCTCTGATTTCAGAAACTTCCACGTCATCCATGAATCCATTCACAAGTGCGTAAAGAATCGCAACCTGGTGCTCAACAATCATCGGCTCGTATTGTCCCTGCTTCAAAACTTCAACAGAGCGTCTTCCACGTTCGATTTGTGCGCGAGTTTTTTCATCAAGGTCTGACCCGAATTGTGCGAAAGCTTCAAGTTCGCGGAACTGTGCAAGCTCCAAACGAATTTTTCCAGCCACTTTTTTCATAGCCTTGATCTGAGCAGAGCCTCCCACGCGGGAAACTGAAAGACCAACGTTCACAGCAGGACGAATACCCTTATAAAAGAGATCGGACTCCAAGAAAATCTGACCATCGGTAATTGAAATAACATTAGTCGGAATGTAGGCAGAAACGTCTCCAGCCTGAGTTTCAATGATTGGAAGCGCTGTCATTGAGCCGCCACCGAAATCTTCGTTAAGTTTCGCACTTCTTTCCAAAAGGCGTGAATGCAGATAGAAAACATCTCCAGGATAAGCTTCGCGTCCTGGTGGACGTTTCAAAATAAGTGAAATCTGACGATATGCCCAAGCGTGACGAGAAAGATCATCGAACACGATCAGCACGTCTTCTCCTTTGTCCATGAAATATTCTCCCAAAGCGCAACCTGAATATGGAGAGATGTATGAAAGTGCAGAAGATTCAGATGCGCCAGCCACGATGATAGTTGTGTATTCCATCGCTCCACGTTTCTCAAGTTCTCCCAAGATGCGTGCGATTTTTGATTCTTTCTGTCCGATCGCAACGTAGATGCATTTCATGTTCTGACCCTTCTGATTGATGATGGTGTCAATCGCAATCGCAGTCTTTCCGGTCTGACGGTCACCAATGATAAGTTCGCGCTGTCCGCGTCCGATTGGAATCATCGAGTCGATAGCTTTGATTCCAGTCTGCACCGGCTGATGAACTGATTTACGAGTGATAACACCTGGCGCGATTTTCTCAACTGGATAAAATTTGTCAGCAACAATGTCACCTTTTCCATCAACAGGAATTCCAAGAGGATTAATAACGCGTCCAATCATCAAATCAGCTACAGGAATTGAAAGAACTTTTCCAGTCGCTTTCACCTCGTCACCCTCCTTGATTCCCAAATAATTTCCAAGCACAATCACGCCGACGCGGTCTTCTTCAAGATTAAGCGCCACTCCGATTTCTCCGTTCGGAAATTCAACCATTTCTGATGCCATCAAGTCTGAAAGTCCCGAAACGCGAGCAACTCCGTCTCCCATTTCAATCACCTTTCCGACTTTCTCAGTTTGAGTTTCAGTTTGGAAATTTTCAATCTGTTTTTTCAGAGTTTCGATTATAAAGTCTTTGTTCATATTATTTTTTTTCACTACGAATTACGAATTTTACGAATATACGAATTGCAAATATTTTTATTGTTGTCATCTTGAGCGACTCGTCAGCAGACGGAGAGTCGAAAGATCTGAGCCCAGATTCCTCGATTGCGTTTGTTCTCCTAAAAATCGAACCAACTTCACTCGGAATGACATTGTAATTATTCCAATCTCCAAGCACCACTCAATTTTAGCTCAATTAAGCCATATTTGCAAATTAGAAGCTTTGGCCTTGACTTTTTATCAGTTTGGGTGTATACTATAATGTTTCAAATATAAATCACAAGAGGAGGCTAAATATGCCCGTCAAAGTACTTTTCATCTCAAATCAGAGTGGAACCACAAAAGCAATCAAGGAACTCTACAGCGAGGACACGAATTTTAATGTCACAATCGTGGAAGATTACGCCAAAGCAGAAGGAAGTATCACCGAGGCTACAAAAAACGGTGAGCCATTCGAAACGCTCCTGGATTGCGTGCAAAATCTCAAGGGAAAAGATTGGATGCGGGAGATTTGCGCAAAATATCGCGTAAATTATTTCCCACTGAACGATTTATAAACTGATTGCATGGCCTATTGCAAAACGTCCCCCTTCCGTAACATCGGAAATGTGGGGCGTTTTTCTTTTTACATTTTTCAAAATTGCTATCAAAATTTAATTTCTTAAATCCTGAATTGCATTTTTGAATTCCGCATCACGTGTTTCGCATTTGCATTCCATTGTTCGCGCCACGGAAAGCGTTTCAAAATTGTAATGAGCGAGCGTTAAGAAATTTTCATGAGCCCGGAATTGAAAATTTTAGCGAGCGAGAGTCCGCAATTTTGACAGCTTTTCGTCTGCGCGAGAGTTTTCTTTCTCCACTTTCTTTTGCGGAAAAAGAAAGTAGAACTACTATGGCAGCAAAAAACTCCTCTATCATCCCAAACTTGTTTTAGAATCCCTAGAACCAGAGATCCTGAAACAAGTTCAGGATGACATACGCACAACTATTTCACCAATTCCTTCTTCAGTTTTTTAAGCTGCATTTCAACACTTCCATCAATCACCTCATCCCCAACCCTGATCACAATTCCTCCCTTAATTTTCTCATCAATTACACTATTTATCACAACTTCCTTAGCAGAATATTTTTCCTTCACAAAACTTTCAACTTGATGAACTTGATCACTTAATAAACTTCGTGACGTAGTCACGGTAGCTTCCACTATTCCATTGGCGCTATTATAAAGCTCTGAAAACTTCTCAACAATCTTGGCTGAATTTTTCAGCTGCCCATCCTTTTTCAATTGCTCGGCAAAGTTTTTCACGACAGCTAAAACCTCATCCTGAGATTTGTTCTCAGTAAGCTCAAGCAGTGTCTTTGCATATTGCGTAGTAGATACTTTCATGTTTTTTTACAGTGTCATCTCGAGCGAAGTTGTGTAATCACAACGAGTCGAGAGATCTGAGTTACAGGTTGTTATATAAATCTTCCCATTCAGGATTCATTTTGCTTATTAGATCAATCTTCTTCTGCCTACCCCATCTTTTCAATTGTTTTTCTCTCTCCAGCGCGCTCATCACATTCTCAGTTTGCTCAAAATATACCAGTTTATTAATATTATATTTTTCAGTAAAACCCTCAACAACTTTGTTCTTGTGTTCCCAAATTCTCCTGCTTAAATTGCTCGTCACTCCGATATATAGCGTACCAGATTTATTCGTAAGAATATATACGCAATATTGTTTCATAACTCAGATTTCTCGACTCCCATTCAATTCACTTCGTTCATTTCATGGTCGCTCGAAATGACATAGTTATTATTACTTTATCGCATTTGCGATAAGTTCCTCATCTTTCTCTCCGTCTATCTTCTCACTAATCAATTTTCCAGTTGCCGCCACCACCAATTCCGCAATCTGTCCTTTCACTTCCTGCATCATCTTATTTTTTTCCATTTCGATTTTCTTTTCCGCGTCAGCTAGAATCTTTTCTGATTGCTCCTTGGCAGCCACAATCAACTCTTCCCTATTCTTCACTGCCACAGCCTCTGCGCTTGCCACAATTTCCTGAGCTTGTTTTCTAGCTTCCACCAAAACAGCTTTTTCTTTTTCTACAATTTCAGTCAATTTTGCGCCAGCGCTTTCTGCATCCTTGATTCCCTTTTCAATCTTTTCTGTACGCTCAGTCATCATCTTCAAAATCGGACCATAAGCAAACTTATACAGCACGAAAAGCACGATTGCGAAGTTAACAAGCTGCGCAATGATCAGTTTTATGTCGATGTGAAAAGTTGAGATTAGTTCGTTCATTTTTCTTTATGTCATCCTGAGCGAAGTTGTGTAATCACAACGAGTCGAAGGATCTGAGTTATAGATTACTATATAAATCTTCCCAATCAGGATTCATTTTATTTATTAAATTTATTTTCTTTATTCTGCTCCATTTCTTGAGTTGTTTTTCTCTTTCCAGCGCACTCATCACATCTTCAGTCTGTTCAAAATATATCAATTTATCAATATTATACTTTTCGGTGAAACCTTCAATAACCTTATTCTTATGCTCTCAAATCCTTCGACTTAAATTGCCAGTCACGCCAATGTAGAGCGTGTCCGATTTATTTGTCATTATGTAAACACAATATTGTTTCATAACTCAGATTCCTCGACTCCGTTAATCTTCCTTTGTCAGATTAACTACGCTCGGAATGACATCAGAGAATCAAATGTTCTCAGTTTGTCTCACTCCGAAGAATGAGACATTTGAAACTATTTGATTGAGAACGCGATAACCAAAGCGTAAATAGCTACAGCTTCAGCAAATGCAGCCATCAAGAGCATAGGAACGAAGATTTTTCCTGCAGCTTCAGGATTTCGTCCGATTGATTCCATAGCTTTTGCTCCGATCATACCGATACCAATAGCTGGTCCGATTGATCCAAGACCGATTGCCAAGGCTTTTGCAAGCATTGTTAGTTCCATGTCGTTTTTGTGCTTACCCAATCCATGCTTTCTCTCTCTATGGGGAGAATAAATAAGGTAAACAGAAATTATTAATTAATTGCTATATTGTTATATTGCTAAACTGTTATAAGTTAAGCAATATACTGGTATATCAATTTACATCTTGACAAATTAAGACAGTGGGTGTTTAATATAATGTTGGTCCAATTCAGTTCCTTAAGGGAGGTTACCGTGACAAAAGCTCAATATTTTATCAGAATTATCAAGGGTTTTTTACTTACAGTTGGTGGAGGTCTAATATTTTCCAGTCCCCAGGAAGCTGCAGTATTAATATGCTTTTCTGGCGTAATGGAATTGGTTCAAACATTTGTCGACCTCAACTCACCCCCTAAATCATGAATGTTGATCTCTCATGAATCAACACACACTATGCCACATTTGCAAGCACCTTTGCAAATGTGGGCTTTTTTTATTTCAAATCTACTATCAAAACTTAACGCAGATTCTTCGACTTCGCTGTGAGTACACAGCTTCGCTCAGAATGACAAATTGAGTTCTGAATTGCATTTTGAATTTCCTAATAAGCTAAAAAGCTAATGCCTAATAAGCTATTTTTTAATGTTCCTCGGCTGAAGTCGCAATGCTCATAAACGCCAGCGTCAAAATCGCAAACACCAATGCCTGAACTATTCCCACGATCAACTCCAAAAACATGAACGGCAGCGGCAACAAAAAAGCCGAAATGGCCATCATGGATGCCAACAAAACTTCACCTGCAAAGATGTTTCCAAAAAGTCGAAGAGAAAGAGAAGCAACTTTTGCAACTTCACTGATGACTTCAATCAATCCCACGAAAATCTTGATAGGATTCACCATGATAATGGCTGGATCTTTCTTGAATTTCTTTGGAATTGCGGCAATAGCCTTCAGATTCACAAACTTGTTGAAGTGACTCCATGCCCCAACCGTGATGACTCCAAAGATATGCGACATGACCACAGAAAAAAGTGCGATTGCCAAAGTTGTGTTCAGATCTGCAGTTGCTCCGCGAAGAAGCGGAATAAAAACTTTTCCATGCTCCCCATTTTCAATGAATCCGATTGTTCCCACTCCTGGCAGAAGTCCCATCCAGTTACTCACCAAAATAAAAAGGAAGAGAGCCAACACTATAGGCAAAAATTTCAGAGTCTTTCTTCGCTCGCCCGTCACAGAGTCTGCCATGTTCAAAGCTTGCTCCAAAATAACTTCGAAAAAATTATGCACTCCTTTCGGCACACCCTTTGATTTCTTGGCTTTCTTTCCAGCAGCCACAAAAAAAGTCACCAGCACAATAACCGTGACCCAACTCATCAAAAGAGAGTTAGTTATAGTGAAATTCTCAAAATGCAAAATAGGCTCAGCGAAGAGAGTAGATTCATGAGAAACTTCCACATTGACCGCATTTTCATTATTAAATTGTTCTGATGATGCTGACATTATTATAAAATTTCCAATGATCAGTTTTCAATTTTCATTGAATTTTCAATGCTTTAATGTTTGAAAATTTTGAAATTGATAATTGATTGTAAATTGTGAATTGTAAATTGAAAATTACTATTTCTTACTTTCTTTATTATCTAATTTATCCTTAGCGTCGGATTCTATTTTCTTAAATTCCTCAAATCCAATCTTAATCAAAGCTATCATCGATATCACAAAACTTATTCCTACTGTGGCCAAAAATAGCCATGGCTCACTGTCATATCGCCTGTCCAACCATTTTCCCAGAAAAACAGCCGCTACAATTGGTCCTCCAATCCAGCCGCTAAGTCTAAGGAAAAGTTGCATTCCCGGTTGCCACCAGGGAATATTTGAACTATTTTTCTCTTTCATTTCAGCCAAATTTTAATGCACCGCCTCATCCATTATCTCGTGAAACCTGCATTACGTCAAGAAAACAAAGACTTTTTTAAAATTTAACAAAAAAACTGCTCAGTATGAGCAATTTTTTATAGAAATATTATTCCAATAATAGCGTTAAAACATATCATTCAACATTCAGCCCAATCAATGCTTGCGGAGAATTCATATGCGCCAATATCATTTACCAATCCCTGCGGGCGACCTGAATTTCCAAATGCCGTTCCATTTTCTATTATCTGCCCCCCATCACTAATTTCTCCAACTACCAATAAGACATCGGGAGTTTGTGCTTTGTATCCAACTTTATGAACATTACTAACTTTATAAACTTTCTTGCATTCCAAATCCTTTGTGTTTATACATCATACACAATACCAAATACTTTATACTAGAGTTATTCCACACTCAGTCCAGTCGGAAATGCAGGAGCAGTTTCATCCTGGCTTCCAATAATATAATCATTTGGAACTCGAGAAGTACTGACAACAAAATCATCAACCACATACCACTGCTCATTTTTAGGAATATATATATTTGCATTATTTCCACCTAACCAAACATGATTCCATTTGTAATTTTCAGGATTGTCGCCGCTTGGCACCCATATCGTGTCCATCTTGCTGTGCACTAAATTGCCATCGTACCAAAATTTAGATTCTCCATCAGCCACACCGCCAGCACTATTCAATTTCAAATACCATTCAAAACTGTGCCACTGACCATCGCCAGGCGCTAATGAATTGCTCCAATCAAGAGGAGAAGATCCGAAATAATCATTAGTAGTTACCGAGTTTGAATTATCTCTGGCAACCGTAAGCGCGGAAAGGGATTGATAAAGCTGCGTGCGATATGATCCCCCGCCATATTTGGCCATTCCACCCACGAAACGAGGTTTGTTTTGTGTTCCACTGAAATAATCCCAAAGCGCAGCAGGATCATTAATATCATAATGGGATACATGTAAAAATTTCTGCATTGGGCTTGGCACGGCAGTACCTAATTCGAGTCCACCAATCGAACCATCCCCATTCCAACGCCAATCAGGCTGAAATTTAATCCAATACTTCACATACAGTTCATTCTGCGGGAGCACTGCAACTCCAAGCAATCCATCCGATCCCCAGCTGCCACCAGAAGAATAGCAGGGCTCGCTCCAAAATTGAAGACTCTTGCCCGCCCCACCACGAGGATTAAAATTATTAATATTCAAAGTATTATGACTGCCGTCAGCGTCACTACAAGATTCTTCGCCTGCAACCCTGTAGTCATAATATCCAGTTGGAATTGTTGTACTGCAAGTATCTCCAATTTCACATGTTTCACCGCTAGCTCCTTGCGCCGGACTCCAGTCTGCATGAGAATCAAAATTATCTTCAAACAAAATCTCCGCTTGTGAAAAAGAAGGCACTACAAAAAATATCGCGAACAGAAAAAAGATTTTGAAAATTTGTTTTCGCATTGTATTTAGTATTTAGTGTCTCGTATTTCGTATTTCGTATTTTGTATTTAGTATTTGGTATTCTGCTTTATAAACCTTACGAACTTTATAAACTTTTCCCATTCCACATCTTTTGTATTTATACATCATACATGATACCAGATACTTTATACCTGAGTTATTCCACGCTAAGTCCAATTGGCGAAGCGGGAGAAATAACGTCGGAAGAACTTTGATATGCGTTAAAATAAGTTGGTCCGATGCGCGAATCATCAATAATGAAATCATCAATCCAAAATCTACCATCCAAATTGCTTGTTTGCGTTCCGGACAACCTATTTCCGCCCAGCGTTAACTTATTATAATAATGATCAAATTCCTTAAGTTTCAGCTGCCCCGTAGCGCTATAGTGACCTTTGATCTCCCCCTCCTTATTATAAACATAAAGCTCCGTTGTTCCGTCGCTATTATTCATGGTTCCAATATCAGAGATCATTTCCAAGCCAAACCACTCCCCAGCCGCTTGATTGTTGTCGTATATTTTATTTATATCATTACCAATCGATTGATATAAAAGATCATTATTCGCCATTGTAGGTGTGGCGATGATATCAGCATCAAAAGTCACAGGATCAGATCCGGGGTTTGGCATTGCAACTGCAATGTTTTCAAAAAGATACACTCTTCCAATAGCTGACAATCCGCCACCTTGAATATTAACGATAGTTTGATTTTCACCATATTCAACCATATTAACATCATTGACTCGTGCTCGATCTTCTGGCGTACTCCAAACATTGATAGCTGCAAACCCCGAGCAAATATCAAAAAATTTAAAAATACTTACATGTGATATATCAGCTTGAGTCCCGGTGGGACCAAAATAAGTTGGCGCAAATTTAACCATCATAAAAATATGGATTTTTTTATAGCCACTTTTACCCGTGATACCATCGCCAAAAAATAAACCCATTCGTTGCGCTCCAATGCCAGCCATAGCGCCGTCGCCATTACTATTATCACCTAAATTCATCATCAGAGATTTTCCCGAGCTTCCCCATTTGTTTGTTCCGTGATCTGCAATGATTTTAGGCCAAGCGGTGATGGTAGCAGTCGCCCCCGAAGTAAGGCCTCGCAAGGTGTGTCCTATTTGAAAAGTGCCCACGCTTTGTCCAAAAATAGCATCCTGCAACCTCAGATAAGTCACGCCATCAATGACATACGTTTGTCTATATTCCCAATTGGCGCCCAGATCATTGGTCACTGTTTCGCCTGCTTGAAAAGGTCCATCATTGATTGTTTCCACAATGGGTGTGGGGTATTTGTTATTCCAATAGTCCCACTGCCCATCACTTCCATCTAGCTTCTTAGGAAGCAAAGAGTGGTCATATACAGTAGCACTGCCTGTACCAGATGGGAAAAGCCCGTTCGCGCTCCAATCTTGCAGTTCGTCAAAAGTTTCCACTATATCGAAATTTGTTTCCAGATTTTGTTGCCAATCAGCATTGGCAAAATCTGGTAGCATTAAAAATATCGAGAGCAAGAAGAAAATTTTTAGAATCTGTTTTTGCATATATCAGTATTTAGCATCTCGTATTTTGTATTTTGTTTCTTTATTCTACTTTATAAACTTTTCCGTATTCTATATTCCCTGCATTTTCGCATAATTCATAATTCATGATTCATCCCACCATCCATGTCTTCATCTACATTACGCTAAGTCCAGTTGGCGAGGCGGGAGAAATAACGTCAGAAGAACTCTGATAAGCATTAAAATAATTTGGTCCGATGCGGGAATCATCAATAATGAAATCATCAATCCAATATCTGCCGTCGAGATTACTACTCACCGCTCCCGTTCGTCTGTTTCCGCCTAATGTCACCTTATTGTAATAATGATCAAAAAATCCCAGCTTTTGAATGCCTGTTGCGGAATAATGACCCTTGATGATTCCATTTTTATCATAGACATAAAGATCAGTTGTGCCATTCACTTGATCGGTCAATCCTATGTCAGATATGATTTCAATCCCAAACCAGTCATTATATGTGTCAGCATAAACCTTATTTATATCTGCGCCGGAAGAAGAATAAAGACCGTCATTATTCCTCATGTGAAAATTTTGATCTGCTGATTCGAAATAGGTTGGCGGATTTGATCCCGGAGTTATATGATTTACATCAGCTGATGATATATTCTCATCCATAAATACCCTGCCAGCATTAGAAAGTCCGCCTCCGAATAAATTTATGATTGAAACATTGTTTCCGTATTCAGCAGTGGACTGTGGCGATGTTTGCTCAATATTTATCTGTTCTTCAGCAGTGCCATAATCATTGATATCAACAAATCCTGAACAAATGTCTAGGAATTTGAAAACGGAAATATAATCCACATCCAATTGGGCGCCAGTTGCGCCGAAGAAAAATGGAGCAAATTTAACCATCATGAAGATATGAATTTTTTTGTAACCGCTTTTGCCGCTGATGCCGTCTCCAAAAAACATACCTAGACGCTGAGCCCCTATTCCAGCCATAGCGCCATCACCGTTGTCATTATCTCCCAAATTCATCATTAGAGATTTCCCACTGCTTCCAAATTTATTGCTTCCATGATCCGCAATTATCTTTGGCCAGGCAGTGATGGTGGCGGTTGCGCCTGAAGTCAAACCTCTGAGAGTATGTCCAACCTGGAATGATCCCACGCTTTGTCCAAAAATGGCATCTTGCAATCTCAAATAAATAATCCCGTCTAGGACATATGTTTGTCTGTATTCCCATTTAGCGCCCAAATCATTAGTCACGGTTTCGCCAGCTTGAAACGGTCCGTTATTGATGGTTTCAACGATAGCCGTTGGATATTTATTCGCCCAATATCCCCAACGTGAATTACTGCCGTCCGTGTTTTTAGGAAGCAAAGAATGATTGTATGATCTTGCATCTGCTGAATCAGATGGATAGAGTCCGTTTGCGCTCCAATCCTGGAGATTATTAAAAGTCTCAACGATGTCAAAAGTTGTTTCCAAATTTTGTTGCCAGTCAGCTTTTGCAAAATTAGGTAGCATGAAAAATGCAGCGAAGAGAAAGAATACTTTTATATTATTTATTCTCATGTCTTAGATGGGTATTTAAATAGGTATCTGGTGTCTAGTATCTGGTATTTGGTATTTTGTATTTTGTATTTTTACTTTATAAACTTTACGAACTTGATGAACTTGATGAACTTTATGAATTTTTTACATCACACTCAATCCGCTCGGCGCAGCGGGGGCTATAATATCAGCCGTGCCGATAACGTAATCAGGTCCCATATATGTTGTACTTACAACGACATCGTCAACAGCATACCATTGCTCTCCTGAAATACCCTCTCCCAAAAATGGATTGATCGCATTTCCGCCAATGTGCAGGAAGTTCCAGATATCATCCGGCAAGGTTGAAGCCGCCTCTCTAAATATGAAACCAGTCGCATCGATTTGAATGTCTCCATCGTACCAAAATTTATATGTTCCATCGGCCACTCCTGGCGCGCTGTTGTTTTTCAAATAATATCCCAAAAGATGCCACTGCCCATCAGCAAACATTCCCGGAGAATCGTACTCGGTGCCAGTTCCGTCCCAGTTGCCGATCGGCAGTCCATCTGAAGGTAGATCGAAATAGTTATACACTCCAATATTGTTAGGATCTTTGATTCCCCTTGTTATAGTCGGCACGGGCTGCGTTCCGCCATAGCTTGGGTCGGGCCTGATAAAAAATATATTCTGAATGTTTGCATTGTTTGCATTGGCAAATCTCAGCTGATTCACTGTTGTCGGGAAGAAACCTCCGTCACTGAAAAAAGTAAATGGCTTACCATTATACATGTAGTGGCTGATATGATTCAACTTGCGAAGCATCGATGCATATGTTCCCTTGTAATAGACGTAGTCCGGTTGCATTTTCATCCAATATTGAACGTATATCTCGTTCTGTGGCGGAAAATCCAAACCTAGTATGACATCCGATGTCCAATTTGTTCCGCCATCGGTTTGATCCCAAAAAGTCAAACCCTTTCCACTGCCGCCTCGCTTATTAATTCCATCGAGACGAAGCGCACTTTCCGTTATCGGCGTGATGACTGACTTTGAGACATAATATCCGTAATACCCGTCAGGAAGATCGCAACCAACTTCCGTATTGCATGTCTGATCCAAAGTAGTATAGAGCGCAGCCCAATCAGTTCGACTATCAAAATTATCCTCAAAAATTATCTCAGCGCTGGATAAATTAGGCGTCATCAAAAACAAGCTTGCAATAAAAAATATTTTTAGAATTTGTTTTTGCATTTTACTAAGCCTTATAAACTTGATGGACTTTATGAACTCGATGAACTTTTTACATCACATTCAATCCGCTCGGCGCAGCGGGAGCAGTTACATTTTGAGAATCAAAGGCGTCCAGTTTTGAAAAATAAGCAGGTCCTATTCTATCACCATTTATAATTATATCGTCAACCCAAAAACGGTTATCTAATCCGGATAATATTCCTGAACTAAGCCTATTTCCGCCAAGAACAAATTTATTATAATAATGATCGAAGTAGCGCAACTTTGGATCTCCCATTCTACTCCAATGTCCTACCTCCGTGCCAGATGGGGAATACAACCAAAGATCCGTTGTTCCATCATCATTTCCGACTGTTCCAATATCAGAAGCATATTCAATGCCAATCCAGTCATCCATTAATGGTGCAATTTGATCTAACTCCATCGTAGTATCAGTTGTATATTTCATATCTAGACCTTGAAGTATGTAATCATAGACGGAAGCAGGAGGAGCAGTTGAAACATGACCATTTTTAGCTAAATAAATTCTTGAAGAATTAGAAGCCCCACCGCCTTCCACATTAACTACGTCAAAGTTAACTCCATAATCATTTAGCCTTCCTCCATTAACAGATGCCTGCGCATGTTCTTCTGGTGTACCCCAATAACCAATAGAAGTAAACCCAGAAATCATATCAAATAATTTAAAAGTATCTACATAAAGAAAACCCGTTCCATCCACAGGAAAACTTCCAGGAGTAAAACGAATCATAAAGAAAGCATGAGCCTTCTTCAATCCGCTTTTTCCACTAACTCCGTCACCATAAAAAACACCCAGTCGTTGTGTTCCTAGGCCCTCCAAAGTTGGATTAGTATCACCGTTCTCATTATCTCCCATATTCATAGTGAGAGATTTGCCTGTATTTCTCCAATTACGGCCAACACCATTATCCTTGATAAAATATGGATAAGTAACTAATGTTCCTACTTTACCATTCCCAGTTATATTTTCACCCTCTTGGAGATTAGTAGTTAATTGAACACCATCGGTAGATGTAATTTGAATGTAATTAAGTCCATCTAAAACCCAGACCTGTTTTACTGTAGCTGTAGCCCCAGATATAGCGCCAGTTATGGTTTCACCTTGTACGAATGCGCCACCACTTATAGGAGTATATTGGAAAGCAATACCTTTGGAATTCCATAAAGTCCACTGACTTGGTGAATCATCCAGTTTTTTAGGAAGATACACTGGGTCGATACCCATACCGGCAGGTGCTGATGAGTAAAATCTCCCCCCAACTTTCCAGTCCTTAATATTATCAAAAGTCTCAACAACCTTTGCATCTGTGAAAGTGTTCTTCAATTCCGCCTCCCAATCCGCGCTTGAAAAGCTTGGAAAAAACAAGATCGAGATTGAAATCAAGAATAAGATTTTTAATTTTTGTTTTTTCATAGTTTATCTCTACCGATTACACTATATCACACTCAATCCACTTGGCGCAGCAGGAGCAGTTACATTTTGAGAATCAAAGGCGTCCAGTTTTGAAAAATAAGTAGGACCAATTTGAGCGTCAGAAATTATAAGATCATCCACCCACCACCTGGCATCCAGCCCTCCAGTTCCATCATGAGCACTTAAGCGATTACCACCGAAAACAAATTTGTTATAATAATGGTCAAAAACCTTGAGATGGTTTTCATTGGTTGCCACATAATAACCTCTCATTATTCCGTCTTGACCATAGATCCAAAACTCAGTCGTTCCATCAGCTACATCTATTGTTCCTATGTCCTGAGCCATTTCCACTCCAAACCATTGGTTGTTTTCAGGGAAACTATCTATATCCATAGACGTCCCATTGCGCATGCGGACATTGCTAATTGTTTGAAGATAGGTATAAAGCGAGGTTGTTCCTGAGGGATTTGTCACATGTCCGGCTTGTATGAAAAATATACTTTCAGGAAACGTGCTTCCGCCACCATAAAAATTAAATACACTAAAATTTAATCCGTACTCATCGAGTCTGGGGTAATTTGAATGGTTAGGATCAACCAGAGCGCGATCTTCGCTGTTTCCCCATGTTGTGATGCCCGTGAATCCAGAAATAAAATCAAACATTTTTATAACCGAAACCGTATCATAACCATCAACAACACATTGCGCTCCAGGATTAATACAGGGGCTAAAAAACTCTGGGTTCAATTTTATCATGAAGAAAACATGGGCTTTTTTGAATCCGCTCTTACCGCTGATGCCATCTCCAAAATATAAACCCATTCTTTGAGCTCCAATCCCTTCCATACTAGGATTTGAATCACTTCCATTGTTATCTCCCAAGTCCATCATCAATGATTTTCCGGTTCCGCGCCAATCGTAAGAGGGTCCGTGATCGGCAATGAAAAGAGGCCACTGGAGATTTGTTCCGGTTTTTGATCCGCTCGTAATACTTTCCCCAGCCACGAGGTCTGAGATTTCTTGAGTGCCATCAGTATTTGTTATTTGAATATAACTTTTATCTTCAAGCTCCCAAATCCTCTCGATGGTTTCAGTGGCGCCAGATGTGCTTCCAATAATAACATCTCCTCTTGCAAACGTTCCATTTCCCGGAGTGTATTGGAAAGATATACCTTTATTGTTCCAGAAAGTCCAGATGGAATCACTGCCGTCATTCTTCTTAGGAAGCGTGAGATTGGAAGCGCAGGTATCGCAACCAGCCATAGAATAGAACTGGCCTCCAGGCGTCCAGTCCTGAAGATTATCAAAAGTTTCCACCACTTTGGCGGAGGGAAAAGCGCTCTTCAATTCCGCCTCCCAATCCGCGCTTGAAAAGCTTGGAAAAAACAAGATCGAGATTGAAATCAAGAATAAGATTTTTAGTTTTTGTTTTTTCATAAATATTCTATTTTTTCAAAATCTTATCTTAACCTAATTTATTATATCATTCTTTATAACTATTATCCACTGCGATTTTGCAAATATTAAAAAACCTGCATCCCATTGGGCGCAATCTTCTCAATTTAAATCTCCACTAAAGACCCAAGACATTTTTAGCATTCTTCGTAGTCATATACGCCACGTCTTCCAGTGAGATATTTTTCACTTGCGCAATTTTTTCAGCCACAAGCTTGACATATTTAGGATCATTTCGGTTTCCTTTTTCCACCGGCCTAGGGGTTAGATATGGGCAATCAGTTTCAATCACGATATCTTTCAAATCTACTTCACGAATCAAGCGATCATAACTATCCCCATAGGTAATAATCCCATTAAGCCCAAGCTTGTATCCAAGTTCAATGAATTTGTTCGCAGTTTTATATGAGCCAATAAAACTATGTAAAATTCCTTTTTTTATCACCGGATGAGTTTCCAAAATTTCCAGCAAATCGTCGTATCCATCCCAGCAATGCAGCATCACCGGTTTTTTCACCTCATTAGCGAGCTGGATAAACTTTATCAAAGTTTCCTTTTGCAAACTCTTCAGAAATTCCACATCATCGCCATCTTCAAAATGATGGTAATCTAATCCGATTTCTCCAATAGCCACAACCCTCTCATCCCTTGCTAGCTCAAGATACTTTTCATATTCAAATCTCTCTCCATTTGTTGGAATCTCTTCTTCTGTAAGCTCTTCAGGATCAACATGCGTGAAACTTCCCTTCTTGAGATGCACAGGATGAATTCCAATGGCCGCATATACACCAACCCCATCCTCCGGAGTTCTTCTCCGGAGTTCTTCTCCGGGGAACTTGTGAGCGTACGCTACCGCCCTCTTACTAGTTGAGAACTGAGAACCAACATTTACGACGCTTATGCCACTTTCTAGACACTGATGCAGAATCTCATCTCCATCTTCCCTGAAAGCATTGAAATTTACATGAGCGTGAGTATCAAAAAGTTTCATATATTTCGTATTTAGTATTACGTATAAATGCGCTCATACATTATACATGATAGGCGATACATTAAACATACACCTACATTCGTGCTTATGACATAAATTCAAACATGATGTCATTTGATACTTTCTAATCTGCCATTCAACACAATTGGATTCATAGCTAATATCTCATCTTTATAAGAAATTTCCGGCACTCCCTCAAGCAAGTATATTTTTTTTCCAAGTCCGAAAGCAAAGCCCATTTCCAGAAATGAACCCCCGGAAATGTAGTTTTTTTTACCATCTTTATGAGCACTATTGACAACCAACAAAGCATCTGCTCCAGCCATTTTTTCAAAAAATGATTTACGATTCTCTTCCTTGATGTGCTCGTCTTGCTCTGTCAGCTGAGCTATAAATTCATGCGAGACAACGACTTCATGATTAAGATTCTCAAGCAATTCCTGAGTTTCAAGTAGGTCCGGGACTGCATAGAAATTGCCACTTAAAGCTATTTTCATATTATTATCATCAATCAAAAATAAAAAAACAAAAACCAGAAATGAGTAGTATTGCATATCCAAAAAGAAAAGGTGCCATATTAAGACACTTCTCTAATTTTATTCAAATAATAACCCAATAATAGTACATACGAGCTGCATTTTTATTTCATTTTTTTACAGCTTCTTTTATTCTCGAAAATAAAGGCTCCACAACGCCTGCCTCCAGGGCAGCTTTTATTTTAAGAGAAGTTTCTGGCATAAACGGCTGAACAAGGTACGCAACAGCATTTAAGTCATTACATAATTTTTCCATCACTTCCCTGAATTTCACCTCGTCAGATTTAGCCAATTCCCAAGGCTTATTATCTTCGATATATTTGTTAGCATCTCGCACAATTTTCCAAATATATTCAAGTGCACCATCAAAATTATTTTCTCCAATCAATTTGGAAATTTGATCATTGGAAACCTGCCTGCTGGCAGACAAGGTTGAAAATTGAAAACTATCTTGTTGAGAGAGCTTTATGATCCTCGAAACAAGATTTCCCAACCCATTTGCAAGATCGGCATTGTATTTCTCAATCATCCTTTCCATTGTAAGATCCAAGTCTTCACCAAATGATCCACCGCTCATCAAGAGATAGCGAGTTCCATCTACGCCAAACTTTTCCAGCATTTCTTCAGGCGCAATAACATTGCCAAGCGATTTACTCATTTTTCGACCACCTGATTGAATATGTCCGTGCACAATAAAACTTTTCGGCAGATCAAGCCCGAGATTTAAAAGCGTAGCCGCCCAAATGGTAGCATGAACTCGCAAAATATCCTTCCCAATCATTTCAACTTCTGCCGGCCACATTGCTGGTACATTTTTTACGTCGCCATCCCATCCAAGTCCGGTCAAATAATTAAGAAAAGCATCTATCCAAACATAGGTTGTATGCTCGCTATCAAATGGCAGCGGAATTCCCCAGGCTAAATTTTTTCGAGAAATGGAAATGTCTTCCAAATTTTCATTTTCTAAGAATGAAAGGATTTCATTCTTATATCGCTGAGGCTGAATTTTAAATTCGTCGCTGTTTATTTTTTCAATTAAAGTTTCCTGCCATTTATTCATCTTCATTAAATAACATTCTTCCTCCATCTCCTCCGGCAAAGTTCCATGATCAGGACACTTTCCCTCGACAAGTTCATTTTCACTTTTAAATTGCTCACATCCTACGCAATACATCCCTTTATAGGACCCCTTGTAGATACTTCCATTATCAAAAAGAGTTTGCAAAACTTTTTGTACCGCAACTTTATGCGCCGGAGAAGTTGTACGAATGAAATTATCATTGCTGACATTTAGATTTTTCCAGAGATTCTGGAAAATCTCAGCAAAACCATCCACAAATTTTTGCGGATCAATTCCTTCTTCTTTGGCTTTCTTTTCAATCTTTGCTCCGTGTTCATCTGTTCCAGTCAAAAAGAAAGTTTCCTTTCCTTGCTGACGATTCCAACGCGCCAAAACGTCGCATGCGATCGTTGTGTATGCATGTCCAATGTGAGGCTTGGCGTTGGTATAGTAAATCGGCGTTGTGATGTAAAATTTATCTTTCATAATATGATCTTAAAAGCTACTCGAGCATGCACATAAAAGGCTTCTCGTTGCTTGAATAAATATAAGTGGATACATAATTAAAACAAAATACATCAAATATGTCCAGTAACATTTGTACCATTCTAATTTGAAACTTTTCAATATGAATATTATCCCCGGGAATAATATAACCAAGATATACACTAAGGATCCCAAGGTATTAGCCAATGTCAAACCACAACTAATTGAACAGAGATTAAAAAGTCCAAACAAATTCATCCCAATCCAATAAGCAGATAGAACAACTTTAAGAATAGTTTTTATCATTTTTAAATTGAAAATTCAAATGATTATTTAAACAATAACTTATAATTCTTAGACCAATATACAATTCCGGAATAGTAATTATTATTAAAAGTTCCCAGATAATTTATTGATGCCTTTTTTATCGCAGAGGAACTATCTGATGTTGCGCCGGCACCTCTTAATTTGATCGCCATCGCCATCACGCCATCAGTAAGATCCCACGGATCAGGAGTCTTGTGACCCGTGTTGGCCGTGATTTTTGGAGAATAACTTTTCCAAACATCGGACATAAACTGAGGAATTCCCATTCCCCCACCTTGTCCAATATAATTTTTCGGATTCGGTGTGCAGGAAACCTTTTTATCCTTACTATAACCAAGAGTATCAACTAAGTCATAGAATAGTCCTTGTCTTTTGTACAACAAATCGATTGAAGCCTGCCATTTCGAACTCTTTTTCAATAAAGATTTGTAGTTAGCCACTGCAACCCTTTCAACCTCCTTGTATGTACACTTTCCGGTATTAGCACCCAGATTTGTTTCCATCTTGAGAAATCCATATAAAACTCCCTCAGGAACTCCAGTGCGACCACTTGCAAATTCAACCGCATCGCGAATATCCTTTGCATTATATGATTTCCCAGACAAAGCATTAAGATCTCCCTGAAGTTCAGCTAGTTGCTTTTGCAATTTAGATATCGTAGCCTCCTTGCTTTCGATATCACTCTGAACATCCGCCTGGACAGCCACTAGTTCTTGCTTCTTATCAACTTTATCATCTAAAATTTCTTCGTGTTCCTCTTTAACTTCAGCCAACTGTGTCTTATCCTGTTCGATTTGCAATTTAGACTCAGCAATTTCAGCAGAAACTTGTCGAATCCTATCTTCTACTGTCAATAAATGGTCGGCATCGGAAAAAATATCAGCGAAACTACTGCTTGTCAGAACCACATTCAAAATAGGTTGAGTCTGATTATAGTAGGTTTCTTGTAACAAGCTCGTGAGCATTCTTCTTTGAAGTTCAATCTTGTTGTTCATATTTTTAATCTCAGCTTCCTTGCGTGAGATAGTTTTTTCTGTTTCCGAAATAACGGATTTGGTTTTACCAATTTCTCTAACAGTTGAAGCGACGGCGCCTTGAATTTGTCCTAGATTCTGTTGCAACAATTTCTTAGCTTTCTCCTCTCTTTCAATTTTCTTTTCAATACTCTCAGCCTCGTCCTTTATTTCATCGATTGCATCTTGACCCGCAACATCTGCCGCCATAGCATTTAGCGATACGCCTCGCCAGAAAGAAACTTGGGAAACAATGAAGACTGGGACCACTAAAATCCAAGACAAAGTTAATATAATTTTTTTTCTTTTATTCATTACCTTATTTTAGCACGTTTTAAAAGCTATGCAATCGGCAAGCTTTCAAATGTGAATATCTCATGTATACATAAAAACGAAGGATTTCTCCTTCGTTTTAGCTTATGCGTTATTTTTGACTACTTCTTAATCAGGATTTCCTTAGCATTAATATTCCCATCAATTTCAACTTTCAAAATATCCCCAATTTTCAGATCAGCAAGATTTCCAACATTTTCTTCACCTTCTTTTTTTACCCCAACAGCAGGTTTGATGTTAATAGCACTACCAGTTCCATCTTGAAGTTCTATATAGATTTGTTTTTCATTCATTGAGCGAAGTTTTCCTTCAATGCTTGTGACTGATTTAAATTCAGGCTCCTTAGCTTCAGGTGCAGATTTTTCAACCGGAGCTTGAGCTGGTGCAGGAACTGGAGCTGAATTTGGAGTTAAAATTGGAGCAGCTACCTTATTTTGCTGAAAAAAGTATGCGCCCAGTATCGTAAGAATTACAATCGTGATGATAATGGATATTTTTGTTTTCATGTTTTTAATTTTAGTTTATTATTTTTTATATTCACCAATTATCAAATTAGGGACTTATCTCTTTCCATGAGTCAGTTACCATGGGACAGTCTGAGCATTGGACCGCTTCTATTGGACACGAGCTTGAGTCGCAGGCTATCTGCACTCCACCGCAGCCACTAATATCATCTTGCGAACAAGTGAAGATTTTAGGAATATTTTTACCACAATCGTTGGGGCCGCATGCCGTTGAAGAGACGCAGATATTTGGACCGTATACTGGGGGTTTTGTTCCCGAAATCCATGCCAGATTATTCCAACAAACTCCAGTCGGGCAAGTATCTGCAGCGCAGCTATTATCAGCACATACTTTAGTACCTTGTACCCAGGCAAGATTATTCCAGCAAGTTGTTGTGTCGCAGGTGTCAATGGCGCAACCATTATCCGGAATTGGTTTCGTTCCATTTACCATAATTATACCGTTGAAACATGTTTCATTTACATATGTATTCACAGCGCAGCCATTATCACAAGGCTTGGTGCCATATATCCAACTTAAATTATTCCAACAAACGTCAGTTGTACAGGTGGTTGCAGCACAGCTATCGTCAGCACAGATTTTTGTGCCCTGAACCCAGGCTAAATTATTCCAACAAGAAGTGCTATTGCAAGTACTGGAAGCACAGCCGTTGTCTGTTAATTTATTCGCAAAACAATCAACATTTAAGCCTCCGTAGCTCCCTAAACATGACCACGTCCAAGGACCAGAACCGGAAAAATTATCATATCGACCAGTCAGGCAAGACCCATCAGAAAGACTACTGACACTTTCCCCATTAGGATAACCGCAAATTCCCTCAACTAAAGTACAATCCATTGTTCCATTGAGCCACCCATCAGATACTGGATCAAAACATTGATGAATCGAACAAGTGTCATCCGGACATCCATTAGCGACTGGCGCTGAGCAATCTTTTACTCCAGCAACCCAAGCAATATTGTTCCAACAAGTTTTATCACTACATGTTCTTTGCGCACAGCTGTTAGGGAGAACAACGCAGGTTTTCGCGCCATCCACCCATTCAAGACCATTCCAGCATTCATCAGATGAGCAGGTATCTGTAGCACAGCCATTATCGCAAATTTTCGTGCCAGTCACCCACGACATATCATCAAAACATTTTTCTGTACTACAGGTTTCAGCAGCACAATTATTCGGCCACAAAGTACTACAATTGACGGTTGCACCACCATTGTAACTTACACATGTCCATAGCCAAGGACCAAGTGAGGAATCTACTGGATTACCTGAAATGATATTCGACCTACCACCTTCTTCACATGCTCCATGTTCACTGATTTGACCAGTGCTTGCAATAGCTGTGATACTAGGGTCAAAAAGTGGATTTGTATATGAAAACATCCCATCAAGCCATCCACATTTTCCATCAATCGGCGTTCCACTGGGAATCGTGTGCGCTATTGCATTTTGAAATACAAATGCAAATGAAAACAGAAATAAGAAAAATAGGAATGTTTTTTTATTTTTCATTTATTTTTTTAAATATTTATAATTTTATTGTAGCATAAAAATATCAATATTAATAGTTAATAGACATTTACTTTTGTATGCAACAAAAAAGCGGAGAAAAATCTCCGCTTTTTTAAAACTAATTTGACTGTAAAAACTATTTCTTTTCTCCAGTAGCAGCTTCTTTCACTACTCCAGCAACCTTAGTTACATCTTCTTCAACTTTGTTGTTTAGCTCTGAAAGTGATTCCTCTGAGCGAGGTGCACTTACCATTGCGATAACAGCTTCATCTTCAAGCATGATTTCAACCTTGTCGGAAGTTTTTAGATTTCCAGCAGAAATCACGTCATCAAAAGTTGCAAGTTTTGTAAGATCAACAATGAATTTATCTGGAAGATTTGCTGGCAAACATTTGACAGGAATAGCATCCATGTTTTGTACTAAAATTCCGCCAAGCGCTTTTACAGCTGCAGATTCTCCAACAAATTCCAAAGGAATTTCAGTTTCCACTTCTTCTTTCATGTTTACTTGAAAGAAATCGATATGCGTAACGCGCCCGCTCATTGGTGCTAATTGAATATCATGAATAAGCACATTTGCCTTTTCCTTTCCTACTTCCAATTCAACTAGGGTACTTTCTCCAGCCTTACTATAAACTCTTTTAAATTCATTATAAGCGACTGAGATATTTTTTGCTTCAATTTTGTTTCCATACATAACTGCAGGAATTAAATCTTGGCTGCGCAATTTTTTGGCTTTTTTTCCAACCAATTCGCGAACGTCGGCTTTCAGGGTAATCAATTTGCTCATGATATAACTTTTCAGTTCTTAGCTTTTTAGCTTTTTAGGGCTTAAAGATAATACTAATAATCTTAAATTTAATTGTAATCACTTAAAATCGGATCATCGGGGTACTTAACAGTAAATGGCGCTGCCAAGCTTCCTACTCTCCAAATTTCAGGTTAAATATCGCTTATTGAGGCGATTATTAACTCAAATTAGAATAGCAGGAATTCGCCAGAATGTCAATATTTTCTGATTTTTTCCAGATTTTACTCATCGATAAAAGAAAAACTGCCCTGTTAATAACTAGGCAGTTGCGATGTACTTTAAGTTGTGAACAGTTGAGACGTTTTTTTACGAATTGATCTTATCAATTAATACAATATTTCTTCTACATCATCAACCTTGAAAATTTCTCGTTGGCCAGTTTTGGAAACATAAGCTTTGTACATGTCCGAATCGTGATCAAAAAACACATCACACCATTCAAACACTTGACCATCTTTCAGAGTTAACCTGAAAAAGTACCGTTCCGTCTTTAAAACCCAACGCAGAGCTTTCACAATTTCCTCTCTTTTCATTTTTCCTCCTTTTTGCCATTTTAATAAGGCAATATTGGCCCAATTACCAATAAATAAGTATACACCCAAATTGATTAAAAGTCAACCCCATGGTCGACTTTTTGGCTTAAATGAATGTTTTTAGGTATTTTTAACTTTAATTTACATTCTGCATTCCTCCCGCACAATTGCGTAGTGAGTAGATACAAACTTCAAGCGAGCCGAGCGTTAAGAAATTACTTTTGGAGCAAAGCGGAATAGTAATTTTAGCGAGCGAGTGCGGAATTTGTCTGCGAACGAGCTTGTGCGAAGCTTTCTTTGTAACTTTCTTTCGGGGGAAAGAAAGTTAATTCAACTATACATTAGTAATAGATATTGAAACTAAATTCAATTCTTAAATTAAAAAATAAAAAACTGAGCTAAATCCTGGATTCCGGACCCGCTTCAACTCAATGAGACGACATTTCATCGAATACGAGGTGAGTCAAGTCCGGAATGACAGTGAAGGACTCAGATTCTTCGACTTTGCGTCACTAATTTTGTAGTTCCGCTTCTCAGAATGACATAATAAAAAAAGACCCCTAAATTCAAGGTCTGGATTTCCACTTTTACCACAAGGGCACTTCCATTGGTCGCATGGGAATGACACACAAACAAAAGATTGACAACTAGAAACCAAAATAGGTAAAATCGACAGTTACTGCCTACTGCCTACCACCTAATTCCTAATTCCTAATTCCTAGTTCAAGCTATCACTATAATCCTCTCTGGAAATTAATGTTTCCTTGCGCGAACTTATACTGCTTAGAATTCCGATGCTAGCCATAACAACAATCAAAGAACTGCCACCATAGCTTAGTAGCGGCAGAGGAATTCCCGTTACCGGCATAATTCCAATATTCATACCGATATTTTCCCAGACTTGCACAAAAAACATCAACATAATGCCGATTGCCACCAAAAAACCGAAATTATCAGGAGCGCTCATCGCAATTAAGCGCATACGGTAAAACATGATGCCATAAAGTCCGATAACGAAAAGCGATCCCAACAAGCCTAACTCTTCAGCGATTGAAGCAAAAATAAAATCAGTATGTTTTTCTGGCAAGAAATTAAGTTGCGACTGGGAGCCATGACCAATTCCTTTGCCGACGAGACCGCCGCTGCCGACTGCAATCATGGATTGATTAACATTATATCCTGCACCGCGGAGATCCGTGCTCCCAGGTTTTATAAGATTTAAGATGCGATCTTTTTGATATGGCTGTATATTGAACCAACTCGCAGTTGCAATAATCAGGCCAGCAGAAAAAATAATTACCAGTTTTTGCGCACTGACACCTGAAACTAAGGTCATGCCAAGTAAAATTCCAGTCAGCACCATCGCACTTCCAAAATCTGGTTGTTTTATGACTAAAAAAATCATCACACCACAAAGAATAAATGATGCTACCAGGCGTCCAGTCTCTCCTAGTTCCATTTTTTTTTGTGAAATAAAACTCGCCAAAAAAATAATTAAGGAAAGTTTTGCTAATTCTACAGGTTGAATATGGAATGACCCAATGCCAATCCAACCAGATGTTCCTCTGATGTTTCGTCCAAAAATTAAGACCAAAAGTAAAACCAGAAGTGTTGCAAAATAAACCGCTGTGCTTTGAGATTTTAGCGATTGATAATTGCTAAACGCAAAAAAAAACATTGCACCTGTTCCCATGGCAACAAAAATAACTTGTCTCCAAAAAATACTCAGTCCCTCGGTATCAGGATTAGCCATGGAAATACTGTAAAGCACGGCCAATCCCACACCCAGCAATAGTGTAGCTGCAAGTAATAAAACCCAATCAATTTTAAGAAATTTGTTAAACATCTGAAATAACTTCCTGAAAATTTAATTCACAACTCTAAAATTTTGACGATCATACACATTAGATTCAACTTGAACATCCATATTTTGCACAGAGCCTTGCAAAGCATATGGCCACACTAAACGGAAATCGCGAGATTCCCTAACCCTGACGGCGCTTTTTTCTGTTTTATTGATTGCAATGATTTTTCCATTTTGATCGCGAAGCGCAACAATGACGCCGATGGTTACAAGATCATAACTACTCTCATTTCTAATGGTGCCTTCAACCATACTTCCCTCCCCAACCAAGGCTTTGTCAAATTTCTTATTATAAGTTCCAATTTCCGGCTTCTCGATTCCCTCAAGCTGCTGCCATGCTGGCTGCGAAACTTCAACTGTGGCAGACACAGGAACTGCACCCTCATTAACTGTTAGTCCCAGCTCTGCAATCATTTTACTATCTGCGGGAAGGATGTATCCGATTCCTTCTTTTGTGGCAAGCTCATAACCATTTGCGTCTTTAAGGATGAATACATATTTAAAACTACTTGCCCCCATTGAACTGTTAGGATTAGTAATTTTAGCAATCACATCAAAAGTGCCATTTCCACCATCAGCGAAAGTAGTTTCTCCAACCTCTAAATCTACAGTTTTAATTTCCACCTTACATGGTTGGCATGAACCACCACAATCAACACCTTTTTCCTCTTGGTTTTGCTTTCCATCAGTGCATGTTGCGGGCGGAGTAATGATAAAAAGTATCAGCAGTCCAATCAGCACAAAAAGTGAAATCCAAACTGCAGAAACAAAAATACGTTTTTTAAATTCCTGATTTTCCATGAATGTTATCTTATTTTTTTATTTAAATTTAAATTATTTTTAAAGTAAAAACACTTTAAAAAATATTCCTTATATACCTAGTGTACATTTTTAAGCACAAAAAAACAAGCTTATGCAGCTTGCTTTTTGTAAGTTTTTGAGAACAGGATTCTGGCGACGACCTACTCTCCCTCATGGAGGTACCATCGGCGCTGACTGTCTTAACTGCTCTGTTCGGGATGGGAAGAGGTGTAACCCAGTCGCAAGAGTCACCAGAATTCTGGTCTCAAAAATGCCATTGGTCTTTTCATCATATATGAGTTTAACTCATATCATCATACTAACTTAGGAATATAAATATTTCTTAGCCTTTTGACAATAAGTAACTCTTAACTGCTAACCATAAAAATAAGAAAGATTAATGAAACTATTAGTACTTCTTGGCTCAATCCCTTGCAGGACTTACACCTAAAGCCTATCAACCTAGTCTTCTTCTAGGAGTTCCTTGTGTAGTAAACTACACATAATACCTAATCTTGGGATGAGCTTCCCGCTTAGATGCTTTCAGCGGTTATCTCTTCCAAACATAGCTACTCGGCAGTGCTCCTGGCGGAACAGCCGATACACCAGAGGT
>CAZSTB010000015.1:0-27128 GCA_964609855.1 uncultured Bdellovibrionales bacterium
GTAATACAAATACAAAAGCTAAATAGCTTATAGCTTCTCTGGCTTATAGCTTATAGGTAATACAAATACAAAAAGCAGGCGATAAAATGCCTGCTTTTTGTATTTCTTAGAAATAATGTTTTTCATCCTCACGAAAGTGGAGATCCAGGTTTTTCAAATACAGGGCCTGGATTCCATGTCTACCGCCTGCCTATCGGTAGACAGGGCAGGCAGACCGTTTTCCATGGGAATGACAAAGATGAGTTGTGTCATCCTCACGCGACCAATGGAAGTGCCCTTGTGGTAAAAGTGGGGATCCAGGTTTTGAATAAGGGTGCATTTATAGTATTTAAATATATAAAATATTTAGATATGCAAAAAGCGCTCAAGGGCATCAATTAAGCTGGCATCCTGTTTAATTTCAGGAATGTTTTTGATTAGTAACTCACGAAGAGCAACAGGGTCCTCGTCTTCGAGTGGTAGATGGATATATGGAAGCATCGAAGCTTTTGTATGTAGGCTGATTGTTTTAGTATGATGTGGCTGATAGAAAATCCAGAAAGAAAAGATATTGTCGAAAAGGTAGAACTTCTGATCAGCTAAAACTCCCTTGGAGGTGATTGCAAAAGTTATTATGCGGGGGTCTTTTTGAAGATGCAGATATCCAACTATCCCAATTAAAATAAAAGTGATTGCCATGATCGGCCCATTGGTGGCAAGTGCATAAGCCACGATAATTGCAATAAAGATGCCGGCAACGAGATACCAACGAACTGATTTCTCATAAACCTCATATTCCGGAGCTTGCCAGGTGTGTAGAACGGTTCCAAGATTACCATCAGATTCAGGCTCGTCTAACATTCTATTTTCAGTGGAATTTCCGTTACTCACAGAATGGTCTCCAATGAATTTTGCTGATTCATTTTTCAAATATTGATTGGGCGTATCTTTAAGGTCGAAACTCATAATAAAAAAGTGATAAATATTTCTTTTCTAACATTAGCATATTTTGAGTAAAAAAAGAATTTTTTTGACTTCCGTAGTCATAAATTTTTCATGATAAATAAAAAATATCCAACAAAATTGGATATTTTCCCTTGGAGGAAGCGAAGAGATTCGAACTCTTGATGGGTCTCCCCATGACAGTTTTCAAGACTGTTGCCTTCAACCACTCGGCCACGCTTCCAATGTACTATGCGGAGAAGGAGGGATTCGAACCCTCGAGGGCGGTTAAGCCCTGCCTCGTTAGCAGTGAGGTGCTTTCGGCCTCTCAGCCACCTCTCCATAATACAGAGTTGATGATACCAGATAATCTTACATAAATCAAGACCTCTATTTAAGTGCATGTTTACTCGAATGTTGTGTTATAATAATCGAATAGTAAAACTAAAAAAGCTGCTGACTGGCTTGAAATATATTAAAAAAATGAAGATTTTCAGGCACGTCCTGCTGATTTTTGAAAATAAAATGAAAATTGAAAAAGAAAAATTTATCATAATCCTGACGGTGTTAATTGATGTGATTGGGATGGGTGTAATCATTCCAGTTTTGCCATTTTATGTCGAAAGCTTTGGGGCATCGCCATTCATTGTAACCACGCTCTTTGCAGCGTTCGCCATGTTTTCATTTATCAGTGGGCCTTTTTTGGGCGCTCTTTCAGACAGGATAGGAAGACGTCCTGTACTTATCTTCAGTATCGCTAGCACGGCGATCGGTTGGTACGTGTTTGCGTCAGCTCATTCGCTGTGGATTTTGTTTCTCGGTCGGATTATTGATGGCGCGGCTGCTGGAAATTTTCCAATCGCTCAAAGTTACTTGGTGGATATTTCAAAATCAGATGAAGAGAGAAGTCATAACCTCGGACTTATTGGTGCAATGTGGGGAGTGGGTTTCATTGTGGGTCCAGCATTGGGTGCGACCTTGAGCGCTATTTCGCTAACTTTGCCGTTTTGGTTTGTTGCGATTTTGGCAACAATAAATACGATTGGCGCTTATTATTTCTTGCCAGAAACTCACCGAGAGCGCAATTTGGAAAAAAAGATTTCAGTTAATCCTTTTTTGCCGATAAAGAATGCACTTAAAGATAAAATTTTATTGCCGCGCTATGTCGCATGGCTACTTTTTGGAACAGCATTTGGCATCATGCATACAATTTTGGCGCTGTACATTAAAGATGTTTTCGGCTATTCCGCGGCTGTTGTCGGATACGTTTTCACGGCCATGGGAATTCTGATAGTTTTCAATCAAATGTTCTTGCTTAAAAGATTTTGGCTAGAAAAATTTTCCGAAGCTAAACTGGAAATTTGGTTTTTCTTAGTGATGTCCGCAGGCTTTATCATTGCAGACTTTAAGACATTTGCTTTTTTCGCCTTTGGACTTTTCATAATTACGGTCGCCCAATCGGTATTGCGAGTGGTAATTCCCAGTGCGGTTGTGGGAGCTGCGGGTCAAAAAAGAAGAGGAGAAATGATGGGCATTATGGCTTCGATTATTTCACTTTCCATGATTATCGGACCGAT
This sequence comes from uncultured Bdellovibrionales bacterium, assembly GCA_964609855.1. Classification (GTDB taxonomy): domain Bacteria; phylum Patescibacteriota; class Minisyncoccia; order Moranbacterales; family GWC2-37-73; genus GWC2-37-8. Next base: position 2,499 of record CAZSTB010000015.1, read on the forward strand.
TCTTGCAGGAATATTATTTGAAAAAAACCCGCAATATCCTTTTGTATTCAATGTCTTAATTTTGATCGTCGCTTTTCTTCTTTTAAAATTCGATAATCGCCGACAACAAGCATTTGTACCTGCCAAACTTTGAATGAAATAAGTAGATAGAAACAAGCAGTTTTTGTTTGATAAAAAAAGCACACTTTTAAGTGTGCTTGGCATCGTTGAATTTTTTGCCATTGCAATTAGGCAGAACAGTTTTCTGCATAAGTGAAAAGAATTTACTGGCAAGTATTGCATGGTCGATTGTGAAAGCAACTCCTGCAATACTGGTGAGCGGTTTGAGTAGGAAACAGTTTGCGCCAGCGGCGTAAGAAAGTTCGCGGAATTTTTTATCCGCTGAAAAAGCTACAATCGCCAGTTCTGGATAGTCGCGTTTTAAATTGTTGATGAACGATTTTCCATTTTTCAGATTTGGCGCGACATCGATCAAAAGGGCGTCAATTTTCTTCTCACTGTCTGTTTCGTATTCCTTGATTTTGTTAGATGCTTCTTTGGTGCTTATTGCTGTAACGACATGGAATTTCTTTGCGATTAGAAGTTTTGCTAGGATGTCCAGCTCTATTTCATTGCTTTCAACAATTAAAACTTTTTTCCTTAACATGGATGCCCCTCCTAATTTTTTGAATTTTAAAAAACAATTCATTTCAAAACAAGACATTAAAAGTCCGCATAATTTTTTACATCCATGCCAACAAGAAAATTTCAATACTTGTGTATGTTGTGTAATTTGAGTTATGCACATGTGTAGCCAATAAAAAACATAAAGCGCAACAAATGCTTTAAATGAAGCTTTTATGTTTTAAAAATGTGTGTACATTGTGTGCACAACTTGGCCATTGTTACACAACTTGAAAGAATGTATAATTGGGAAATGCTTTTGCTGCAGACATTTAAGAGACTTTGGTTTCCTTGGAATCTTTTTGTTTGTCACTCAACTTCTGCCGGAATTAATATAAAATAAAAACCACCGCTGATGATTAAGAAAACAGAAAAATTAACTATAAAGCAAAAAAAGGTTTACGATTTTATTTGTGGGTATCTTGAGAAAAACAATGTTTCTCCAACGATTTCCGAGCTTGCGGAGTTTTTAAAGGTTTCTTCACTTAGAACGGTTACGCAGTATTTGGAAAGCCTGGAGAAAAAAAACTTGATACTTCGTATGCGCCACGCAAGCAGGGGAATTAAGCTTGTCGGCGACATTGAGTTTTCTGTCAGCACGATTACTCTTCCGGTTGTAAGCGCTGCAGGTTGTGATAACTTGAATGTTTTTGCGCAGCAATCATTTGATGAATTTGTTACGCTCGACCGCAGTTTTTTGGGAAATCGTAGCGCTGAAAAAGTTGTGGTTTTTCGCGCCATGGGTGATTCGATGTTCGACGCCGGCATTGAGACTGGGGATTTAGTTTTAACCGAGATGACAACTGATATAAAAGCTAGGGACAAGGTGGTGGCCGTGATTGACGGGATGGCGGTGATTAAACAAATAAATTTTACCCAGAACGCAATTGTATTGCGTCCAATGTCAGCTGATCCTCAATATCGTCCGATAATCATGAAGAAAGATTTTCAAGTTTTTGGTAAGGTAATCGATGTGATTAAAAATTCCTTTGGAGGCGAAGAGTTGACCTATGAAGCGGTGTAGTAATATTCCCAGAAGTTAATAATTTTCAAACAATAACATGGAAACGGAATTTGTGCGCAGTGTGGAAATTGAAGCAGGTAAAGCAGGAAGTATTCCGGAAACTGTAAGTGTTTGGTGGAAAGAAATTTCTAAAGAAGCGCAATCAAGGACTTCTCCGGGAAAACTTTATGCTATCGGAAATTATTTAGTGGAGATGGCAAAAAATTCTTTGAGCGACGGGAAGAGCGATGGAAAGATTACAGCATATTTTGATGATGAAAGAATTAAGATAACCATCGAAGCTTTCAGTGGTGAGGTTAGAGAATTAAATTTAAATGTCGGAGGAAGTTATGGCATGAAAGAGGCAATTGATTATGCCGATGATTTCATTGTTGAATCAGCAGGAAAGCGTTATGAAAAAGCCAAAGTCAGAGAACTTTTGGAAGAATACGGCGACACGGAACTGCGCACGGGAAGCAAAGTTACTTTTATAAAATTCATTGTTGCTCCGCCAATTGAAGAGGAAGAAGATTATGATCGCTTCAAGGGGGCGAGATGGTAAAGTCGGTTTAGGATAAAAAGAAGGGGCTAGCATTTTATTGCTTGCCCCTTTTGCTCCTGTTTCTTTTTCAGGCCCTTGCTGCAAAATTTTGCTTCAAGGGAGTTGTGCTGCTCATGTTTATCAGGATTTCCTCGGGCATGGCAACGCGCGTGTGGCTGTCTTGCCAGCTGGCTTCGCCTTTGGAACTGAAGGTTCTCTTGAGAAAATCTTTCAGGCTGAGTTCGCCTCCGATGTAGTAGGGCGCTGTTCCGATTTTCGCATGTCTGCAGAAAACCGGCACTGAGAATTCTCTTTCGTTGCAGTGCCAGAGGGCATGCGAGAAGAATATCTTCATATTTCCTTGCATATCCATGACACTTACGATTCCGCAGCCGTGCGCGAGGATCTCAATCGGGCTGATTATCCCGTGAGCCTTGATTGCGGCCGGCAAATCTCTCTTGAAGCGTTCCATGATTTGTTTCTTTTCGCGAAACTTCATGCTTCTGTCCTCCTTGAATTGTAATTCGTAGCCCAGTGCCACGATAATTAATACTAACACACTACTATTGTTTTGTCAATGCCTGGGATGGCGAATTCAACCCTGAAGTGCATTAATTCTAACGGCGTTTTTCAATTGGTTCTTTTTTTAATTTAAAGATTTGGTGCTATACTAAAAGTTCTAAACTTCTCCTTTCAAATTTAATTTTTAGGAAACATTTTAATGAGATTATGATTGGATTTTTTGATTCAGGTTTTGGGGGACTGACAATTTTAAAAGAGGTTGCAAGGGAACTTCCCGAGTTTTCCTATATTTATTTGGGAGATAATGTGCGGGCTCCGTATGGGTCTCTATCTGATGACATCATTTTTGAATATACGCGCGAGGGCGTGTCTGAACTTTTCAGGCGAGGTGCAAGCCTGGTGGTTCTGGCATGTAATACGTCTTCTGCTGTTGCGCTCAGGAAAATCCAACAAGAGTTTCTGCCTAAGTATTATCCTGATGGGTGTGTGCTTGGAATTATTATTCCTACCGTAGAAGAAATACTGGACTTTGAATGTGTTGGAGTTTTCGCAACCGAGGCGACTGTTTTATCGGGCGCATATTTGATTGAGGGTAAAAAGATGAATCCTGGAATAAATATTATTCAGCAGGCGTGTCCATTACTTGTTCCCATGATTGAATCTGGTGAATGTGGCGAACTTAAGATAACTGTCAAGAAATATGTCGAAGAGCTATTCGCGAAAAATGAAAATATCGAAGCAGTGATTTTGGGTTGCACGCATTACGCCATCATCGAGAATATTTTTCGTGAATTTATTCCCGCTGGGGTTAAAATTATTTCGCAGGGGAAAATTGTTGCTGCAAAGTTAAAAATTTATCTTGAAAAGCATAACGAAAGAGCTAATTCTATTGATCGTCGGGGCGGCTGTCTTTTTTTGACAACCAAAAATTCTCCCAGTGTGCAGAATTTAGCTCGATTGTTTTATGGAAGCAAGATTGATGTGGAGATTTGCGTAATAAAGAAATGTATGTCACATCTCAGGTAAGTTTCAGTGATTTGCAGTTTGATTATATTATTAATTTATATCATTAAAATAAGATTAAATATTATGGAAAATAAATTAGCAGGACAAGTCTTAAATATTGCTGAGCTTATTAATTATCAAGAGGGGTCTGTCGTTTCTCGCACCATTGCAGAAAAGCCGGTCGGAACTGTGACCATCTTTGCTTTTGATGATGGGCAAGGGTTAAGTGAACATACTGCACCTTATGACGCGATTGTACAGATCATTGATGGGGAAACAGACATTACAATTTCCGGAAAAACCCTGCGCGCCAAAGCTGGAGAGTTAGTGATTATGCCCTCTGGTCAGCCGCATTCATTTAAGGCAGTCGGAAAATTCAAAATGATTTTGACGATGATTCGGGCATAAAAATTTGCAATAAAAAAACCTTCGGAATTCTGTCGCTGTAGGATTTCGGAGACCGGATGTTTTTTTATGTTTCGTCTGTGACAAAATGTTGCACGATTTTCACGAAAATCGTTAGAAACGAAAGGTTTGCCGATGAAACAATCAAACACATAATCACCATGCGCTTCTCGTTGTCGGTATTCCTGAAAAAAGTAGACGTCAAAGCAGAAGTCAGTCATAATTTTGAAGGCATTTTAATTGATATTTTTTTAATATCCCCGCATAGTATTGCTTCATTAAAGGTGTTAATATTTAAAGTGTGCTGCGCTATAGGACTTGATATAAAAAGTTATATTTTACATCAATGTTGGAGGCTCGAGAGAGGCGACACATATTAAATGCTTGAATTGTTGAAATATAATTTCAGATTAATTTATGTTTGAAGTGGAAAAAAAATTTATTTTGACGGAACAGCAAAAGAAAAAGCTTTTGCAAGGAGCAGATTTTTTAAGCGAGCAAATTTTTTTTGATACCTATTTCGACAACGAAAAATTTTCTTTAGGCTTAAGCGATATGTGGCTCAGAAAGCGCGATGAGGATTTTAATCTTAAAATTCCGATGCGTGAAAAACGCGAAGAAATGATTAACAAATATCATGAAGTTGATGGGGAATTGGCTATTCGGGAAATCTTTGCAATTCCAGTTGTGAAAAGTTTTGAAGAAGATTTGGAATCATTCGGACATCGGCCATTTTGCAAATTTAAAACTACGCGTAGGAAATATGCGAAAGCTGGATTTGTTATTGATTTAGATTTGGCTGATTTTGGCGACTGGCAATATCAAGTTGCGGAAATAGAATTATTGGTTAAGGAGAAAGCTGACATGGAAAAGGCAGCTGAGAAAATTTTTGCTTTTGCAAGAAGTTACGATTTGGGAATTCTGCACGTAAATGGAAAATTAGTTGAGTTTTTGAAAAGAAAAATGCCTGAACGCTATGCGGAGTTAAAGAAAGCGGAGATTATTTTTGGTTAAAATTTGGAAAAGAAAAAAGACCCCGCGTTGCTGGGGTCTTTGTTTTTTAAGCATCATTGTCATGGTCGCCAAAGCCTGAAAGAATTCTGGCCTTAGTTCGACATTTTCCAATGCAGGGCAGTATTTGCTGTATTGGTTGCTCTGCGGCTTTCTCTGCTTTCTTTCTTGCTTTCTTCTGTTTTCGTAAAAGAAGCTTTCTTTCTTTGACGAATGTGGACAGGAATTTAATGTGTACAGTGAAGTCATTTTCTTTTGGGAAATCTGCAATTATTCTCCTAGCGACCTTAGCTGCTATTGTCATGAAATGATACTTTTTAGTTTTCTCGCATTCGATATCGAAAAACTTAACGAGAGTTGCTGCTAACTTGCTGGAAATGTGAAATGACAATGATAGTGATTTTGTTAAAGCATCAACATTTTCGGTAATCATATTCCCACCCCCATTAATGATGTCAAAGTACTGTAATATATAATTATAGCACCTTTTAAGCATTTTGTCCAGGGGTGGGCATATTTTCCTCTAGATAAAGCAAAATGACCCTTAGGAATTTTTCCCTTGGGTCATTTCTTGAATTTATCAGTTGATAATTTACATCTCAATCCCGTGTGAAGCCTCTGTGATGTAAACGCTGTAATTAGTCTCCTTGATTCCATACGAAGACAGAACTTTGCGCGCTGCACCTATTTGGTCACGGTTGGTGAGAATGGCATTTCTTACATCTGCCACAATCTTTTCTTCATTTACGCTTTCCAAATTTTTAGCTTCAGACATGTATCCTCCTTGGTATATTTATACAAGCAACAAGATTGTAATAGTAATATAAATCGGTCTGTTCGTCAATACAGGGGGGGGTAATCTTGTTTTGCGTCTAATTTCTAAATCCTAATTCCTAATTCCTAAATCCTAATTCCTAAATCTTGATTCCACCTCTCGCTTTATTTAAATCCTTGCCTGGCAACAACTATCGCATAAACTTCTTTCGCGCCCGCTGCTTTTAGCACTGTTGCACACTCAAAAATCGTACTGCCGGTTGTTGCCACATCGTCAACTAACAAAATGATTTTATTTGCTACCTTACTTTGATTAATAATGGAGAAAGCTCCCAAAGTGTTTGATTTACGATTTTTGTAATTTAATATTTGCATCTGTGGCTGCGTATAGCGGTTTCGGATGAGTACGGCTTCATTTAAGATCAATCGGCTTTGGGGCAATAAATTTTTACAAAAGTATTCGGCTAATAACGCTGATTGATTAAATCCGCGCCATCTGAGTCTTCTGGGGTGGAGAGGAATCGGAATGACTAGATCGGGAATAGGCAGGTCAGTTTTGCCAAAGGAGCTTGTCAGTATTTTTCCTAACGGCTCGGAAAGATCCTTAATGAAACGATATTTGTAAAGATGTATGGAATTTGAAATTAACGCTTCTCTGTAAGAAGTGGCAACTAACAATCCATCGAGCGGATTTTTTCTTAGGCACTTAAGGCAGGTTCGTCCGTCAGGTGTGAGTACTTTTTCGCAGACACCGCAATAATGTTCGTTTTTAAATTTAATAGTGGTTTGGCAGCAGTCACAAATCCAGAAGCCTTCTTTTTTGCAAGATATGCAATGAATAGGAAAAAGTATATTCAAAATGAATTCAAGTAAGGTTTTAAGTTTTTTCTCCCTCGATTGCTTTTTCATGGATATTTTTTAATCCCTTCGATGTTTAGCTTCCTGCAGGTTGGTTGCTGTTCTCATTGAGGTGGAATCTTTTAGGATCTGGATCCCCGCGTCCGCGAGGATGACAAGAATTGACTGAGGATGACAAATACATATTCCTTGTCACCCCCTGCGATCAGTGGAAATATCTCCAGGAAAATGCAGTAAGTCCAAAATAACACGGGATGTGTCTCATGGCTTTCTGTAGAGTAATTACTTTTTATTTTGCTGCTGGTATCTCGATTGTATTTTATACCTATTTCGATTTAAAATAAAAGTTTTTCTGAGTAAAAAAACAGAATTTTAATGCAGCTGTGGATAAATTGAAAAAAAGTTGTTTGCATCGCTTAAATATGTTATTATAATTTTGTATTAGATTCTTCAAAATAAAAGTAAAATAAATAATAAAATGTTAGAATTTTTAAAAGGTAAAAAAAACCATTTTATTGGTATTGACTTTGGAACCTCCTCGATAAAAGTGGTGGAGCTTTCTTACAAGGACCAATCTTCACACTTGGAAAATTATGGTGTGGTAGATTTGAATTGGGCCGCTCAGGGTGATGACGCGCGAGTTAAGAATTCTTCTTTTGAGCAGAAATTAAATGAGGCTCTTAAGGGTCTGATTGCGAGTATGAATTTAAAGGGTGGAGCTGCCTATGTTTCCGTTCCAGGTTTTAGCGGTCTGATTACACTCATTGAACTTCCAGAGATGGCTCAAGAGGAATTAGCTAAGGCTATTCAATTTGAAGCACATAAATATATTCCTAGTTCACTTGATGAAATTGCGATGAGTTGGGAAGTTGTAGAACGAATTGATGCTTGCAGTGTGGAAGAAAAAAGATTGGGCAAAATTGATTGTAAGAAAAATAAAGTCCTGCTGGTTGCTGCTCCTAAGCGTGATATTGAGAGGTATGATAGGCTAGTTTCCGGCACTAATCTTGAAGTGAGCGCTATTGAGCTCGAAACTTTTTCTATCGCCAGAGCGTTAGTGGGAGATGATAGTGGGGTCTATCTAATTGTTGATATTGGATCAAGAGCAACAAATTTAATTCTAATTGAAAAGAATATTGTCAGAGCAAATCGCAATATAGATGCAGGGGGGAATGAAATAACCTCAGCAATCAGTGATAGCATGAGTATTTCACGGGCTCGCGCTGAAGTTTTCAAGAAAGGGGAAAAAGACCTCTTGAACAGTAAGGAATCCTCGCTTGTAATTCCCGTGTTGGAATTGATTTCCGGTGAATCTAAAAGAATTCTAAATACCTATAAGTTAAATAATAGGGAAGCAAAAATCGAAGCAGTCATCCTTTCTGGTGGAACGTCAACTATGCGAGGTCTCGAGGAATATTTTAAACGCTCACTAGGAGAGAAAATAGTGCTGGGTGATCCTTGGAAAAATATATCTATGCAGCCAAACGTTGCCCCGCTTATTAAGGAACTCGGCTCATCCTTTACCGTAGCTTTGGGATTGGCGCAACGTGGAGTCGAAGAGTATAAACGAAAATAGTCAGTCGTCTGCGCCGCAGTGTTGAATAATATCGATTCTTCATATAAGTAATAAAATAAAAAAATGACCACAATAAATCTATATCAAAGCCAAGAAGAAAAAAAAGGAATTTCATCGCGTGCAGCAAATGGTGGCTTCCTCTTTTCTCTTAGTATGCTTATCGTTACGCTTTTAGCCTTGGGAGGTCTCAAGATTGCAGCTTCAGTGATCACTAAAAATAGTTCAGCTTTGGCTGAGACGATTAAAATTGAAAGTGAGGGCTTAACAGGGTTTGGTGATTTGGAACAAATTGTAGATTTACAATCTCGTCTTGAGCAGATTAAAAATAATCTTAATATTAAAAATGGTAAGGTATCGCTTGTTCAAATGACGGACGTGCTTGATCATCTTGGGGCTGAATTGAGTTCGAATGTTACGGTTTCGGAATATATTCTTAAAGATGGAAAAATCACGGTAACGATTGATACGAATAATTTCAATGATGCTGCACGTCAGATACAGAATTTTAAAAAATCGACTTACTTTACTAATGTTGAACTTAAGAGGATTTCGCGAGGTAAATTGGCTATAAATACGGAAATAGAAATGTCAATTAAGTAGCTTGGGTAGATTTTATTAATAACTAACTGCATCCAATCTTTGTTCTAATGGCAAAAACTTGGATGAAAAAAAAATGCGCTTAAAATTTCTTTTTTTCCCGATAATGCTCATTATCTCGGTTTCAATATTTATCGGCTATATTTGGCCGGAAATTTCTCACGTGCGGAGTATAAATGAGGAAAAAATGGCAAATGAAAAAATTCTGGAACAAATCAAGGAAAAGCAAAGAGATATTGAATCAGTCGGTCAGCGAATTGCCAGTGATAATTCGGGACAGGCTTTAGTGAAGAGATATCTACCGGTAGGTAAAACGGAAGAGCAAATTATTTCAAATATTAATTATCTAGCAACTGATGCTGGCGTCTCTCTTGTTGATATTTCTTTGTCGGATTCTATGCAGCATGCCTCAGTGGGTGAAAAAAATGCCAATGTTGCTTCTGCGATAGCCTCAAATATCAACGCCATTAAAACGGGAGAGCTTTCCTCTATTGAATCTGAGAACAAGAGTACGCTAAAGGATGAAAATGGTATGCGATTTTTGGAAGCAAAGATTTCAATCAGTGGCGATTATCAAAAAGCTAAGCTTTTCCTTGACCAGGTGCAGCATGTTTCTCTCTATAATGAAATTAAATCTTTGACAATTGCTGGACCCAGGAAAGTGGCAGATGCTGCAGTGGATGTAGCAACTCCTATTGATGACGGGAGTGTTTCAATGGAGGTAATTTTGGAGTTTGGTTATATGAAATTTTTCTCTTTAAGTAATCAGCGGGTGTCTAAATTTAAACCAGAGTTGGACATCGAGACGATGGAGGCTCTAAAGTCATATATCTCAACGCGATCAGCTTCTGGGGGTATCGACAATGAGGGAAGCAAGGGGAAAGCTAATCCTTTTCTCCAGTAAGATTTAAATTTAGAAACAAGCTGCATCGCGTATCTTACTTTTTTGGCAGTATCTAAATACTGCAATTGATTAACAAAAAAGGTAATTGGCTCACTAGTTGCTTCTTAATGGTGGCAATGGCCAAACTTGACTACGGACTTGTTTGGTTACTATTTACCTTAACGCATTTATGACTATTAAGATATAAGACAAAAGTGCATGAATCAAGATGTGGAAATTGAAGTTGATGATAAGCAAGATGAGAAACAGGCAACAAAAATTGCTCCTATTAAGGTTGAGCTCAGGGCTCTCGCTGAAGCGGCAAATAAATTAGGCATCCCATATTTAGATGATGTTCCCAAAATTGATGAGGATATTTTAAAGACTATTCCTCAAGATATTGCCGCTCAAAATAAAATCATTTGTTTTGAAAAAGTGGGACACATGATGAAAGTTGGAATGTTGGATCCCGGTGATATCAACGCATTAAATGTCCTGCGTTTCATATCAGAAAAAGGCAGATTTGAAATTGAATTATATCTTATTTCTGAAGATATGTTCGCAAAGATGCTCGACCAATATTCGGGTGGCGCAGAAAAGGCAATCGAGGAGGCAATGGAATCATTGCAGAATGAAGATAATCAGGAGGAAAGCCTATCAGGGGAATCCGAGGATGAGCAGAGCCCGGAGTCTTCGATGCAGTCCGCTCCTGTGACCAAACTTTTAAGTGTGATTATTCGTCACGCAGTAGACGGCAAAGCAAGTGATATTCATATTGAGCCGCTTGGAAAGGAATACCGGGTTAGATTTCGTGTTGACGGTGTTTTGTATGCTTCACTCTCAATTCCTAAAGGTGTTGGTAGGGCAGTTGTTTCTAGAATAAAGATTCTTTCAAATTTAAAAATAGATGAAAAGCGTAAGCCACAGGATGGAAGATTTAAGGTGACTGAAGACGGTCATTCTGTGGATTTTCGTGTTTCAACCTTGCCTGTTGTTGACGGAGAGAAAGTCGTGCTCCGACTTTTGGATACTGGAAATAAGATTATTGATTTGGAGAGCATGGGATTAATGGGGAAAGGTTGTGAGATTTTGGTGCGAAACATACATGAACCTTTTGGAATCATTCTCATGACTGGTCCGACTGGAAGTGGAAAATCCACTACACTTTATGCCTGTCTTGATATTTTAAATAAAGAGGAAAGGAATATTATTACTCTTGAAGATCCCGTTGAATATTCTATTTCAGGAATCAATCAAAGTCAGATAAACACCGAAATAGGATACACTTTTGCTAGTGGATTGCGTTCGATCTTGCGTCAAGATCCGAATGTTATCATGGTTGGTGAAATTCGAGATAGTGAAACAGCGGAACTTACAATTCATGCTGCTTTGACAGGACATTTAGTAGTATCAACTTTGCATACTAATAGTTCAGTGGGTGCAATTCCTCGCTTGGTGGATATGGGCATCGAACCATTTTTATTATCATCTTCACTTAGAGTTGTTGGCGCGCAACGTCTGGTGCGCAGGATTTGCAGCGAATGTAAACAGGAGGTAAAAATTGCAAAAACAATTATTGACTCGATTGAAAAACAAGTGGAAAAAATTCCTACAGATGAACTTAAAAAATACGGCATAAATTTAGCTGACGGTATTCATGTCTACGAAGGTAAAGGGTGCGATAATTGCAGTAATTCCGGCTATAAGGGACGAATTGCTATTTTCGAAGCTTTGGAGATTGATCGCGATATGAAAGAGATAATTTCAGAGCACAATGGTACGGAAACGGCAGTGCAAAAGTATGCAGATGAAAACGGCATGATAACAATAAAGCAAGACGGTTTATTAAAGGTGATGAGAGGATTTACAACTTTAGCTGAAGTAGAACGTGTTACGGAGGGAAGTCAAAGTGTTGGTGGGGAAGTCGATGAGGCTTAAGGAATTAATTTTTTAAAATACCAATAGCAGAGTACTTGATTCATATATCTCGGAAATTTAAATGCGAATTGGAAAAGCCGTTATGGAAGAACAAAAAAAGATTTTAATTGTCGAAGACGATGTGTTTATTCGTGACATTTATCAAGTTAAATTTTCTCAAGAAGGTTTTGCTGTGACAACCGCAGAAAATGGTATTGAAGCTTTGAAAAAGTTAAACGAACAAATTCCCGACATCATTTTGTTGGATATAATCATGCCCTTAATGGATGGAATTGCGGTGCTTAAGGACGTCAAGGCTAATGAACTCTGGAAAAAAATTCCTATCATTATGCTCACTAATATCTCGGAAAAAGAAAAAATAGAGGGTGCATCCGAGCTTGGTGTAAATGATTATTTGATAAAATCTCATTTCACACCTTCGGAAGTTGTGAGTAAAGTTTATACATTGTTAAATGCATAATTTTTTGTTAAACTTGCAATATAGAAATCTATGAAAAATAAAAGATAAAAATAGATAAAATAAAAACCAAAAACTGACAACGTAAAACGTGCAGCAATGAGTTGCTAAGTTATGCGTTGAGAGTATCAGGGAACAATTTTCATGCCAACTCAACATGGTGAACAAAGAATAAAAAGTCTACTCCGACTGGTCGCTCAGCAGGGTGCTTCCGATCTGCATCTTGTCGTGGGACGTTACCCAACTATCAGACTTGATGGAAAACTTTATCCGTTGACCCAGGAGAATATTTTATCTGCTGAGGACACTCAAGGTCTCAGTGACGCTCTTTTGAGTGAAGAAAATAAAAAGCGACTCATGGATGAGGGTCAGATAGATTTTTCATATAATTTTGAAGATAAGGCTCGCTTCAGAACCAATATCTTTTTACAACAAAGTAATATAAGTGTTGCGATGAGAATGGTTTCTGGTCGCGTGCGAACATTGGAGGAACTCAATATTCCACCAGTGCTTTATGAATTCACAAGGCAGACCCAGGGCTTATTGTTGGTCACTGGACCAGTTGGTCATGGAAAATCAACCACGCTTTCCGCAATGATTGATTTTATCAATCATAATGAGGATAAGCACATCATTACGATTGAAGATCCGATCGAATATATTTATGAACAGGATCGTTGCATAATCAATCAGCGCGAAATTGGAAGGGATACGAAATCTTTTTCCGAAGGTCTCAGGAGTGTTTTTCGCGAGGATGCCAATGTTGTGCTCATTGGTGAGCTTAGAGATTTGGAGACTATCAGTACAGCTATGACAGCCGCGGAAACCGGACATCTTATTCTTGCCACACTGCATACTAACGACACATCACAAACGATAGATCGAATCATCGATGTCTTTCCTGCGCATCAGCAAAACCAAGTTCGTTCGCAGCTCGCAAGTGTTTTGTTGGGCGTGGTTTCGCAGCGACTAGTGCCGCGGGTTGGTGGAGGAAGAATTCCGGCGATGGAGATCATGATGAATAACCATGCGGTTGAAAATTTGATCCGTGAAAACAAAACTTATCAGATTGATTCTGTCATTGAAACGGGAATGCGCGATGGTATGGTTTCCTTGGACAAATCTTTGGCGGATCTGATTCAGCGCGGCTTGGTTACTTTGGATGACGCTTTTGTTTATTCGAAAAATCAGGAATATCTGCAGATGCTGATAGCAAAAAAATAATAAAAAACTTACACTGAAGCGGTAGTGCTGACAATCCTGAATCGCTGTTATTAAAAAAATAATATTAATTAATATTCCTAACTTACCGATTAAATATGAAATTTTCATTTCAAGCAAAAAGTGCTTCTGGGGAATTGCGAGAAGGTCGAATTGAAGCGACAGGCAGCGAAGCTGCGGTTGCTATATTGCAAGAAAGGGGACTCGTGCCGCTAGTTGTTGAACAAGAAAAAGAAGTTTCCGCTCTTGTTAAGGATTTGCAGCATCTTTGGGATGGCGCAAGTTTGCGAGAGCTTTCAGTTTTTTTTCGTCAACTTGCAACGTTGATTGAAGCGAAAGTTTCGATTATTTATGCACTGCGAGCTGTTGGAGATCAGACTGATAATTTATATTTGAAAACAGTGATCGGCGAGATGGTCAGTGATATTGAAGATGGAGTTCCGTTGTCGGAAGCTATGTCAAAGCATCCGGAAATTTTTGAAACATTGACCGTGAGTATGGTTAAAGCTGGGGAACTTTCAGGAAACATGCAACGTAGTATTATGTTTCTGGCTGAAAACACTGAAAAAAATTACGATCTTAATTCTAAAATCAGGGGCGCTTTATTTTACCCGGTTTTCGTACTTTCCGCCGCGCTTATTATCGGCTTCGTTGTTTTTACGGTTGTGTTGCCAAAACTTACGGCAATCTTTACGGATCTGCAAGTGGATGTTCCATGGTATACGACCATGTTCATGGCTATCGGTGGTTTTATGAAAGTGTATTGGTGGGCTGTAGGAATCGGAATCTTGGCTGCCCTTGGAGGTTTTTTCTATTACCTTCGTACAGAAGACGGAAAAAAAGAATGGGATCTAATTAAGATGAAGATACCGGTTATCGGAAATCTTTTTCAATACGTTTATCTTGCACGATTTTCGGAAAATCTTTCAGTGCTTCTTAATGGTGGTATTCCGATAGTGAGAGCGCTGGTAATCGTTAGTGAAGTTGTTAACAGTACGGCGTATGAAGCGGTAATTTTGAGAGCAGCAGATGAAGTAAAAACCGGAGGAACGATGAGTAGTGTTTTTGCGCGTTCTACGATGTTTCCACCAATAGTTTCACAGATGATAAAAATCGGAGAAGATGCTGGGAAAATCAGTGAAGTGCTTAAAAATGTTTCTACATTTTATGGACAAGAAACTGATCGCGTTACTCGTAATCTCTCAACCATGCTTGAACCGATATTGATTACTGGTTTAGGCTTAGGAGTGGCGATTTTAGTTTTCGCAGTTTTGATGCCGATTTATAACATGTCTTCGATGATGTAAGGGGTTAGCGAATAAAATATTTTTTACTAGTAATTAAAACAATGCCGACTCATCTAAAAGATTAATACCTTTTATTTTCGATTCTGATAATTTATGCTATAATTAAGTTATGGAGAAAGGAAAAATAAAAAAAGGTTTTACCTTGATAGAACTTTTGTTGGTGATTGCAATTATGGGGATACTTTCGAGCATAGTTTTCGTCAGTAATCGGAATTCCATTGTCAGTTCGCAAAAATCCTCAGTCATTGCTTCTGCCTCAAGTGTTTTTCCAGAGCTTTCCATGTGCAAAGAGGATGCAGGCAAAGCGACGAGCTCAGCTCCTGTCAGTGGGAATTTCATTTGTTGTAAAGATAGTGAAGATTGCGGCAATGAGGTTGATAAAAATGCGAATGGGCACAGTGCAAAATGGCCAGACCTTGGCAATACTGGCTGGAACTATGCTGGCGCTCCAACAGGAACAATTGCTGTGTTTAGTTACAAATTTACCGTAAAGCTTACTAGCGATCCGACACAGGTGATTACTTGCGATTTTGCAACCAATGAATGCATTAGTAATTGAAAATTAGCATATTAAGATATTTGGATAGTTTAAATAAATAAGCGGTAGAAGGAGGTAAGAAATAGGTAGCGAGACGAAGGAAAAAGATAGGTACCTGTTTCTTTGTACTTTCTACTAAAAAAGAAAGGAGGTGCGAACTATGAAAAAAAATATGAAACAAGGATTTACGTTGATCGAACTTTTGATTGTTATTGCAATCATTGGTATTTTGGCTGGAGTTATCTTGGTGAGCACAAGCTCCGCAAGAACTAAAGCTAATGTTGCAGCTTTCAAATCTGAAGTTGCTGGTGCAACTGCTGGTTTAGTGATGGCTTGCGACAGTGGAGCTATTGTTATTGGAACGTCTTTCCCGGCAACTGTGAATCATACTGTTGGAACTATTGCTGCAGGGGATCAAGATTGTGGAACTTCAGGAGCTGGAACCTTTAAGGTTTACACAAATGCAGTTAAAACTGATGTAGCAACTAAATGTGCTAACGGTACCACCTATATTACGGCTGACGGCGCAGTGTTCTCTGGCACTTGCTTATAATTTCACATTTTGAATGTAATTTGTGAACGCATGCAGAATGGCCCAGTTTTGGGCCATTCCCATGTTTTTATATAAAGAAGAAATAATTTTTAAATCCAGTTGCTTTTATGGTTAGGATTTCCAATAAAAAAGGATTCACACTTATTGAATTATTGATTGTTGTTGCAATTATCGGTCTTTTGGCTGGAGTAATTGTAGTCAGTACTTCTGGAGCAAATATCAAAGCTCAAAAATCAGCTTTCAGGAAAGAAACAAAGGGTAATTATGCGGCGCTAGCTAATCAGTGTACAACCACAGGTTTAGCTGCGGCGGTTACTGTACCTAGTGATACGAAAGTTACTAATTGGGATGCGGCTTTTACGACTGTTTGCAGTTCCAATGGAAATTTCACCATTAACGCGGTTCCTGTGAATGTGAACATTGCTGGCTGCGTGGCAACCGTCACTGAATCTGGCGTTTCATATACTGCTCAGTGCAATTAATCTTGATTATGTTTTTTTAAAAAATTTAGTTGCTTTTCATTTGTAATTCATTCAAGAATTGTTAAAAAACCCCTATGTTTATCATCTTCCTGCTTTTCGGATTAATTATCGGTAGCTTTCTCAATGCGGTAGTTTATCGTCTCAATGCCGTTGAGTCCTTGATGGAGAGATCACATTGTCCGCACTGTAAGCGCACCGTGCGCTGGTTTGATAATATTCCGCTTTTGAGCTTCTTGATTTTGTCTGCCAAATGCAGGGATTGCGGCGAGAAAATTTCTTGGCAGTATCCTCTGGTTGAATTTACTACCGGCATTATTTTTGGGGTAGTCGGCAATTACTTTTTTAATGTCTCTGATTTTTCAAGTTGGCTGCTTACCGCCTATTATTTGGCAGTTTTTTCATTGCTGATGATAATTTTCGTTTATGATTTCAAGTATATGGAGATACCGATGCTGATTATTTGGATCGGAGTAGCGATGAGCTTGATATACTTTATCTTTTCCGATTGGCAGACTTTTTCTTCCGCAGCTTCGATCTTAGACCTTCGAACTACTTCTGGAATTTTGGGCGCGATGATAGCTTCCGGTTTCTTCTTTGCACTGGCAGCCTATTCAAAAGAAACCTGGATGGGTTATGGCGACGTGTATTTGGGAATTTTAGCTGGCTTGATTGTGGGTTGGCCAAACATTTTAACCGCACTCACTTTGTCATTTACAATCGGCGCGTTAATCAGTGTTTTCCTTATTATTTTCCAGAAAAAGACGATGAAAAGTCAGGTTCCTTTCGCACCCTTTTTGATCACTGGCGTCTATCTGGTTGTAATTTTACCAGAAATATTTCCAGCGCTGCAGTATTTCTTGGCTTACTGAAAAATGTGCACATAGTTGTTGAATTAACTTAGAATTGAAAGCTGAAAGTTTATGCAAATAAAAACAAAAAAAGCTTTTTCGCTTATGGAGATTTTGATCGTTATGGCGCTAATGTCCATCATGCTTGTTGTTGTAATTTCGACCAAAAATACGGATAGTTCTGGCAAGGAAGTTGAGGCTGCCGCCCAGCAGATAGTTGCTCAGCTTCGCACGCTTCAAAACGAATCCTTAAATGGAAAGCAGTTTTCAAACGTGCCAGTAGGTGTCTTTAAGTTTCATGCTGAAAATACTTCATACACCGTTTCTTATATAAACGGAGGATCAATTTTAAATTCTTTCGTTGTTAATTTGTCAAAAGTTAATGTGGTCGCAGCTGCTGATATTATATTTAACTCCCCAAGAGGGGAAAACAGCGGTCAAAATGCTATTTTAATAAGATCACGAAAAAATACCTCCTTGGAGTATGTGATTTGTGTTTCGTCTAATGGGAATATTAAAACCATTAAGGGGGCAATTTGCAATTGAAATTAAAAAAATGCTAAAAAACATTAAAAATCAAAAATATCGTATCTTGAGACAATGGCTTCAGCCTACGGTTTTCATGCGTACTGCCTTACTGACGGCTTGTCAAGGTGAACGGCTAAAAAAAGGATTTTCTTTCATTGAAGTATTGCTTTCCTTGATGATTTTATCAGTTGGAATATCTTCCGTTTCTTTCATGATGGTTGGAAATATTAGGAATGCTCAAAACTCCAAGAATCAAATAATTGCTTCGGCCTTAGCTCAGGAGGGAATTGAACTTATTAGAAATTTAAAGGACAATAAGAAGCCTATTTTGGATGCTATGAACACGGTTGGAACTTATCCAGACTTTAGGATAGATATCAATATGGCGGATATTGATAATGTGACATCGAATAGTAAACTTCTATATTTGGATAATGCGACAGGTTTTTATACGCATAGCGGTGGGAATGCCACGAAATTTCATCGATTTCTGACTATTGCCATTTCGGGAGACAAAAATGCGGTTCCCTCAACACGTCAAACAATGGTTACAAGTTATGTAATTTGGGGCGGCGCAGTATTGCCGGCAAATTGCACCGTTTTGAACAAATGCGTATCGGTTGTTTCTGTCATTCCTGATCTTATTAATTAATTTTTTATGCTTAAAAAAAATAAAAATATCTCGTTAAATTCTTCAGCGAAAGCGAAAGGATTTTCATTGGTTGAGACGCTTATCGCTGTCGCTATTTTTTCTTTTGCAATCGTCATGTTGACGGGAGTTTTTGCTAATTTTTTGAAAAATTATGCCAGTACCAAAAAGACTCAAAAGAATTTTGAAGATGCTCAGTTTATAGTAAACACGATAGCAAAAACTCTGCGCACCAGTACTATTAAGGATCCCAGCTTCACTCCCAACCTGGATGTGCTTGATCATTCTCGAAACGTATGTGTTCGTTATGCTTATGATGGCGCAACTAAGAAAATTCTTACAGGTTCTACAGCAGCTGTTGGCGATGTTTGCGATCTAAGCTCGGTTGCACTTACTGATCTTACTTCAGCTAATATTGCGAGTGCGAAGATTATTTCTATTCCGTCCGCGGGAGCTGTTAAGGGTAAGGTATTTGTCTCTTTTAATATTGCAGCTGCTGGAGAAGCTGCTGGAAACGAGGCAATTTTGCAAACTACGATTTCACTCAGGCAATAGCATGTTTTAATGTTGCAGATAAATGAGGAACGATAAAATTCTATCTCTTGAGATGGTTTTTTTCTTTTTTTGTGGATATTCTGTGTTATAATTGTATCATCAAGTAGCAAACAGTAAGATTATTATGCAGAAAAAAGACGCCGAAAATAGAATAAAAAAACTGAGAGACGAAATAAACAGGCATCGTTATCTTTATCATGTTCAAGATGCTCCGACTATTGCGGATGACGTCTATGATTCACTTTTCGAAGAGCTGGCGGAGCTCGAAAAGCAATTTCCTGAATTTTTTTCTATCTCAAGTCCTACTCAGAGAATCGGAGCCGAGCCACTTAAGGGTTTTAAGAAAGTTCGTCATGCTCACAGGCAGTGGTCCTTTGATGATATCTTTGATTTCGAAGGCTTAAAAGCCTGGGATGAGAAAACAAAAAGATTGATAACCAAGTCAAAAGAAGCAAATTTCAAAAAAAATCAAAATTCAAAACCTTGCCTACCGGCAGGCAGGTTCAAAATTCAAAATTTAGAACTCGAGTACGTCTGTGAAATGAAAATAGATGGATTGAAAATGATTCTTACTTATGAAAATGGTGTTTTAGTTCAGGGCGCAACGCGTGGCGACGGATCTATCGGTGAAGATGTCACTCATAATTTAAAAACTATTCAAAGCATTCCGCTTGAGCTGAGTGAAAAAATCAATGCTACGGTTGTGGGAGAATGTTGGCTTGGAAAAAAAGAATTGCAGCGTATCAACACTCAGCGAAAGGAGCGGGGTGAGGCGCTTTTTGCCAACACTCGTAATGCGGCAGCTGGAAGCGTCCGTCAACTTGATCCGAAAATAGCTGCCGCCAGACGTTTAGACAGCTTTATATATGATATAGATAAAATACAGCCAGCAGTTAATGATGAGCACATTGAGGAATTGCAAATTCCCGAAACTCAAAGTGAGGAATTGGAATTTTTAGAAAAACTTGGCTTCAAAGTTAATCAAGATTGCAAGCTTTGTAAAAACATCGCTGAAGTCCAGGAATTTTATGAAAGCTGGATAGAAAAGAAAGATAAACAGGATTACGAAATTGATGGGATTGTAATCAAAATCAATTCTCGTAAACTTCAGGAAGCCTTGGGTTATACAGGCAAATCTCCTCGCTGGGGAATCGCCTACAAATTCCCAGCTCAGCAAGTAGCCACAATTGTCGAAGATATTAAGGTTCAGGTGGGAAGAACGGGTGCGCTAACGCCAGTTGCGCACCTTCGTCCAGTGCTCGTTGCAGGCTCTACAGTGAGCCGTGCGACCCTGCATAATGAAGATGAGATAAAGAGGCTTGACGTGCG
Source organism: uncultured Bdellovibrionales bacterium (assembly GCA_964609855.1). Classification (GTDB taxonomy): domain Bacteria; phylum Patescibacteriota; class Minisyncoccia; order Moranbacterales; family GWC2-37-73; genus GWC2-37-8. The sequence goes on from CAZSTB010000015.1 coordinate 22,742, forward strand.
AATTGGTGACACCATCATCATCCATAAGGCTGGAGATGTCATTCCAGAGGTGGTGGAAGTTGTTAAAGGGCTGAGAACCGGAAAGGAAAAAATTTTCGCGATGCCGAATGTTTGTCCGATTTGTGGCGGGAAAGTGGAGAGAAAAATTCTCAAAAAAGCCAAAAGCCAAAAACTAGAAGCTAAAAGCTTGGATTCAAGTGCTGCTCACTATTGCTTGAACCCTAAATGCTTTGCAATCGAATGGCAGCAGCTGATCCATTTCGTTTCACGAAAAGGCTTCGATATTGTAGGCTTTGGAGAAAAAATCGTGGAACAATTGATGCAGGAGGGTATCATTTCTGATGCTGCGGATATTTTTGAACTTACAATTGGGGACTTAAAGCCGTTGGAAAGATTTGCAGAAAGGTCTTCAGAAAAGTTGATTGAATCGATTGAGAAAAGCAAGAAAATTACTTTTGAAAAATTCTTGTTCGCACTGGGAATCAGATTTGTTGGAGAGGAAACCGCAGTGCTGATTGCTGATGCGACCAGTAAGGAATTTCAGCTTTCAGGACCTACTTATCAGCAGGAAAGTTCCAAATTTAAAATTCAAGATTTGAAAGACGTAATCGAATACTTTCCAAGGGTTTCAGTTGAAGATTGGCGAAGTATCAAAGGAATTGGGGAAAAATCCGCAGAAAGTTTGGTTGACTGGTTTGGCGAAATGGATAATCTGGAACTGCTAAGGAGGATGTCTCAATTTGGCGTAACTATTGATTTGGAGAATGATGCCAGTAGTACTAGGGACTATAAATTTGCCGGCATGACATTTGTTTTGACTGGAGAATTAACTTCCTTTACAAGAGATGTTGCTAAGGATATGATAAGAAAAAGAGGAGGAAGCGTCTCTTCATCTGTCAGTAAAAAGACAGACTACGTCGTGGCCGGGGAAAATGCGGGATCCAAATTAGCAAATGCTAATAAATTGGGAGTGAAAGTTTTGAATGAAGAAGAATTTAATAGTCTATTAAAGGATTAAGAACGTTATTATTGTTAACGAGCTAACGAGTTGAAACCCGTTAACCCGCCAACGCGTTAACTGTTAAATAAAATAAATATGATATCTAAGGAAGAAATATTACATATCGCTACGCTTGCCAGAATTGGAGTGAGCCAAGCAGATGTTGAAAAATATCAACACGATTTGTCTGAAATTTTGGATTATTTTAAAAAATTGGAAAAATTAGATGTGGAAAATGTTGAACCTATTGGACATATCACCGGCATGCAAAATGCTTTCAGAAGCGACCAAAATTCAGATTTCGGTTCTCTTGGAAAACAGGCGCTAATGGAAAATGCTCCGGAAGTGAAAGAGGGATATATTAAAGTTAAGTCAGTCTTGTGATTGGTTTTGATATTGTGTGGATAGATAAAATTGTTTTTGATAATTAATGTCCTTTGAATTTTTAATTTAAAATTTTTAATTTAAAATCAATTTTTAATGACTGAATTTTTAAGATTTTTTCATTTAAAATTTGATTTGATTTCAAATTTCAAATTTCAAATTTCAAATTATTCTGGATGATTCGCGATTTACATAAAAAACTTACAAATAAGGAAATTACATCTGTTCAGCTTACTGAACAATATTTTAAGGTTATTGAAGAAAAAGACCCTGAAATATTGGCTTATTTAACGCTGACGAAAGAACTTGCCATGCAACAAGCAGCGTTTGTCGATGCGAAAATTGCGCGCGGCGAAAAAATAGGTTTGCTTGAGGGAATTCCTGGTGCAATTAAGGACATGATTAATGTTGATGGCATCCGCAATACTGCGGGCAGTAAGATTCTGGATAACTATATTTCGCCATTCGATGCAACAGTTGTTAAGAAATTGAAAGAAAACGGTGCGGTCATTTTGGGTAAGGTAAATCAGGATGAATTTGCAATGGGTTCATCGACTGAAAATAGCGCATATCAATTAACGAAAAATCCTGTAGATATCGAACGTGTTCCTGGCGGCTCATCCGGCGGAAGCGCTGCATGTGTGGCTGCTGACGAAGCTGTTTGGTCATTAGGCACTGATACTGGCGGTTCCATTCGTCAACCGGCTTCATTTTGTGGAGTGGTTGGACTTAAGCCGACATATGGGCGTGTTTCACGTTATGGTGTGATTGCAATGGCATCAAGCTTGGATCAGGTGGGACCTTTTGCAAAAACTGTTGAAGATGTAGCGATTGTGCTTAGCTGTATTTCAGGGGAGGATAAGATGGATGCGACATCTGCTAAGAGTGCTGATAAGAATTACGAGGATTATTTAACAGGAGATATTTCCGGAAAGGTTATCGGCGTACCGAAAGAGTATGTGGAAAGTCTGGAGGGTGAAATTAAGACAGTATTTGAAAAATCGTTGGAAAAATTCAAAAGCCTTGGGGCTAAAATTGAAACCATCAGTTTGCCGCATAGTGAATATGCATTGGCAACTTACTATATCATCATGACAAGCGAAGTGAGTTCTAATCTGGCCAAATTCGACGGCATCAAATTTGGCTTGAGAGCAAATGACGGTATTGATAGTGAAAATCAGGAAAATGCAATCCCTAAAAATTTGCTTGAAACTTATTTGGATACGCGTAAGACTGGTTTTGGCGATGAGGTAAAACGCCGCATCATGCTTGGAACGTATACTTTGAGTGCGGGATACTATGACGCATTTTATATTAAAGCTCAAAAAGTGCGCGCGCTAATTCGCAAAGATTTTGAAGAAGCTTACAAAAAAGTAGATTTCATTTATTCTCCGACTTCTCCGGAAGTTGCTTTCAAGATTGGCGAAAAAACCCAAGATCCTTTGAAGATGTATCTTTCGGATATCTATACGATTACAGCTAATCTGGCTGGTGTTCCTGCAATTTCTTTTCCGATTGGAACGGCTGAAAATGCAGGAAAGCAATTACCGGTTGGAGGTCAATTGATGGGAAAGTGGTTTGATGAAGAAGGAATTTTGAATGCGGCTCATACCTATGAGATAAACTAAAATAATTTAGAATTTTAAATTAAAAATTTCAAATTTCAAATTTAATTATGGAATACGACGTTCAAAATTTTATCGATGTTTTATTGTTCACAATCGGCGATTTTTATCGTTCGCCATTTATGTTTGTGATTAAAATCTTGGCGGCAATTTACCTGATAATTTTAGGTGTGAATATTGTATTGCTTCTAATAATGAGAAATGTTCCAGCTGAGCTGCGTGTTGGGCTGAGAGGAATGGATATTCCACTGGCTTCAAAAAGTAAAATGCATAAACGTTGGGATATTATAAAGGCACGTTTGAAAAGCGGAAATGCTTCGCAGTATAAGGTTGCGATAATCGAAGCGGATGCTTTCTGTGAGGAAATTTTGGATGGAATTGGATACAAAGGCGCAAACATGGCTGAAAAATTGGAGCAGGTTGGCGCTGGTCATTTGGATGACCATTTGGAGGCTTTGCTCGGAGTACATAAGATTAGAAACTCGATAGTGCACGAGGCTGATTATGAAGTAGATGAGGCAATGGCAAAAGCTGTTATTGGCGTTTATGAGAATTTTTTGAAGTATCTTGAATATCTTAGCTAACAAGAGAGGAACACACGAAATTGGAGAAAAAAACATAATAATTGACAGTTTCTGAAAAATCTTTATAATAGATAAAGTTATTGTTTTTGCAAAAAAGTAGCTGGCTTGCGTGATTGCGAAGCAATTTTACGTAGCGGGATGGAGTCCCGTAAAAACTCCCTTTGGTCGTCACGGGACACAGTATTTAGGCATTGCGCTTGAAGAAAATAGCTGTGCTGCGTGATTACGAAGTAATTTTACGTAGCGGGATGGAGCAGTCTGGCAGCTCGCGTGGCTCATAACCACGAGGTCGTAGGTTCAAATCCTACTCCCGCAACAAGATTTCAGAAAAAGCGTGAGGTGAAAGTTGAATATTGGTGACAGCTATGTTTGTTTTTCACTTTACGTTTTTTTGTTGAAATGTGAGTTTGGTAGGGAGTAGAACGCCAACCTTAATATGGCAGGGTAGCTCAGCTGGTTAGAGCACAGCCTTCATAAGGCTGGGGTCGTGGGTCCGAGTCCCTCCCCTGCTACCGCGTAAAATCAAGAGCGAAAGCGAATGATTTAAGCGTCCCGTGATAATTGTGTAAACAATTATTTTACGGGTAAGCAATTGGCGAATGTCGCTCATGATCACGCGGAACAGCACAAGATATAGATATTCAAATGGGATCGTAGCTCAGCTGGTTAGAGCGTCTGCCTGTCACGCAGAAGGTCGAGGGTTCGAGTCCCTTCGGTCCCGCAAAAAGAAAAATCATATCCGTAAGGATGTGATTTTTTGTTTTTGCATGAAGTGGCTCGAACCGGTGGCAGTA
>CAZSTB010000016.1:0-26896 GCA_964609855.1 uncultured Bdellovibrionales bacterium
GCTCCATGAGTTGAAATGAAATATTCCAAAACGTTGAAACCTTCTTTGAAGGAGCTTTTTACTGGAAGTTCAATAGTTTCTCCAGTTGGTCCAGCCACAAGTCCCTTCATACCCATCATCTGCACCACTACTGATTCAGATCCACGAGCTTTTGAATGAACCATGGTGTACACGGAACCTTCTTTATCCAAAGATGCTTTAACTGCATCAGCAATAATATTTTTTGTGCGGTTCCAAATTTCAATCACGCGGTTCTTTCTTTCTTCTTCAGTCAAAAGTCCCATTGCGTATTGTGAATTGATAATTGCAACTTCTTCCTCAGCCTTAATCATAGCTTCCTTCTTTTCTTTCGGAACTTGCAAGTCATCCATTCCCCAACTGATTCCTGAAACGCTAGCCATCTTGAAACCTAAAGCTTTGATACGGTCGATAAATGCAGCAGTATCTTCCTGTCCTTTAAGTCTAAGCATCTTAGCAATGATTTGCTTGATTTCTTTCTGTGTAAATTCTTCATTTACGAAGCGAAGTTCTTCAGGCAAAATATCATTCAAAAGCATGCGACCAACTGAGGTTTCCAAAACTCCATCTTCATATCCAACCTTAACTTTAGCATTTACTGCCACGTGTCCAAGGCGATATGCCATGATTGCTTCTTCCACAGTTGAGAAAATCTTTCCTTCACCTTTCACTCCAGCTTTGATATGCGTGATGTAATAAATTCCAAGCACGATATCCTTAGATGGAACAGCGATTGGTTCTCCAGAAGCAGGTTTCAGCAAGTTCTTAGAAGAAAGCATGATGTTTGCGCTTTCCTCGCGAGCTTGATCTGTAAGAGGAACATGCACAGCCATCTGGTCTCCATCGAAGTCAGCGTTGAACGCTGCACAAACCATAGGATGAACCTGGATAGCTTTACCTTCGATAAGTACCGGTTGAAAAGCCTGAATAGAAAGACGATGCAAGGTCGGTGCGCGGTTCAAAAGAACATAGTGATGTTCAATGATTTCATCCAAGATTTCGTAAGCTTCTTCAGCTTCAGCATCCACCATTCTTCCAGCAGTTCTAACATTGTGAGCGTATTCTTTTTCGATCAGCTTATTGATGATAAACGGTTTGAAAAGTTCCAAAGCCATTTTCTTAGGAAGACCAGCTTGATGAAGTTTAAGCTGCGGTCCAACCACGATAACTGAACGTCCGGAATAATCCACGCGCTTTCCCAAAAGGTTTTGACGGAAACGTCCTTGCTTTCCTTTCAGTGCATCAGCCAATGAGCGAAGAGGTCTTCTTTGTCCGGTTGATGCAGCAACAGAAGATTGTCCCTTGCGAGCAGAGTTGTCGAAAAGTGCATCAACTGCTTCCTGCAGCATGCGTTTTTCATTTCGGGTAATAACTTCAGGTGCACCAAGATCAATCAATTTTTTCAAACGATTGTTTCTGTTGATGATGCGACGATAAAGATCGTTCAAGTCCGAAGTTGCAAAGCGTCCTCCATCAAGAGCAACCATAGGGCGAAGATCCGGTGGGATAACAGGAATAGCCGTTGGAAGCATCCACTCAAGCTTAAGACCAGCTTTTTTGAATCCCTGGAACAATTTCATTCGCTTGAAAAGTTTTTTCTTGTCAGAAGTATCTTCGTTTTCAAGTTCTTTTTTAACATGCTTGATCATCTTTTCGATGTCCATTCCTTCAAGCACACTGCGAACTGCTTCAGCACCGATTCCAGCTGAGAAAACCTGACCATAACGAGATGAAAGATTGAAATATTCCAACTCAGAAAGGATCTGCATTGGCTTCAGGTTCTTAAGGTCATCCTTAACAGCCTTATACTGATCGCGAAGTTCTTCCAACATCGTTTCAGCACTTCTTTCATTTTCAGTTTTTCCGCCTTTGATTTCTTTCTGCTTGGATTTGTATTCTTGTTCAAGCTGATCAACAACGCGGTCACGAACTTCTTCGTTAACCTCTTTAATGATATATGCTGAAAAATAAATAACTTTTTCCAGGTCTTGAACACCAATACCTAGAGCTAAGCCGATTTTAGAAGGCACACCTCTAAGAAACCAGATATGTGAAACAGGAACGGAAAGTTTGATGTGTCCCATGCGTTCACGACGAACGATTGAGCGAGTTACTTCAACTCCACATTTATCACAAACGATTCCTTTATAACGAATTCTTTTGTATTTTCCGCAGTAACACTCCCAATCTTTGGAAGGTCCAAAGATTTTTTCGCAGAAAAGACCGTCCTTTTCGTAGCGTTGTGTTCTGTAGTTGATAGTTTCCGGTTTTGTTACCTCACCGTGAGACCAGTTCATAATAGAGTCAGGGCTCGCAAGCCTGAGACGGACGCTATTGAAATCGCTCACTTTAGTAATATTTTCCATAATTGTTTTTGAGAAGATTTATTACAAAGTTTAATGACTAAATTTGATCGACGTCTTCGAGGACTTCCTTATAAATGGTCTCCTCTTCATCATCATCTTTAAGTTTCGAATCAACAAGTTCAACATCCAAACATAGTCCCTTGAGCTCATTTACGAGCACATGGAAAGATGCAGGAATATTTGGACTCTTGATTTTCTCTCCCTTAATGATAGATTCGTATGCTTTCGATCGTCCAAGCACGTCATCAGATTTAATCGTGAGCATTTCTTGCAATGTGTAAGCAGCTCCATAACCTTCCAAAGCCCACACTTCCATTTCTCCAAAACGCTGACCTCCGAACTGCGCCTTACCTCCAAGCGGTTGCTGAGTGATAAGTGAGTATGGTCCGATTGAGCGCATGTGCAACTTGTCTTCAACCAAATGGTTCAGTTTCATCACATACATAACACCCACGGTTGTCTCGTTATCAAAGTGTTCTCCAGTCTTTCCATCAATCAATCTGATTTTTCCACTTTCTGGAAGACCAGCTTTTCTAAGTTCACCCTTGATTATTTCCTCATCAATTCCGTTAAGCGCAGGAGTCGCAGCCAAGTATCCAAGTTCGCGAGCTGCCCATCCAAGATGAGTTTCCAAAATCTGACCGATGTTCATACGTGATACAACTCCCAATGGATTCAAAATCACATCAATCGGTGTTCCATCTGGAAGATATGGCATGTCCTCAACCGGTGCAATTCTTGAAATAACACCTTTGTTTCCATGGCGTCCAGCAAGCTTATCTCCAACTGAAACTTTTCTAAGTTGCGCAACAGAAACTTGAATTTGTTTGATAACACCTGTTGAAAGTTTGTCACCTTGTTCTCTTGAAAGAATTTTGATGTCCACAACTTTTCCGTGTTCTCCATGCGGAAGATATAGTGAAGAGTCTTTAACATCTTTAGATTTCTCTCCGAAAATTGCACGAAGCAATCTTTCTTCCGGCGTAAGATCTCCTTCTCCCTTCGGTGTGATTTTTCCGCAAAGAATATCTCCTGAAGAAACTTCAGCTCCGATACGGATAATTCCAGTTTCATCAAGATTCTTAAGTCTTTCTTCTCCGATATTTGGAATATCGCGAGTCACAACCTCGGGCCCAAGCTTTGTGTCGCGAACGTCGATTGAAAAGTCTTCAATATGAATCGAACTGTACCAATCTTCTTTCAAAAGTCTTTCTGACAAAATGATAGCATCTTCAAAGTTGTAACCGTCCCATGGAATAAAGGCCACCAATGGATTTTGTCCAAGTGCTAGTTCTCCATTTTCCGTTGCAGCTCCGTCAGCCAAAAGGTCTCCTTTCTTAACCATCTGTCCTTTTGATACACGTGGAAGCTGACTCATCGAAGTGAAAGCATTGGATTTTTCAAAGCTTTGCAGACGATATTCTCTTTTGAAATTATCTTTCTTTGAACCTACTGGAGCATTTTCCTTGACAGTAATGTGCGCTCCGTCAACCTCAACAATTTCTCCATCTCCAAGTGCCAAGACAACCTGTCCAGAATCTCCAGCAGCCTTGTCTTCAATACCGGTTCCCACGAAAGGAGCTTGCGGCACGATACATGGCACGGCTTGTCGTTGCATGTTTGAACCCATCAATGCTCGGTTGGCATCATCATGCTCTAAAAATGGAATAAGCGAAGTTGCAACTGAGATACATTGTTTTGCACTTACGTCCATATAATCAAGCTTATCTGCTTCAATCATTTCAGGATGTCCTTTCACGCGAGCTTCAACCATGTGGTCAACAATGTTTCGGTGTTCATCAGTCTTTACGCGAGCATGTGTAATCACGCAGCGGTCTTCAACTGTAGCGTTAATATATTCAATGTCTTCAGAAATATAAGGCTTGATTTGAACAGTCTTAGCTGAAGTCTTGGCAATTTTCTTAGCCATGTCCTCAGTGATAAGTTCTCCCGATTTTCCTACACCAGCAATATCTTCATTCAAAACTCTGTCTGTCAAAGCTTCAACGTTGTTGTCAACAACTTTGTGAAGTTTGATGTAAGGTGTTTCCAAGAATCCGAAATCATTGATACGCGCATATGAAGCCATATGTCCTACCAAACCGATGTTTGGACCCTCAGGAGTTTCAATCGGACAAATACGTCCATAATGTGAATGATGCACATCGCGAACTTCAAAGCCTGCGCGCTCTCTTGTAAGTCCACCTGGACCCATCGCTGAAAGACGACGCTTATGTTCAAGTTCAGCCAATGGATTTACTTGATCCATGAACTGTGAAAGTTGAGAACTTGAGAAAAATTCTTTAATAGAGGCAGCAACCGGACGTGAGTTGATAAGCTGTCCAGGAACAACCGTTTCAATATCGCAAGTACTCATACGGTCCTTAATGTTGCGAGCCATACGTGACATACCGATGCGAAGTTTGTTTTGAACCAATTCTCCAACTCCACGAACGCGACGATTTCCAAGATGATCGATATCATCAGCGATTGCTTGAGGGTCGTTATTAAGACGGATGATTTCCTTGATGATCAATAGCAGGTCCTCTACCAACAAAATTCTGTTAGCTTCAGTGTCTTCCCTGTTGATATCAAGTCTTTGGTTCAAGCGATAACGCCCAACACTACCGAAATCATATTTTTCGAAATTGAAAAACATGGAATTCACGAGTTGTTTTGCATTTTCTGCTGTTGCCAAATCACCTGGACGAATTCTTTTGTAAATTTCCTTATATCCTTCAGCCTGACTTTTAGTGATGTCTTTTGCTAAAGATTCCGCAATATATTTAATTTCTCCTTCATCAGCACCTTCGAAAGCTTTCAGAATTTCCTCATCCTTTTCCATTCCGAACGCTCTAAGCAAAGCCGTTACTGAAATTTTTCGTTTTCTGTCGATGCGCACGTGCAAAACTCCGGTCAAATCAGTGTCGATTTCCAACCATGCTCCACGGTTAGGAATAAGTTTTGCTCCGAAAAGCTTTTTACCTTTCTGATATTCCATCGTGAAGAAAACTCCCGAACTTCTGATAAGTTGGGAAACTACAACACGTTCAACACCATTGATAATGAATGTTCCGCGAGGTGTCATTACTGGAAAATCTCCAAGATAAATTTCTTGTTCCTTGATTTCACCAGTTTTTTTAATCACTAAACGCGCCTTAGCTCTAAGTGGCGCTTCATAAGATACGTTTTTATTCTTAGCTGTGAGCTCGTCAGTCTTCGGCTCATCCAAATAGTAGTCAGTAAGTGAAAGCTCTAAATCTTTCCCTGTAAAATCATTGATTGGATTGATTTCGTCGAACAGTTCGCGAAGACCTCTATCCAAAAACCATTGATATGCATCGATTTGACCTTCAATAAGGTTTGGCAATGATACCATCAATTGCTTTTTGAAAAACTTTCTTCGAGACAGCGATGAGGATGCCCCATAAGACTCCTTCACCTTTAAGGCTTTCTTTTCTTTGACCATAAAAACAACTCTCACCAGTTCTCTCCTACTTCGTCATTTCTTAGAAGTGAAGAGCCCGCAATGAGTTTTAAATTAAGGCTATTTAAATGTATTCAATTGTGTTTGTCATTTTAATCTGACAAAGGCCAAATTATAGCTTAAAAAAGCGATAATTTGACAAAAAAGTTGTGCGCTGTTTTCACCCAAAAACAGAGCATAAAAGTAATTGTTTTCAATCCTAAAGCTAGAAGTAATAGTAAGTTAACACAGATTGAAAAAAGTGTCAATAGAGGCAATATTTGACTGAAAGGTCACCTTGCCTTATCGTTAATGCAAACAAAAAAACTTTCGGTTCTTTAAATCAAAGGGGGTACCAAATGAGACAAAAAGCAATTGCAGTTTTGGTTTCAGGAGGAGGAACGAATCTTCAAGCGATCATGGATGCCTGCGAGAATGAAAAAATCAACGGCAAAATCATGTGGGTCGGCAGCGATAACCCCGATGCTTATGGCCTTAAGCGCGCACGCAAAAGCGAAATTCCGACTTTCATACTGCCATACAAGTCACTCTCAACGCTTAACCACGGATCCCCAGGACGCACGTGCCTGAGTTTGCCAGTGGATTTCGACGAAGATGAGATTCTGAAAAAATCAGGTCTTGCTGACGATGAAAAAAACCGCAAGAAGCTACGCCTAAGAGCAATTGTCGAACGCATTCTCCTGGATTATCTTGAAACGCATAAAATCGATGTCTTAGTTCTTGCGGGTTTCATGAAAATTCTCAGCCCCTATTTCCTGGATCGTTTTCAGCCGGATTTGCTTAATCCGAAAGTGCTGAACATCCACCCAGCCCTGCTGCCTGCATTTCCAGGTGCGGATGGCTACGGCGACGCCTGGAAATATGGAGTAAAAGTTCATGGCTCCACTGTTCATTTCGTCGACTATGGCGAAGATACGGGACCGATCATCGGACAGACCAGCTACAAAAGATTACCGCAAGACACTTTCGAAGAGTTCAGGGACCGCGGTCTGAAATTGGAATGGCCGCTGTACGTGGATTGCCTGCAGCTTTACTGCGAAAGGCGTCTGCGAATAATCAAGCAAGAGCAAAGACTCATCGTAGACATACTTCCCCCGAAAAAATTCAATCCGCGCTAAGCGCAGAAGTTTTAATTTCAATTTAGCTCATATCCTCAAGGATGTGAGCTATTTTTTTATTCAAAAAACATTTATCACAAAGATTCAGTATAATTTCAAATCCTCCGTGTACCATACTGCAACATTATAATCAATATTTATCATTTGTATTTCACCTGGAAAATTTTTAAAATACAGCCTAAAAACAAAACCGCTCAGAGAAGCGGCTTCGTAAAATCAATAATTCCTATTACCTCCATTATTCCTGTTCCTCTTCCAATGAACGCAAGTGTTCTCTCGCCTCTATTTCAGATTCAGTCCTTCTTTGCAAAACATCATCCCAAAATTTATTAACTCTTATTAAGATATCTTCCTTGCCTTTAGATGAAAGCGAATAACCCTCTATCCTAGCTAATTCTTCCGCTCTTTGCTCCTCAGCCTTGGCTAGTCTTTGCTCTGCCATTCTGATTAATTCTTTCGCTGCGGATTTATCCCTTTCTTTCTGCAACTCCCCTGTGGATTCAATATTTTCCAATTTTCCTGGTTGTTCAAATTCTTTCATATATTTATTTTTAAATTATTATTACGCTGCAAAACAATCAAGTAAGGAAATTACTTTCTTTTTACAGTTTTCTTTTTTTTATCTCCGCTAGTCATCAGTAGTGCAGCAGCTCCAACAAGAGCGGCTCCGATGCCAGCTGAAATTAAAGACGCTTTGCCTGGATTTTTCTTAATATAATTTTCTGCTTTTTTAGCTGTTACCTCCATTTGCTTTTTAACTTTCTCAAATTCCTTCGCAGCTTTCTTCTCTAGTTCTTTCGCTTTTGATGGAGAAACGTTCATTTCTTTTTTCAATTTGTCATATTGCTCCTTTGCAATTTCTTTCAGCTCTACACCTTTTTTTTGCGCGAGCTTAACATTTTTCTGCACTGTTTTTTTAACTTGTTTCGTGTTCATCTTCGTTTTGGATTGCTAACTGCTATACTGCTATAAATTTTTTATAATGTAGCAATGTATCAATAAGGCAATTGTATTTTTATTATTGTTTAATTAAAAAATTTATTTCCTACTCATTAGGTAGCCAATGAAAATAACTGCTATGCCGACCATGCCCGAACCTAAGCCGGGAAAATCTTTCCCAAACAAACTACTAGCGTAATCCGAAAGACCGGTCAGGAAATATGTCGCTCCAAGTACCATCAAAACCGAACCGACAGCTCTTCGCTTCAGCTGGTCCATCCAGATATGCATCTTATGCGAAATATTGTCGCCAACCTGCGCCAAAATATTCCCTACGAATCCATGCACTAATTCCTTCCAATTGCTGTTTTGTTTTTCTTTTTTTTGCATATTGAATAATTTTGTTTTGGCTTAATTAAGCAAAAAGACGGGCTTTCACCCGTCTTTTATCATATGTACAGTATAGCACGTATTTCAGTCATTGTCAAATCAAGCAGGCTCTATACTAACCAGTATGGCGGATAAGTTCAAATCACACCTTAGCAAAAGAAAAAAACAACATTTTGCACCATAGCTATTTGTTATTTTGTCATCCCGAGCAAAATGACGACGCGATAGCGGAGGAATGTAGCCGACCGCGTGCCGCCTTTAGCTTTAGCGGTGGCGCAGGGATCTGCATTTAATACCAGATTTTGTAGATATTTAACTCAGATTCCTCGACTGCGCTTATCTCCCTTTGGTCGATTCGCTTCGTTCGGAATGACACAAGAATTGCACACGAAATAGCAGAGAACCATCAAGCATTATTTCCTTGTACGTATGACTCTAAGCAGGTCTTCTTTGAGCTGAACACTTATCAGACCGATGCGGTAAAATTCATTCACGCGCATATTTGTTTTTCTGGCATGACTAAGATTTGTTTTAATATAGTGCATTAAATATTTCTCGAGAAGTTTTTGGAGCTTGGTGTCGCTTCGAAGTTCGTCTCTACTAACAAGCCCGCAATGTTCAAATTCAGCTATTTTCTTTTCGGTGTCTTCAATTCTCTCAAGATATCTTTCAACCAATGTATAAATAAAACCTCTGCTAAGATCTCGAATTTTTACACCCTTTTTAAATGCTACACCGTTAACTAAACCGGCTAAGGAATACTGATAAATTTTTCGCTCAATTTCGCTTGGATTTTTTTGATGTTCTTTTGCATATTCCAAAAGATTTTTCTCAAACACCTCACTGAAATCCTTAGTATGAATATCTTCACCTGTCATGAGACCTGCACTAACAAAACATGCGATGCGTTTTTCTATATCCAAGGGAGAATCCGAATACTCCTTAGCAAATAAAAGCAGATATCTGCTTGCTGCGGAGCTCAATTCCTCTGATTTTAAAACCTCAACAGGCATCGCAGTAAGATCAGCTGCAGTGATTTCTATTCCTAGTATATCTAATAATTGAAAAGTGTTGATGATATTTTTTACCTTGCCATAAGCAAGCTGCGCAGAGATTCCTCCAAGAAGTTTCTGCCTAATTGCAACATTCAAAGGACTCTCGAGCTGAGCATTTTGTTCGTTTTTAGCTCGATAATCGGAAATTTTCTCTATCCAATTCCTCAAGGCGTCTTCATTGAAAGTCGCCATTATTTCAGTTAGGGAAGTTAAATACTCTTGTTTGCTATCCATTTTTTCTGCGCCCACCACTTTGACTTGGGTGTACTCTGCAATATTTGTGGATTCCTCTATCTTAGGATTTTTTCTTGGCAACTCACTAGGCGTCAATTCTTTTTTTTCCTGCGGAATAATTACCGGTAAAATCTTAGATTCATTTAATATAATGGGTGCTTCCCGTTTTTCCACTTGAGCTTTTTGCATCCTTGCTTCAGATTGTGACTTGAATTTTTGCTGATGCTTCTCAAAAGAAATCTTATTAGCAGTCACATTCACAGCAGTTTCTGGCATATCAACATTCCCTTTTTTCTTTTTAGGTTCGCTTTGGGTTTTTAGATTTGGCGAAAACATCTCAAAAGGACTTCTTATCTTCCCGACAAGACTCTTTTCTTCTCTTCTTACCTGTCTTTTGAATTTTTCCCAAGGTGCAATTTTATTTTTCTTCGTAGGCTCTTTTTTTTCAGCTACAATTTCGACAGCTTTTTCAACTTCGAACTTTTTTTCTATTTCTACAGGCTGCTGAATTTCCGTCTTTCGCTCAGAATCATTTCCGGAATCTACGAGACTTTTTCCTCGACTTAAGTCAGCAATCAGTTCATCCTTAGTCAGTAAATGTGCATCAATTTTTTTGATTTCCTGAGGCTTAGTTTCCGTTTTTTTTCTGGGCGTCATTTGTAGTGCGTAGAGGTCCATATCTTTACTGCATCATCCACGAGATGAAAAAGAAAATATTAATCTAAATTAATTATATCACATAAAAAATATTTTCCTATGTAAAATAAATAAGTATTCACACTGAGCAAACCCTGGACCCCCTGGGTTTCCAGACCATCGCCGTAGTTATGGATGTAAAAGACAACTTTGCATGGTAGGCATTATTTTGACTACTTACGCACTCTCCTATATCATTTAATCAGTAAACATTGTTCCTTGGGAGGTCAATATGTGCGACTATGACGACTTACACAAACCTGCATCGAACACCGGATTGGAAAACGCAACGCTACTGAACCTCAACTTCACGTGTAAAGGGTGTCCTACAAAAGTAGACAAGTGGTATACTGAAGAAATGATCCATAACACGCCAGGATGTCGAGAATATTGCCTTTCGTGCTTATTGAAACAACAAGCACATTAAACGTAAAGGGGGTCAAATGAAACAAAAACTGCCACGGAATATTGTAGGCAGTTTTTTATTAAGCTAAAATCCGATTGCAATATTCAACTCCTATTGCCTACTCGCTGCATTCCATGCTTTCTCGACAGTCTGCACAATGCGCGAAGATGTCACTCCGGAATCTTTAGTAATCCTGGTTGAAACTTTTTCAATGGACTGAGGACTGAGTTTATTTTTTTTCAGCAGAGCAGCGATTTGAGGAAGTAGCTGCTCGTTCAAAGTATACTCGCCGGTCCATGCATACTCATCAATAGTTTTTCTGCCGTCTTTCAAGGTGAGCACTATGTCATTGACGGCTAGCGAAATAATTAAATTCATATATTTCTTTAATTTTTAATTTGAAATTTATAATTTTTATTCAATGTTTAATTTTTAATTATAAATTTTCAAACCAAGACTGACAACAGGCAGATTTTTCAAATTAAAAATTTCGAATTTCAAATTATTTCCGTACTTTTCCCCACTCAATCCCCCACGGATCCGTCTTTCTTCCTGGTGCGATATCTTCGTGACCGAGAACATTTTTGACAGGGTATTTTTCTTTAAGCTGGTCGATCAAGCGATTCAGGGAAGCATATTGATCGGCTGTGAATTTGCCATCTTTGGTATTTACAACTTCTATGCCAATTGAAAAATCATTGATATTTGTTCTCCCGTCCGGCATCTTGCTTACCCCTGCATGCCAGGCAATATTCTTGTCTGCAACCAAGCGATAAATATTTCCATTTCTGCCGATAAGATAATGCGCCGACACATTATATTCCTTATAAATTGCGATGATGCCATCCACGCTATAGGGATCATTGCCGATTGCATCATAGGATGTGTGCACGATTATGGTGTCTATTTTGCGATTGTCTGATTTTGCAAATCCCCACGAAACTAGTTTGTCGATAATTTTACTCGAAGAACTACTCGTTTCATTTTGTTGTTCTTTTTCATCGGCGCTGCCATCCGGCTTATCGATTGCTTGAGAAATTTGTGCAGTATCAACTTTTTCCTTAACGGTAGTTTCCTGTTCAGCTGCAGGTATTTGTGGCTCAGAGTCAGCGCGCTGCTCATTCATTTCACTTGGCTGCTCAATTAGAATTTGAGCGTCTTTTTCATTCGCTTTTTCCAATTCAGTAATTGGCTGTGTATATATGACATTTTTCTTAGCAAAAAAACCGTATTTATCGGCAATAAAATATGCAACAATTGCGACAACTAAAGTTGCTGAAATTATTAAAATTGTTTTCTTAATCACATTATTCATAATGATAAACTAACACACAATAGACAATATTGACAAACTGCTATTTACAAAGTATTCTTTTAAACATTTAGCACTTTTGAAATAACAAAGGAGGGTGACAGCAATTTCAGCTATCCATCGAAAAAAATATGCAGAGAAGCAACTAATAATATACCAATGCTATTCAATGGAGGTTTACGTGATTAATCCAAACTGCGCACTTGCAACCCACCCACTACTATTTGGTCCGATCATTTTTCTTGGAATCGCTCTACATCTTTACTTGAAACATAAAGGTTTTTTTTCCTCATAATATTAGAGGAAGTAGGTCTGCCGCTCAAATCTTGAGCGGCTTTTTTTATTTTTTCTATTTCTTACTCATGGCAGGACTGTACCATTAAGTTGACCAGCCCATTGCTTATACATCGGATCAGACGGGCTAGGCAATGCAATACTTGGAGCAGATTCTGTTTTAATTGCGGCATCTCCAGATTCCACCGGTAGGTATTCAATTTTTTTAGCAACCTTTTTAGGGTCGGTTTTACGCGCTTTTTCAGCAGAGATTTTTTTACCAGTCTTATTGTTGTAATACGTCACAACCATTTTCATTTTTTCGCCGCTAGCTTGCCTAAGTGCTTCATCACTTGCAACTACAAGATCATTTTTTTTGTATGTGTCATATGCGACAAAAGTTTCATTGGATTTTTCTGCTAAAATTTTCGTCATATACTCATGCCAGATTGGGGCTGCAACAAAAACTCCGTCCGCACCCGCATGCATTGGGCGGTTATCATTATTCCCCGCCCAAACACCAACCGCAATCGAAGGCGTATAACCAACTGTCCAAGCATCTCGGAATTGAGAAGTCGTTCCTGTTTTCGCTGCTACCGTTTTACCATCCAAAACCAATGGGCTACGTGGACCAAAGATTGGAGTGCGCGCCTTATTATCTGAAAGAATAGAATTTATTTTTCGTGCGATTTGCACATCCAAAACTCTTTGAGTATTTGTTTGGCCCCCCTCTACAAAATTGCCTTTCCTATTCTCAATTCTCATTATTGGATGAACGGGATTGCGAAGACCCTCTGTGGCAAAAACTGAAAATGCACTCGTCATGTCCAAAAGTTTTACCTCTCCGCCGCCCAAAACCAACGACAAACCGTAACGTTTTCTGTCATTAAGGGTGGTAATACCCATTGATTGCGCAAGATCAATCGTTCTATTTATTCCGGCTAGATATAAAACTTTTACAGCAGGCACATTCAATGACATTGCCAAAGTGGAACGCATCGGCAAAAGTCCATGAAATTTTCCGTCATAGTTTCTCGGAATATAGTCGCCACCATTAGCGCCTCCAGGTCCGAAATTTGTACGTGCATCCAAAATCAAAGTCTCCGGCTCATAACCTTGCATAAATGCTGCCGCATATGCAAACGGCTTAAAGGAAGATCCCGGCTGCCTTGGACTGATTGCCACATTTACCTCGCCATCGACAGCTTTGTCATAAAAGTTTTTCGAACCGACCATGGCTAATATTTCTCCATTTTTAGGATCTACCGCAACCAGTGCTGCATTCGAGGCTCCTCTGGAAATATTTTTTTGTGCGCCTTTGGCCACAACCTCTTCTCCAAGTTTTTGCATTTCTAAATCTATGGTCGTATAAATTTTAAGTCCTCCAGTTTGAACAAATTCTTTTCCATATTTATTTTCCAGTTGATCAAGTACGAAGAAAACAAAATGCGGCGCCACAATAGGCTGCGATATGCTTTTTACCTTGGAAATCGTGTCCACTTTCAAAGCAGCTTCAACTTCTTCACTACTAGCCAATTCAAGTTCCTCAATGCGTTTCAGTACATTTTTCTGACGAAGAACAAGTTCCTTGCGGTGCGTGCTGTAAGGAGAATAATATGATGGCGCCTTGGGCATTGCTGCTAAAAGTGCGGCTTCATCTAACGTTAGGTCTTTGGCGGATTTTCCAAAAAAAGTCAGACTTGCAGTTTCCACGCCGTAAGTATTGGAACCATAAGGCACTTCGTTTAGATATTGATCGAGAATTTCATCTTTAGAATAATGACGCTCGATTTTAATTGCAAAAACAGCCTCTAAAAATTTTCTTTTAATCGTTCGTTCGCTTGTCAGAAAAGCACTGCGTGCCAACTGTTGTGTTATTGTAGAGGCGCCCTGCATTATTGCACCACTCTTAAGATTAACTTTCGCCGCTCTAGCGATAGCCAATGGATCTATTCCGTAGTGCCTGTAAAAACCGCTGTCTTCTGTTGCGATTGTCGCGATGCGCATTGAATCCGGAATTGTGTCATGTGAAATTATTTTCCTATTCTCTTCCCCATGCATCTCGTAAAGAACATGTTGACCGCTGCGATCATAGATTGCGGAAGTTTCTGAAATTCTGCGATTCGCCAATTGACTGGCAGCTGGCGTCTGACTGTAATAAATCCATGAAACAAATCCAATAGCAACAATAAGCAAGATAAGTGCCGCATCAGTAATTCCTAAAATAAATTGTTTTAGGAGATAAAATTTAGTATATTTTTTGTTCTTTAATTTCTTCATAATCTATATTACCCCTTAAATAAAGAACATGTTTCATTTTTAAAAATACAGGAAAAATCACAAAAAAAGTTGGCAATTACTCAGTTCTTTTAGACAATAATTTTCACCAAATCTTCAAGCTAGTTCTAACTTCTTCCTCTATCTTTCATTGCCTGGGCAACGCGCCTTATGGCCAGCGCAAGCGCACCCATACGCAGGGTGGTAGTGTGCTTCATTTTCTCATTCCAGACATCATTAAAAGCTTTCGTCATTATCTCTTCCAGTTTTTCCAATACTTCTTGTTCAGTCCAATAATAGCCGTAAGCATTTTGAACTTGTTCAAAATAACTCACCACCACTCCCCCAGCATTTGCCAAAATATCCGGTACAACCATAACATTCTTTTTAGCCAAAATTCGGTCTGCTTCCGGAGTTGTGGGACCATTTGCCACTTCCAGGATGAGTTTTGCTTTTACGTTATCCACGTTTTCAACTGTTATTGTGTTTTCTAACGCTGAGGGAATGAAAATATCAGCCTCCTGCATTGAGCAATGCTGCGCCTCTCCGGAGCTTGCACCCACATATCCCACAACAGTGCCCGTCTTTTCCTTATGCAACTTTAAAGCTTCAATATCCAAGCCCATACAATTAACTATCATGCCCTTGGAATCACTTACCGCAATAATCTTATAGCCGTCTTTTTGCAAAATAGCGGCCAAATGTGCGCCAGCATTTCCGAATCCTTCAATAGCAACTGTCGCATTCTTTTTTAGTCCCATTTTTTTTGCAGCCTCCTTGAGAACATAAAAAGCTCCCTGAGCAGTCGCATAGTCGCGCACTGTCGACCCGCCAATGCTTAATGGTTTTCCAGTTATCGTGGCCGGGAAGTGTCCTCCGGAAATTTTTTCATATTCATCCAGCATCCAACTCATAATCTTGGCATTGGTATTTACATCTGGAGCTGGAACATCCAAATTTGGTCCCACGAATTTAGCAATCGCCTGCATATATCCTCGCGATAATTTTTCCAATTCATTTTCTGACAGTATTTTTGGATCAACAATAATTCCGCCTTTTCCACCGCCCAAGGGAATGTTCACAACTGCCGTCTTCCAGGTCATCCACGCACTCAACGCTTTTACTTCTGATTCATTCACATCCTGATGAAAACGGATGCCTCCCTTAAACGGACCGCGCGCATCATTGAACTGACTGCGATAACCCTTAAAGATTGTAATCGTTCCGTCATCCATTTTTACTGGAATAGCAACCGTTAAAATTCTTTGTGGCTCCTGCAGCTGCGCTAAGATATTTTTTTCAATATGCACGATTTCATCAATTTCCTTCAATTGCTGTAAAACATTTTTAAATGGATCATTCATAATAGCTTTTAGGCGTTTCATAATAGCTTTTAGCTGTTAGCTTCTAGCTTTTAGAGCGTCGAATTATTTTAAAATTTTAAATTTAAAATTAAAAATTTTTGAGAATCAAACCTATACCCTATAGGGGTATCTTATACCCGACCGCCATTATCGTCAAATTCTAAATTTGCATTATTTATTTAATACCCCTTTGCTGGATTTTTTCTTTTAATCAAAGCTTCTTGACCCAAGGCAATTATTTGAGTATAGTTTAAAACTATGTTCTTTTTACAACCATCCGCTCAATTGCAGCTAACTTCAACTTCTCTTTTAATGAGAACAATCACCATCATGGGAGGAAAAAATGCGAGAAAAAAGCAAAAGCATGTACGAAATGCTGGGCGTTGATCCGCACAAGGCTGGGGTTCGCGAAATTTTCGCGCGGCTCGTCAAATCCGATTACAAAGACGCTTTCTGCATCGTCAAAGATGACCCGAAAATTCCGGGCAATGTCAGGACCAAACACGGCGATGGCAGCGGCACCAAGAGCAAAACTCGGGCGCTGGCCTTTCTGGAAGACGGCAATCCGGAAATTTTCAAAGGCGACATCCACGATGGGCTCTCAATGAACGCGAGCGACGTGGGAGCATGCGGCTTTGTTTATGACCTGGAGGTCACCGACGTCATCAACATCTGCCCGCTGAATCTCAGAGGAACTGAAGGTAAAAAGCAGATTCTCACACAGATTGCCATCGGCTTTGCGGAACTCGTGCACCTGTATCAAAAATATGGGATTACACTTGATATCTTCGGCGGAGAAACTGCTGACCTGGTGGATCCAGTAAGCTCTATCGTGCTCGATGTGGACGTCAGGTCGACGATGAGTAAGGATTTGCTTATCAAGGGCAATGTGATGCCCGGCGACAGAATTTTCGGCTTTTCCAGCGCGGGAAAAGCTCATTGGGAAGAAACGGAAAATTCCGGAACAATGGCAAACGGTCACACCATGGCAACCAGAGTGCTGCTGCATAAACATTACTGCGAAAAATATCCGTTTCTCTTTCATGCAGACAAACCCCTATTCGGCAGGTTTGAACTGCACGATTTTATCGCCGAACTCAATATGACCATAGGCGAGGCGCTGCTTTCTCCAACCAGGCAGTGGGCAATTCTGATTCGGATGCTGATTGATAACCTTATCAGTCGGGGTGCGCTGCATCTGCTTCACGGCATCTGCGTCAACACAGGCGGCGGCCTTTCCAAGTGTCTCCATCTCGGAAGCGGGATTCACTACATCAAGAATATTCCTGAACCGCCGCCGTTTTTTCAGCTATTGAGGCAGGAGTCGAGAGAAACCTGGCACAATATGGGTACAACTTTCAACTGCGGCATCGGAATTGAAATTTTTGGTGCCGACAAGGAGGGAGTGCTCGCAGAAGCGCTGATCGAAGTGTCCCAGTTGAGCGGGATTGATCTTTACGCACTCGGCAGCTGCGAAAGTTCCGCAAGCGGAAAAAATACTGCAACTGTTACCATGATGGGTCAGATATCCATCTACGAATAACCGCACCGCAAGAAATACTAATAGGGCTAACCGCATCGCGGGGAGCCCTATTTTTCATTAAAAGATTTGATTTAAAATGCTTTTCCAGTATAAGCATTTAAATATTGGTACCCATTTAAATACCCACCTTGTTACGTAACATGCTACGTAACAAACACTTTCTTGAAATCTGAAAATTGATTAAACATTTTTCACAATTAAAAAAAGACGCACGTGTGCGTCTTTTTCCTAATTATCTAGCAACCGAAATCGCTGCAATCCTCATCTTCTTCGTCTTCTTCCGGTTCAAGTCCGATGGATCTTGAATTGTTATTTATCATAAGATTTTATAATTACTACTTACGCTAGCATTATACATGCTTTTGGAAAAAATTGAAGCGCTAATTCACTTCATAAATCAAACCAACTTCAATGATGATCTCTTGGGTTCCGGTTGGAATCTGCGCGCTGGCTTTTTGCAAGGACATTGTGTCATTTCCTCCATAACCTAAATTTGATTGCGGAGTATCTGGAGCTTGCACGATATTTTCAACCCAGCTCACGGTTTTTCCAAGACTGATACCCGAAGCTTCAGCAAGCCCTGCCCGCTTACTTTTAGCATCTTTAATCGCTTCAATGCGCGCCTGTTGCTTAAGTTCATTTAGATTAGAGACCGTAAATACCACGCCTTCAACCTGATTGGTTCCAGCTGCACTGGCAGCAGAAATTACTTTGCTAAGAATTTCTTTATCATTCTCAAGATTGGTGATTTTGATCACAACTTTTTGATTAGCGCTATATCCTGCCAAAGTGGAAACATTATCTTTATAATCATATTGCGGGTAAAGAGTATAAGCCTGATTTTGAATATCTTGCTCAGAAATTCCCAGCAGCTCCATTGCGGCAATGATTGCCGTGACTTTGCCGTTCAATCTATTGAGCGCCTCTTCGCCTGTTGCAGCGCGGTCAATTTGAACTCCCAAGGTGAGATTTGCCACATCCGGCCGATATGCAACTTTTCCTTGTCCAGTAATCGTAACTTGATTTTGAACATCATCAACAATACTCTGTCGCAAGATTGAAATAATCACAATAGCGCCAATAACCAAGATTCCCAGCGCAATGAAAATATTTTTGGGTTCTCGCCATTGTCCAATGCCTGCAGTATTCATGTTCTCGCTCATATGCGTAAGTTTGTATAGAGAATTAATTTACCTATCTATTATACCATATTTTCCACCGCTAAATGTCAGCAGAAGTAAGCTTATAAAATATTCATACATAAAAAAGACCCTCCGAAGAAAGGTCTTTTTAGCTTCCAAATCAAAATGTAGTATTAAACTCTTATTTAATGCCGATAAGCTCGACATCGAAAATCAAAGTTGCATTAGGCGGGATGATAGCTCCAGCTCCGCGAGATCCATAGCCCATTTCAGAAGGTATTGTCAGTGTGCGTTTTTCACCGACTTTCATTCCCAAGAGTCCTTGCTCCCAACCTGCAATAACCATTCCTTGTCCGATTTGAAACTCAAATGGTGTGCCACGATCTACGCTTGAATCAAATTTCGTTCCATCGGTCAATTTTCCAGTATAATGAACTGAAATTAGGTCTCCAGATTTCACTTCTTGCTCGCCCGTTCCCTCTTGCGTTGTTTTGATGTCTAATTCCATATTTGCTTTTTTAGTTGAATTATCTGCTTGCTGCGCCTTTGGTTGATTGACTTGTTCAGTCTTTTTTTGTGTCTGCTGTGAAGCTGCACCCTTGACTTCAGGCGCTTCAGCTTTCCTGCTGCCCACCAAGACAAAACCTAAAACAATCGCTGCTAAAATAACCAAAACAAGAAGAATTTTTTTCTTCATATAGCTCTTTTTGATTAATTATTACGCTTTTGAGTATAGCATAATAATATTAGACATCAAATGCTTTATTTGTCATCCCGAGCAAAATGACAACGCGATAGCGGAGGAATGTAGCCGACCGCATGCCGCCTTTAGCTTTAGCGGTGGCGCAGGGATCTGCATTCAATACCAGATTTTTAAATATTAAACTCAGATTCCTCGACTGCGCTCATCTACCGTTGGTCAATTCACTTCGCTCGGAATGACACAGCAGCTACCACACAAAATAATAGAGAGCCACGATTTGCAAATTAGACTCTGTCATCATGATCCCTGACCGCGGCATTTTTCATAACCGCAATCAAACGAAATAAAAGATATCCTATAAACAAATAAACGAGTAAAGCCACGAGCGTCGTAAATTCAATGACATAGCCGCCTTCGATTTGCGGAGCCGGAAAGATTCCGCGAAATGGATTCAGCAGCGGTTCAGTTGTAGCATACAGCCAATTCACAAATGGAGCCGCTGTGCTGGCGCCAAATAGTTTAAACAAAAAACGAAAACCCAGAAAAAATTCTATTACCCCTAAAATAAAACTTATGAGTGTCTCGAGAATCCAAAACATATTTTTAATTTAAAATATTTATAATTCAAAATTTAATTCACTTATCTAAAAATGGTATCCCTATCGTCTGAAAAATCTTAGCTAACACGGCGATAACGATTGCGGCAATTACTGAGGCGCCGATAGCCGTGCCAACCCCAAGTGCAATTCCTTTGGCCAAATTTCTTCTCCAGGAGCTTGCTTGCTCAATCTGTCTGGATAATTCTAAGATACTTTCGGAAAGTCCTTTATTTCTAAGAAATATTTCCACTGCTTTTTTAAAAATCCATTTCACTTTTTTGGCAAAGGAACTTTGGCGCCTTTCTTCCTGGCTTCGCTCAATCCAATAGCAACCGCTTGCTTTGGATTTTTCACGCTCTCGCCGGTATTTCCGGATTTCAATTTTCCCTCTTTAAATTTATGCATTGCTTCCTTGACACTCTCCTGCGCTTTTTTTCCATATTTCGACATATGCTTTTCGGAATTAATTCTGCATTGTATTACAGCCAATACTGCGTTTAATTCTTTTTTTGTATCATTTTAGAAATTAATTTCAGTGCCCTATCTAGATCAGCGCCATCTTTAAGAACTCCATTCCAGAGATCTCCTTTCTCTTTTATTCTAGCTTTCATGCTGGAAATATTAAATGCAGCGGGATGCAAATTTTCATTTACCTCATCCCAAGCAAGCGGGGCTGACACTGGCGCTCCCTTTTTCGGACGCACGGAATAGGCTGCGGCCATGGTTTGCCCCTTTCTATTTTGTAGACAATCCAAATAAACTTTCTTGCTTCGCTTTCGAGGATTTCTTTCCAGACTGGTAATTGTCGGCAGCCTTGCATTTACAATAGTGTTCACCAGTCTGCAAAATTCTTTAACTATATCGTATTCGTATTTTGCCATGAGCGGCACAAAAATATGCAAACCGCGAGAACCCGAAGTCTTACAATAAGCTTTAATTTTCAAAGCATCAAGAATATTTTTCGTTTCTTTCGCGACTTCAACTGCCCAATTAAAAGGAGTATCCAGTGGATCAATGTCAAAAATCATGTAGTCCGGTTTATCCAAATTATTTATCCGGCAATTCCAGGGATTAATTTCAATGCAACCCAGGTTAACAATATAGACAAGCGACGCCAAATCCTGACATAGAAGATAATTAATCGTTTTATTTTCCGAATCGGAAATTATCTTAGCCGTCTCAATCCAAGCCGGAGCGTTAGTGAAATCTTTGTGGAAAAAACTTTTTCCTGCGATTCCGTCTGGAAATCTATTTAAAGATTGAGGCCTATCTTTCAAATATGGCAGGATGATTTTTGACACTTCTTTATAATATTCAATCAAATCCCCTTTCGTGTACCCCTCCTCTTTCCAATAGACTTTATCCAAATTTGTAAGTTCGATTTTTTTGCCGGCGATTATTTCTGTTTTGTCATTTTTATTTGGCTGATGAATTTTTCCTGCATTCTTTGATTTTGCTGCGGGTAATTCCTTGCTGATTTCTTTGGCTTCTTTGTCCTCCCTGATGCCAAGAAAAGTTGGGTGCCTCATGAGACCGTCAGGTGTCCATTCCATAAACCTAACTTCCACTACTGTCCGCGGCCTCACCCAAGTTGCCGGCGAGTTCGTTTTTGGAATATTTTTAAGCGGACATTTTTCAATAATCAAAGGTTTCAGACGCTCAGACATTGCAAGCAAGGCGCTATCATCAAAGCCGCTTCCCGCATGTCCAACATATTCAAGCTGCCCATTTGCATATGCAGCCAAAAGCAGCGCGCCAATTTTTTTTCGTCCGCCCCTAGGCTCTGTAAAGCCCACGACTATTACTTCCTGCGTATGCACAGCTTTTATTTTCACCCAGTCTCCACTTCTAATTCCAGCTTGGTACTTACTACCAAGTTTCTTTCCAATCACACCCTCCCCTCCAGACATAGAAACTTTTTCAAACAACTCCGTACCTTTTTCCATAACGAATGCACTTATTTTTACATTGTTATTAGGAATTATTTTTTCTAGAATTTTTTTCCGCTCAACCAATGGGAGCTCCCTAAGATTCATTCCATTGAGATGTAAAATATCAAAAACGTAATATTCAAGAATTCCAATCCGCTTTGTCAGATAATTTTGGAGCAACGGAAAGCTGGTTTTTCTATTCTCATCTATTGCAACAATTTCTCCGTCAAGAATAAAATCGCCTTGCATTTTTTCCAAGGATTGAGTTATCGGAATAAACAACTGAGTGAAATTTTTTCTGTTCCGAGAAAACAACTCACAGCGCTTTTTATTTTTTCGGGCAATAATTCTATACCCGTCCCATTTTATTTCAAAAAGCCAATCCTTGTCATCAAAAGCTTTCTCAACTAATTCAGCCAACATCGGCTCAACAAATTCCGGCATTTCCTCTCTTGCCACTTTATTTTTTTTCGACAAAACAGCTACTCCGGTAGCAATTTCCTCCATGGTT
Organism: uncultured Bdellovibrionales bacterium; assembly: GCA_964609855.1. Classification (GTDB taxonomy): domain Bacteria; phylum Patescibacteriota; class Minisyncoccia; order Moranbacterales; family GWC2-37-73; genus GWC2-37-8. Next base: position 22,365 of record CAZSTB010000016.1, read on the forward strand.
TTTCCACTAACAACTGAAGCATCAGCTGCAATTTTTTTTACCGAACCACCTTTTCTGCAAATCATCAGCCAACTGTTTTTTTCTACTTTTTTTAACTTAATCAATGAATACTCGCCCTCTATTTTTTTCCCGATAAGCTTGAAGCTTAATTCGCCGTTGCTCAAACTTTCAGAGAATGCTTTTTTGCTTGTGATATTATATGTTCCCTTATCCCACACCATCACCGTGCCAGCGCCATAGTTTCCTGACGGTATTGTACCTTCAAAATTTTCATATTCAATAGGATGGTCCTCAACCATCATAGCTAAACGCTTTTCACCGATTTCTGGAACGCCTTTTGGCACAGCCCAACTCTTAAGCACCTTTCCGTCATTCAAACGGAAATCATAGTGCAGATGCGATGCCTGATGTTTTTGGATTACAAAGCTGGCGCCACTTTCAGCCACGTCGCCACTCCCAGGCGGTTCCGCGGATCTTTGAAAATTTCGCTTCGCTCGATATTTACCTAGACCCATAATCATTTTTTCTTATGCGCATATTCCAAACTCTCCTTCAATTTTTCAATTATATCTTCCATCTCAGTAACGGGAACCGGAATCTCACCCTTCGCTTTGGGAATTTTTCCTTTAGCTTTTGCATTGATAATCCGCTGTAGCTCAGCTGTGTAGGTATCTTTGTATTTTTCCAGCTCAAATTTTTCAGTAAGTTGATCTACCAGTTTGATTGCGATATCCAATTCATTTTTTTGGACATTCTCATTTTCGGGAATATATAAGTCGTCAGGTTTTACCACTTCTTCTGCAAACCTGATCTGATCAAGCAAAATAAGATTTCCCATAGGTCTGATTACTGCTAATTTTTCCCGCGACCTAAGAACAAATTTCGCAATTCCGACTTTTGCAGATTTCTTAAGCGCTTCCCTGAAAAGCACATAAGCTTTTTGCGCCTCTTTTTTGGGCTCCAGATAATACGGCTTTTCAAACAACATGCAATCAACTTCGCTTTCTCGCGAAAATTGAAAGACTTCAATGGAATGAGTTTTCCTGACATCCGCTTTTTCAAAATCCTTCTCTTCCATAACCACGTACGAACCTTTCTGATATTCATAACCCTTCACGATATCATCATAAGGAACCTCCTCACCTGTTTTCTTGCAGACCTTCACATATTGAATCTGACAAAGATCATTTTTCCGCAGATAATTAAAACTGAGCCGCTTTTCTCGCACTGCGGTATAAAGTCTGACCGGGATATTAATTAGACCAAAGCTGATTGAACCCTCCCAAATTGCGCGCATAAAAATAAGCTTACTGATTTCATAAGTTCATACAAATTCATTATTTTCTACTTTCAAACAAGGAAATCAGATAGCGCACATTTTCAATGGCATATGCGCTGTAGTCATTGTTAAAATATACGAAAATATTTTTGACATTCCTTGGAAATAATTCAATTTCTTCCTTCAGCTTTTTGAGATCCTTTTTCAGATATTTGCTTTCATGTTTTTCCCCGCCATGCATCCTTATATACACAAAGTCAGCCGTTACGATATCCTTTCTCAGCTCTGGCGTGGAAGAAATTACCAAGCTAACTTTCTGACTTCGAAGCTCTTCATATACCTCTTCCTCAAACCAGGACTGATGACGAAACTCCATCGCGAGCTTCGGCTTAAATTCCAAATTTAAAATTATATCATTAACGGTTTTTAAAAAAATATTCAAGCGCGGAAGATTTTTCTTAAATGAGGGAGGAAGTTGTATTAAGATTGCCGCCAATTTTCTTTCTAACTCCTGCGCCCGTACAAGAAACTCTTTCAAATATGCTTGAGACTCTTCATCAATGATAAGTCTTTTTCTGTGCGTCAGATATTGATTCAGTTTTACTGAAAAAATAAATTTGCTGGAACTTTTTTCGCGCCACATTTCAAAAGTATGGTAAGTTGGCATGCGATAAAACGAAGAATTAATCTCCACCGTATCAAACTCCCTCGAAAAGAAAGTAAGACAATCTTCTTTAAGATTCTCAGGATAAAAACGCTGCCCCCAATGCTTATACATCCATCCCGAAGTTCCAATGAATATTTCGCGCTTGTTTTTCATGCAAGAGTCTCCAAGAGTTATAAATTTATTACAATTTGAAAAGCTCCTTATTTAGGAGCTTTTCAAATTGTCGACATGAATGGAAAAATCCCAGGCATCAGTGCCTGAGATTTCTCATCGTGAGTCCCTTATGCAATGACGCTCTAACTAGGTTTATGCAAAAGTATCTATATGATTTCTGATGAATCCATACCTATCGAACGAAAAGAACCCTTTCCTAGAGATTTTTCAATTACCCTTGCTAATGGCAGCAACTTGCCAGAAAAATTAGCTCGCATAAACACATCAATAATTTCTTCCCGACTCTTGTATTCATTTTCAGGAGAGCTTAAAATCATATCCACCAATGAATCTAATTTCTTGCGTTCATCCGCCCTCTCTCGCATTACAACGTCATCATTTTCCAACATTTCCCCAATGTAACCATCCAAATAACCGAATTTGAATTCTTCGTTATCAGTGCCATTTAGTCTTTCAATAAGATCATCAATGCCTGGAAATGAATATATATTAAACAAAATTTCCTCTTGTTTTTCTTTTAGCACACCAGCATAATCATAAAATTTACCCAGCCAATTCTTCACGAATTCAGTTTTTCTTACTTCTTCAGCAAATTGTGGATTGTTACGTAAATATTGATTAAAAAAAGTTTTAACTGCCTCTGCCACAAGAGCCTCTTCAATCTCTGCAAAATACACAGTCTTCCCATCTTTGCCAAAGATAGAAACTCCAGCCCTATGCAATTCAGTCTCTTTTGTCTCTTGAGAATAAAGTAGCGATGTAAATTCAGACATGTGAAACATCTCGTGTGCCAATGTGGTTGCAAAATCAATTTTCGAATCCCGATAATCAACCATTATACTGCGCATACACTGTGAACATACCCCATTTTTGAATTTTCCTTGGGTAATCTCATAAACACTTCCTGGTTCCAAAATAACAATTTTTGGTAATATTTTTTCAGTTGCCCCATAATACTGAGCGACTTCATTCACATCCCGTTCAATCTTCGCTATTTCTGATTCCTCCTCCCTCGTAAGAATTTTTTCAAGTCCAGCATATTTAACCTCATTTCTTTTTAAAAAATCATCAGATTCTTTTTTCCAATTTTCTTTTATACTTTCTTTATCTTTTTGTTTTACACCAATAATATTATTAAACGGGAGTTCAATTTTTTTCATATTTTTATGTATATAAATAATAATTTACATTTAAATTATAGCATTAAATCAGCCACTATTCGTTTCATACCAAAAAATAGCTCACTGAACTGTTTTTTGTTAAACTGGGCGAAGTTTCGCGTCATTTTCAGCTGAAAACTCCTTGTCTGCAGCCGACTTCGTTCATATCTCACTGCTACCTGGTTCGATTCTCTCTACTCAAAGATTAAAACGAAAAACTTCCAAGAATAAATCCTAGAATTTTCTCATTATAAGCCCCTTATACAAGGACGTTCGAACTGGATTTATTAAAATGCTTTATTAGACTTTAGCATTAAGAAAAGATACGAATCTTTTCATCTCATTTCGCGTTTTGTTTAAAAATTCCTTTCTTTTCTCGGTTTCTGATTCAGTTAATTTTTCATCAATTCCGACAGCTTTAAAACTATCCGCACCCAATGGCTGAATCCTGTAAAATGACGCATATTTTTTTATGATAATAAGATTTTCGCCAGCATTATTTTTGTAAAATTCATCCAATAAGCTATTTAAGTGACCTAAAATTTCCTCCTCCTCGCTGACTAACCTGTTCCTCAAAAGTAAAGTCTCCTCTTCTTCAGCAGGAGTTAGGGTTTCTTTATTTGCGTGTTTTTTCACTAATTTTTTATACTGATCACTGATCATAACGGGAGCAATAACATCTACCCATGGAAAAGGATAACCCCAATTTTCATGACCCTCGCATGATCCATTAGTTTCAATGTCATTCATCTTTAAAGCTATGACAGCTTCCTTTATTTCGCTATCAATTTTTTTGCCAAGTTTATCAGTTAAGTTTTCCACTTCTTCCGCTGCTTTTTTATGCAGTAGTTCTTTTTTGTCAGGTACTCTTTCAAAAAAATTTCTCATAGGATTAAATACGTAAATAATTTCATATTCATATTATAACATTAAATCTGCTTACAATTTACTTTATGCAAAAAACGACCTCAAGAATTGTATCGATAATTTAATATAGCTTAAGCGCCATGTATTATTCAAACTAAAAGCATTCAATTGCACCAAATTCCACACACAGCTAAGCCAAAAAACGGCCAGGGCTGGACAAATAAATATTTTTGTATATAATAGATAAAGTTAAGAATATTGTTTGAAGGAATCCAGCCGTCGCTCACATTCAGCGGGTTTTACCACGCCGAAGCCGAGCTATGGCTTGGCGAAAGCGGGTGTCGTATAGTGGCTATTATATCAGCCTTCCAAGCTGAGGAGGGGG
>CAZSTB010000017.1:0-23478 GCA_964609855.1 uncultured Bdellovibrionales bacterium
ATTTCCAGGATGAGAACCTGATGTCCTAACCGTTAGACGATAGCGACAATTAAATTTTAAACAAACACTCAACAGAAACCAGTATAACAAAGAAATTAAACTTAATCAAGATAACAAAAAACCCTTAAAATCTAAGGGTTTTTCAGGAATTCAACTCTCACTGGAGGATTCCCAATTTAATCTCTACGTTGCCACAAACTTTCAGGATAAGGTGTGCAGCCAAAGGCTTTCTTGAATACAGCAAAGACTCCGGCAATTCCCACTTTCTCCCTCAAATCAAAACAATCGACACCATTTTCAATTAGTACCTGAAGTTTCTCGCGCCCACCGTGAATTTTCTCCTGCTGCTTCAAATAACCAATGGCATTCATGGCGCAAATCTCAAGTGCTACTTTCTCGCTTTCCGTCATTTTATTTGCATTGATTTTTTCGCACATCATGCTCCCTCCCTTTAATAAACTAATGTAATTACATGAGAAAAAACTGAGCTCGAATTTATTTTTTTAAAGTTCAATCAAATTTAAGCGATCCCTATATCATTCGATATTTAAGAATAGACCCATTAAGGTTGATTGTCAAAGTTTTTTAGATTAAGGCGCTAAGAAAGACTTCTTTTTCCATTCCGGCGTCTGGCGGCATAAGAGATTTCTCGCCTCTGATGAAGTTTTTAATAACTTTTCAGTTATTTTTTCCATGCGCATACCTTGAGAACCTTTCACTAAAATAAAGTCTCCATTACTGGCAATTTTTTCCATTTTCAAAGCTGCTTCTTCAGGACTCACCGCATGTAGAATATTACTAGCAGGAAAACCCATCGAAATAAGCTCCCGTTCAGCAGCTTCCATCCGCTTTCCTACTCCCAGAAATACATTGATATTTAAAGCAAATATTTTTCTTGCTACTTCCCTGTGCCCAATTTCACTATGATTGCCCAATTCTAACATATCTCCAAGCACGGCAATTTTTCTCTCACCTTTCAATTGTGCCAATACATCCAATGCTGCCATCGTGGAAACAGGAGAAGCATTATATGTGTCGTCTATGATGTAACTACCTTCGATGCCCTCAAGCAAATTCATTCTTCCAACCGGCGGGCGCAGATTCTCCAAAGACATAGCGATGTCAACAAGATTCATCTTGAAAATAGTTCCGACACTCACACCTACGAGTGCGGCAGAAACCTGATGAGCAGCCAGAATATTTCTCAACCTGACGGGAATATTTTTTCCATCAAAATTTAATTTAAAGGTTATTCCTTCTGGTTTATCGCCTTGATAATTATATAAAATGTGCGAAGCATTCACGTCAGCATTTTCAGCTTCTCCAAAAGTCATAACTTGGGCTTTCGTAAATGTTTTCATTTGGGAAACTTTCTCATCATCAGCATTAAGCACTGCGAAATCATCCGCACCCAAGGATTCAATAATTACGCGCTTCTCTTTGGCTATATTGTCCACGGTTTTAAAATACTCAACATGACTCGATGAGATATTTGTCACAACACTCACCATGGGATGGATAAATGACATGAAATATTTCATATCTTCTGGACGGTCAACACCCAGCTCCAAAATTAGAATCTTAGGATATCCCGGAAAAATAATTACGAAAATCCATTTAACGAAAATCCACACCCATTTAAAAATATTTCTCCCGCCACTTTGGGCGCCAATAATTGTCAACGGAATACCGATTTCATTATTATAATTTTTTAAATTTTCTCTCACATGAAATTTCTGACTGAGCACCGTAAAAACAGCTGCCTTTGCAGAAGTTTTTCCAACAGAGCCAGTTATGGCCACAATTTTGGGTTTATGTCTGGAAAGCACAACCACCGCCATCTGTCGCAAAATTCTTTCCAAAATTATTAAGCTTTTTGATTTCATGGATTTGTTTTTAATTATTTACCCATTCATTGTTCGCTAATTATACAGAAAAAAGCATTTAAATCAATCTAATCGCTGGTAATAACTTTATCCGCATTTTTTTCCTTATCAGCTTTCTTTTTCTTTTCAACTGAAACAGGTGCTTCGCCTTTCTCGACTTCATCTTCAATAACAACTTCAACAGGTGGCGCCTTATATATAGGACTAGTTTTCGGATCTTCGGTTGGCTTAACCTTATAATATTCCAATAAAAACTTCATAATTTGACCGAATGTTGGTGCGGCTGATGATTCGGCCCATTCCACGCCTTTAGGGTTAACGATTTTTACCAGTACCACAAATTTTGGATCATTAACCGGGGCATATCCCGCAAATGAGCCGATATTTACACCTTCCTCATAACCTTTAGCGCCAGCTTTAGCGATTTGAGCAGTTCCTGTTTTACCTCCCACTAAATATCCTGGGACATCGGCGCGCTTCCCATGTCCTTTCGTAACCACGGATCTCAAAATTTCACCAGTCTGCGAAGCTGCGCTTTCTGAAATAACCTGTCGCACTTCCTGAGGAGCAATAACTTCTTCCTCTCCGTCATCGTGAATGATTTTTTCAATTATTTGCGGCTTCATCAGAACGCCCTTATTTGCAAGCACACCATAAGCGGCAACAAGTTGAATCGGGGTCACGGAAATTCCCTGACCGAAAGATGCTGTGAAGAAATTTATATCCATTTTATAGTTGGACAAATTCCTAATATTGCCCGCCACTTCGCCAGGCAATTCGATGCCGGTTTTTTTTCCAAACCCGAAACGCTCGACATAGTCTGCAAATTTCTTATTGCCGACTAATTTTTCAATGTAAATAACTCCAGTATTCAAAGATTTTTCCAGAACCTCAGTCATGGTCTGTACGCCGTTCGCTTTAAGATCCGAATTACGGATTGAATATCCCGCTTCATTAACGACGCCAGTATCAACATATGTAGTGTTTGCATTAATTTTTCCGTCATCAATTCCAATTGCTTCCGTAAAAGCCTTGAAAACAGAACCGGATTCATATGGCTCACTGACAGCAGGATTAGAAAATCTGGCAATATCCTCGGTGTTTGCAAAATCATTAGGATTAAAACTTGGCGCATTTGCCAAGGCTAAAATTCTTCCCGTCTTCGGATCCATCACGATAGCAGTAATACTGTCTGCACTAAATTTTTCCATCGCTTGCTTAAGAATTTTTTCAACTTCAAATTGAGCCGTATGATTAATAGTTAAAACAATATCTTGACCATCTTCGGTTTCTTCAATACTTCTATTGCTCACTGGAATCCAACGCCCCCTCGCATCACTCTCTTGTTCCAACTGACCGGATTGACCTTGCAATTTCATTTCCCAGGACGCCTCTAATCCATACATGCCTTTTTGTTCTCCACCATTGGAACCAACAAAACCCACGGTCTGAGCAGCAAGTTCTCCGCCAGGATAATAACGGAAGCTTTCCGGAGAAAGATGTACACCAGCAATTTTAGCATCCCTTATTTTCACAGTTTCTTCGTCACTTAGCTTATGTTTCAACACTTCAAACATATCTTCCGGTTTATCCAATTTTTCTCTCAATAAATTTTTATCCAAACTTAAAATTGTGGCCAGGTTTTCAATCGTGCCATTCAGATCCTTAATTTCCCTTGGAACTGCATACGCCATCTGCAACTCACGATTAACTGCGAGTGGGTAATATTGATTTTCATCTTGAAGAAAAATCTCACCGCGATTTGCGGAAATCTGAGTCGTACTTTTGTGTTGATTTTCAGCCAATGCCACGTAAATCCCATGGCGCGCAATTTGAAGCAAATATAATTTACCCACGATACTTAGCCCGCAAAACAAAACAAAAAGAACTAGAAAATGCATTCTCCAGTTATCATTCGAAAATGACTTCGCCTGCGTTTTAGTTCTTATTGCTTTCATCTGTTTTTTACTTTCAACCGCTGCAGCTATTCAGTTTTGTGATTTTTTAGATTATAAGCAACTGATGGAGCTTCATCAATAAATTTCACACTCGAAGCCTCGACCATCTCTAACGACTTAGAAGCTTCTTCTATATTATAAAGAGACATCAATTCAGCAGCTTTTATTTTTAGCTGCTCATTTTCCTTTTTTGTGCGTAAAACCTCTTTTTCCGCTTCACGAATACTGATGCCTTTTACAGCAGTTTGATTCACGGAATAGATATAAAATAAGCCGGAAAAAGCTGTGCAAGCAAGCACAATAAACACCGGACTAATAAATCCAGCATTATGCAAATTTGGCGCGCTTGGCACATGTATATTTCTTTTTGTTTTTTCTTGCCATTTCCAGGATTTTTTCCTGATGACAAATGTTCGTTTATTCATTTCTCATGGATCCCCCCAGAGAAATTAACAATTAACTTAAACTTTTTCGATCACTCTTAGCTTAGAACTCCTCGCTCGCGGATTCTCCTGAATCTCATCAACACTTGGAATAATAGGCTTTCGTGTAATCAATTTCACTTTTGCTTTTTTCCCGCACAAACACATTGGAAATTCCGGTGGGCAAATGCATCCCCTTGCATTTTCCCTAAACGCATACTTCACCATCGCGTCCTCACCTGAATGAAAGGTGATGACTGCAAGGCGCGCGCCCTTTTCTAGAATTTCAACGGCCTGCGTTAAAAAATTTCGCAGCGATTCTAACTCTTGATTAACTTCCATTCTTAATGCCTGGAAAGTTTTCGTCGCGCAGTGTATTTTTCTTCTTTTGTATATTTCTGGCACAGATCTTTCAATGATGGCAACCAGTTGAGATGTCTGTTTAATGGGAGCAATTGCTCGTTCCGCCACGATATTTCTCGCAATAGAACGCGCGTGCTTCTCATCACCAAACTCTCTTAATAGGTTGATTATTTCCTGCTCAGTGTAATTATTTATCACATCTTCCGCAGTTTTCCCCTTGCTTTGATCCATTCGCATGTCTAACGGAGCGTCACCCTGGAAACTTATTCCACGCTGACGATCCTCTAGTTGGTCAGATGAGATTCCCAAATCCGCCAAGATTGCATCCACTTTGTCAATTCCCAAAGAAAACAAGCTATCTTTTAGATTGGTAAAATTATCATGGACCAGGGTAATATTTTCTGGTGATAATCCAATCTCTTGTTTTCCAAGTCTTTCTTTAAAGCGGGCGATAGCTTGTGCGTCCTGATCAAAAGCAATCAATTTGCCCTTACTTCCAATTTTCTTAAGAACTTCCAATGAATGTCCTCCGCCACCCAGTGTCGCATCAACCACAACCATGCCGGGCTTTAACTCAAGGGCATCAACTGTCTCTTTCAGCAATACGGTTTTATGAATAGTCATACCAGATAATTTGAAATTTGAAATTTGAAATTTTTAATCAAATCTGAATTTTAAATTTTAAAAATTAAAATTTAAATTTTGATTTTTGTATTGATTGAAAATTTAAAATTTTAAATTTCAAATTTTAATATATTCCTAATTTTCCAAGATTCTCAGCGACTTCATCGGAATTTTCCTCAGCCTTACTCTTGTATTCGAACCATTTATTCTCATCCCAGATCTCCAAACGATTAAATACTCCGGCAACCGTGACATTCCTATCAAGGCTGGCATATTCCTTCAAATAATCCGGAAGCAAAATCCTTCCCTGGGAATCGACGTCTACATCGACTGCACCGGAGAGCATCATACGTACAAAACTTCGAGTTCCCGATTCCCCTATCGGAAATGTTCCGAGTTTCTCTGCAATATCTTTCCAGACCTTTAAAGGATATACAAACAAACATTTATCCAAACCTCGCGTCACAACGACCTTTGATCCAAGCTCTTTACGAAACTTCGAAGGAAGCGCTAAGCGTTTTTTGGGATCAACATTATGTTGGTATTCTCCGATAAACATAGTGCAAGGTATTACAACAAATTCACCACTTTATTCCACTTTTCCCCATTACACTTTAATCTTACTCCGCTAACCTACACCTGTCAACATTTTGAAATTAATATTTTCTTTGTTCACCCGCTATTTCCACATTTCTTTTTCCGCAAAAGAAACCTGGAGGAAAGAAAACTCTCGCACGAAGAAATGTGTGCGACAAACTGCTAGCTCGTTACGCTAAAATTTCTATTCCGCTTTGCTCCAAAAGAAATTTTTTAACGCTCCACTCACTGCAGATTTGTATCGGCACATTTCTAGTGCGAATTGAAATGCGAATTCAAAAAGTGCTCTAGTTGTCGTTTGACAGCATGATAGAAATCGAAAGTGTTTACCCAGTGATTTTCATTGATTTTGATTGCGGAATTCTTTTGAGAGGCATAGAAAAAATTGAGGGTGCTTATTATTTAATTCTAACCCCTTTTATTTGAGCTTGGATAAGTGAGTTATTACAAAATGTGTTAATTTTTCTTACCGCAGACTAAGAGCCAACCCCTTGAATACACACATTTGCTAATTTAGTTTTAGTTTACCTGGTTAACAAAAAACCAACCTACCACTAGGTTGGTTTTTATATAGTATTCCTAATTTGGATCAAAGAATTCTCATCTGATTTGGCACGCCAAGATAATATTCCAATGTATAAATCCAATTTTCATCATTCTCTCCACCTTGATCGCGAACTTTTGTTTTCTCGCCCAGTAGCCATCTCAAATACCCAGTATCATTAGTCGCCACCTCAGCAACCATAGCGTCTGCATATTTTCCAAAATTAAATTTCTTCAGCAATAATGGTTTTGACGAAATTTCTAACATTTCCTGTATGACCTTTTCCTCGTTTTGAAGCTCCGCAAACATCTTATCATAATAGTGTTCGAATATTTTTTCCAAAACCCTGACATCGCCAAGCGCATCATGAGCAGTGGCATTTTCAATATCCAAACCGAAATAATAGCGCAGATATTGCAAGTTATATTTTGGCACTTCACAATTTACATCCAAGTGCTGAGCTATCTTATAGGTATCAATGATATATTTAATTTCCAAATTCTCTCTGCGCAACATTTCTGCATCAAATTTGGCATTGTGCGCAACTAAAATATTTCCTTCGGCAAAAATCTGCTTTAAATCTTCACTCATCGGAGATTCTAAATATGGCAAAGCATTTTCCACCATCTTATTGGTAATGTGCGCAATAGCCATCGCATCCACGGAAATCGGAAGCGGCGGCTTAAAGAGCGCTTCGACTTCTTCGCCTTGGAATTTAAACGCTACCTGACACAAGCGATCTTCAGCGCCTGTGCCAGTTGTTTCTGTATCCAAAAAAACTAAATTTGTTTTATTCATCTTATTACATATTGTATTCCCTCGGGACTGACCCAAAAAGAATTTCTTTTATTAAAATTATTTATCCGCTAGGCTCTTAATAATAACTAGCGACCGTCAGTTTCTCGCCTGCTATCAATCAATGCAAGCTTCTGAATTCTGGTTAATTTCTTAATCCTACATTCCTCAACAGATGCCAATGCTCTCGTTTCATATTCCTGACTGTAGACAATCTTCACAGGTCTTCGCTGCGCCGTATATTTAGCACCCTTAGCAGTGCCGTTGTGCTCTAAAAGTCTACGCTGCAAATCAACTGTGATACCAGCATACAGAGTATTGTCTGCACATTTAACCAAATAAACATAATACATAACAGCATTATATCACGAAAGCTATTTTTTTCCCGCAATCTTAGTGACTCTTGCAAGTAATTTCTTGCGACTTGCCTCACTTCTGGTTCGCATGGATCCAAAAACTGTAAATGATTTAAGCTTGATTCCGCAAAAACGTAGTCGCGTAAGCCACCAAATATTTCTGACTGGCTGAAGCAGCAGCCACTGATAATACCAGGGTCCGTCGCTCGTAAAAAATACGCGCGCCGTTTTTCCAGTCAACAATCCCACGGGTTTACCCTCAATATATCTGTACGCGTAGCGGGCGGTAAAATTTTTATCCCAAAAGTTTTTCATGATTGCCGGTTCTCCATACCACCATAATGGAAAAATAAAAACCATTTCATCAGCCTGAGTAATTTTACTTTGCATGTCAATTACAGTCGGGTCCTCCGGCATATTTTTTAGATCTTCAAACATTAAGAAATCTTGCCTATTTTCTTTAGCATATAAATCCAAAATTTCAACGCCATCACCGCGAGCGATTCTTTCATTTTTATAAGTCTCTGCAATTTTATGCGTAAATCCAAATTTGCTCGGATGCGCGGTTACGATAAGTATTTTCATATAAACTTATTTTTTGTAAATTATTCAAATACTTGCCCAGAAGAATTCAAGCCCTTTAAACACATTCACTATCCAACAACTTCTTTTTTTCCTCAGCTCCTCGATTATAGCCACCTACTTTTCCATCACTTCTGACCACCCTGTGACAAGGAATATTTGGATCATAATTTGTGTTTAGAACATTTCCCACTGCACGGTAAGCTTTCGGATTACCCACCTTTTCTGCAACCTGCTTGTATGTCATGGTCTTACCTTTGGGAATTTTTTTCACCAAAGCGAAAACTTTTGCACGAAAACTTTTCGGCGTGCGATAGCCTGGCAAGCCCTCTTTTTCACCAGCTTTTGAATAGTTTCTCATAACATTAATACACCCAGCTTTAACTAAGAAGTTCATACATTGCAATTCCTGCCGCCACGGAAACATTCAACGATTCTTTCTGTCCGCGCATGGGTAAAGATATGACAGCATCGCACTTTTTCAAAACTTCCGCACTTACGCCTTCAACTTCATTCCCAACGATAAGTGTCATAGGAAAGTTCGACTGGAAATTTTTTATTTCGATTGAATTATCAGTTTTTTCCAATGCCACAAGGGTTTGACCTTCTTTTACTAACCTCTCGAGAAGAATGTCTAGATTTTCAACCTTTTCCCACAAAACACTTTTTTCTGCACCCAAAGCAGTCTTATCCAACATTTTTTCGGCGCGCGTTTTTTCTAATTTGTCTTTCTTTGTCTGCACTTTCTCGACATCCTCATCACACCTTGGACAGGGCGTATATCCGCTTAAAAATATTTTACTGACACCTGCCCCATCAGCGCTGCGAAAAATTGCGCCCACATTATAGGCGCTGCGAATATCATGCAGAATTAAACTTAATTTTTTTTCCATAAAAACATTTTCCATCTGATTATAGCTTCCCCGAAAAAAATGCAGCGGCAGTCCAAAGTAAAACTGCGTTTTGAATTATAAGCATCGGGATACCGAGCAAAAAATACCATTTCTGAGTCTTGTGCCTGAATGCGAACATCCCGGAAAAAACTCCGACGCTGCCAAAGGCAGTTGCCATAAAAAATAGCATACCTTCGGAAATTCTCTCCGCACCACTTTTTTTAGACTTCGCCTTGTCCCAATACATGAGTAGAAAAGCCAGCAGATTCACTGCGGTAATCGATACAAAAAAAATCATTTGCTGGTTTATTTTCATTTTTATTTTTCAATTTCTAAAGCATTTAAATTTTCACGCAACATTTGCAGATCCAACACCAGCGGATTTTGAGCCCAACAAGAAATAATCAATTCAATTGCACTTTGATAATGCTTCAGAATTTTTTCTTTTGGCGCATGAAAACGCGCGAAACATTCGTCGCCATATCTACCATGATCATCAACCAATTCTGAGACGTTACTGATAATATCAGCCGATTTTACCAGCAAGGAATCTTGAGAAAAATGTGAGATGTGTCTCAATGCTTCACTTTTGCGATCATCCCAACTTGCGCTCTTGTCATTTTCCGTCACGCTCTCAACCAGCTCCGCAACTTTCCGGCCAAAGCGCTCCTCAATCATTTCCTTTGTCACTTTCTTTTCAAGGGTACTGTCTTCAATTGTATCGTGCAAAATTCCGGCCACAATCACGTCCTCACTGGCACCTGCGAGCGAGAGAATCATGCCTGCGGTTAAAGGATGAGTAATGTAAGGAATTGATTTACCTTTTCGCTTTTGGTCCTGATAAACTTGATGCGTTTTCGCCGCAAATTTAATCGCTCTTTGAATTTTAAGGGTATATTTCATTGCGTCTTATTTAACTGTTCATATTTATAATATATTATACGCTTTCAGTAAAAAAACAAAGCCAGCCTTTCGCAGCATAACTGCCAAAATTATTTTTACTGCCTATTGAGCCAAGTAATCGTAACTTGCAAAGCAGTTGCAAATCCCACCCACAAAAGATATGGGATATTGATTAATGCTGCCCACCTTACAAATGGAAAAATTACCACAATCGCCCAAATCAGGGTGGTTAAAATTAATAGAATATCCACACTGGCTAGCAGATTATTCTTAAGTCCGAATTGAATCGGCGTAAAAATTAAATTAAAGAGAATATTTAAAACAAATGGCAGGAATACTAAAAATGGAATACGACCCTTGAAATATTGCAGCGCCACCCAACCAAAAGATATTACTATTAGTAAATACAGTAAACTCCATACCGGACCAAAAACCCAAGCCGGAGGTGCCCAAATTGGTTTCTCCAACAACTGATACCATGAATTTGTATCCATATTTTTGAGTTAATTTAATTTTTCTTAAATGGATTATAACACGAATAACGAAATTGTCTTCGCCTGCTGAAATCTCCCATCAATTGACGCCCAAAGACTATTTACCTACAATTAAATCAATAGTTACTTCACAAAGGAGAATACCATGAAAAAAGACTCTGCTGCCGCTGGACCTATCCAAGAAATCAATTTCATCAGCCCTAACCCGCATCTCCTCAACGCCTTGCGCAACGACTATGAAGTAAACAGCACCATACAATACTTGTCCAGCAAAGTGACCAGCGCGTACGAGATTACGGAGCAGCAAAGAGGAAATTTCAATCCGCACCAGCACTTCATCATCATTGATTCGCCCGGACGCAACCTCACCGAACCCTTGGACCAACATACAGAAGTGAAAGCTGAAGCAGAAAAAAAAGGTGCGAAAGTGCTCATTATCACAATGCCACTCAGCAGCTTAAACTGTCAGATTGCGTATGTAAAAAAGATTATCATCGACTATTTTCAGTGCGTTTTCGAGAAATAGTTACAAATTGTAAGCATCTCAGCAGCAAAATGAGTTTTAAAAAAAGGCATTCGCTCAATAGCGATGCCTTTTTTAAATAGGCTTCAGAAAAAATCTGCTCGAAAACATGCTACCGCAAAAATTTAACCATTATTTGACAAGGATTACCCGAATCCCAACCAGGATATGGATCTATGATTTGAATTGGAATAAATCCAATTTTCTCATAAAAGCTGCGGGTACGTGCGAAACCCTCATCCTTGGAAGTTTCAGCGAGAGTCTTAACTTGGCAAACTGAAAACCCCATGCCCTCCAAGCTCAAACTTTCCACCACAAGTTGCGTGCTTATCCCCTGCCCATGAAATTCATCCAGCACAAAAAGCCAAGCTAATTCCAGCGTGTGTTCATTTATTTTCTGATAGCTCGCACAACCAAGCATCCGTTTTCCAGCGTAAGCACCATATACAATCTGAGAAGGCAACTCCTTTTCAATATCCGCAAGGCCATTATCATTAAAATATTCTGGCAGACTTTTTGCAATATCAAGAGCTTTTTCAAATTCTTCAGTTTTCCTAATTGAAGTTTCCATAAATTTGTTACGTAACATGTTACGTAACATGTTACGTAACAAATCCTTTGAGGCAAGATTTACTAAAAGAATTCAATATAAAGAGAAAGTTTCCGCTTCTCAAAATCACCAACCTCCTCCTCCGCCACCGCCTCCGCCTCCACCAGAACTACCTGCCCCGCCAGAACCCGAAGGCGCTGAGGTATTGGCAGCAATTTCCGTTGCCAAGCTTTCCATCGCGGAACCGAAACTATCCGCATTAAACATCGCCTTACTACCCATATACCAGACTGGCGTATGACTGGCATAAAAATCAGCTCCATAAATCTCCTGCATCCTACTTATCCAAATCTTTGTCATGCCGAAAACAATGGCATATGGCAGACACTTTTCAAAAATATTTTCTTTCTCATAAAATGCTGCGCGCTGGCTATCCACAGTCTTAATGAACAACTTAAATCCCTTTGCTTTCCAGTTCAATTCCACACCTTCAGCCGTACGTTTAGGCATTATAAAACTAAATCCCAAGAGTATTGCTGCGCAGGCAGCAAGACTGACGCCAAGCAAAATCTTCCCATCAAAAAGCATGATAGTAGCAACCCAGACAAAAAACGGTGCGAGAATTCTCATCCCGATTGCAATTTGAGAACCAGTAGTCTGTATTAAGCCTTTACTTTTCAATTCATTTTTTGCCGCATTGATTATCGTTTTCAATCCTAAATAAAAAACATTCTTTAATGCACTTATTGCAACGACGCTACCGTTTTTAAAGATACGTTGAAAAATTTCTAGCTGCGCGCTATTTAAAGTTGCCTCAATTTCGGGATTATATTTTTTGGTCAGCACAAAATCCCTAGAAGTAATAAACAAAATCTTATTTTCAATTTCCTTAATCTCAATCAACCCCTTAGTTGCCAGCATCACAATTTCAGCAGTAATAAAAGCGTTGGAAAAGCTACCATTTTTCATCAGCATCCCAAGTTCGATAGGACTCAAATTTCCCGGAACTTCATATTCAGCAATGATTGTTTTGTTATTATCCGGATCGTCTCCGAATTTTTTCCAAAGCCAAAAACAGAGACCAAGCAAAATAAGCGGAATCAGTAAAAATAAATACTGACCAAAAGCTTCGAGAAAAGTAGGTTTATAGGGATGGATAATATTTTTTGGGAAAATAATTGAAGCCGTGATACCTTCTTTTATTTTCAGCTTTTTTATTGTCGCAAACTCCAAGGCATTAGAATTTTTCCAAGAAAAATTAGCCAGATCAGACTTCTTTTCCCCGACTAGCCCAGAATAATATTCCACTTTGGCATTTTGTGATGAAATTTCTGATGGAAAAATAATCCTGGCGTGAAAACTATCAATTTCCAAATCCCAAAAATTTCCGTTTAAATTCCAATAAAGTTCATCAAATTTCTCATTATTAAAACGAATGGCATTTTTGACCCTATAATGAATTCTGTAGGTGTTAACTCCCTGCACGGTTATATTCGGATCTCCAATTTTCCATGTCACGGTGTCGTTGTTCTTAATTTCCGAGTACTTAAGTTCGCGATTATTTTCATCTGTTATACTGATAAGCTCTACTGGATTTTTTACTTTTCTCTCTTCAATATTGACGCTGGTTGGTAAAACTCTAAAGATGCCATGCTTATTGATACCTTTCCCAGTGTCTGCCACAATTGTTTCCGTAATGTCCAGGGAAGAATCCTTGCTTACAATGATTTGCGAATCGAAATCCTTAATATACCAATCAATAACATTCTCTCTTGCAGCAACCAGCTCCGCTTGAAACAATCCACAAAATGCTAGCAGTAACCAAAAAGAAATTTTAAAATTTTTGGACATATGTTTTTTAAATTGATATTAATTGTCGAACGAGCGAATGATGATATAGGGGTTTAATACCCCTTATTTTTATCTTAGCACCAATAAAAATTGCTATCAATAACATCCGCTTTGAATATTAAAATGGGCAACCGCATGACGGTTGCCCATAAAAGCTTTTCCAGCTCTTAGCTATTTGCGATGCGCTGCATCGCGTATTCGACGTCATCCTCGGGGTTTTCGCCGTACGAATAAGGAAGCATCGGATGCCCGTTTTTCAACTGGCACTCACTGTGAATGCGCGAGCGAAGATGGGGATAGATCTCATCCCCGATGACATCCATGAGCTCCTGGCGAGACATCCTCCTTAAATCACCTGCGTCGTAGTGCAACTGAATTTGCTGCAGTTGGGCCTCTTTTAGAATGAACTCACGCAGCAGCTTTTCTTTCATGTCCAAAATTTCCTCCAACAATCCTACCTTTAACATACATTCTCCTTTGGTCTTTTTTCAGCCTACAGCTTTTCGTAAACTAACTGCTTTGCCTGACATATGAATAATTCCACACATTAACTTCCAATCTTTCAAACTCTTTTTCGCACACCTCCAATTTTCTTGCAATTGATGACAGCTGTGAGTCCAAGGTATTATTTTCTTGCAACATAATCAATTTATGATGGAGTTTGCGATAATCCTCCTTAAGAACAGCACTTTCTCCAAATTCTCCGAAACTTAAGAGCAAGGAAACAGATCTCATTTTGGAATTTAAAACAAAAATTCTATCAGCATTTCTTTTGTGCAAACTTCTGCGCCAAAGCACCTGAATCCAGGTCTGAAGTCCAGCAATTGCAGCGATTGCACAAAACAAACCAATAAAAGTATATGCGTATTTCACTAGCATACCTCCCTTGAGAACATTTTTTTAATGTACGAACTGACAGAATATTATAACGGTTATCTAAAATAAAGTCAAGAAAAATCATCGTCAGGATGAAAAGCCCCTTTACTTCCTAGCTATAATTAGCCCCTAAATTGTCCTTGGTTTTTTATAACTCAAAAACCAGATAAGATAAGTAACCAATAGAAGTCCTAAATTTGAAAAAAATATGTAAGGATTGCCCCAATTGATACCGTCAAGGGTATAGCTAGAAACCGGCCAAAGAAATGGCGTAGGAAAAAAACTTGCTGCATGCGTTGGAATATCCACCAAGATATGCAAACCCCAGGCGCCTAAAAGCCAAAGTGGCTTACGCCTTATTGCCCAGAGCAAACCAAAGACGATCAAAAAGATTACTAAACTGTGAGTTACATTATATAACGCATGCACATACTGAGGTATTTCATTCATATCAGTTTGTCCATAGCTTTGTCTTGCTTCACTGATTCCTAAAATGGTAGCAATCGTGTAAATGCCAAACGAAAAAAAATCCGGAGCCATACCGATAAAAAATGCTAACCAAAATTCCCATTTACTTTTTTTTCCAAAAGCCACGCCACCCCAAAGTCCGTGCGAAATTATATCCATTTATATATTCATCAAGCTCAATAGCGCCTGATTAATTTAATATTTTACAAGGAAAGTTTAACATTTTTTTAAGATTTATGGAACAAATATATCAATGAGAAAAAAGCTAGACGAAAATTCAGAAAAAAACTATACTTATTTTGAAAGCCTTCAGAATAAAGAAGCGAAAAATTGAAACCCACCTGGATTACCAGGGAAAAATTAACTTTTTTCCTTACTTTTTTCAAGGGATTCAGCCGCTACTTTTGCATTGAGGGCTTTTATTTTACAAAAATAGAGGGTAAAAAAAAATAATGCTGTTTACAATATTTTAAATAAAAGAACCTAGAAAATTTGACAATGACTTTACGCTAAGCAATAATATAGATTGTTACATAAAATATCCGTCTACGAGGAGGAGTAAATGAAGATGCGTGAAGCCTGTCTCGGAGCAAAATTTACCTGGAAAGACGAGAATGGAGTAGCCTTTAGCATGGCCATGTCCGGCAACGCAGGAGAACTCCATCTCAGTAATGAAAATCTGGCGAGCATTATTGCTTGCAAAGAAACAAGAGACAAGGCTATCCCCCCAAAGGCGCGCGTAACTTTCATTTTCACAAAAAACATCAGCATAAACAGCGAGGATGTTACCCTGGTAGTCAATGGAGGGACCACGCAAAACAAACTTCTTTTTTTCAGCAGGCCCAATGTTGTTTCGCTGAACGGAGTGAACATCAGCATCTCAACCATGTTGTTTTGCTAAGTAAGCTAAAAAACAGGCCTCAGTGGATTTCACTGAGGCCTTTTCAAATTCCCCAAATCAACTTCGCATAATTTTCGCAATAATTTCCAGCTGCTCTTTCTTTGAAACTAAATTCTTCAAACGCTGTTTTTCAGTCGCGATTTCTTTTCCAAAGTCGCTCTCCAGTGGAGTCATTTCTTCATTTTTACATATCGGACAAGCGTGATATTCACTAAAGGCTCTCCAGGTCGTATATAAAACTCCCGGAATAAAAAACAAGCACCACAAGAAAATTTCCAGAAGATAATTACCTTTAGAAAATCTTTCCCTTTTCCCGACATATCCGCATTCGGCGCAAATCATTTCTTTTTCAACTTGAATTGTTTCTATTTTCATTATTTAGCCTTTAAAAAATCCTAACTCAAATTTACCATTAATTTTTACTTACTTCAAATTTTTATGTTTAATCATTCTACCTTGATCGGTATTTTGCGAGGAGAAGCTTTCAAATTTCTCTTTAAAAAGTTTAGAGTTTTTGTCCAAGCATCTAAGGCTTCCTTTTCCGCATAATTCAAATTGGATGGCATCGCAAAACCGTGCCCGACACCAGTATAAACATAAACTTCATTCTCGATACCTAAAACATTAAGCGCAGCCTCAAACTCCAGCACCTGATGAACAGGAACAACTACATCAATTTCACCAAAAAAACCAAGCACGGGACATTTAATTTGTCTTAAATTTCTTACGTCGCCAGAAAGCTCACCGTAATAGATGACTACTCCATCCAAAGACTCTCCAGAAATTGCCAGTTGTATAGATTTCGCACCGCCAAGGCAGAAACCTATTGAAGCAATTTTATTAGCAGCCTCATGCAAGCGTAGGTATTCCACCCCAGCTCGCAAATTACTCATGACTTCATATTGTGCAATGGACCTTGCCAATCTTGATGCTCGTTCTGGATCCTTAGTCACCTGACCTTGATATAAATCTACCGCCAAGCAAACATAACCTTGAGCAGCTAAGTTTCGCGCAAAAATTTTTATTTCATTATTTAAACCCCAAAATTCATGGATAATCAGAACGCCTGGGTAATCAGCCTTGTCGACAGGACTAACAAGCAGTCCACGCGCCGTTTGAAAATAATTTACATCATTTTCAATAGTCTCTCGCATATCAGTTTTTTCTGTCGCATTTTCCATAAATATTTCTCAAGTTCCTCAGACAACTCACATTCCAACCTTAAAAATACCTTCAGTATTATTACAATTAATGGCGAAGAATATTAAAAAAGAGATTATCGGATGATAATCTCTCATTTGTGGATAAAAAAATTGATCCACGATACTGCAGGTTTAAATTCCTGATTTAAACACTTAGGGCAAATCTGACGCATCTTCAGTAGCTCACGAAACAGATACCGCTTCTGAAGTTCATAGGTAAGATTAGTAAGCTGAAAGCCTGGAACAGAAAGATAGTACTTACGTATGGCTTTTCTTGCTCCCGCAGGTTGATGAATTACAGCTCTTTCAGAAAATTCCATGCCTATTTCTGATAATATTTTTCTAATCGCTCGAATGTAAAAATTCTCACTAAAAACGAATTGGCAAAAAAAATCATCTTTGAAATCAGTCAAACATGCTGAGCATTTTTTTTCGTGCATTTCTTCACCTCCCTTATTTTAATAAAGTACAACTTCTTAATAGAAGCTTGTATCTTACAATATATTCACTGCCAAGTCAATAAAACCAACTACTTGTTTGGTTTACTTATTTTAGAAATATCAACAGCTCCGCTTCTTAGCTGTTGCAATTCTCCTTTTTCCCCAAGCGATACAATTGTTGAAGCTTTCGATTTCAAAGTTCCAGCGTCAACGTAAAACTCAATTTCGTCATTAAAATATTTTCTCGCTTGAGCATATGAAGTTGCAGGTTTTTTCCCCGCCAAATTAGCGCTTGGAGCAACTAGTGGTCCTACGCTTTTCAATAATTTCAAAAGAGTTCTATCATCAGGCAAGCGAAAAGCGATCGATCCGGATCCCCTGTGAAGATAAGTAATTTTTTTCTGGCCACAAGGAATAACCACACTAATCATACCTGGCCAGAGCAATTTTATTTTTTTTCGCTGAGTATGATTAAGTTGGATACCAAAAAGCTTCAGATCGGAAATTTTGGAAATCAAAACAATCATCGGTTTGGTTAACTCTCTCTTTCGCAATGCATAAATACGCTCAACAGTTTTTTTATTGAGCGCGCTACCAACAATTCCATAAAGCGTATCCGTCGGCAAAACTCCAACGCCACCAGAAAGCAGAATTGGCACAACTACAGAAGAATATTCAATTGTCTGCTGTTTTTGCATATTAGACAATTGTCACGCGAGTCTTAGGTCGTTGACTGTTTTGAATATTTTGCAGTTCGTCGCTTTCCTGTTCAGTGCGGGGACGAAATTTTTGCTGCGATTGTCTGACAATTTTTTCTTCTGTTTCTTCTTTTGGCGCATTGAGAGGACCACTAAAGAAAAAGATGTAAATAATATCCAAAATTGCCAGTGTATTGAGAATAGTCATCGTCAGAAACCATCCTAAATGTCCTCTTCTTGCGCTGCGCCAAAGAGCGACAACTTTCCAAGGCAATGACCAAAGCAGAATAAGCATTATGATCCAAGGATGTTCCAAAAAAATTTTTTCCATAATTTTATACCATATTCGAACAATTATTCATTCAATATAGCATAAAAATTATTTCTTAAGAATCCACTTTGCGTTGATATAGGCCTATTAAAGTGTCGTGAGCGATTATGTGACCCTCCATCGCATGTTCGATATCCTCTTTTTTAGCGCGCGCATCAAGGGTAAGCATTGAATCGAGAGCGTACAATCTGAACTCATAATGATGCAGGAGTCCGCTTGGAGGTGGACAAGGTCCGCCATATCCCGGTAACCCAAAACTAGTTTCACTCTCGATGGCATCAGGCAAGGTACTATTTTCGCTGATGCCGCCAGTCATTGGACTGAAATTAAACAGCGTCCAGTGAGTCCACCCTCCAGGAACCAATGCGTCGCCGTCAAACATAATAAAAACCATCGAAACAGCCTCACTGGGAACATTCAGAAATTCCAAGGGTGGATTTACATTTTCACCCTCGCACGAATATTTTTTCGGTATGATTTCATTATGCGCAAAAGCGCTACTCTTTATCTGCATCGCATTTTCTCCACCTGGGCGAAATGTTCTTTTTGGCGATCCCTTTTGATGAATATCTTTAGTAATCGCAAAAAATGCAAGCGAACTAAGCCCTGTCAAAAATAGCGCGAATAAATGCGAGAAAAAATTCTTCATATCAATTAGCTGAATGTGATAAATTTATTAAATTTGAATTATTTACATATTACCCCACTTTTTTAAGAATATTTCCCGCTTTGCAAATCAATCAAACAAATTCATTACCGAAGGCGTAATAAAAGTCTCGACAATTGCTGCCAAGAAAAACAACGGTAATATCAAGGTAAAGAAAGCTTTCATTGCAAGATGAAAATGTTCTGCAAACGGTTCGCGATGTCTTATTTTGCGGTATACTTTATACCCCAACCAGATACCATAACTGGCAGAGAGGATAATCGCTGGAATTTCCAAAATGCCATGTGTAAGTATTCCAAAAAATGTCTTCGACAATTCTCCGCTTAAAAAAGAAATTCCAATAACTTCGCCTAACAGCTCCCCATTAATGAAAATGAAGATTAACGGCAAAACACCCAGAAAAGCACCAAGCAATACGACCATAAACCCTTTAATCACATTGTTGAAAAAAATAAACAGGAATATCCAAAAGAGGTTAAGGTTTTTTAAGAAAGTAAATTGAGACAGCGCTCCGTATATCCTCTCCCGCGAACCTGCGGGATCAGAAATAGCAGCTAAATATCCTAGCAAAATCGCAAAAACAAAAAATATCGACACGAAAATTATGTAGCGTTTCATCAGCCTGAAATCTGGAATTATGTTTTTCATAAATCAATGGCATTTTTTCAAAAATACGTCTTAAAAAATTATTACAATTCAAACAGGAATTAATTGTCAACTTTACAAATATATTATATAATTTTATCAGAAAACAAAAATAAAAAATACGGGTGGTGCTTAAGCAAATGATGCTTGAGTTCTTCTTGTCAAAAACAAAAATGTCATACTCACAAAACTCAGGCGATGAAATGAGCGAACAAGAAAAAGCTCATAAAATTGAAATGCTCCGGCAAATGATGCTCAATGCAGAAAAGACCATGCAGAGCGCCAAAGCGATGCTGCTCCAACTTGAGGGCAAGAAAAAATTAGGACGCAAAAGAAAAATAGATGAGGATGCTGAAGGCAATGTCGTGGAAGGAACTTTTGACGGTCAGATTATGATTGGCATTGATGGAAAGCAATATCCAGTTCCTGCAAATTACGCTTCGAAATCTAAACTCGTGGAGGGTGACATGCTGAAACTTACCATCACACCCGACGGATCATTCATATATAAACAAATCGGGCCTGCAAATCGTAAAAGCTTGATTGGAATAGTTTCCCAAGATGAGAAAGGTAATCATGTGATTTTCTCAGAAGGTAGACCGTACAAAGTTTTACTAGCATCAATTACCTACTTCAAAGCGCTTCCAGGAGACGAGGTGGTAATTATGGTACCTCGCGACATCGATTCAACCTGGGCCGCAATTGAAAATGTGCTGTCCAAGGGTCATGATATCGCGATGTCAATGAGCATGCCTTCCGCAACGTTAAGCTCTCCAAAAATTCAAGCTCCTCAAGAAATGAGCGCTTGGAAAGAAGATCTAAAGACTACGCTTAAGACAGAGGAACCCTCTAAACCCCTCTACGCCCATGATGACTTTGGCTACAGCGATATTGAAACAAAGCCAAGCCAACCACTTATAAAAGACGAATTCGAGGATGAATGGACATCTGATATTGAAGAACTCGAAAAAGAAATTCAAAAACAACAAATTTAAAAAATAACTTTAGCAATATGGAAAATACAACTGGCGTCAGAATAACCCAAAGAGATTATTCATTTGCGATTGTAGCCGGCTTATTAATTGGCCTCCTGCTTATTCCTGTTCTCAAAACTGCAAGCCCTGAACTTTATGCCAAATTTGCTGTCGCAATTGTCCCCTTTTTCCTTTTAGCTACTCCTCTCGGTTTGCGCATTGCATTTTTTATTGGACAGAAAGTGGCCATTGTATACCAAATCGCTAAATTTGGATTAATCGGACTACTTAACACATTGGTTGATATCGGAACACTTGCCTTGATAACATTGCTATTTAGTTCCTATTTCGGAATTAGCAGCACAGACGCGCTGATTGGCGCAGTATCTTTTTACACATTCTATAAAGCAATCTCCTTTATAGTCGCTAACATCAGCAGCTACTTTTGGAATAAATATTGGACTTTCGACCAAGGTGAGAAAAAACAGACGCGCAGCGAATTCATTCAATTTTTCATGGTCAGCTTGATCGGATTTTCAATTAATGTTTTCGTAGCTTCAGTTGTTTTCAAGATGATTTTAGGTTCCATGACAACGCTTAGCGAAGGTCAACTTGGACTCTTAGGGGCTGCAGCAGGTTCTATCGCAGGCCTTGTTTGGAATTTCCTCGGTTACAAACTTTGGGTATTCAAGAAATAGCAAACAATAATCAACATGCAACTTTCAGCGAACTACACCATAAACTCCCTTTCTTGGGGAGTTTTATTTTTATCTGATAAATGTTAAGATTATATTAAGTTCACTACGGATTCATTTATAAATTCTTCTCTCGCCAGAATGGCGAGTTTATTATCAAGCGAAGTGAGTGAAATGAAAAGTACTCTTTTTAATTTCCGAGCGAGCGCAGATACCAAAAGGTTTAATACCTCGCAGCTTGCTGCGTGAGCCAAGGGTCAGGGCTTGCCCTGAGGTATTAATACCTTTTATTGAAAATTGAAAATTAAAAATTAAAAATTTAAATATATGTCATTATCCCTCTATCGAAAATATCGCCCCCTCACCTTTGCGGACGTCATCGGGCAAACTCACATCGTGCAAACTCTTTCAAATGCCATCACCAATAGCCGAGTCGGCCACGCCTACCTATTCACTGGTCCAAGAGGAACCGGAAAGACAACCATGGCTCGCATTTTTGCCAGGGCGGTCAACTGTCAAAATCCGAACGGCGCGAATCCTTGTTTGGAATGTGAGGTTTGCAAAAATATTACCGAAGGTCGTTCTTTGGATATTTTCGAAATCGATGCCGCTTCTAATACAGGCGTGGACAACATCCGCGAGCTTAGAGAAAATGTGAAATTTCCTCCCTCACATGCGAAGTTCAAAGTGTACATTATCGATGAAGTCCATATGCTTTCCACTGGAGCTTTCAATGCGCTCCTGAAAACATTAGAAGAGCCACCTGCTCACGTAATTTTCATCCTTGCCACCACAGAAATTCACAAAGTTCCCGAGACGATTATTTCGCGTTGCCAGCGCTACGACTTCACGCGGATTTCCTTGGAGCATATCATTGAAAAACTTTCCCTCATCGCTAAAAGTGAAGACATCGCAATTGAAAAAGAAGCTTTAGAAATGATTGCCATTGCAGCCGAAGGAGGAATGCGCGATGCGGAATCCTTACTAGCACAGGTAATGTCACTTGAAGACAAAAACATTACCGCCAAAGAAGTTGAGGAAATTCTTGGAACCACAAAGCGTCAATCGCTGGAAGCAATGGTTGGATATCTTTTGAGCAAAAAAACTACAGAGGCATTAACTTTAGTGACCGAACTTTCTCAAGATGGCTACGACCTTGATGTCTTCAATAAATCTTTTCTTAACTATTTAAGACAGGTCATGTTGGTAAGCGTCGATGAAAAATTGGCGAAAATTTTCGCGCATGAGCTCACACAAGAACAAACGTTAGCTTTGATTGAACAGGCTAAAGATCATAAAGCTCAGGAAATTCTTTTCATCATTCAATGTTTCAATGAAATTCAGGGAAAAATAAAATCAGCTTTTATTCCGCAGCTACCTCTGGAGATGGCGATTATTAAAGCCGTACAAGGACAGATGATTAAAGTTCCAGTCGCCAGCGCCGCGCAACTGATTGCCAGCGCGCCGAAAACTCCCACAGTGTCAGCCCCTCAAATTCAACCTGCATACAAGGCTCCGCAGCCGATTCCAACCCCGATGCAAATAGCAGCGGAGGTTAATGATACACCTTTTGCACCATTGCCAGCTCCAACTGAAATAACAACTCCCAAAGCCCCTGTAGGCTCAGAAATTGCACCTACAAGCTCAGATATGCCCGCAAGCAACAACCAAGCACCTCAAGAAATTATGGCTCAAGGAAGCGAAATTTCTTCAGGAGACAGTTTGCTCAGCATCAATGAAGTTAAAAAGCATTGGAACCAAGCGGTTGTCGATATGCGGCAGCTTAATCATAGCCTTTCTGCTGTTCTGCAAAGCTGTCAGCCAGTCGGAGTTGAGGGCAATATCCTCACTATGGCCACAAAATTTTCCTTTCATAAGGATAAATTGAACGAACATGCCAATAAATTGACAGTCGAGGGAGTTTTTGCTAAAATTTTAGGGTTGCAATTACGCGTTCAAGTGATTACAGCTGCAGAAGCTGGCATTACGATTGCCTCAAGTCTTGTTCAGCCAAGCACCGGAAACAGTGAAATGGCTCCAAGCGAAACCAGCTCACTCCTAAGTGACGCTGCCAGCATTATGGGCGGAAATATAGTTCCATAGCGAGAAGCTTTTTAGCTTCTCAGGACTTAGCTTTTTAGGTTGAAATTCTTTAAAGCTAAGAAGCTAAAGCCTAAAAAGCTACACTGGGGATTAGCCAAGCGGTAAGGCACATGGTTTTGATCCATGCATGCGGGGGT
>CAZSTB010000018.1:0-22145 GCA_964609855.1 uncultured Bdellovibrionales bacterium
GTTTAACCTGCCTGCCGGCAGGCAGGTACTTCGCGGCTTGCCCGCCTTGGTGAGTGCCAAACGAGACAGGTCCACCCTGGCAAGCCTCGGGCGAGACGGGCCGCAGAAACCCAGAGGGTTCGGGGCCTGCCCCGGGGTTAATACCTTTTATAAACTCTTCGGCTTAAGAACCTGTCTCAAATACTTGGCCGTATAACTCTCTTTGTAATATTTTATTATTTCTTCCGGCGGTCCTGTTACTAAAACTTTTCCACCGCCATCTCCACCCTCGGGACCCATATCGATTATCCAATCTGCGGTTTTTATCACATCCATGTTATGTTCAATCACAACCACAGAATTACCAGCATCAACCAAGCGATTAAGTACACTTAAAAGCTTTTTAATATCATCAAAATGCAGTCCCGTCGTTGGTTCATCAAGAATATATAACGTGTCGCCTGTCGCTCTGCGAGAGAGTTCACTGGCGAGTTTTATGCGCTGAGCCTCACCTCCTGAAAGAGTCGTAGCGCTTTGTCCAAGTTCAATGTATCCCAAACCCACTTCCTCCAAAACTTTGAGCGGCTCATGAATTTTCGGAAAAGCTTCAAAAAATTCCGCCCCCTCAGCTACTGTCATAGCGAGGACGTCAGCAATATTTTTTTCCTTATATTTTACCTGCAGAGTTTCGCTGTTATATCTTTTGCCTGAGCAGACATCGCACGGCAAATAAACGTCAGGCATAAATTGCATTTCTATCTTAAGATATCCTTCACCACTGCAATTATCACAGCGTCCACCAGCAACATTAAATGAAAATCTTCCTGGTCCATAGCCCCGCAGTTTGGAGTCCTTAGTCTTAGCAAAAAGTTCTCGAATGTGCGTAAAGAGGCCCGTGTATGTTGCGGGATTGCTTCTTGGCGTACGACCAATCGGTGATTGATCAATCATAATCACCTTATTAATATTCTCAATTCCTAGTATTTCCTGATGCCGCGCAGGCACATCAAGCGCGCGATGCAGTTTATTAGCAAGCGCTTTATAAAGCGTATCTTCAATGAGTGTCGATTTCCCAGAACCGGAAACCCCTGTCACACACGTCAGAACCTTAAGTGGAAATTCAACTGTAATATTTTTTAAATTATGCTCACTTGCTCCACGCACAACAATCCTTTTTTTCTTGCCGGCATTTCTTCGCATATTAGGAACTTCAATTTCAAGTTCGCCGCGCAAATATTTTCCAGTCAGCGACTTCGGATTATTTATCACATCTTCCGGTATACCTTGAGCAACTATTTCACCTCCATGCTTTCCCGCACCAGGTCCGACATCAACCAGCCAATCAGCACTGCGCATCATTTCTTCATCATGCTCGATCACAATCAAGGTGTTTCCGATTTTCTGCAGTTGTCTGAGGGTTTCAGTCAATTTAGTGTTGTCGCGCGCATGAAGACCAATTGATGGTTCATCTAAAATATACAGCACACCTACCAATTGCGAACCGATTTGAGAAGCCAGACGAATACGCTGAGATTCTCCGCCGGAGAGAGAATAAGCAGCACGACCCAAAGTAAGATAATTAAGTCCCACATTATTTAAAAATACTAAACGAGCAATGATTTCCTTTAAAATTCGACCAGCAATAAGCTCCTGACGATGAGTCAATTTAAGTTGCTGAAAAAATTCCACGCATTCCTTAATGCTTAAAGCAGATGTTTCATGAATATTTTTTTCACCGACAGTCACCAACAGCACCTGGCTTTTATAGCGAGAGCCTTTGCATGTCGAACAAGCTTTTTGAGACATATATTTCTCGATGTCTTCACGCACGCTGTCGGATGTTGTTGAACGATATCGCTCTTCAAGCCAAGTAACAATTCCAGCCCAGCGCACATTATAATGACCGCCGCCGCCACGCGCAAAAAACTTAACTCGTATCAGATCCACATCTTCGCTTCCGTAAAGCAATAGGTCTAACTGTTTTTGGGTCAAATCTCTGATTCGTTTATTATCGGGAATATGATAGAAATCAGTCACCGCACGCAAAACGCTGCCGACATAATTATTCGCCTTATAACTCCAAGGCATAAAACCTCCTTCGGCAATAGTTTTATTTTTGTCAGGCACCATCCGCTCCGGATCAATTTCCTTTTTAAGTCCTAAGCCCTCACAAGCCTCACATGCTCCGAATGGAGAATTGAAAGAAAAGAGTCTTGGTTCAAGATCTGGAAATTCGATATCATGAATCGGACATGAAAGTTTTTGATTGAAAATTTGCTCCAGAGGACAGATGTCCTCACTGTCATCAATTGGCTTTTCATTTTTTTTACCTTTGGCTTTTTGTTCTTGCGAACATTTAACTTTTACTAGACCCTCTGACATTCTCAGCGCGCGCTCCACATCCTCAAAAATTCTTGATAAATTTTCATCATTTATCTGCACCCGATCAACAATAATGTCGATGCTATGCTTTTTATAACGCGCTAATTTAATATCTTTAAAATCCTCAAGTCGGTATAATTCTCCATCAATAATTCCTTCCGAAAAGCCTTTTTTCCACATCTCATCCAATAGTGACAAATATTCACCTTTTCTTTCTCTAACAATAGGCGCCAAGATCTCAATGGATTGCGAATTAGTCTTACTGCCCATCTCTAAAATACGATCAACGATTTCATCAGTAGAAAGCTTGGAAATTTCGCGGTTGCAGATTGGGCAATGCGGTATTCCGATTTTTGCGTAAAGAAGTCTTAGATAATCATGAATTTCCGTAACAGTTCCAACTGTTGAACGAGGATTATGCGATGTAGATTTTTGATCGATAGAAATAGCCGGTGAAAGCCCCTCGATATAATCAACATCAGGCTTATCCATCTGGCCGAGAAATTGCCTTGCGTAACTGGAAAGACTTTCCAAGTAGCGACGTTGCCCCTCCGCAAAAATGGTATCAAAAGCCAGCGTAGACTTCCCACTTCCAGAAAGTCCCGTAAATACGATGAATTTATCGCGCGGCAGCTCAAGATCAATATTCTTCAGATTATGCTCGCGCGCACCCTTGATAATTATCTTATTATTTTGCATATTTCGAGGCAATTCTCATCTTTATCACTCTATAAGTCTAGTACGCTTTATTGAATATTTTAATTCCTACTCTTTTGGTTCATCTAATCCTAGCTTATTTCTTTTTATTAATCAACAGTATACCAAACAGCAAACAGGGCAACATAAAAGGAGCCTTGCGGCTCCTTTTATTCAAGAGTCTTGTAGTTGTAGTCCTTAGTTTCCGCAACTCCCTCCCTCAGTCGTTGATGTTGCTCCGCTTAATACTTTTTCGCATTCAGCAGGTGCGGTATTGAATGCGCTGCAGATTGCTTGCTTGTAAGCTTCTGAATTTCCGTACTGATAAACAGCCTTAGTTGAAACCCCATTAATAAGCATGGTTGGAGAACCTTGAGCGCCAGCTTCTTCAGAAGCTTTTCCATCCACCTTCATCAGCTCTGCACCCTCAGTTGTCACACAAGCGTTAATTTTCGCAACATTCAGTTTTAATTTCCTTGCTCCAGCTTCCCAACATGCACCGTCTGTTCCGCAATTAGTATTAACGTAAGTGGCAAAATTCATCCACTGGTCTTTGCCATAATTCTTCATGACACATGCTTCTCGCTCATTTTGCATAACTTCCTTTACTCCATGTAAAGATTGGATGTCATTCCCATTAGCCGTAACAATATATTTGAAGTTGAAGTTAACTTTATTTTTAAGCAAATCATATGCAGGCTTCAGTGTATCCTCCGCCTTATTGCCAAATGGACAAAAGGACATTATATACAAATCAACTGTTGGCTTGTCGGTCTTTGGAATTTCTTTCTGCTCAGGTTCTGCAGCTTGCTTAGCAGCTGCATCTTCCGATGGATCAAGATTTCTAACTCCTTGCGGGTCGATGAACTTTTTTCCATCGCGAGTCATAAAAACAGGAGTCTCCTGCCCTGCAACAGTTACAACAACCTTATAAAGACTGCCCTCCGTCGTAATTTCATTAACTTCCGTCTTAGTTCCTGCTGGTACGTTTTCAGTTAAAAACTTCTCCATTTTTTCCTTTACAACTTTCTCTCCGACATCAACATTATTTCGAAAATATTTGAAACCATAACTTCCCACAATAAGCAAAAGTAAAACAATAGCCGCAAAAAACATTCCGCCCTTCTTACATTTTTGCCCACTGCAAGCTCCCTTGCAACATTTGATTTTTGAAACACAGCTCAAAACTTTTTCCTTGAAAGATTGCTCAACCACTTTTTCTTCCTGGATTTCTTCGATTTTCTCCTCTACTTTATTTTCGTTTTCCATGCCGTTTATCTTTAATTTTTAGATGTTCATTTAATACTTCCCCAATTTTACACGGCAAACTGAAAATGCACAAGCGGAGCATGCTGGCATTTATTGTTCATGATCTTTCCCGCACAACATGAGGTACGCAGGCCCGCCTCGACTCATGGAGACGATCACTCGTCGACGCGAGGCGGGCGAAGGGCAAGTGATGAGCGTAAAAAAATCGACAACTGTCGTCTCGAGTGAAGCGTAGCGTAATCGACCGCGTGCCGCCTTTAGCTTTAGCGGTGGCGCAGAGATCTGAGTTCAGATTTCTCCACTTCGTTTCACTTCGGTCGAAATGACATGGTTACTTGCCACAGTATCTTTATCTTGTGCGAAGCTTTCTTTGTAACTTTCTTTCGGGGGAAAGAAAGTTAATCCAACTATACATTGGTGATAAAAATAAAAATAAAAATAAATTTAATTCACTAAAATAAAAAGTATTACACCCCAGGGCAAGCCTACCTACGATTCGACTGAGCTCATCGAAGTCAAGCAGGAAGATCAAACTTTTGATATCATCCTTGTTTCGCTTGATAATAAAAAAGCTCCACACGAGTTTCCCGTGCGGAGCGCTTGATCATAATACAAAAGCTAATTCAATCCACCAATACTATTGCAAAATCGTTGTCTTTAAAGATTGCGCTTAAACAATCATAACCATCGCACCAACCATCTTCCCACCTAAGACTCCGGACGAATTGATGACAGCCTGCATTACTGTAAATTGTTCCCCAAAAATATATCGTCCTATCTTTCCATTCTGCTGGAATAAGCTGCTTATTTTTTAAAAGATAATCCAGCAGATTTGCATTAAATACTGGCATGTTTTCAAATTGCCTACATAATTCATAACCTCTAATTCCAATTTCTTGTCCCTCGTATAAATAAAATCCAAGTTTGTCTGCGCTCCATTGCCAATGTTCACCCTTATGATGCATATCAACTCTCCATCCAGAAGATGGAATAAAAGCGTCACGACCCAGATCAACTACATACTTAACGTTTGAAATTTCAGCATGACCAATCAGAAGCTGTTTGATTTTCGTCAAATCCTTGTACTGTTTTAATCTTGTTATGTCATCCGCAGTAAATCCTGCTTTTTCCAAGGCATCAGCCAGCTGATTCATAGCTCCAATAGAGAATTTAGAAGACATGGTCCTCTCCTTTTTCTTTGCAACAATGTTCTTTCGAACGCGTTGCGGATTAAAACACTCTACTGTAATGCTCAGCCGCCAATCGGCTTTGCCACAGCAGGAAAAAACCTAAAATAAAATTACTTCCTGCCATGGCAAATCACAAATAGCTTTTCAAATAACTAATAAACAAATATACATACAAAACGATACAGTGTCAACCTCAATAGCTGCAATGAACTCATTTCCACATTTCTCGCAAAAGAAATATGGAAAGAAAACTCTCGCACGGAGTTCTGCTGTCAAAATTGCTATGCTCCTAATGCATCTCCTCCGCCCGTTGTGAAATGAGTAGGCAAAAAGCAAACGACGAGCGTAAAATTTTTTGCGAGATGACCCGAGAGGCGCAGTAAAAAATTTAGCAAGGAGTGCAGCTTTTGCCGAAAAGTAAATTCAATTAATAACAAGAATATAATGAAATTTAAATCAGGAAACATGGATCAAACTTGAATCCTGGATTCCGGATCAAGTCCGGAATGACAAAGAGAGGGCTATCTCAACTGTAACTTTCTCAATTGCAAGATTTCATCGCGAATAAGTGCGGCTTTTTCAAATTCCAAGGCGCGAGCAGCTAACTTCATCTCTTTTTCTTTTTGCTTGATATAGCCAGCCACATCTTCCAATGATTCAAGTTTAGCAAAATCAGGAGCTGGAATCGGATTGAGCTCGTGATCAATAATTGATTTGATATTTTTCTTAATCGTGCTTGGAGTGATTCCATGTTTAACATTATACGCAGATTGAATTTTCCTACGTCTATTTGTTTCGTCAATCGCCCGCTTCATGGAACCGGTAATATTGTCTGCATACAAAATAACTCTGCCGCTAACATTACGCGCCGCGCGACCGATCGTCTGAATCAGTGATGTTTCGCTGCGTAAAAATCCTTCTTTGTCAGCGTCCAAGATTGTAACCAAGGAAACCTCTGGCAAATCCAAGCCTTCGCGCAAAAGATTAACTCCGACCAAAACATCGAATTCTCCACGTCTGAGTCCCTCTAAAATTCGAATGCGATCCAAGGTATCCACATCTGAATGCACATATTCACATTTAATCCCATGTTCTTTCAGAAATTCCGTCAAATCTTCAGCCATTTTTTTCGTCAGTGTCGTAATCAAAACTCTCTCTTTCTTCGCCACAACTTTTTCTATTTCCATCAGTACGTCTTTAACCTGACCACCGGAAGGCTTAATAACAAGTTCAGGATCCAAAAGTCCCGTCGGTCTAATTATCTGTTCGGCAATATTTGTTGCATTTTCCTTTTCAAAATTACCAGGAGTTGCAGTCGTAAATATCAACTGATTGATGTGTGTTTTAAATTCTTCAAATTTTAGCGGCCGATTATCAAAAGCGCTTGGAAGCCTGAAACCATTTTGAATCAAAGCTTCTTTTCTAGAACGGTCTCCGTTATACATGGCGTTTAATTGAGGAATCGTGACATGTGATTCATCGATCACCATCAAAAAATCTTTCGGAAAATAATCAATCAAGGTGTATGGCGCCTCTCCTTCGTTTCTATCGGTTAGGTAGCGCGAATAATTTTCAATACCGTTGCAATAACCGATCTCTCTGAGCATTTCCAAATCCTGCTTTGTCCGACGACCGATTCGCTCGGCCTCCAGAAGTTTTCCATTATCCTTGAAATATTTTACGCGCGCTTCAGCTTCCTGCTCAATTTCACTTAGAGCTCCCTGCATGACTGGCTCGGGAACCACAAAATGCTTGGCTGGATAGATCAAAGTCTTTTCCAATTCTCCCAATTTTTCGCCAGTCAGGAAATCATATTCCTGAATTCTTGAAATGATTCCCCCTTTTAATTCAATGCGCGTAACAATTTCTCTGCCGGGAGTAATCACTTCGATTGTATCTCCCGTTACGCGAAACTTACCTCGCTCTAAAATTTCGCTGCGATGATATTGCATCTCGATCATTTTAGTCATGATTTTTTCTCGCGTATTCTCTTTGCCCATTTCAATCTCCACTGTCCCCTCACGATAATAGTCCGGCGAACCTAAACCATAAATACAAGAAACAGAAGCAACGATTATCACGTCGCGCCTACTCAAAAGTGCACTTGTTGCTGCGTGACGAAGACGATCAATTTCTTCATTGATCTGAACTTCCTTTTCAATATAGGTATCAGAAGAAGCGATGTAAGCTTCCGGCTGATAATAGTCATAATATGAAACAAAATATTCCACTGCATTTTTGGGAAAAAAGGTGCGGAACTCCTGCACTAACTGAGCCGCCAAAGTTTTGTTTGGCGCAATCACAAGTGTCGGTCGCTGGACGCTTTCAATAACGTTCGCCATCGTGAAAGTTTTTCCGGACCCAGTCACACCCAAAAGCGTCTGGAATTTCTCCCTGCGCTGAAGTCCTTTAATCAATGAATCAATCGCATTCGGCTGATCCCCCGCTGGCACATATTTTGAATCTATTTTGAATTCCATAGGGTAAAAATTTTGAATTTTGAATTTTGAATTCTGAATCAATTTATATTTTTTAATGATTAATGTTTAAAACATTCAGTCATTAAGATTTCATTCGAAATTTTTACTTCAAGTTTATCTTTATCCCATGGGGCTAAATTCGAATCTTAAAATTGATACCATATATTACAATCTTTTCATGAATTTGTCCACCAATGGATTGACAAATAGTATTTTAAATTAATATAATTTAAAAAAATTCGCAGGAGGTGCGCATAATGCCAATTGGAATAGTGAAAGATTTTGACGATGCCAAAGGATTCGGATTCATAGGCCGGCGACATGGAGCAGATCTCTATGTCCATCATTCCAAGATTATGCACCAAATAGGCAGAAAAACACTCAAGATTGATGACGAAGTCACTTTCGAAATCGCCAACACCCGCAATGGACCCATTGCAATAAACGTCTGGCGAAGTTCCCTGGCAAGATAAAAAGCTAAAATGATCAAAAATTTTCAAGGGCGCTACCAAATTCGGTAGCGCCCTAACTCTTGCCAAAATTATAAAACCCTGATATAATCAGCTTACAACTTAGAAAGTCCGAATTTAGCCCGCCACTAAGCCAAAAAGTGGATAGGCTGAAATACTTCCACCAGAAGAACGGATTTTCTTGTTTGGTGGGTTTTTATTTTGCAGAAATTTTCAATTTTCAGTTCTCAATTTTCAATATTTACCAATTGGAAATTATTTCATTGAAAATTTATTGTGAATTGTAAATTGATCATTGGAAATTAGCTTAACAAACTAGCTACCCATGTGCTTATTAAGGTTATAATTAATTAAACGAAAAAACTATGCAGTACGAACTGTTCTACCTCGTTGGTGAACGTCAGGAAACAAATCTTGATGCCATCAAAGAAGGCGTTAACGCAATCCTTGCACTTGAGCAAGCAACCATGGTTGGCGAAGAATTAAGCGAAAAAAGAAAGCTCGCTTATGAAATCAAGCACCAGAACAAAGGGACTTATATCACCCGTCGTTTCGAACTTCCTGAAATTGATTTCTGGGCAGATGAAGCAAACGGAGAAAAAGAATTCGGAATTTCCGCAATCACAAACAAACTTAACCTAAACAACGACGTTTTGCGATTCATGATCGTGAAAACTTCTGACCTTCCAGAACTTGGAGCTAAGGACCGTCGCAAAGCTCAAGAAATGAGCGCACAGAAGCAAAATGGACCACAACGTCCGCCAGCAAGAACTCAACGCCCAGACAACTCTCGTCCACAAGCTCGTCCTACGCAAAGACCAACGCAAGCTCCAGCAGCTCCAAAGGCAGCACCAGTTGAAGCTAAGAAAGAAGAAAAGAAAGACATCGACAAACAGCTTGATGCTTTACTGGGATAAGTTGTTACATTGTTAAATTGTCATATTGCTATTTTGCAAATATTAAAAACAATTACATTACAATTAACTTCTAAAATGCGCTAGGCTGAATGCTAATATTAACAATATAACCATTTAGTGATATAGCCATTTAAAAAAATGAATCTTAACAAAGTTCAATTAATCGGAAGACTTACGAGAGACCCTGAAATCCGCACCACTCCATCAGGACAGACTGTGGCGACATTAAGTATCGCTACCAACAGAACATGGAATGACAAGGCTGGACAAAAGCAGGAGAAATCTGAATTCCACAACATCGTTATTTGGGGACGACTTGCAGAAATTGCAGGACAATATCTAACCAAAGGACAGGAAGCATATTTCGAAGGTCGCCTGGAAACTCGCTCATATACCGGGAAAGACGGAGTAGAAAGAAGAACTACCGAAGTAGTGGCAGAAAACATGCAAATGGGATCTCGCGCTCAAGGTGTTTCCTCTTCAGCTCCCCGCCCGCAATCAGCAGGAGCAGCCGCACTAGCCGGCAAACCAAACCAAGCTCCAGTAGCTGAAGAAATTCCAACTATCAACCTTGACGAAAGTGAGGATGAAATAAGATTGGAAGATGTACCATTCTAACAATCAATTTCATTGATCGTTAGAAATTTCCAATGACCAATTTCCAATTTCCAATAAAATCTCAATGATTCAATAACTCAAACCTGAATTCTGGTTTGGAAATTAAATAATTGAAAATTAAATGAAAATTGTGAATTGAAAATTGAAAATTATTTAAAAATAATTAAATATATATTTATGGAAAGAAAAACTTGCTACTTCTGTGATCAGAAGATGGACAAAATCGACTACAAGGATGCTTATCTAATTCGTCGTTTCATGAACTCTCAAGGAAAGATTTATCCTCCAAAGAGACACGGGACTTGCACGAAGCATCAGCGAACACTTGCTTCAGCAATTAAGCGTGCGCGCGTAATGGCACTAGCACCGTTCGTAGTTAAGTAGATCGTATAAACATCTAAGCATACGAACATCCAAACATATAGACACCAGGCAAAATATCTTTTTTTGCTTAAATGTTTAAATGTTTAAATGTTTAAATGAAATAAATGTTATCAATCAGCGACATCAAAGCAGGAAAAAATATTCTCTGGGAAGGTGCGCCTTACGTCGTACTGACAGCTGAACATTCTAAAACTGGTCGCGCAGGAGCCGTTCTTCGCACAAAACTGAAGAATCTTCTGAACGGCGCGGTGCTGGAAAAAACCTTCAACGGATCAGACAAGGCTGACGAAGCTGACATGTCAAAATCCAAAGCACAATATCTTTATGCAGAGCAAGATGGCTATGTCTTTATGGACATGAATTCTTATGATCAATTCACGCTCCCAAAAGACGTGATTGGCGATGCATATCTATACATGCTTGAAGGAACAGAAGTAAGCGTGCTGAACTTCAACGAAATCCCAGTTAACATAGATCTTCCAATTAAAGTTACACTTACTGTTGTCGAAGCTCCACCAGGAGTCAAAGGCGATACGTCTTCAGGAGGAGACAAAGTTGTAACCATGGAAACCGGTCTTAAAGTCACCACTCCCCTTTTCATAAATGAAGGAGACAAGCTTATCATCAACACTGAAAAAGGAGAATACGTTTCAAGAGCATAAGCAGCTTTTTAGTCCGCCAGCTGGCGGATTAGCTTTTCAGCTTCTTAGCTTAGTAAAAATATTTAAAACCACGCCGTAAAGCGTGGTTTTTTAGTGAATTTTTTGTTTTTATTGACATTCACTCTTGCCGCTATTTGCAAATTCGGTATTCTCAGTAAATATATCAGCATTTACAGGTTCCTCTGCAACCTTTTTTGTAATATCTATATTAACACAAAAATATTCATTAGCATTAGAACACGAGCGAGAAAATATCGCCGCCTTTTGGTTATCTTCGGATACATTAATAATTGGTTGTCCTGAACATTCTTCAAATTTAATTTCTGGAGAAATATTAAAACCAGCTAACGAATTGTTGTTACTATCTGCATATAGATAAGCATAAGCATAATTAGCCTTTAAAAAGCGTTGATTTGCATCATCTGAATATTCGTAAGACATTTTCCTTGAAACTATTGCTGTAACTAATAAAACAGGGATTGTTGAAATAAAAATCACACCAAGAACAACTGGCCAAGTACGTCTTTTTTTAGTTGAATCATAAACAACTGCTGTACTTGCAATCATATCATGTAAACCTTGTTTTTTTGCAGTAAAGGCAATCATAATAAAACCGATGTACAAGGTAATAACATTCAACACTTTTCCCACAACTTCTCGCAGAACCAGTTTTCCAATATTGAATTGCTCATCATTTGTACTGATTACTTTCAAACCTAGCGCCATTTTTCCATAAGTAGCCTGCCTGGTATTTAACATGTAAATCGCATAAGCCCACATCAAAACCGCTCCTGCAAGACCTCCCAGTTTATCGCCGGTAATTGCATTGACTATTCCAACGGGAATTGCCAATATCAGGCCGTCTATAATTGCAGCTGTGAATCTCACCCAAAAACCAGCATATTCAACAGCTTCTACTTTTTCAACAACTGCTTCGGTCACTACTGGCGGCACACTTGAAATTGAGGATTCAACAGCAGCACTTTGCTCCTCAGTTACTGTTTCCATTTGTTGGTCACTAGGGTGATCACTACTTACTTTTTGTTCTTCTTCCATTTTTTTATTTAATTAATTTTATTAACTACTATTTAAACATCTAAGAAAAAGACTTTTCAAAATATTTTAATTTCGTTCAACTTCATTCAAAAATAAAAAAATCCCAATTAATGGGATTTTTTTATTGTGAGGCATTAGAAAAGCCCCAGCTGTCCGAAAAGTGTAAAGACCATCAATGGCACAAGTGCGATAAGTACAGCCATATTAAATTCTTCACTTTGCTCTTCTTGTTTTTTTCTTTTTGTACAATGTGTACATTTGTGTTTTGTTTCCATATTTTATTATTTATCGGCCGCCCCCGCAGTCCGACGTTTAATTAATTTATTTTCAAATCTGCTAATTTTATTATGCCATATTAATCACATTAAGGCTAATTGCCGCGAAAATATAGGAAAAACTAGCAAAAAAATAAGAACCGTGGCGACAGAATCACCCGGTTCTTATTTCTATAATTACAGTATACACCCAAAATAGACTTCTGTCAACACAACCTAGCATAAAGTCTAATTGCATTTTCTGGAATTATCAGTTTTTAGATTACTGTCTAAATTTTTAATTTTTAATTTTTAATTTAAAATTTTTAAACAATTTCTAATGCATCAATTTCCAATGCTTAAAACATTTAATCATTATGATTTTATTCGAAATTCAAAACCTTGCCTACCGGCAGGCAGGTTCGAAATTCAAAATTCTTTAAAGCACTTCCAACTTAGCCTTATCAGCAATTTCTTTGAAGATTTTATCTGCAGTTTTTTTATCCTCCTTTAAAAATGCTTTAGCACTTTCTCGTCCAGCTCCAAGTTTTAGCTCACCATAAGCGAATGAGTTTCCTGATTTTTTCAGAACTTCATATTTAACTCCAGCATCCAAAAGATCTCCACCCAGTGAAATTCCTTCATTATACATGATGTCGAATTCTGCAGTTTTAAATGGCGGCGCAACCTTGTTCTTCACGATTTTAACTTTCACACGATTTCCGACCACATCCT
Organism: uncultured Bdellovibrionales bacterium; assembly: GCA_964609855.1. Classification (GTDB taxonomy): domain Bacteria; phylum Patescibacteriota; class Minisyncoccia; order Moranbacterales; family GWC2-37-73; genus GWC2-37-8. The sequence goes on from CAZSTB010000018.1 coordinate 13,093, forward strand.
CACCTTTTTTAATCTGCGCAGCTTTACGAACTTCGATGCGTACGGAAGAATAAAATTTCAAAGCTTGACCTCCGGTTGTCGTCTCGGGGTTTCCAAACATCACGCCGATCTTCATACGAATCTGATTGATGAAAATTACCGTCGCGTTGGAGCGAGAAATAATAGCCGTAAGTTTTCTTAGTGCTTGCGACATCAGTCTGGCCTGTCTTCCCACATGTTGGTCCCCCATCTCGCCTTCAATTTCAGCGCGCGGAACCAAGGCAGCTACGGAGTCGACAACAATCACGTCCACTACTCCACTGCGCACCAATGATTCTACGATATCCAAGGCCTGCTCGCCAGTATCCGGCTGTGATACAAGCAAATTCTTAGTATCCACTCCGATTTTTTTAGCATATTCTGGATCCAAGGCATGCTCGGCATCCACGAAAGCTGCCGTTCCTCCCTGCTTTTGACAGTTAGCAACGATATGTAAAGTCAGAGTTGTCTTTCCGGATGACTCAGGCCCATAAATTTCCACGATTCTTCCACGCGGCACACCGCCAATCCCGGTAGCAATATCCAATGAAACAGAACCGGTTGGAATGGCTTCCACGTCCACTCTTTTCACATCGCCCAATTTCATGATCATACCTTCACCGAATTTTTCCTGAATATCATCCACTAATTTATCGATATCTTTTTGATCAACATTTTTCACTCGCTCGACTGCATCCTTGGGAGCCTTTTTTTCTTTAGCCATTTTTTTATTCAGCAAGCTCACCTTGAAATCCAATATCAATTACTTATTGATAATCAATTTCAAGCAAAGTTTTTCAGAGTTGCTATGATTTATTTTTAAGATTTCTATTTAATGAACAAGAACATTTTTAGTTTACTGAACCCTGCCTTTCGCGTCATAAATAATATCGCGAACCGCACCGCTATCGTCGCTTAACATTCCTTTATCCTCTCCATTTATTTTCACAAAAGTTTCCCTGCCTTTTCCTGAAGTAACGCTAATTTTTTCCTTAGCGTTAAATGTCTGATTTGAATCAGGCAAAAGTACGCCACTATAAACCAGATTTCCATCAGCTTCAACAGATATCCAGGTCGGATTAGGACTGACATAAACTTCAGCAGTTATCTCCTTTTGCTGATTATCCTGATTAGGAACTTCTTCAGATTGTTGCGGCTCTGGAAAATTTGCATTAACCGACACTGACTCGACAGCTTCCTTATCAAATTTACTGCGAGCTTTAACTGTAATTATATTTAGACCGGATTTAAGCCCGACGTCTTCGCTAAATTCTCCTTTTTCATTTACCAGCACTGGCTGATCATTAATGAAGACAAAAGCATCCTTTTCAGCAATTCCCGTAACGTGCGTTGAGCTGCCATCGGTAGAGCTACCATCTCCCGGTTTAATGATAATTAGGCGCGGCGCGGAAACAAAGTTGTTAACTTCGCTATATAGATACAGAAAGCTGCCCACAACTAACAGTAAAACTACGCTGACAATTATAACTTTTGGTGTCACTACGAAACTGGAAAAATTGATAGGGGCTCTTTTTGCCTCAGTTTCTCCAATTTTTTTTATATTCTTGTGAATACCTTTTTCGCGTGCGTACTGCTTGAAAAGTGTGACTTCATTGAGACCCATGAAAACAGCATAACTATGCAGAAAACCTTTCACATACACATCAGCAGGCAATTTCAAATACATACCCTCTTCTAGGTATTCCAAATATTTTACCTGGATTCTTGTGCTCTTGGAAATTTCTGCCAAGCTTAACCGGCGTTGCTCGCGCAGTTTTTTCATGCGCTCACCAAGAGTAAGTGAATCAATTTTTTTGGTAGTGAACCTTACCATCATTCAGCTTTTAGCTTTCAGCTTTTAGCTTTTAGCTTCATAACCTAGAAGCTAGTAGCTAACAGCTAGAAGCTATTATTACATCTGCCATTTATCCCTGGTTGCCTGGTCTTCTGCCGAGTTTTCATATTCGGGTTGTCCGGCGCCAATGAGTACCTCACGCGGTTTAGCTCCGTCGGCAGCTCCAATAATACCTTGCTCCTCAAGCATGTCAATCAGTCGCGCAGCACGAGAATAGCCGACCCTAAGGCGTCTTTGCAGCAGGGATGATGATGCTTTTCCAGCTTGCACAACAATTTTTTTTGCTTCGTCGTAAAGAGCGTCTTCTTGATCTCCCGAGGAAATTGAAGCGAAGTCAATCTTATCACCAGAATACGAAGTATTTACCTCACCATTACCCTCCTTATCCCTTCTTGGCTCAGCATCTGTGACTATATCATCACCTAGGTCATCTTCGATTTTTTCAAATTTCTGATTCTTAATAAATTCAACGACTCTTTTCACTTCTTCTTCAGAAACAAAGACTCCCTGCACTCTTCGCAGGTCGACAGCCTCAGCTGCCGAGAAAAGCATATCGCCATTTCCCAATAATTTCTCAGCGCCTGAAGCATCAAGAATTGTGCGGGAATCCATGAGTGATGGAACTCTGAAAGCGATTCGCGTAGGAATGTTAGATTTAATAAGACTGGTAATAACCGTTACTATCGGCTTCTGCGTGCTCAAAATCAAATGGATTCCGATGGCACGAGCCATTTGTGCTAAGCGAATGATCGCACCTTCAACTTCTTTTCCATGAGAAGCCATAAGGTCAGCAAGCTCGTCAATCACAATTACGATGTAAGGAAGTTTTTCTACAGTTTCTTCTGTTATCTCTCCAGTCTCAGCGTTTACTTTGGTAAAGACTTCTCCACTTTCAGCTTTTTTATTGAAAGATGCGATATCCTTGGAACCGACACCTTGCAAAAGTTTATAGCGACGATCCATTTCTCCAATCGCCCATTTTAGTGCGCTTAAAACTTTTCCGTTTTCCACGATTACATCTGAAAGTAAATGTGGAATTCCATTATACGGCGTAAGCTCAACTCGCTTAGGATCGACGAGAATCAATTTTAAATCCGCCGGTGAATTCTGATATAGCATTGAAATCAAAATCGTATTCACGCAGACACTCTTTCCACTTCCAGTGGATCCAGCAATTAAAAGATGTGGCATCTTTTTAAGATCTCCGAAAATATAATTTCCACTGACATCTTTTCCTAAAGCCAAGAGTAGATTGGATTTTCGATTTTCAAATTCCAATGCCTGCAAAAGCTCCGGCATTCTGATGGTTGCGGTCGTCTTATTTGGAACCTCAATTCCCACTAAGGATTTTCCAGGAATAGGAGCTTCGATGCGAACTTGCCTAGCTTCAAGTCTCAATGCTAGGTCGCTACTCAGCGTTGTGATTCTGCTAAGTTTCACACCTACGGCTGGACGGAAACTATATTGAGTCACGGTTGGACCTGTCTTAATTTCTCCCGGCTCAACTTCAATGCCGAAATTTGCCAAGGTTTCCTGAATGATTTTTGCATTCTTCTTTACATCCCCTCCTTGAGCTTTTTCAATCGAAGCCTCCAAAAGATCGATTGGCGGTAGTTCCCAGTCCATATCCTCATGCTGCTGAATCTTTTTAGCTTTTGCTTTCTTTTTCCCACCTGGCATCCAAGCCGCAGCTTTTTTGATTACATCATCCAAGTGAGTATCTTTTTCTTCCTCAATTTCCAGTTCAGGTTCAACGTCATCTGAAATCTCTTCTTTCTTGGAAACAATTACCGGGTCGAGAAATTCTTCCTCTTCTTCCTCAGCTTCAACTTCCTGAGCCTCAGTATTTTCCTCCTCTTCAGCTTTTTCGCGGTGCATGAATCTTTCAATGACTTTTGCCAAAGAAAAATTAAATGCCACAATTATTCCGATAATCGCGAGCGCGAAAAGAATAACAACGCTTCCTGCAAATCCCGCCATTTTTGAAAACAAGAAAGCTGGAATGTAACCGAGAAATCCACCGCCTTCTCCAGCTTTAGCTGCTGGAAGCATTTCAATAATATCGAACTGTAAATGAATCAGAGCTAAAAGACTTACAAAAGCTAATGATAATCCGATCAACTTGGTTACATAAAATATTGTCTCCTTGCGGAATAGTAAAATTATTCCCGCAGTTATTAGAACTAGAGGAGAGATATATTTAATTGAACCAAACATCCAACCAGCCAAAAGGTTTAGAATTTTTCCAGCTGGACCAGCATCTAAAACTTTTGCATCAGACAAAAAGCCTAAAACGAAAAGAGCTGCTAATGCAAAAAGAAAGATTGCCACAGCGCTGCGTTTTGCATCACCATGAACAACTTTTCCCGACCCGCTATCCTCAACTTCTTGAACTTCTTCTTTTTTTCTTCTTCCCATAATAAATTTAGAAATTTAAACGGTGCCAAAGGCCAATTTTAATTTTCTTTTTGATATGCTATTACCTTTTTAGTCAGATTTTCTCCGCAATTAACATCTAATCGCTATCCTATAGGCATATTTTAGCACATATTAGCTTTTTTTTCCATATTCAATTGTAAAGGAACTTATCCCCTCGGGGACCGACTCTTTCTCTTTTTACTGCCGTAAAAGTAATTGTGTGGCAGTAAGCTTTTTGGGCTTATTTGCTGCGGAACAAAAGACTACCTTCATTTCCTTCGTTTCTGCTGGCAAAAAAATGACAAATTTTTAAAATAAAAGATTGCACCCTTTCAATCATTTCCAATTCGCGACGATAATCCTCCCTAATCCTGTAGGCTTTTATCTGCATTACAGCGCCGCTCAATCCGATGTTTTCCAATAGCTTCATCTCTCCCTGCATCTTGCGATAGAGAAACTCCTGACGCCTCGCATAGATCCAAATCGAAATAATTCCCGAAATATATATTATCACCGCCAGCGCTAAAAAATATTTGATAAAAATAAATAAGTTCATATGTTTTCGATGATAATCTATAATCTTACAAAACGTTTCTGCGTCGCTCCCTCAAATGCTTATCTTACAAACTTATAAATTTCACCGGTAAAACTTTACGAAAGATTCCGGCGATAAAAATATCATCAGCTTCCGATAAATAAATAGGATGATGAGCTACATTGGTTGAATGTGGGAACAAACCTATCACGCCCCTGCCAACTTTTTTATAATTTTTAATCGTTGCCATTCCATTTATTACTGCGACTACGATTTTTCCTTCATATTCTGTGCCCGAATCGGTTTTCTCAAAGATGACGTAATCCCCATCTCCGATTCCGTCTTTATTCATAGAATCTCCAAGCGCCTTCACTGCAAATAATTTTTCCGGCTCAGTGCGACTGAAAAGACTTTTGGAAATCTGCAGAAAATCATCTGCGATGTCCTCAGCATAAGCAAGCGCTTCCCCACATGACGCCAAGCCATAAAGAGGGATGGAAAGAATATTTTGAGCATCTCCATAGCTGTCATTTTCAACAAGGTAAATTCTTCTTTCTTCATCTCTTGTGATAAGCTCCTTTTTTTCCAGCGCCTCAATCACTTGCATTACCGACTTCATACTTTCTTCAATCCCCTTTGAAGAAAGAAACTTGTGTAAGCGATAACTTGTCGGTTTTTCACCTTGCTGCAAAGTAAGCTCACGAATAGACTCTAAAAAGTTTTTTTGTTTGGATGTCAGTTTCATGAAGCAATTTTAAAGTTTAAAATTTGAAATTAAAATGAAATTCAAATGATAAACAATCACTTAAAATTCATAATTAATTTAAAAAATTAAAATTTAGCGTTTAAAATTTATCGATACTGTTATTCTATCACTGATACTTTATCACTGCAAGAGAGGGCTGTGGATAAGTGTTTTTCTTGGCCTAATAAAAGCAACATGCAATAAAAAATGTCGCATTAAGTGCGACATTTTTTATTGCATGAAATTAGTGTCTATGAGTAAATACCACAATCTCTAGAAATGAACCAATGTGGAGTATAAGCTGGCGGCCATGACCAAGATATAATTTTTGCCGGATCAAACAGCTGGTCCATTTTTTTTGACAGAAATTATCTGTTCAGGCAAAATCGAAAGTGCATGCTCCCTCTGGGCTATTCAGATTATGCAAATGAAACCTTTCTGAATTCGTAGACATATTTATTCTAGAGGGCCCAAAATCAAAGGGTGCACATATTCTCGTTATGACACCTTTTCTTGAGAATCAAATATCACTTCTATCAATTTTTTTCATTAATTCCTTTAATAAATTTTTCTAAAATTTTATCCATTTTTTCACTTCCTTTCAAATCATTTTCCAAATTTAAAATTAACCTTATTTAAATATGGTATCAATTTATTAAGTTCAGCCTTAAGACTAGGTTCTATTATTTGAATATCATTTTCCCTTTTCACCAAACTGTTGAGGAGCTCTTCATTGTAATAATTACCAAACATAAAATTTTGACCAAGCGAATGAAATGAATTAACAGACTCTGGGTAAATTCTTTTCATTTCCATGCTTTTTTCCAATTCATATAAAAGCGATCTCTCATTTTTCATTTTTTTCCTAAACCTTATTAAGGCATGCAAATTACCCTTAGAATATAAATCATTAAGAAAAAGAGCAACTTCTGGTATTAAGATTGGATTTTTATTGAGATATTCCTGAAAAATCTCCGCTCGCCTATTCTCCTTTCTTTTTTCTTTCATTTTTTCAATCCTATCTGAAATAAAGACATATGCTAACAGTAAAAGTACAGAAATAGAAGTATAGGCAAACAATCTAATCAAATGAATCGCTATTCCACCGTTAGTTAATTGATTCAAGAAAGATCTTTTTTCTTGATCTGCGTTTCTTATGACATCAAAACTATCAATTCCCGCAATTTTACCAAAGGGAATTAATTTAGGAATTTCATTTTTTTTATGTAAAATTAGAAATTCAACTATAAAGTATTTACCATGTTCGAATATAACTTTTTCAAATTCAATTTTATTTTCTTTTATTTTAGGCTTTAAGTTCAAATCTAAATATTCCGAATTACTTTTGATTGTTCTTGGATCACTCACAATTTCCCCATTATCTATTGAAAATCCCCATGGCAAGCTGTCATCATAAAAATTTTTTAAAATGTCAGATTCACCGCTATTTTCTATACGGATATCGTATACTTTTAAATTTAAATTCTCTTTTTCAATATCCTTTCCTTGAAAATAAATTGCCAAATCATTCACTGACTTGTACACATCAAAAACATTGGGATCAGCAATTATTTCAAACTGAACGTCAGCTTTTTTTTCATGGAAGTACGCATAAAATCCGAAAATAACCGATATAACAACAATAAATTGCCAGGCACTCTTAATTAATTCAAGCATTTTTTTAATAAAAGCCTTCATTTTCATAAATTTTAAAAAATAAAAAAGAAAACAAAAAAATATGCACCTTTTGCGGACATACTTTTAATTTCCTCTTTAAAATCAAATTGGACTATTGTTGAGTTCTTTTTGGTTTCGGTTTGGATATTTAAAGATGTCGGACAAGCCGGATCACATCTTTTTGTGTTTATTTTTATTTTCTGAAGTTATTTTTCTTCACTATCTTTAATTATACATCAAGAATCAATTTTAGTCAATACAGCACCTGCTTTAAGCTCTACAGAAGCAAGAACAGCTATGAGAATTTTTACGGTAAATACAAAAAGCGCCCCACTTTCGTGGAGCGCTTTCTATTTCCATACCGCCATAGAGGCGAATTTTTGTATCGTATTTCAATGCTACCTAGATCCTGAAACTAGTTCAGGATGACAATAGTTTTTCCCCGGATTCCCGCTGGAATTTATGCTCGCCCTTAGGCGGGTGCGGGAATAATAAGGACCTATTGTATTTACATCACTAGAAGCTAAAAGCTATAAGCCAAAAGCTAGAAGCTAAAAGCTAGCTTCGGTATCCAGTTCCCGCAGGAATCAGACGTCCGATAATAACATTTTCTTTAAGACCTCTTAGGCGATCATCTTTTCCGGTAACAGCGGCGTTAATAAGTACGCGAGCTGTTTCTTGGAAAGAAGCTGAAGACAAGAATGATTCGGTTGAAAGAGCAACTTTCGTGATACCCATGATGAGTTGTTCACCAGTAGCAATTTCTTCCTTGGCAGCCAATGCTTCTGCATTTGATTCTTCGAATTGATCCTTTTCAACGATATCACCTGGAAGAAGATCTGTGTCACCAGCTTCAATAACTTTCATACGGCTAAGCATTTGGCGAATAATGACTTCAACATGCTTGTCATTAATTCCTTCACCTTGAGCTGCATAAATTTCTTGAATTTCCTGAATAACATAGCGCTGGATAGCTTCTTGTCCCATGGTTTCATACAATTTCTTAAGGTCGATATGACCTTCGTTAAATTGTGTTCCCTTGCCGACAAGCTGTCCTTTGGCAACGATAAGTGTTGATTCGCTAGGAACTGCGTATTCTTTGATTTCACCTTCCAAAGTTTCAATCTTAATCGTAACTGTTTTTTTGTTCTCACTTACGATATCAGTGATTGTTCCTTCAACTTCTGAAATCATCGCTTCTCCCTTCGGTGGACGACATTCGAAAATTTCTTCTACGCGAGGAAGACCTTGTGTAATATCAGTTCCCGCAACACCTCCAGTATGGAAAGTACGCATAGTAAGCTGTGTTCCCGGCTCACCGATAGCTTGAGCAGCAACGATACCTACAGCTTGACCGGTTGCAACCAATTCGCTGCGTCCAAGATCAATTCCGTAACAAGCCTTACAAATTCCGCGCTTGCTTTTGCAAGTAACCACATTTCTGATTCTAACTTGCGCAAGTCCTGCAGTTTCCACAGCCAATCCATCTTCTTTTGTTGCAAGTGTTCCCTTTTTGATAAGTACGGTTTTAGTAGCAGGATCAATAACATCCTCAGCAACCATACGACCCTCAACGCGAACTGCAAAACTTTGTCCAATTCGGTCTGAATCTGCTTTGTAGATATATGCTCCTTCTGTATCGTTACAGTCATCTTCGCGTACGATAATGTCTTGAGCAACATCAACAAGTCTTCGAGTAAGATATCCGGCAGTCGCAGTTCGAAGAGCGGTGTCAGCCATACCTTTTCGGGCTCCATGAGTTGAAATGAAATATTCCAAAACGTTGAAACCTTCTTTGAAGGAGC
>CAZSTB010000019.1:0-18646 GCA_964609855.1 uncultured Bdellovibrionales bacterium
ATTTAATTGTCGCTATCGTCTAACGGTTAGGACATCAGGTTCTCATCCTGGAAATCGGGGTTCGATTCCCCGTAGCGATACAAATTCTGAAAGCCCTTTTGGGGCTTTTAAATTTGTGCTACGGGGAATCGAACGGGCAGAAGCTAAACAAATTTGCTTTCAGCAGAAAGTAAATGCAGTGTGCGCCGATGAATGCGAGTATGCGAGTCATTCAGCGCTGCCCAGGGCAAGGAGTGAATTTGCGGCGGCAAATGAGCGACGCGGTAATTGAGTAGCGATACAAATTCTGAAAGCCCTTTTAGGGCTTTTAAATTTGTGCTACGGGGAATCGAACGGGCAGAAGCTAAACAAATTTGCTTTCAGCAGAAAGTAAATGCAGTGTGCGCCGATGAATGCGAGTATGCGAGTCATTCAGCGCTGCCCAGGGCAAGGAGTGAATTTGCGGCGGCAAATGAGCGACGCGGTAATTGAGTAGCGATACAAATTCTGAAAGCCCTTTTAGGGCTTTTAAATTTGTGCTACGGGGAATCGAACGGGCAGAAGCTGGATTTGTGACAGATGAATGCTATTTTAAGATATGAAAAAAGGCACCAATGTTAATTGGCGCCTTTCGTGAGGCTTGTTGTGCTAGTTTTCCTTGTTTAGCTCCTTTTGAATCTTGTCTGGGAGCTGCTGCGCGATTTCTGCGATCAGTGAAATCGCATCCGGGTTTTGGAATTCCATCGCTTTCCAATGGAATTTCTTAAAAGTCAGTGAAACAATAAACAAACCCTTGTGATGCCTGAGTCCGCAGATGAACTGGCTGCGGATATTTTTCGCAGAAATCACTTCCGCAATGATGGCGAGTATCGCACCCTTGCTTTGAATAATTTTCTGCCCCTTCAATTTTTCCATGCTGGATACGATGCTGGTTAGCATTCCAGCAAAGATGTAGGATTCGAATCCGCTTGCCTCAATTTTCATCTGGCAAGTATTTGTGGTCGGGTCGACGTCAGAGAAAGCGATGCGATAGGATTTTACTAAGTCCCTTTCGCGCACTTCCTTTTTCAGCAGCTTTTGAAGCGTTTCATGCACCGAGAAAATAACCATTTTTTCCTCTGATTGAAGCACGTCGTAAGTGGTTTCTGCGACGGAAAAATCGTGTTCAGTCTGGAGCTTGTTTAAGTAATGCTTGATAGTCTTTTTTGCGGCCGCCCAAATTTCAGGATCCTGCTTGTTTGCTGCTGCGTTCATTTTGCCCTCCTGGCTTCAATATATTTTTAAGTTACAAAAAATAGGTTTTTGACACCATCTTATATAATACTCCTATTTTCATTATTTGTCAAGTGCAATTGCTTGCCATTTTTCTTTTAAATGCTACAATTGAATGATTAAAATCTCTGATTATTAATTAGATTTTAATCTAAATTATGAATTTTAAGCTGAAATTGGGCGGATTTAAAGCTGCAATTGACAAGCAACTCGAGCTTTATTTTGACAAGGCGATTCTTGAAGCTGAAAAAAAAGACGTTTTGATTGCCGAGGCCTTAAGGCATACGAAAATTATAGCGCTTGCTGGCGGAAAAAGAATCCGCGGGGCTTTGATTTACAATGCATATTTGGGATTTGGAGGTAAGGAAAAAACCAAGATTTTGAAAATTGCAGCGGCAATAGAGTTGGTGCATCTTTTTTTGCTTATGCACGATGACATAATTGATCGCGGACAGCTCAGGCACGGCGAAATGACTTTGCACGAAATGTTTGCAAAAAAATATGCCAAGAAAGGCCGGGCGGATGCGGCTGAGCATTTCGGCGAGTCGATGGCGATTATTGTAGGCGAGTATCTCTATGTCCAGGCTCAGGAAATGATTTTGGATGCCGGGTTCGACAGGGAGCTGACAATTTCCGCACTTAGCGAATTGCAGGCAATAGTAGCAACTACGATTATCGGACAAGCTCAGGATATCTATATAGCTTTTGATGAAAAAAATAGTGAGCAGCAAATTCTCAATATGTATGAAAATAAAACTGCGCGCTATACTTTCGAAGGGCCTTTAAAATTGGGAGCTATTTTTGCTGAGTGCTATGATAAAAAAACTTTAGCTTTATTGAGTGGCTACGCTGTACCGCTGGGAATTGCTTTTCAAATTCAAGATGATATTCTTGGTGTTTTTGGTAAGACTGGCGAAATGGGCAAATCTGATATTTCTGACATTGAAGAGGGCAAGAAAACTTTGATGGTGGTCAAGGCTTTGAGCGAATCTACTCCGCTTCAACGAAAGGAACTGCAAGCGATTTTAGGAAAAAAGAAAATCAACTCCAAAGAATTGAATAAATTCAAGGAAATTCTGATCTCAACTGAATCCTTGAAGGCTTGCCAGGAGTTGGCGAATGAATATTTCAAGACAGGCGAGGAGGAACTGGAAAAGATTGTAATGTTAGGAAGCCAAAAAAAATTCTTATCAGAAATGATAAATTATTTAGAGAACAGAAAGGTTTAACTCATCGGATTTTGAATCTTGAATCATTTTCTTAATTGATAAGACAACTTTATGATTAAACGCAGAAAGACACGCAAAATCAAGGTGGGAAATATCTTTATTGGAGGCGGTGCTCCGGTTGTGATACAATCAATGTGTACTACTGATACACGTAACGTTTCTGCAACGGTTGCTCAGATAAAGCAGCTTCAAAAAGCTGGTTGCGAATTGATTCGCTTGGCTGTGCCTGATATGGAGGCTGCAAAAGCGATAGGAAAAATTAAAAAAAGAGTCAGCATTCCTTTGGTTGCTGATATTCATTTTTCAGCTGATTTAGCAATGGAGGCTATGAATCAGGGAATTGATAAATTGCGTCTGAATCCAGGAAATATCGGGAGTGAGGAAAAAATAAAAATGGTTGTGCTTGAGGCTAAAAAAAGAAAGATTCCGATTCGTATCGGAGTTAATGGCGGTTCTTTGGAAAAAGATATTTTACAGAAATACAGGAATAAAGTTACAGCAGCCGCTATGGTGGAGTCTGCAATGAGACATATTAAAATTCTTGAAAAGTATAACTTTCGCGATATCGCGATTTCCTTGAAAGCATCAGACGTGGAGCGCACAGTTGAAGCGTATAAAATGCTTTCCGAAAAAGTTGATTACCCTTTGCACATCGGAGTTACTGAGGCTGGGACGATTTTTCGCGGAACCGTGGTTTCATCGATAGGACTTGGGATTTTGCTGTATCAAGGAATTGGCGATACATTGCGCGTTTCTTTAACTGCTGACCCGGTAGAGGAAATTCGTGTAGCTTGGGAAATTCTTAAATCATTGGGACTTAGAAAACATGGAATTACTATTACGAGTTGCCCTACCTGTGGTCGTACGGAAATAAATTTGATAGAATTAGCGAGAAAGGTTGAAGCAGAGTTGGCATTTATTGATAAGGATATGCATGTTGCAGTGATGGGTTGTGTCGTTAACGGTCCAGGCGAGGCAAGAGAAGCTGACTTGGCAATTGTGGGAGGAAAAGGCGTGGGACTTATTATGAAAAACGGAGAAATTTTAAGAAAAGTTGATGAGAAGAAGCTACTAAGTGAGTTTATCAAAGAAGTTAGGAAATTTTGATTGCCATCAAATTAATTTTCAATTACCAATTTTCAATTTACAATCAATGATTAAAATATAAATTTCAATGTTAAAAATAAGTAACTGAAAATTCAATGAAAATTGTGAATTGAGAATTGAAAATTATTTTTCTAAAATTTATTGATAAATCAAATTAATGTCACATCATAATACTGAAAATAAAATTCCGAATCATCTAGTGATTATTCCAGACGGCAATCGTCGCTGGGCAAAAGCACGTGGACTTGAGCCATGGATAGGTCATGAAGAAGGTGCAAAGAATACGGAGATGCTTTTGCGAAAAGCCTTGAAGATGGGCGTGCGCTGTTTTTCGCTGTGGGGCTCTTCGCTTGAGAATCTTACACGACGTCCATTGGCTGAGAAAAGGGCATTGCTACGGATTTACGAAGAGTATTTCAGTAAACTTCTGCATAGCGATGATATTCATGACAATCGGGTGAAAATTAACTTTATTGGAAGATGGGAGGAGCAGTTTCCTGGTTCGCTCCGTTCGATTATGCATGAATGTGTCGATGCGACAAAGCATTATTCTGATAATGTGCTCAACTTTTTCCTGGCATATAGCGGAGATGATGAAATGATTGGCGCCATCAAGCAGATTGTGAAAAAGGGTATTCCGGAAAATAAAATCACTGCAGATTTGATTAAGGAAAATCTGCTGACGAAGGATTTGCCCCCTGTGGATTATATGATTCGCACCGGGGGAGAACCACATTTGAGCGCTGGATTTATGATGTGGGACATTGCGAATGCGCAGCTTAACTTTTCTGAAAAACTATATCCGGATTTTCAAGAGCAGCAATTGGAAGATGCCTTGAAAGAATATAGTCAGCGAGGTAGAAGGCTAGGTAAATAAAAAAATAAATAATGTAATTGCCGGATTTTTAATTCAATCTTGATTAACAGGATTTGACTGGAAATTCAATAAAAAGATATGCGCAAACTCCTACTATTACTCGCACTGTTAATCATAATGCCGTTCAATGTCAACGCGCAGGAAAAAAAGACTGCGGCATATTTTTATGCTGACTGGTGTTCACATTGTCAGAAAGTGAACAAATATTTTCAAGAAAATGATTCCTATCAGAAATATGATATTCAAAAATTCAATTTTGATGAAAAGGAAAACAAGGCACTGCTAAGTAAGATCATTAGGGAAAAAGGTGGGAGTGATGTAGGTATTCCAGCAATTATTATCGATGAGGAAATCATCCTTGGCGATCAAACTATTATTGCCGAATTTGAAAAAAAGATGTCTGAATCAGAAGGCACATCTGCTCGTTATGTCGAGCGTTTCGGTGGAGGAAAATTGGCTGTGGAAAAACAAAAAAATGAAGTTAAAAAAGCCGAAAAAAAAGATGCCAGAGCAGCTTCTGAGGGTGTGGAGCTACCACTACTTTTGGGTGCAGCGGTAAGCGATGCTTTCAATCCCTGCGCTTTCGCGGTGCTTATTTTGCTGATCGCAACCGTACTCAAGGGACAGGGAAAAAAACGGGCACTGTGGTCAGGACTTCTGTTTTCATTAGCAATTTTTATTTCCTATTTCCTGATGGGATTGGGGCTTTATAATGTGATTTCTATTTTTAATATTCCTAAATATTTTTCATTAGCAGTAGGAATTTTAGCTATCCTGATCGGTCTTGCAAATCTGAAAGATACCTTTTGGTATGGCAAATTTTTCGTGATGGAAGTTCCGCTTTCATGGCGACCAAAAATGCAGACCATCCTTAAACATGTTACTAGTCCAGGAGGCGCATTTTTTGCCGGTATCCTAGTCAGTCTTTTTCTGCTTCCATGTTCCAGCGGACCATATGTGGTGATTGTGGGACTCTTGGCAGAACGCGTGAATGTCGCTGTGGCTGCATCGCAACTGCTATTGTACAATTTGATTTTTGTGCTGCCGATGGTCATGATAACGTTGGGCATGTATTTTTTCAACGTCAAAATGGTCGAACTGGAGAAGATGCGCAAAGGAAATCTGAAAGTTCTGCATGCGATTGTGGGAACGATTATGGTTTTGATGGGATTATATTTGATACAGGGATGGGTATAATATGAGGAGTTAGCTTTTAGCTTCACTAGCTTCCTTAGCTTGTTAAGTTAATTTTAATTTCTTGATAATTAATAAGTAATTTTTTTAAATTTAGTTTAATGGTTTTTAAGTCTTGCATTCCTAAAACTAATGCAGCTAAAAGCTAATGAGACTATTAAATTATGGAAATAGAATTTACAGACGCAAATTTTGAACAAGAGGTTTTGAAGAGTGAAGTGCCAGTCCTGGTTGATTTTTGGGCACCATGGTGTGGACCATGTCAGATGATGGGACCAGTTATCGAGGAATTGGCAAAGGAGATGGGTGAAAAAGCTAAGGTTGGCAAAGTTAATGTTGATGAAAATGGAGATGTTTCGGCCAAATTTGGCATCATGTCCATTCCAGCTTTGAAGATTTTCAAAGCTGGAGTCGTGGTGAAAGAATTTGTGGGCGTGCAAGCTAAAGATGTGCTTAAAAAAGCTTTGGAAGAACTGGCATAAGTATACAATATACAAATATACAATATACAATGTTCAATATTAAAAAACTCCTGCGTGATAGCAGGAGTTTTTTAGTCTTTTGAGAAAGACTTTTAATTGATTGCTGTTTATACTATACTAGATATATAATACAAAATACAAAATACAAAATACCATTATGTACGATCTTATAATTATCGGGGCGGGTCCTGCAGGCTTGGGTGCTTCTATCTATGCTTCACGTTACAAGCTTGAGCATGTCGTGATCGGTCAAGAAATTGGAGGTCAAGTAATTGAAGCATGGCAGATTGAAAATTATGCGGGTTATGAGTCTATTTCCGGAAAAGATTTGATGGAAAAGTTTCAACAACAGACAAAAGGATTGGGCGGTGTGATTGTTCAGGGAAATGTGAATAAGGTTACAAAGATTCAGGCAGGCTTTGAGATCTCTACAGAAGAAGGCGGAAAATATGAAGCAAGAAGTATCGTTTTAGCATTGGGCATGAAGGCTCGCAAGATGAATATTCCAGGCGAGGATAAATTCTTGGGGAAAGGAATTTCATATTGCGCAACTTGCGATGCGATGTTCTTCAGAGGAAAGGACGTTGTGGTAATTGGTGGTGGGGATGCGGCGGCAACGGCAGCAATTCATCTTTCGGCATTTGCAAACAGCGTGCAACTTCTATATAAAGAAGGGACTAAGACATTTGAACCAGCATGGGATCTCCAAATGAGTAAAATCGGAAAAATTGCAGTTAGCAGTTTTGATTCAATTAAGGATGTGATTGGAAAAGAAAAGGTTGAGGCGCTGGAATATGAAATTGCTGGACAATCAAAAGAAATATTTGTAGACGGAGTATTTATAGAGATAGGTTCTGTACCCGGCGTCGTAGTTGCCAAGGATTTGGGTGTTGCAACTGATGAACAAGGATATATCGTGGTCGATCAGACGCAAGCCACCAATATAGAAAATGTTTGGGCAGCAGGGGATGCAACTACCGGCTCCAACAAATTTCGCCAGATAATTACAGCTGTGGCAGAAGGCGCGGTGGCAGCAGGGAGTGTTTATAAAAAACTGAAATTAAACGCGAATAAGAAAGCATAAAAACTGAAATATTGAGTTTTGTGAGATTAAGAATTTATTTAAATCTAAAATCTCAATTTCAAATTTCAAATAAAATCTAAAAATCCCAATCGTTAATTTTTTGTTTGGGTTTGAGATAGTTATTGGATATTTTGATTTTGATGTTTTGACTTACTGATTGCTATGGATTCCATTGAATTATCGAAAAAAATGGGTGGAAAGATCGAGATAAGGAGCAAAATGAAATTGACCAAGGAAAATTTAGCGATTTTATACACTCCAGGAGTTGCTGCGGTATCCTTGGCTGTAGCAAAGAATAAAAAATTAGCATTTGAGTACACAATGCGAAAAAATACCGTGGCTGTGATTTCTGATGGTAGTGCGGTTTTAGGCCTTGGAAATATTGGTCCCGAAGGGGCTCTGCCGGTAATGGAGGGTAAGGCATTGCTATTTAAGGAGCTTGGCGGTGTTGACGCAATTCCAATCGTGCTGGCAACCCAGGACACTGAGGAAATTATCAAAACTGTTAAGGCGATGGCACCAACTTTCGGAGGAATTAATCTGGAAGATATCTCTGCGCCGCGTTGTTTTGAGATTGAAGAGCGTTTGAAGAAAGAATTGGATATTCCAGTTATGCATGATGATCAGCATGGTACTGCCATCGTAGTGTTGGCTGGATTGATTAATGCACTCAAAGTTGTTAAAAAAAATATCAGAGAAGTCAAAATTGTTGTTTCCGGCGCTGGCGCTGCGGGAGTGGCAATTACAAAATTACTTTTAAAATACGGCGCAAAAAATGTTTTAGTTGTGGATACTGCGGGAATCATCTATAAGGAAAGAGCTAATCTGAATATTTCTAAAATGGAAATTGCAAAAATAACCAACCCAAAAGAAATTCAAGGAACACTGAGTGAGGCGCTTACTGGTGCCGACGTCTTTGTTGGTGTAAGTGCTCCTAAACTTATCAATCATCTGGATGTTTCTAAAATGAACAAGGATTCGATTATTTTTGCAATGAGCAATCCAGTGCCAGAAATCATGCCTGAGGAGGCATTGAAAGGTGGGGCGGCTATCGTGGCTACTGGCAGGAGTGATTATCCAAATCAGATTAACAATGTTTTGGCTTTCCCTGGAATTTTCAGAGGTGCTCTTGACTACCGTGTTAAGAAAATCACCGAGAATCATAAGGTTGCTGCAGCAGTTGCTTTGGCTGGATTGGTGAATAAGCCTACGCGTGCTAAAATTATACCGGATGCATTGGACAAGCGCGCGCCAAAAGTTGTTGCGGCTGTTTTTAAGAAATAATTTAAAAAAGCTTCATAATAAGTTATTCAAAATAAAAATAAAAATTTATGAACATGAAAATTTACAAAAAAACAATTGATCTTGAAAGCAAGACTCAAATTGAATTTTTTGATATCACGGATCAGGTTCAGACGATCATTGATGAATCAGGTGTTCGCGAAGGTTCGGTGACGGTTCTTGCTCCGCATACTACCATGGGAGTAGCTATAAATCACAATGAGCCCATGCTGATTCAGGACTTCATGCGTATTTTATATAAAATTGTTCCGATGGATGATCGTTATTCACATGACTTATTTGAACTTAGGAAAAGTTCCAAGTCTTCGGATGGTAGAAGTAACGGTCATTCTCATTGTAAATCATTCATGATTGGCGTTAGTCAAGTTGTGCCTGTAGAGAAAGGAAAGCTTCTCGTCACCCAAAAACAAAGTATTTTTGCAATTGAGTTTGACGGTTCAAGAAAGAGAGATATTGTCGTCCAGGTCATGGGAATATAATTTGAGGTTATGCAAACATTAAGATTTATTATCAAGCGAAGCGAGCGAAATGAAAAATTAATATTTTCCATTTCCCTGCCTACCGGCAGGCAGGCGAGCAAGCGTAGATATCAAAAGGTACAATACCTCGCAGCTCTGTCCACCTCGGCAAAGCCTCGGGAGAGACGGGCTGCGTGAGCCCAAGGGGTCCAGGGCTCTGCTCTGGGGTATAATACCTTTTATTAGGAATTTAAACCCAAATATTTTGTATTATTAGCTGCTTAGAAATTGATTAAGAATTAAATATTATGAGTCGATTAGTGAATAACCTTATTCGAGAAGGTTACCTGCGTTCAGATAATGTTATTGAGGCTTTTTCTGTCATTCACAGGGTTGAATTTATTCCTGATGATTTGCACGCCCAAGCTGAAGCTAACATTCCTCTTCCTATCGGATATGGGCAAACTATTTCCCAGCCACTGACCGTAGCTTTGATGCTAGAACTTTTGGACGTAAAGGAGGGTAATAATATTTTAGACATTGGAAGTGGCTCTGGTTGGACTACAGCTCTTTTATCCAAGATGGCTGGAAAGGCAGGACAAGTAACGGCAATGGAAAGGTTAAAGGAGCTTTGTGAATTCGGGAAAAAGAATGTTGAAAAATTCGGTTTCGTGAAAGAGGGAATCGCTCAATTTCATTGCCAGTCAGCAACTGAGGGGTTTGAACAAAACGCGCCTTACGATCGGATTTTAGTTTCCGCTGCAGTGGTTGAAATACCAGAGGCTTACAAAAAGCAGCTGAAAATCGGCGGTAAGATGGTTATTCCTGTAAGAAATGATATTTGGTATTTGGAAAAAAAAGCGGATGATGATTTTTTTGTCGAAAAATTTCCCGGCTTTGCTTTTGTGCCGCTGATTGTTAACGGAGCTCAATAATGTAAACAGTTAATAAATAGTTATTGATTTGGTCAATCTATGAAAATAAGAAAGATAATAACATTGTCATTGCTCTTTGTTGCAGCTATTTTAGTTGCAATGCTTTATTTATACAACCAAATTTATCTTAGTCGTGGACAATCTTTGGAGTCTAAGATATTGATTATTGGTAATGGGCAGAATGCTTTGGAGGTGGCAGAAAAAATGCAACATGAGCAGCTAATTGCTGGAAAATATTATTTAGCATTTTATCTTTGGAAAAATGGAGAGCTCCATGATTTAGTTGCGGGCAGTTATGAAATAAAACCTGGCTTAACAATCCCTGAAATCGCTCACATGATAACCACTGGGGAGGTTGCGCAAACCAGTATTTCCATTACTTTTCCAGAGGGCTGGACCGCAAGCGACATGGCTAAACGCTTAACTGCTAATGGACTAGCTGGCGAAGACTTTTTAGCTGTTGTAAATAAGCCGCCAAAAGAAGTTAGAGATAAATATTTATTTTTAGGAAATTCAGAAGAATCCCTAGAGGGATATCTTTTTCCGGATACTTATCAATTTTCAAGGGAGGCAACTGCTCAGGAGATTGTCGAAAAGATGCTTAAAAATTTCTCCTTAAAACTCAGCGAAGAAATGCGCAAAGAAATAGCTTCGCAAAAGAAAGATCTACGCGAAATCATAATAATGGCGAGCATCATCGAAAAGGAGGCTAAATTTGCAAGTGAAATGACGATTGTAAGTAGTGTTTTTTGGAATAGGATGGCTATTGGGCAGCGCCTGCAGAGTGATGCGACGCTCGAGTACGTTTTGAGAGATAATAAAATCCAGCATTCAGCGGAGGATTTGCAGAATACTTCTCCTTATAACACTTATCAATTTGCTGGTTTGCCCCCGGGTCCGGTTTCTAATCCAGGCATGGACGCAATATTAGCAGCGATACATCCTGATAGCACTGAGTATTTTTATTTTCTTACTGACCTTAAAACTAAAAAAACAATTTTTTCCAAAACTTTTGAAGAGCACGTTCAAAATAAGTCCAAATACGGTTTATAGCGGATTAAATGCACGGTTTGAGTCCGAACAAGTTTTTTTTCACAAAGCTCTATGAAATAAACGGTTGGCAATGCGTCGACCGTTTTTTATCGTTATGTTAGCGGTTTTCTGTTATTTCGTGTGGCAGCTGCTGTGTCATTCCGAACGAAGTGAATCGACCAAAGGGAGATGAGCGAAGTCGAGGAATCTGAGTTAAATATCTACAAAATCTGGCATTAAATGCAGATCCCTGCGCCACCGCTAAAGCTAAAGGCGGCACGCGGTCGACTACATTCCTCCGCTACCGCGTCGTCATTTTGCTCGGGATGACAAAATAACAAATAGCTATGATGCAAAACGTTGTTTTTTTCTTTTGGCTAAGGTGTGATTTGAATTTATCCACCACGCTGGTTAGTATAGAGCCATGTCACAGGTCATGTTATTTTGACATTTAGGCCTATTTGCCCTATGATGTATGAAGGTTTAAATATAAACATACAAGAAACTTTAAAGTGAAATTCCTTATAGGAAAGGCTTTTTTTGTTTATAAGGTAAGAAATTATGGATAACAAATTTGCAGATATTTGGCAGAAGCTAACTGGAAATTTCTTTGGCAATTATTCGCGTGATATTGGTATTGATCTTGGAACCGCTAATACGCTGGTCTATGTGAAGGGAAAAGGTATCGTTATTAACGAACCTTCTGTTGTAGCGATAAATAAGCGCACTGGACAAGTCCTAGCAATAGGTAGAGAGGCAAAGCGCATGGTCGGGAAGACACCTGGTCATATTGTTGCGACGCGACCATTGGTTGATGGTGTGGTAAGTGATTTTGAAGTGACCACGCAGATGCTGAAGTATTTTATTGATAAGGTGAACAAAGATGCGTTTGCTTTTTCTCCACGCCCGCGTGTTTTAATTGGAATTCCTTCTCGCATAACAGAAGTAGAAAAAAAAGCTGTGATTGATGCAGCAATGTCTGCTGGTGCGCGTGAAGCTTTTCTGATTGAAGAGCCTATGGCAGCTGCTATTGGAGCAAGACTTCCGGTAACGGATGCGCGAGGGAATATGGTTGTGGATATTGGAGGCGGAACTTCTGAAATTGCAGTAATTTCTCTCGGGGGTGTTGTTAGTGCAAGAAGTCTCAGAGTGGCTGGCGATGAAATGAATGAAGACATCATTCGATATTGCCGCGATGAGTTCAATCTGTTTATTGGAGAAAAAACGGCTGAAGATATTAAAATTGCCTTGGGAAGCGCTTTTCCACTTAAAGAGCAATTGACAATGCCTGTACGTGGACGTGACCTTGTTAGTGGTCTTCCGAAAGAAGTAATTGTTAATGATGAACATATTCGAGAAGCAATTTCTCGCTCAATTAGAATCATTGTAAACAACATAAAGACTGTGATCGAGGAAACTCCTCCGGAACTGCTTTCTGATATAATGCAGCGGGGAATCATTCTTGCTGGAGGAGGCGGTTTGATTCGCGGTCTCGACAAATTGGTCGCAAATCAAACTGAAATGCCGGTTCGCATGATGGAGGATCCCCTAACGGCAGTTGTTAGAGGCGTTGGAATTGTCTTGGAAGACCTTGAAACATTGAAAGATGTTTTGGTTGAGGATCAGCGAGAGAAATCGTTCAAGTAAATCTTCTTAAGAATAATTTTTCTTAGCTATGCAAAGATTTAGATCTACAAAATTATTTAAAGTGCTATTAATTGCGATTCTTTTTTCTGCACTAGTGTTAATAAATCCTGCTTCATTTTTCAATCCGTTTCGCAGCGGAATCTCTACGATATTTTCACCCTTTCAAAAAGTTCTTTATTCTTTTGCGGTAGGATTTGAAAATTCCAGAGAATTTATTTCTGCTATTGGTCAGTTGAAACAGGAGAATGAGCAATTGGTTAAGCTTAACCAAGAATTACTTGCAGAAAACGTGATGCTTCGCGATGTAAAAAATGAAAACGCTTTACTTCGTGAGCAGATTGATTTAATTCCTAGAGAGGAATTTGACCTGATGGCTTCATTTGTTATCAGTCAGGATCCCAATGGAATGGGAAATTGGCTGGAAATTGATAAGGGATCATCAGATGGTGTAACGATTGGTATGCCAGTTATTATTTCAAAGGGAATACTGGTGGGACGCATTCATGAAGTTGGTCAAAGTAGTTCCAAAGTAATTTTGTTGACGAATCCAAAAAATACGATAAATGTCATGTCTTTGGAGAGTTCTGCTAAGGGCGTTGTGAAAGGTGAATATGGCCTCGGCATAATTTTTGATATGATCTTGCAAACAGACTCGCTGCAAGTAGGAAACAATGTGGTTACTTCAGGAATCGGAAGCGATATGCCTCGCGGATTGGTTGTTGGTAAGGTTCAAGAAATTCATCAGTCGGATGACCATCTTTTTCAGCAGGCAGTTGTGAAAGCGCCTCTGCAAATATCCAAGTTACAAATGGTATTTGTGCTTAAGGGAAATAAGTAGCCTATTTTATTTCTTTAGAAATTTTCAGCTTCGATGAAAAAAAAGATAATTTACATTTTATTGTTGCTCGGTATTATTTTAATACAATCAAGTCTTCTGCCTGTACTTTCAAGCGTTGCTGGAGACGGCGTATTGATGGCAGTTCTATCATGGGCGATTCTAGACGGTTTTGCTGCTTTCCTGCCCTGGTCAATTTTTATGGGAGTGCTCTACGATTTAATTTTTCATGCACGCGTCGGTGAGCATGTGCTAGTTTTTTTGTTCGTTACATACTTTGTTAGTTTTTTCTCGCGTCGAATAGCATTTGAATTTAAGGGTATCGGTCTTTTGCTCTTTATCTTCTTCGTAGGTATCGCCACATTTGCATCACATGCAATCGATGCTTCGCTTAATGCAGTGGATATCAATACGATACACGGCTTCTGGAAAACATTTGGAAGTTTCAAATATATTTTTCATCAATTTATAAATAACATCATTCTATTCTCATTGCTTTTTATGATAATAAAGAAAAGTAAAAGGTTTTTTGCAATTGATAACTAAGTGAATATGGCTAGATATAAAAAAAGTTGGCGAAAAATATTTTCCGGAATTGAAATTGAGGATTATGTTCTTACGGCCACAGAAAAAGAGGCAACACGTATGGAAAAGCCGCTGGAAAAGCAATGGTTTGATTTGCTATGGTTGTTTACTATTTTTTTGGTTATGGTTTTGGGTATGAGAGTTGTTTATCTGACTGTAATTAAGGGATCTTATTATCGGGATGTCTCTGATGGGAACAGTATTCGAAATGTTGTGATCAAGGCGCCGCGAGGAAGAATTTATGACAAAAACGGATTATCGTTAGTGAATAATATTCCGAGTATTGACGCGGTCATAATCCCGGCAGACCTGCCAAAAGATAGCTTGAAAACCAAAGAGATTGCGGCTCAGGTTGGAATAATTTTGAATATGAATGAGGGCGAAGTCTGGGCTGCCCTGCAGGCAAATTCATCTAAATCACAAAATTCAGTTTTACTCAAAGAAAATATTTCTCAGGATGAGTCGTTAACGCTGTTGGAAAAAGGCGCGAGTATTCCTGGCATTAGTATTGAAAAAACGGCAATTCGCGATTATGTTGATGGATCTGTCTTTTCGCACATACTTGGTTATGAGGGAAAAATTACACCTAAGGATATGGAAAATAATCAGGGTTATCTTTTGACTGATTATATCGGAAAGCAAGGGATAGAAAAATCCTATGAAAAAAATCTACGAGGAGTAAATGGCGCCAATCAGATCGAAGTCGATTCCCGGGGTAATACAAAGCGTGAAGTTGGGATTATCAACCCTAAGCCAGGATCAGATTTGATTATGAGTGTTGATGGCGCTTTGCAGAAGAAGCTTTTTGAAAGCACAAAAGGTATACTTGAAAAAACCAAGACTAATACAGCGGCAGCAGTAGCAATCGATCCACGAAATGGAAAAGTATTGGCGATGGTGAATGTGCCTAGCTATGATAATAACATGTTTGCAAAAAAAATTTCCCAGGAGCAATATGTAAAATTGATTGAAGACGAAAATAAACCACTTTTTAATAGGGCACTGGCTGGAGAATATCCACCAGGATCAACGATAAAGCCGGCTATTTCTGCTGCCGCACTTTCTGAAGGCATCATAACACCAAGTACCATCATTGATTCACTTGGCGGAATATTGAGGATAGGTAGTTATTCCTTTAGAGACTGGAAGACGCATGAACCTAGTGATGTGCGTAAAGCAATCGCGGAAAGTAATGATATTTTTTTCTACACGATTGGTGGTGGTTATGGAAACATAGCTGGTCTGGGAATGGATAGGATGAAAAAATGGTATAATCTTTTTGGAATGGGCGAGCCAACTGGAATTGATATCGGTGGAGAAGCAAGCGGCCTCATTCCGGATGAGCAGTGGAAAAAAGATGAAATTGGCGAACGATGGTCGATAGGAAATTCATACCATGCTTCTATTGGACAAGGATTTGTGACTGCTACTCCTTTGCAGTTGGCAAATTATGTAGCCGCAGTTGCTAATGGAGGAACTCTTTATAAGCCGCGCCTGGTTTCTCAGATTCGCAAGTATACTGGAGAAATTTCCGAGGTTAGTCCCGAAATTATCAGAAAGGATTTTGTTTCACCTGAAGTTTTAAAAGTCATTACTGAGGGAATGCGACAAACTGTTTTAGCTGGCACTGCAACTCCTCTTAATGACATGCCGGTAGAAATAGCTGCAAAAACCGGAACTGCGCAGTTTGGAACAGGTGAAAATCTACAAGAACACGGATGGCTGATATCTTATGCCCCGTATGAAAATCCTGAAATCGCGATGGCTGTTTTGGTGGAAGGTGCAGGTGAGGGATTTACAAGCGCACTGCCAATAACTAAAGAGGTTTATGAATGGTACTTTGGCGGCAGAAAATAGAAGACAGCTGTGTTTGCATAAGAGAGTTTTCCAGTCAATTTATCGCCGTTTTTCATTGACAATGCTTATGAAAAAGTGTATACTTTTCAAGATGTGATATAATATACACATCCGCAAATTGAGTTTAGAATTTATCAAGAAAGCCAGACAATCGCTCTTGCATTTTTCGATTTATTGATAATGCAGGGGAGGAAAGTCCGGGCATTCAGCTGATGGAAACATCAGAAATGGTAGCGGGTAACTCCCGTCGGAAGTGATTCCCGAGGTGCGAGCAGAGACGTCTAATGCGAAAGCTTAGGACATCCTGATGAAAGTTAGGATGAGTTTCCGCGGTAACGTGGAAAGTGAAACGGCTAAACCCTTACCTGAATGCAAGGCCGTGCCCTCAGTGCTATGCACTGGGTGGAGTGCCGCTCGAGTCTATCGGTAACGATAGACCAAGATAAATGATTGTCCACATAAAATATTGCTTGCAATTTTTTATGCGACAGAACCCGGCTTATCGGTTATCTTGATAAATTTTGTACTCAAAAATATCAAAAAATTATGAAAAAACGCTCAGAACTATTTTTCAATGCGATTCAGGTTCCTGCTGATGCCCTAATGATTATTCTTGCGGCATTGAGCGCCTTTGCTATTAGAAATATTCCAGAAATTTTAGCACTTAAGCCCAAACTGTATAATTTTCCGCTTAAAAGTTATTTGAGCGCTGTTTCTTTGATTATTCCATTTATTATTCTCGTTTACGCTCTGGAGGGTTTGTATAATCTTAAAATTACAAGAAAATTTTGGCGCGAAGCTGTAAAAGTTTTTTCTGCGACATCCATTGTTTTGGTAGGCATAATCGTAGTTATTTTCTTGAAACGCGAATGGTTTTCATCACGTTTCATAATTCTTGCTGGATGGCTCTTGGCAGTAGTCTATGTAATTTTCGGACGCTTTGTGCTACAAAAAATTCAGAAATTTTTATTGAAAACGAAAGGTATCGGAATTTATCGCTTACTTCTTATTGGGGAAAACAGTAAAATTAATCGCATCAAAAGCCTCATTGAGAATAACCCATTGACGGGATATAGGATTGTTGGACATGTTGATAGTGCAAGCGTGCGAGTTATTCGCGAAATGAAAAAGAATCTCGGTATTGATGAAATACTGGTTTGTGATTCATCACTTACTGATTCTGAACAGGAAAAGCTTATAGATTATTGTGCGATTAATAATATTGCATATAAATTTATTCCAACGACTTTACAAACATCAAAATTTGAAGCAGGAATTTTCGGTGGAGAGCCAGTCATTGAAGTGAAACATACACCGTTGGAGGGGTGGGGAAGAATCTTAAAAAGAATTTTCGACATAGTCGCATCATCTATATTGATAGTGGTATTATCACCAATAATGCTCTTAACTGCGATTGCTGTTTGGCTGGAAACTGGCAGACCAATCATATATAAAAATGAGCGGATAGGGAGTGACGGCATAACATTTTTTGTATACAAATTTCGCTACATGCATTTGAGATTCTGCACTGATCCACATTCGGAGGAGGGAAAGAAAGCACTTGATTATGAAAAAGAATTAATAAAAAAACATAGCCTCAGGCACGGACCTTTGTATAAGATTAAAAATGACCCACGAAAAACTAGAGTTGGCACATTTATTGAAAGAGTTTCGCTGGATGAACTTCCGCAGCTTTTTAATGTATTAAAAGGTGAGATGAGCTTGGTAGGTCCTCGACCGCATCAAGAGCGTGAAGTTGAAAAATATAGTGAGTATCATAGAAGACTGCTTACAATCAAACCAGGAGTATCGGGAATGGCTCAGGTTTCCGGTCGCAGCGATCTTGAATTTGAAGATGAATACAAGTTGGATGTTTTTTATATCGAAAATTGGTCATTGTGGCTGGATATTCAAATTTGTCTAAAAACAGTTTGGGTTTTATTAAAAAAACGTCAAAATTAGTCAGCAATTAAGCCAGTTTTTACAAGATTGACAAAAAGTCCAAAAAAGACTATAATTATATTTGAGAGGATAGAAAAGAAATGGTTTGGTCGACTGTTTTCCCTCATCTTTCTCGGTATGTCTGACAACGAACGATATTAAAGTCGTTTTCGCTCAGCAAGAAATAATCAGTAATTAATGTAACACAACTATGACAGACAAAAGAGCTACAGACCAGGAGTTTTTGGAGTTTGCTGTAAAGGCACTCGTTGATAACCCTGAGGATGTAAAGGTGGAAAGAAAAATTGATGAAATGGGTGTTCTCATTACGCTCGATGTAAATCCTGCAGATATGGGAATGGTAATTGGCCGAGAAGGTCAGACAGCAAAAGCTCTTCGCACAATCCTTCGCGTTATCGGAGCTCGAAACAACGCTCGCGTTAACCTAAAGATTAACGAACCAGAAGGTTCAACTCGTGGAGAACGCACACCTAGACCAGAAGCTGCTCCTGCTGCTCCGGAACCACAAAAAAGTATTGATGACGTTCTTGGAGACATGAACATCTAATCGAAATTTGTTTCACTTTGGACAATAAAAACCCCGATGAAAGTCGGGGTTTTTATGTGCACACCAATGAATCTATCGTACTATCGTTTTTAATCCAAGGGACTCTTAATGGTTTGCAGGTTAATATTTGAAACTTTGGTATATATCTGGGTTGTTTCTATCTTGGAATGACCAAGAAGCTCTTGGATGTATCTGATGCTGGTGCCGGCTTCCAGGAGGTGAGTGGCAAAGCTATGACGTAAACTGTGGCACGTTGCCGGCC
>CAZSTB010000020.1:0-18368 GCA_964609855.1 uncultured Bdellovibrionales bacterium
AGGTTACGAAATTTCATTGGCAGCAAAGAAATTAATTAACTTTGAAAAAATATAGGAAGCTAGCACACCTTATATTGTACACAATAAAAACGACTCATAGGGCCGTTTTTATGATTTTGAGCCCCTTAGTATCTGACGTTCGAACTGGATTTATAAAAAGACTTGCAGAGCTAAGATGATATTTTCCAAAATTAAAGGAGCCGAAGTGTAAATATTACACACCTCGGCTCCTTTTATGCAGCCGCCTTAGCAGCTAACGCTTTCTTACGAATTCCTTTCCAAGGACTTCAAGACAAGCGACCTTGCGACCAAATTCATTAAGCAAGTACATGTAAACGTCGTTACCAGCCCTTTCGAGTTTCAACGGTGAGTGATAAGTCAAGTCATACCGCTCTTCCAAAACCCTAAGAGCTTCAGGATTCCAGCCGCCACAGTGACCCTTGAAGGCGCCGTATGTCTTGATATCAGCAACCTCATAAACGGACATTCCTGTTTCGTCCTTGAATCTTTTCCACCACTTACCGAAAGTGTTTACTACGATATCTCCCAGTGTTGGCTTAAAGGTGGATGCATCGGGAAACATATATGAGGAATAGAATTTCAGTTCTTCTGGCATGCTTTCGATTCTGAAACTTGCAGCCTTAACTGCAAAATTGAAGACATCAACAGGATTCTTCCCCCAGACATCGTAGGCAGAGAAAGTGCTGGTTTCCGAATACAGCATGAGCTGAAGGTTACCATCCGAAAAGCTCTGCTTCTTGAATTTCGAAGGCAAATAAACCATCTGGGATGCTGCTACGATTCGAGGATCCTTGCAGATGTTTTCCAGCAGGCCCTCATTTGACACTGCCCCTCTCAGTAAAAGCAATTCTGCACTAATCTCGATGTAGCCATCGCCAGGATTTCCGCCATTGCAATTCTCCTTCCAATTAAATCCGTGAAGTGGTTCGTAATTTTTGCCAATGCCTCCAAAATAAATCCTCAGATCTTTTATTCCACTCATTTGCAGCTCCTTTTGGGTTTTGGTACCGCTGTTTTTTCAGTCGGCCCACCCGCGTAATCCTTGCCTCAATGAGGACAAGGTTTGTTAAAGTGCATGTATCAATCTAACATATTTTATTCAGCATGTCAAT
This sequence comes from uncultured Bdellovibrionales bacterium, assembly GCA_964609855.1. Classification (GTDB taxonomy): domain Bacteria; phylum Patescibacteriota; class Minisyncoccia; order Moranbacterales; family GWC2-37-73; genus GWC2-37-8. The sequence goes on from CAZSTB010000020.1 coordinate 1,134, forward strand.
ATCAACACAAAAAAACACAAAAAAAACGGCTCTATAAAGCCGTTTTTGTGATTTTGAGCCCCTTAGTATCTGACGTTCGAACTGCACTAAGTATTTCTCATTGAATTATTTCTTCCCATTCCATTCATCAAAAAATTGCTGCAGGAATAATTCCATGAATTTATGTCGTTCACTAGCCATATCTTTTGCGGTCGCAGTATTCATGTTTTCTCTTAACTTCAAGAGCTTACTATAGAAATGATGAACTGTGGATGGATCTTCGATATCTTCGTCAAAGCTACTCCTATCAGATAGTATCTCAGGAATCCACATGTTTAGGTTGTGCGCTCCGCCATATTGAAATGTTCTTCCAATACCGATTGCACCAATAGCATCAAGATTGTCTGCATCTTGCAAAATCAGAGTTTCTATATCATTAACTGTTTTTCCATTTTCTGAAAAATCATATTCCTCATGAAACTCAATGCAGTGCAGTATCTTAGTTTTTTGCTCACTTGTTAAATCTAGCTTATCAAGAATTTCTTTAACTGTCAGTAGCGAATCCTTTGGTGAGCAAAACTTACCAGATTCTTTTTGAATAATTCTATGAATGTCATGCAGAAAAGCAGAAATGGCAATAATTAATTTGTCGCCACCTTCCTTCGATTGAAGAGTCATCGCATTGTTCAATGTGCGCCTCAAATGATAAATATCATAACCACTGCTTTCCTTGCTGAATAAATGCCCCACCTCTTCTTCGATTTTTTGAATTATTTTATCCATGAAAATATTTATGAATTATATCTAAAGTATATCACAGTTCGATCATCACTTACGGGTAACAAAAAATAAGGCTCTGTAAAGCCTTATTTTCATGGAGCCGAGCAGTATACGACGTTAGAACTTTTTTTATGCGCGAACAAGCCATTTTTTATGTTCCTGAGTTTGAAGTGCTAAATGACAAGCTTGTAAATATACGAGAGCAGGTTTAAGATGCTACAGTGGCAGATTTGGTTAATTAACTTCTTGTAAAAATTATTTCAACTTTATAGGTTCTGACTTTTCCCACATCATGTCAAAATAGTTTTGAAAAACCGTTACCAAGTCTTTATCTCTAATTTCGATAATTCTTTGTGGTTCTGTAATAGTATGTAGAATCACGGTGTCATGCACTACGTTAAAATTTCCTTTGCACTCAATGTCTCGTGGCCATAAACGATACTCTGTTAAATCCGGATGCTTTCTAAGCATCTCTTTTTCTCCTTCAGTAAATTTAAAGCAAATCGTTTTCCAAATAATTTTTTTCTTAATACGAAGATTATTATACTCTTGATACTTCTTTCCCATAAGTTCAACCCAATCAGCCGTATCTGGCGTACCAACGGTGTAATCTATTGAACCTTCCGGTATTCTTTTAAGTGATTCGAGCCAATAATTCCTATAGCTCTCAAGGCCCTCATAGACTACAATTTGTTGTTCGCTTTTATTATTTTGCAGTTGAATTGTTTTGATAAGCTCGGTAAAAATGCTTTCTTGTTGTTTAACTTTGGAAAGCAAGCTATGAGGATCGGTAATCTGAAAACGCCAAACCTTTCCTTCTGTCACCTTGGTCGCAAACCCTTTCAAAACAAGTTTTTCAAGTGATTGATAAATTAAATTGCGATGAATATCCAATCTGTTTATCAATGCACCAGCCTTACATGGTCCATGTTGAACAAGAGCGTCATATACGATTGCCTCATTTTTACTAAATCCAATTGCTTGAAGATCTTTAATCATGAGACCATTATATCATATTTTTATATATAAATCAATAGATAAAAATATATTAGAGATATATTAGCCTTATTTAAGGCTTTAATTTGGGTTATTATCTTCTCATTTGTCATCATATTTAGTATGACAATTTATTATATTCGCGTTATTATTCACTGTTCCTTGAAAATATGTAGCCCACCCCAAACCAAAGGAGACAGGTCATGAAAAAAAGAATGCTGACTAGGATGATTATCGCTCTCATTTTGACTTTTTTTGCCATCACTGCATTCGCAGAGGATGCCGCTGAAAAAGGACGCAGTGAAAAAAGCTTTGCCAACAGCATCAATATTCATTTTGATTGGATCAACGTTCCTGCGAAAGGCAACTTCTTCAATGAAGGCGCAGATATCTATACCCTCTGGAAGAAAAAAGTTGGGATCGGAATCGATGCAACAGCAAGCAGTAGCAGCAGTTTCTTTGATATAAGGCCATATTTAACCGTAACCAACTGGAAGCTACCCATTTCTGCGATCATCGGATACGACTCTATGAGCACAGGCGCGCAATATGTTGATTACGGTATGTGGTATACACCTAAAATCGGACCAGTAAATGTTTTTGCTGACATCAGAAATTTCAGTGCGGTTACAAGCAAAGCAAACGATTATCTGGATGCTTTTGTGGATTTAACAATCCCTGTGAACGACAGATTTTCAGTTGGTATCGATATCGAAGAAATTCACCAGTGGAATGGAAAATCTGACAATCTTTACATTGGACCAGTTATATACACTAAGCTTGGCACTACAACATTAATGATGCGTGGAGAATTTGAAAAACATTGGTCACCGGGATCAAAACGAGACGGGTTCAACGTAAGGATTGCTTATAAGATTCCATTTGCTGCATTCTAGCGCTTAATGTAGCACAATTGGGAGATTCGAAAGAGTCTCCCTTTTAATTTGGTTCGATTTTAACTCACCAGTAACGCAAAAACACCGCTTAAATACGGTGTTTTTTGAGGGAGCCGGACTGTTTACGATGTTAGAACTTTTTTTATGCAGAACAGAGCCATTTTTTATGTTCCAGAGTTCAAAATGATAAATAACCACTTATTAAATCTCGAGGAAGAAGCTTAACATATAATAAGCGGTGGATCCTTGATGATTATACTAGGTTAAAATAAAAAATGCGGTACTAGAACACCATTCCGTCATTAAAAATAAGCATAAGTTTTCAATGTTACTTATATACTATTCGGTCTCTTTGTAGTAATCAAGTATCTCTTTTTTGCAAATATCATCAATCTTTGAGGAACCTTCCAGCGTTAATACAAGACTTTTCTTATTAAAATCAGCAAGATGTCCATAAAACGGATAGCTACCATCACTAATTTTATTCCAAAATTCAAAAAAGTTATCCTTAACGATGCCAGCCCTGTCTCCAAAAGAAATGAAAGTTTCCCTATTCAAAAAAGAGTATTTATTGTAATTCAGAAAATGAATGTTATCTATATCAATAGGGGAAAGATAGCTCCCATATTTGTTATGGTGCTCATAATCCTCGCGCGTAAAATAATCACGACCACAATTTATACAGCTGTTTGCTCCAAACAATAGGTTTAATTTTGGAAAAACACGCCAAACCCTTGAGCTTAAAGTTTGATATATTATTTCGTTTTTATCTTCAAGAGTACAAAGTAAAACAAAAAAATGCCCAGCAATCTGCTTGTTTTGATGAAGATGCTTTGGTATAAAGTAAATATTTCCGAATTCTAATTTAGTCATGCCGCACTAAAATATTCCATTTGACTCAATTCTTTATTGAATTCGTATTTCCGTTTTGGAAGAATATTTGATATATCAAGATAAAATGCCAGACGGTAATCAATAATATTGTTTGCGACAGTTTGCTTGTACGGAACTTCCGAATGAGTTTTATCAACCAAATCTTTTACTTTGATAATCTTAAATTCAGCAATAATATCATCCAGTAGATCTTTCTCATATTCTGAAAGATATGACAGATTGGCATGTTTTCCTGATTTTGGTTCAATTTTTAATCCATTATTACTTTTCACCCTATTTAAAGAAATAATGTCATCAAAAACACTTTCAGCAACAGCAAAGTTACCATAAATTTTCTTTTCCACTTTTTGAGCCTCATCACCTAATAAATTCACTTGTGTTTTTATAAAAGACGGCACTGGTCCAAGTGGTAAATGATAATATGTATCTCTTGTAACAGGGACACCTCTTTCTAAGACAGAAATAAAATCAAAATAATACATTAGCTTCAAATATTTCGTGAAATACAAATCAGGCACATTTTCAGCCATGTACAATGTGGTATTTTTAATTTTTTCGAGTTCTATTTGCATACCAATTCATTTAATTCCCTAATAATTACAATTAAGAACACTTTTTATTTGTAATTTAAACCTGACTACAGAATACCCCCTATTAACAACAAAAGCAACTAGCGACATCTTTTGCTTATCATAATTAGCCGTTGCTAACAATTGGATATTTTTCGCAAAATGTATTTGATGCTATCGAATAATCTTATCTGACAAGTACTGTTCAATTGCAATTTCGGCCAATCCATAGAGATTATCCTTGATTTCAATGATATCTTCATCTGAAATTGTATCATCATTCAATAAAAATTTGATCTCCTGTGTGCTTATCATATTTAATCGAATAAATTATTAACAACGCCCATGACATACTGCCGATAAGATTTTTATCATTTCTAAGCATATTTAATAAAATCACTCGAGTTCTATCATATTGCCAAATCTATGCATATATTACCTCCATACTAAAGAAAAATAAATCTTATTAACTTTTTACAAAATATTCATTTTTAGCGGTGTGCTATAATGGAGATATCTTTAACAATTTCCCTTTGTATTTTTAGGCTGATTGGGCAGATTATGGTGCAGGATTCGCAATCCTGCTGGCTTTTTTCTGTAGCATTGACTGCGTTACTTATCATATTCACAAAGAATAACCCACCAATAACAATCACCACTATGTTAAATCTCGAAATTAAAATTGAATTATTCTCGTTATTCACTCAATTCAAAAGCCTTCTAAATCACCTATCTGCCTAAAAATATAAAGCAAGATACACTATTCAAATGGTGTGTTTTTTGTTTTCAAATTCGTTTTTAATGATGCCTAGCATGCTATAAATTTTTAATAAAATCGTCTAGCAATCTAGCTTCGACAAATTTAACATCTGTTTTTATAGGAGGATGCTTTGTCCACCAAAACCCCACCTTAGTAACAAAAATGGATAGGATTTGTGGATCAGTACTTGGCACAGTCCAACCCAATTTTCTTATTATATCCTTACTATTGGATTTTAAATAATCAGCCCTATCTTCAACTTTTTTAAGATAACTTCTTTTTACCTTGCCGTCTTCACTATTGCGACTAACATATATTTTTCTTTGCATACGGCCAGAGTCCTTATGACAACGCGGAAAACCAATTATCTTAGCTTCGATATTCAACAAAATATTTTTATTGTCCAGATATCCAAGCACATCAAAATCACCAATATCATTCATTGCGCCATCATATTTATGAGGAAAAATATCTGTTTCAACTTTCTGCGTATATCTCAAAACTATTTTCTTTATTATTTGCACTAATTCCTTTTCTAAGTTTTCATGACCTTTCTTAAGAACTTCTACAATCAAAGGCGCACTGAAATCAGCTGGTAATTGATGTTCACTGGTAATATTAATCCATGTCCAACTAGCCTTTTCAACAGAATGTGGTCCCCAACAGTAAAAGCTTCCTAGTTTAATCAAAGGCTTAATGCTATATCGCATAATCCTTTTATAGTATTCCCAGACAGGAAGATCCGAAGCTTTTACTGGATCACCTTGAATATTTAGGATTTCATCTGGCTTAAGCGTTAAGAATTCCAAAATCGCTTCGGTTTCGGACTTGTCATAGCCTTTAATTTGTTTTGAGCATACCGCGGCTATCTTATTTGCTTTAGCCATGTAATAAGTTTTTTCTTTTTTTTCTGCCTGCATAGCCCAAAGACCCAGGACTTGATGCACGTTTACAAGATTTCTCAAACCGAATCCAAAATCTTTCTTAAAAGCAATATCTAATTCATCTAAATAATTTTCTATAGGTATAGTAGATTCTGCAATATCTTCACTATTACCAATAAGCCCTAGCCTCAATTTAGACTGCTCATTGCTAAAAACCTTTTCCATTTCGGAAAGATTTTCAACATATTTTATAGAAACAATATAATCCCTATCAATAATTACGCGTACTGGGTAGAGCTCATAATGAATAAAGTCGCTTGCCGTATAAACATTTAGTATTCTATTGATCAATGCTAACAATTCTCTCATCAAAAATTCATCTATGATTTTTTTTCCTTTTGGTTGTAACTGAACAAACTTTTCGACAAGATAACGACAATCACGATGCTGGCTTATAAACTCCGTTTTTTGATCTACCAATCTTTCACTTCTTTCATAATCCACTTCATGCTCAAGTGAGTTTTTTATTTCTGCCTCATTTCGTCCATAATCATTTATTAAGGCGTCAATCTTTTCAAGTAAAAAACCAAGACTGCCCCTAAAGCTAAAGTCGAGCACCTTTTTATTTATATGATTTATGATAGCCGCTATCAAAGAATTTAGTTTTTCTTTTGCTTCTTCAGATGAATACTCTCCGGGAGCTATTCCAAGCGCAAGAGCTATTTTAGCTATATCTTTATCCGCCATTTTGTATTCTCTTTCTTGTGGGATAACAGCTCTCACATTCTCAGGAAAAGATGCTTTCTTTTCAATTTGAAACATTCTAAATCTTGATGGATTATGTTTTTCATCATCTAACTCTTTGATAACATCTTTTGCTTTTTTATCCTGAAACCAACTGTTCATCTGATCGATAATGCCAATAATAAGCTCCATTTGCAAAGATCTATCATTCACGGTCTTGAGATTATCAACAATTTTGTCATCCTTATACACAATTCTTATTCCGTATCCACCTGCACCAAGTGGAGCAAAGTCCATTTCCCAAGGATCATCAGTTGATATTAAGTGTTTTAGATGTTCAAATTTGCCAGATTGAAGAACTAGAGAAGCTGGACATAAAAAAACTTGTGTTTTATTTTTATGTTTGGCGAAATTTAATATTTCAATATTCTTTCTATATAATTCGATTGAGTCAGAAATACTATGCATCAACAAGTCAGTCATTTTTCCTTGCTCCCAACTCATCTTATCAACTGGAGAATTTATAAAAAAAGACATTGATCCGATTTTTTGACAATATACGTAACCAAAGAAATTTCTAGATTCCAACATGAGACCTAGTTCAGATTTTCTTTCAGAGGGTATTTTCCAGCTTCTGGGATTTCCGAAAAAACTTTCATCTGGAAAATCATCCCAAAATTCTTTTAGAGATCTAAATCGCAAACTTGAGCCCCAATTAGTATCAAGCGATATCATGTCCGGCTCTAATGCGCCAGGAATTAAAACTTCATGTGAGTCCCTGAATGAACCAAAACGATCCAAGTACGTATTAAGAGGGGCCATTCTATAATTTTGTTTTCTTTCAGATTCGAGTGAATCAAAAAAGCGAATTATTTCTTCTGGATCTTTTGCTTCATCAAAAATTCCAGCTATTTGATCAATCCCCATAATTTCTATGGGTACATCCCTAGGAATTTCAACACCTATGATAGAACTTGTTAACGGGGTTGGTAATGCTATAAAAAATACTGGTCTCAATGATTTCTTTTGCTTTTTTGACCTGAATTCAACAATTTGATTCTTAGCCATTAAATAGAATTTCGTTGGAGTTTTTGAAAATAACTCGTTACACTCTTTGATTTTTGGCATTAACATGGACAGATGCTTATCTAGTGTCTCCTGGTCATATATTGGAGGAATAACATGCACGAGAAGCAATGTATCCTCAACATGTATTGCAGTAAAAACCAAATCATAAGGCTTTCCGCTTAATTCCAACGGCTTTGCCATCGGAAAAACATTGTCCTCATTGACCCTATCTCCAATAAATTTATACATTTCAATTCCTATTAAAATGTCTGGGTCTTTATTACCAAGCGCTTTAGAGATATCTTTATAATTTTCACTAAGCAATATTCCCCACGTATCATACAAAACAGTTATATAACTTCTAGGCATTACAGGATAATACTTACCGTCCCTGAATATAAAAAAATATCTGCAATTCTTTCCTCTAAATGCATCCTCGGTGAATGTATCAAAATTTGGCAGAAAAGAATTATCAGTAAGATCTTTAACATAAAATGACAACATCTCGGAATTGACTGCCGTTTCGGGATTGTAACCGTCAATAAAGTTACAAACGTTTTGCCAAAATTTTTCAGAAGGTGCTCCTATATCGCCAGGTCTAATATTTTCAATTTTTTCAGATTTATCTTGATTTAATGAATTAATTAAATTATTTTGAATGCTCAAGCAAAATCGCAACTCATCCATTGGAGACCTTTTGATTAATTCAACATAAGTATCTTTGAAAGCCTTATGGATAATTTCAAATTCATAATAGTAATCGTATGGATTTGAAAGATCCCCTCCATAAAAAATATCATAGAAACGTTTCTCAAAAAAATATCTGACATCTTTCCAATCAGCCTCCGGCACATAATCTTCTAGCATGATAAAGGAAGGCACAAGCTCAAATAATTTTGTACAGAATTCTTGATAATCAGAATATGCAACAATTCTATTTTGAGCCGATAGCTCATTGTGCATTGATTCCAGGATAACATACAAGTATTGTATTTTTATTGGACTTGCGATATTTGGAAGCCATAAGTTCAATGCAAAAAATCCTTTGGCAAGGTCATCAAGACTATACTTTCTTAAAAATTCTTTTAACTCTTTTATATTCTCCATTTAATTAAAATAGACTGATCAATAAGATCAGTCTATCACGTTACTGAATATTATAAAGCTCAGACAAATTTTTATTTAATTTTTTCTGTAACCTTGCAATATGGGTATTTTGAGCACCCCCAAAATTCACCAAATCTGCCTTTTTTCATTAACATTGGAATTTCATGCTCAGGGCAAATCGGAGTCCCATCTCCAGCAACATCTTTTTTCATTTTTTTAAGCTTTGTTTTAGCTTTTTTATACTCAACCTTTTCTTTTTCTGTTTTTGGAGGAGTTCCTTTTTTATGCATTCCAGTAAGGCAAAACGTCCACATGCCGAATCTACTCAAATCTGTCCAATACCAAGATCCTGACTTATCACAAAATTCACACTTAACGAGATTATTTTCACCAATTTTACCTATATTTTTATCCCACTTAAAAAACGTCATCAATTGTTCAGCTGTTTGTGTTCCCTCAAATCTCCTCATGAACTCCTGACTCTCTCTTTGCGATAAAATATTTAGGCTACCCTCCCAAACTATACTACGATCAATTACTGCGAGTTTCCTATGCATGTGACCCGTAAAGGGTAAAATCACTATTCCGATTTCTTCCATCTTCTTAAATTCTTCATTTGCCTGAAATTGCATTGAGGAGGAATGCTCTTTTGTGCTTCTTGTTACTATAAAAATATTTACATTTTTTGCCCTCAAATTCTCAAAGACTGGCATCATCATTCTCATTCTTTCAGATGTTATATATGGGCTATCTATAATAACCTCCTGCCTTGCTAATAAAAGATCTCTATAAAATTGTTGGTAAAAATCCTTTTCATCGAAGATATTTGAATTTAAGAATTCATTAATATCATTGATGTTGTTTATTTTTTCAAGCCATTTTTCAGACTTTGTAGCTACTGAAAATTTAGATATAATATCCTGCGTTGAAAAAACAGGCAACTCTTTATCTTTGCAAAAATGGATAATCTTTTTTATGAGTGAAGATTCACTATGTTTCTTTTCAATTGCATCAACATCAGCAACTAGAATACATTTTGTTTTTGCTCTTGAAAATGCAACATTAATCAATTTTTCATCATCGCCACCATCTTCTTGATCATCTGTTAGTTTCGTAGGTCTAGGAGTAGAAACATCGAAAATAATTACGTCCTTTTCACCTCCCTGAAACCTATGCACTGTGTCAGCATCAACAGTTTTATTCATACCACAATCTTCTAATATCTTTTGAATGAGGTTTGTCTGTGGTCTAAATGGAGAAATGATACCGACCTTTGCATATCCACTTTCAAGTGCTTGACGAGCAAGCTCAACAGCGAGAAATGCATGATAAAAATTATAATAAGATCCACTGTCTGTTCTATTTGCTACTGACCCAATACTACTAGTATCATAAACTCCGATATGAGAACCACACAATGGACTTTTATCTATCAATGCAATCCCATTATTTTTTGTATTTTCACCAGATTCCAGCTTGAATTTGCCATCACCTTTATTATATACAAACTTATTTATCACTTCGGCAATATCTGGATGCATTCTATACTGAATATTTAATTGCCTTAACCATGCAGGTGTTTCTCCTCTTTCAATTGCTCCAGTAATACCAACAACATTAAAAATATCGCTTGCCAACCATTTTTTAACATTTTTTTCTTCAACTTCAACCTCCTCTTTCGATTTAGTTTTACTGTGGACAGTCCTGTGCTTAAGAACCGGTGGCAACTGCAAAAAATCTCCAACAATAACCACATTCTTTTTTGCTAATCCAGCAGCACACCAAACCGCAGGCAAAGGAGCCATTGATGCCTCATCAATAATCACGCAATCATATTCTCTATCTAAAATCAATTTCGAGCTATAGCTTTTTGTAAGCGTTGTGGCAATCACCTTTGCATCCTTAATGAGATTGGCTGATAATTCCTCTAATCTTTTACTCAAGACTCTTTTCTGCTTTTGCAAATCGTCCTCTTCTTTCTTTTTTGTTTTTAATATATTTTCATGATTACTTAACTCAATTCCGCTTAATCTGATATCAATTTCCTTTTTTGCATCCGTAAAATCTTTATGCTTAACTATGCAACCATCCAAGCTCATCTGATTTGCCTTTACTTTTTCCTCCTCTTTCCCTATAGCGATAAGAATACTTGCCTTATTTTGAGTAAGTTTTTCAATACTCATTGTCAATGAAAATAGCCGTCCCAATGTGCCTGTAGCGTTATATTGCGTTATTTTTGATTCAACATCCTTTAAAGCATCCATTTGCTGTGCAAGGTTACTCTTTACTGAACGCAACTCGTTCGTCTTTGAATTAGAATATCCAATAATATTATCTAACTCTTTTTTTAACTCTTCACTTTGTTCGAATAGTTTAATTATTTCTTGTGATTTTGAAATTTCATTCACTATCAGATCTATCGCCTTTGACAATCGATCAATTTCTTCTCTGATTGATTCTCCTTGTTTTTCAATAACATTTTCAATAACAACCATTTTATACTTTTCATCCTTAAGATCATCTTTTTGAATTTCACCTACTCGAAGAAATTTTCCCTCTCTGTAATCATCGGTATCATTAAGATGATCGACAAAATCAACAAGTGCTCCATCGGTTGCTATGTTTGTATGAGACAATAACAATACACTTTTATCAGAACTAATGAAGCCCTCTATTATTCTTGCGATTGTTTTGGTTTTTCCTGTGCCTGGCGGTCCCCAGATAAAAGAAACTTCACTTCCCAAGGACAATCTAATTGCGGATTCTTGAGATAAGTTTGCTCTAAGAGTTTGAGAATCTGGAATAATATATCCTTCATCAATTTTAATGTCGGCAGGCTTTATTCCAAAAACTTTTTCCGATAATTCAGTAAAAGAAGTTTCCCCATTATCGACAGACTTCAATTTGTCTATAAGAAGCTGTAATAGATAATAACTAGAAATAATTAACCGGCCCTCTGGGATAGCAGAGCCTAAGTTTTTATTTACTTGCACTTGAATTGATTTCTCAGTTACGGCAATTATTTTACCATTTGCATTTTCACGTTTTACGCGAACTTCAACCTCTGTGTCTGCCTCGATATCTTGAAAAAAATCTAACGAAAACTCATATATGAAATTGTCACCAATGCTGTTTATAAACCTACCATTTCTCACAATCAGCTGAGAGCTTCCTTCTTCTTTTAGAAATTCAACATTTGCCTCTAAAGCCAAGAGCATTTCCTGAACATAGCTTTTATTGCCTTCAGACATAATAATTGTTATTAATTCTAAATTTCTTGATGCTTAAAGAATATCACTACAAGTAAATTAAAACAAATAAAAAAAGGCTTACTCAGCCTTTTTCTAGTTTTCTAGTTTTGATTCGGGTTAAGCTCGATCGTTTCAACATATCTACCAACCAATTTATTATCGGTGAATGTAGACCCAAAGAAAGTAAGCGTATTTGGGTATATGTTTGTTTTTAATTCCCCAGAAAACATTGCGACATAATGAGTTTCGGCTTCAGTATTTTCTTTTGGAGTAGGTACCTTTTGAGCAGATACTTCACTATATGAAGCTTCCAGTACTGTTTTTTTATCGAAAATATCTATACTAATTTTTGAGCCTTTTTCTTCAACAATTTTCTTGATAATGCTCTTGATATCGTTTTTAAAAGAATTATCCTCTAAATTAATAGAGTCAATGAGTACATAATAAATTTTTGCCCCATCATATCTTTTTCCGGTAACTTCATACACTATCTCATACTTTGGAATTTTTGTTTCTGATTGCTTAGGGGTCTCTGCTACTTGTGGAGTATTTTCTGCTGTATTTATTGGCGTTGCTTCTTGAATTGGCGCCTTAGTTTCAACTGCCTGTTGAGCTTGCTTTGTCTCATTTTCTTGCACAACTGCTTTATCTCTAGAATCAGATGCGTCTCCACTCCTAAACATGACTACCGTTAAGATAATTACCCCAATAATTGCAAAGCCTTTTTTCTCATCACTCCACTGCGCTTTTTTGGTTATGTACCACAATGCAAATAACGGCCAGATTATGAGAGCGATTATGATGCCCCACCAATTTTTATACCATTCTTTTTTCTGGCTCTGTCCCTCGCCAGCGGGGTTTAGTCGGTTTTCCATCTTAATTTTTTAATGAATTAAGCTGGTTGGGATAACATAAAGCTCCCCACCAGCGATGCCTTGCGGCACCCGCACGCCTTTCGACGCACGACCGACTAAAGTGCTCTGGATGGAGAGCTTGATATACTTTAGTCGGTATTTTATGCCATACCTCAGGATTTCTCATGAGGGTTAGGCAATTAAATTGTATTTCAATTATAATGCAGTTATCTCAAAAAATCAACTACCTATTAGCTTGTTTTTGGCTCTGTTATTGCATTTTTCATGTTATTGCGATAGGGTTATGTTAATTAGCCTTACAAAAAATTACAATGAATTTAGAAAAAACGGTTTCAGCTGAAATAAGGTGGACGCTACAAAGAATCAAAAAACTAAATTTGCTTACGCCAAGTAACGAGCATGTTTATTTTGGGCTACAGATAGGCACTGAGGTTCCTCCTGTAGAAAGCCAGCGACTAATATTAAGGAAGTTGGTCGAGTGGAAAGCTTTAAATATACGTGGAGAAAAATTTGAACCTCAATATGAAAAAATCGACAGCATGATGTTAAAAATGATAAAAGACATTGGCGTAAAGCCTGTTGGTTATTTTTTAGAAGTCTTATTGCCAAAATTCAATGACTTATTTACTGAATACGAAACAATTGAGGATGGTAAGAATAAAACTGATTTACTAGCTATATCAAAAACTGACTTAGAGAAAGGGTACTATATCTCCATGAAAGACAGAGAGATCTGGGTTAATGATAAATATATACTAAGCAAGCCACATGGCGCTGGAAGCAATGCGGATTTTTTTGATCATTTACTTAAAAATAGCAACAAAATGATTGGGAGAGCTACACTTCCAGAAGGCATAAAAAAGGACATCGCAAGAAAACAATTCTCTAAAATTCTCAATAGTTTGGGATTCAAGGGTCAAGTATTAAAATTATTTTTTCCAAAAAGAAGTAAGACTACCCTATTGTTCAACAAACAGGTATCCCGACATGAGATCATGGAAAGAGGCGTGGAAGAGACTATATTATTAAAAGAACTTGAATTAGCACACAGTAAAAATAGTTCTAAATAGTCCAAGGTTGTTCTATTTAATACCGTATTCAATTTAAATTTGAAAAATGATCCATACTGCAAAGTATGGTTTTTAATTATTCAAAAAAAACACGTAAGCAATTAATATGACGAGATCTCAAGTCGAAAAATTTCAAGAGATATACAAAAAAGAATTCGGCAAGGAATTATCCTACGAAGATGCTCTTGAAAATGCCTTGAAACTTGTTGCGATGATTCGTATGATCTACAAACCTATAAAAAATAAGGATTTACAACTTTTTTTAAACAATAATCGATATAAAAGGAATGAACGAAAAATATAACATTAAACATACTCAAAAAAATAGAACTCTCGCCGAAATTTCAGAACAAATGATTCAAGATAGAGCCAAGGGGTTAATCTCTAGAAAGCTTACAAAAAAAGAGATGCAATGGTTGATTGATGACTTTTGGTATAGCGATAAAGTATGTGATCGCATGCATGATGCAATTGATGCAGCCATAGAATACGCATTAGAGTAACAAAATTTATATGAAAGCAAGATCAATTAAATTTGAAGAGGGGAAATTTGAGAACATGAACAGCTTGTTCATAAAGCTACTGGATCAAAAACCAGTAGCTTTTAATCCAATTCTGGGAAAATTATCTGGGAACGCAAATGCTGGCCTATTCTTGTCCCAGCTTCTCTATTGGCATGGCAAAGGGTGGAATAAGTCTCGCATGTATAAAACAATAAAGGAAATCCAAAATGAAACTTGCCTTAATAGATCAGAGCAAGACAGAGCAATAAAAATCTGGAAAGAACTAGGGGTTATAGAGATGAAATTGAAAGGAATACCTGCAAAAAGAAATTTTAAGATAAATTTAGTCAGACTTATAGAATTAATTTCGAAAATTAAACAAAGTGAAGCACTGATAAGACTTGCAATCAAGTTTGCTAAAACCAGCAAACAGTACTGTCAATTTGAACAAACTATTACAGAGAATACTCAAGAGAATACTAACAGAGATTTTTCTTACAAAACCGAAAAAAAATAATTTCAGACATTCCAGATTTTAGTGATATCTTTTGTTGAAGTTCTTTAATTATTTCGGTTACTTTCGACAATTTATGAAAAAATACAACAAAAAAATAAAAAATGTATCTGACTTTTTACCTAGGCTATCCATATTTGACTTAAGGAAAAAAGGCTTTTTAATCGATGGAATTAGAAGTGGCACGCTAACATGGAACCAAGGCAATGATCGCATAGAATTCGTAGTGTCAATTTCTCATGTTAGAGATTCCTATTTGGAATTTATTTATAGCAAAAAGGATAACAAAGAAGTCATTACGGATTATAAGTATAAATCCGAGATTGAAAAAACTAAATGTCATTTTGGAAAATGTAGATTTTGGTTTAAATGCCCTAAGTGCAGTAAGCGAATAGGCCTTTTGTACATGCTTAATTATTATTTCAAATGCAGGCATTGTCATAACCTAACCTATTCCTCTAGAAACATGAACCGGCATTCAAAGTCATATCACCTTTTTAGAATGTTAGAGCTCCTTGAAAGGCATGACAGGCACTCACAAAAAAATAGCAAGAGCTATTATAGGGATAAGCCTACCAAAAAACAATTGCAAAAAGAAAAAGCTATACAACTAATTACGGACAACAGGCCCAGTTGGCTAAATGAATTAAGGCGCCCATAATGCAAATGCAATAAAACATAAATTAAATACATGGACAATAAAATAAAGTATTTAGCATATTTGAGAAAATCAACAGATTCTGAAGATCGACAGATCCAGTCTATTGAGGATCAGAAGAAAGAAATTGATCGATTTGCTGAGCAGTTTGGTCTAACCGTTGTCGGAAAGCCATACCAAGAAAACATGTCGGCGAAGTCTCCGGGGAGACCAGAATTCAATAGGATGTTAAAAGATATAAAGCAAGGCAAGGCAAATGGAATACTTTGTTGGAAGATTAATCGTTTGGCAAGAAATCCTGTGGATGGAGGAGAAATTCAATGGCTCCTACAAAAAGAAATAATACGATCAATTCAGACCCCTTCGCGAGAATATCGCAGTGAAGATAATGTCATGATGATGAGTGTTGAACTTGGGATGGCTAATCAGTTCATATTGGACTTGAGCAAAGATGTAAAAAGAGGACTTATTTCAAAAGCTGAAAAGGGATGGCGACCCGGGCTTGCTCCTCTTGGTTATTGCAATGATAAATATGAAGAAAAGGGCAACAAAAAAATATTAAACGATCCTGAAAAATTTCCTTTGGTTAGAAAAATGTGGGAATTGATGCTATCTGGAAATTATACTGTTCCTCAAGTAATTGATATCGCGAATGAAAAACTGGGTCTTCGCACAAGTTACCACAAAAGCGAAAAGAAATTATGCATATGTCATGGTTACAAAATCTTCACAAACACATTTTATTTTGGTGAATTTGAGTATGCGGGCAAAACTTATCAAGGAAACCATGCACCCATGATTAATGTAGAAGAATTTGACCATGTGCAAAAACTTCTTGGAAGGAAAGGAAGCCCGAGATCAAAAACGAAGACACTCCCCTTTAACGGAATTGTAAGATGTGGTGAGTGTGGCTGTTCAATAACCGCTGACGAAAAAATTAAGAGAGTAAAATCAGCAGGAGGACTTAAGTCTTTCATTTATCACAGATGTACCAAAAGAAAGACCGGTGTAAAATGCTCTCAAAAAGCGATATCATTTATTGAAATGCAAAAACAAATCAATGAGATAATGGACACCATCACAATTCCTGAAAGTCTTCTTGGCTTTGCCCTTGATGTTCTTAATGAAGAAAATACACGCGAGAACACCAATAGAAATATATTGATCAAGAATCAGCAAAGTGCGCTTACTGAATGTCTTAAGAAAATAGATAATATTATAAAACTTTATATATCACCCGCTAACTCTGATAGAAGCCTTTTGAGTGATGAAGAGTTCAAAGATCAAAAAAGTGCCTTAATGAGAGAAAAAGCCTCCACACAGAAAGAATTGAAGAACTTAGATGAAAGGATCAATGAATGGATAGAACTCACTGAGAGAACGTTTAAATACGCCACGTATGCGAAATATTGGTTCTCAAGAGCCGATCACACAGGGAAAAGTTCAATTCTTCGAGCTTTAGGTTCGAACTTTATATTAAAAGATGGAAAAATCAGCATTTTACTGGCAAAACCATATAAGATCATTGCTGAAAACCTTGAAAAAATAAACAGTGAAAATGCTACGCTCGAACCATCAAATTTTGCTTTAGATAAAACAAAAACAAGCCTTTTAGAGCCTGTTTCTGTCGTCTTGAGCGGGTAAGCAGAATCGAACTGCCGTCTCATCCTTGGCAAGGACGTATAAT
>CAZSTB010000021.1:0-17414 GCA_964609855.1 uncultured Bdellovibrionales bacterium
GTAATTATACCGGGAGAATTATTGAAAAGGAAATTACCTATGTGATCAAAACAAAAGATCTCCAGATGTTTCCAGTTGAAGATGTTGAAAAATATGGTTATCAAATAATTTCATTTAAATAAATATGGAAAAAATTTCAAAAGAGGTTTTCGAAGAGGAGCTGGGAATGTGCGCAAGACATTTCCAGAAAAAGGGATGCTGCGCTTGGGGTAAGTGTGAGAATTGCGGTGTTCCGCTCTTGCTTAAAAAATTGCATAGCGGTGAAATCATAGACGAGAGTGAAGCTATAAAAAACTTCAAGAAAAATATTTTTTCAGCTTGAAAATAAAAATGAAATAAAATTTTCTTGCTATTGGTAATAATAGTTAGTGTGGTCTGTAGCTTAGCGGTAAAGCAGCTCCCTGGGTGATACGGGAACACATTGGCTGGTTATGGGGAAACTTTTTTGTCAGTCAACGTATTCCTTGTTTGGGATGCATAGAGCGTTGGTTCGAATCCAACCAGACCGTCTAACAAAAAAACTAACCAGAAATGGTTAGTTTTTTGATACAAGAGAATGCAAGATATATTCAATTATCCTTGTTGAAAATAGGAAATTTCATTATCGCGTAGATTTTGCTCTATAAAATTCTTCACAATTTCCAATTCTTCTGAATTTTGAGAAAAATCAGCTTTCTTCATTTGCTTGAGATCATCATTCAATAGGCTCGCAACGACCCATTTAGTTTTTATTTTTCCATCCTGAGTGTGGTGGACAATTGATGCTAAAGTGTGCAGATGTGATTGCTTTTTAAGATATGATCTTCCGTTTATGAGCGCATCATAAACATCGAATGTGTGGATGATATCCGATGCCAGTTCGATAATTACTTGCATCGTTGCTGTGGAGATAGGGTCTTCAATATTCTGTTCTTCCTCGTTGCGATCGTGGCCGTGATGATTGCCAGCTAGTATTGCTTCCAGGCCATAGCCCAATTTTTTAAGCATTTGTTTGGAATCTTTTTCGTGCGGCTCCATGATTTTTATCAGTGGAAGGTTTTCATCAAATTTGCGCTCATGCAAGGCGGCTAATTGTTGCTGCGTACTGAAAGCTTTATTGATTGGCACCACAGTAACAGCTCTGAATCCCCGTTGCTCAAAAAAAGCGTGCACCTTGGAATGATCACCCCTGTCTTTGTCCGGGATTGGAAGTTTGTGTTCAATTAAGATATCATCCTGTTTTTCTAGTGGTAATTCTGCAAGCATTTCCATAAATAGAGAAGTCCAAACTTCGTCAGAGGTTTGACTGTTGAGAATGAATTTAGGAATTTTAAATTTACCTAAATCATGAAAAAGACAAGCGATATAGAATTGTTTCAAAATGATGCCTTCCCGTTCGATTTCTTTTCCAAGCTCAGGCAATCTGGTTTCTGTTTCAAAAGTTTCTTTGGCGATTAGGCAGGTGCGCACACTATGTTCAAAAGTTCCCTTGTCAAAAATTTCTAGCGCGGTCAATATTTTCCAGTCTTTCTCGCTTAAGAAATTTTCAGTTGAGAGTTTTGGGTTTTCACTTTTAACTCTTTCAATTTCTTCACAAAAAACTTTTTTGAATCGGAAACCATCCTCCAGTAAGAAATCCACAATTTCTTCGGTTTTTCCGGACTGCAGGAATTCTTCGAGTTGCACCTTTTCTCTTTCCTTGTTTTCTAGCTCCTTGGCTTTTTTGTGTAGTTCTAGATTTTCAAGCATGGTTACATTTTGCGCGAAAGGCATAGCTTCATGTTTGGCATGAAAAGGTGTTTGGAAAGTTGCATAATTTTTTGCGGATTCATAGGGTTGATTTTTAGTCAAAGAGGTGCCGCTTTCTTCGATTATTGGAATCACTTTTTTGTGATCAAATTTTTGAGTTGTGAATTCAAATCTATTTTTCATGTTGAATATGTTTTGATTTTTGTTATAAAAGAAGTTTTCTATGTCTGATTATAGTAAATTCATTATATCGTATAAACAGTTTCAGTTCTAGTTTTTTGTGGAAAAGAAAAAACCCCAACTAAGTCGGGGTTTGAGATGTTGCTGCATCGGAATTTTCCGGTGAGGTCTCCAGGGGAAGATCCTGTACGTTGAACAATCTTTTATACTCCTCAATGGCTAGCTTTGTTTGCGTTGGAGTGAGGAATTGTTCTACTGCGTAGCTCATTTGAGCCTCCTTTAGGTTAAATTTTAAAAATATGAACTATTTTGTAATTATACACCTTTTTAGTTAAAAAGTCAAGCAAAATTGTTTTTCGTAATAATGCTTGATAATAAATGTCATCTTGAGCGGAATTGAAACCAATAGGTCAAAATGAAATCGAAACCTGCCTGCCGGCAGGCAGGGATCCGGGCTCAGATTCCTCGACTTCGCTCATCTTCCTTTCAGTCAGATTCTCTACGCTCGGAATGACATATTGGTAGTAATTAAGTTAATTCATTATATTATTAATTCATTGAATGAAGCACATATGATGTTACTGAATTGAATTCTTGGTTTTCAAGATTGGTTAATTAACAAAAATTAGTGTAAAATAATAATATAGAATCCAAAAATAAAATATAAAAATAGAAAATAAATGAGTATCAAAATAAATGTCAGCAATGGTGACGGCGAATATAATTCCAATCCGCTTGATGAGGAATTTGAAGGATTGAAATCGGACATTGAGCTACAAGCTAATAAACTTTTTTTGCTAATTCAAAATTCAGAAATGTCCGCCGAGACTAAAGAATCTTTTCTGGATCTCTTACCAGTTTTTTCTCTCGAGCAAATCGAAAAATTGATCAACATACTGGAGGCTAAATATCTCGATGAGCAAACAAGTGAAATCGATTTACAATTTCAAAATGATTTAAAATCGGTGATAGATGATTATAGGGCTAACGACCAAAAAGAAAAAGAAATATTTGTTAAACAGATTAAAGTAATCTCACAAAGCTTATGAGTGGATTTGAAAATACTGGAGCAGATCCCAAAAAAGGCGGTAGAAATTTTAGGGATGAGGTTTATGAGGATAATCCTGTGGATTATGTTAACCCCGAATGGGCTCATGTAAAAAAAGAACAGACTGAAAGTGAGACCGAGAAAGATTCTGCCAAGCAGGAAAGTTTGAATCCGAAGGAGGGCGGCTTTTTCGCCAAAACAAAAAAACTTTTTTCAAATCCGGAAGTTAGAAAGCAATTTGCTGGTAGCATGATTGGAGCGATGTCTTCAATTGCTGGCGTGAAGGCTATTTATGATGTGCCGAAATATATGCACGAAAGGTGGCAGGTTCGCGGCATGTTTGGAAAGGGTAAGGGCGCGGCGGGTTCAATGGAACAGCTCTTGATGACGTCATGGAAGAACAGTGAGAAAAATTCTCTAGATAAGGAGGATGAAAAGAAAAAAGTTGGAACACATGATGTTCGAGAAGCAATCCAGGATTTAAATAAGCGCTTGTCGCTGACAAAAGAATGGAGTGAGAAAGGTTCCGAGCAGCGAATGAAAATCGCGGAACTTTTGCGTGAAAATAGGAAAATTAAACTCGAGTCGGAAAATTCTCAGTTGGACTTGGAAGCGGAAGCTGCTCTCAATCAAGTTGAGCAAAATGGAGATGAATTGTCGTCTAAAGTTGCTGGGGAATATTTGCAAAAAAGAGAAATGCATTTGCAGTCAGCGAGAGATAAGATGACGGAGATTTTGGATAACTATACTACAACCAAAACTACTGGTATGCAAGCTGCGCGTGAGACACTAAATAGCGCATGCGTGCTTTCGGGTGCAATGGCACTTCGTCCTCTTGGATATGGATTGATGGATGCGGCTGAACGATTTCAACGCTTGAATAAGGAATCAAAAATAAAAGTAAATGCTGGCGAGCAAGCTAATTCTCCAAAATTTTGGCGCGATGTAATCGTGGGATCAATAAGGGAGACATATCAGGAAGCGACATTGCAAAATGGTGGGGACGCGGAAAAAACGAATTTGAAAAAAGGCGTGGATTTTGCAAAGGCCTGGGGAAAAATTGCTCGTTATGTGGGCATGGGGGCTACGGCGGCATGGCATCCTGAAACTATGGGTAAATCCATTGATTCAGCTTTGGGGTTATTGGAGACGAAGAAAGCATTTGGCGAAGAGGTTGGTAAGAATTTCCAAGTGAATTTAGAGCGTACAACCGATCTTGATTTATTTTCCATGAACGGAACCGTAAAGTCATCTTTTGAATTGGCACATGAAATGAATCAGGGCGCTGCTACTGCTGGAAGCAATGAGTTTATGGGTCTCAATCATGACAATGTAATATTCAAGGAAGCTGCTGTTGAAGATAACGGTTTCATGGGTATTAATCACGATAATGTGATATTTAAGGATGCTCCTGTTAAAGAAGATGAATTCATGGGTCTTAATCACGACAATGCAATATTTAAAGAAAGGCCTAATTCAGGACTCAATCATGATAATGTAATTTTTGGGCAAGAAAAGACACCGACCCAGGAGGTTCAAGCTGCAGTCAAAACCGCTTCAATTCCTGAAAAGCAGCCTGTTAAGATCAACGCTGCCGTTGGTGAAAAAGTACTAAAAGCGGAAGCGGATTTTGGAGATACTCAGTCGACGGTTGTGGTGGAAAATGCTCCAGCTATTGCTCCGAACCAAGCAGAGATAAATAGCTTGCAGCAGCAACGCGAAATCTTGTCAGCGCAAATGAGAGCTTTGGAATTATCGCAGTCTCCTAAGCAGGAGCTTGATCTTGCTGAAGAACAATTAGAGAGTGTGCGCGCCGAGATGCGCCCGATACTTGATGCTAAACTTCAGGAAAAAATTAGCGAAGTTGAATATCAGAACGAATATATTCCAAAACTTGGAAAACTACAAAGAGAAGAAAATGAGCTTCTGACAAAGATAGCTGAAAGTAAAAAAGTTATGGAGGGTTCGTATGGAGAATTGGAAAAATATCAAAAACAGCTTGAGGAAATTGATGTAGAAATAGGTTCTCTGGAAAAAGGTGATGCTGCAGCGGAATCAGTTAGTGATGAAATTGTTGAAAATTTAGTAAATGAGGAAACAGTTGATTCTTCGCAAGTTTTGGAAGATGGCGGCAGTGAAGATGTTGCGAAAGTTATTGAAAAGCCAGCAGTGGAAGCGCCAAGTGTCGTAGAAAACCTTGAAAAAAGTTCGCCGCAAGCTCCCGAGATGGAAGTCGTTGATGCTTCGCAGATAGTTGAGGAACACAAAGGTGAAATTATCGAGTCTTCAGAAATTGTTGAGCCACCAGTGAGAGCCAGTGAGCTTACATCTGAGATTGTTAAAGAAGATGCTATGCCGCCACAAGCCTTGGAAAGCGTGCTTGAACAGCGCCAGACTGAAGCTGTCGATGTTTCGCAAGAAATTGTTCCTGAATTTGAACGAGAACCGGAGCCTGAACGGTTAGATCAAGTGACTAAACTCAAAAATGGAAATGTTAAATTTAAATATGACAGCGAGGGAGATATTGTAGGCCAAGATGTAAATCTTAGCTACACATTGAAGGCTGGCGAAACAAAGGTATTCCTATACAATGATGCGCGTTCAAGAATTAACCAGGCGCCGCTCTCAGGCGAATCCTTTAGTCTCTATCAAAGTCGACCACAGGCCGAAATAAATGCCTTTAATCTTAATGCTAGAATGGTGAACACTCAATTAAACGGCTTAATGGGGGTTTATAATGAGCTTCAATTAAAAGGAAATAAAAAGGAAGCTGAAGCAATTTTGAAACAAATTTATAACACGATTGATCAAAATGAAAAAAGTGTTGGAGTGGCACTTTATGACCGTTCGAAACTACCGACCCTGGGAAAATGATAAGAAAATATTAAAAAAGCGCCTGAGGCGCTTTTTTCTTGCAAATAGACGTGTTTAAATGTAATATATATGCATATAAACAAATACCCATGTTATTCCGAACACGTTTTGGAAGCTATTTTTTCAAATTTTTTCCAACCGAGATCCCTAAATTAAATTCTGGGCCGACTCAGATGAATTCGCGATGACAAGGAAATAAAATACTTATGTTGGATATAAAATTTATCAGGGAAAATCAGGAGCAAATCAAGGACGCGATTGAGAAAAAGAATATAGGCTTGGATCTTGCTGAACTTTTGGAGGTGGACAAGGAGCGTGTGAAGTTGCTTCAGGAAATGGAACAATTGCTTGCAATCAAGAATGACTTGAATGCGCTTATTAAATCAGCAACGAATGACGAAGAGCGACAGGAGGTTATTGCGAAAGGAAAGGATATTAAGCTCAAGCTTGAAAACAAGGAACCAGAATACAGAATCATCAAACAAAAATTTGAGGAATTAATGGTGAAAGTCCCGAACATCATTTCTGAAGACACTCCTTTTGGAAAGTCAGACGAAGACAATGTTGAAATTGAAAAAAAAGGCGATGTTCCAACTTTTGACTTTGAAATCAAGGATCATGTTCAGCTTGGGAAAGATTTGGATATTTTGGATTTGGAAAAGGGAACTAAGGTTGCTGGCTTTCGCGGATATTATGTGAAGAATGAAGGAGTGAGCTTGATGATGGCGCTGATGATGTATGCCACCAATAAAATGATTGAAAAGGGATATTCTCCAATGATTCCGCCGACACTCGTAAAAGGCAGTGCGCTTTTTGGAACAGGATATTTCAAAGGTTTAGACTATGACAGTGAAGTGGATGAAGTCTATCAGGTAGCTAGCAAGGATAAAGATTCTTCTGGTGAAGACAGTAAGGACAAGAAATTCTTGGTTGGAACTGCGGAAGCTCCGCTTTGTGCATATTATGCAGATGAAACCTTGAAAGAATCTGATTTGCCGATCAAGCTTTGCGGATATTCCCAATGTTACCGCAGCGAAATTGGATCATATGGAAAAGATACAAAGGGACTTTATCGTGTGCACGAATTTCAGAAAGTGGAGCAAGTTGTGTTAATGAAAGCCGACATTGAAGAATCCATCAAAATGCACGACGCGATGCTGGAGATTTCCAAAGAAATTCATGCGGAGCTTAGACTTCCATATCGTGTGCTCAAAATTTGCTCTGGCGACATGAGCGCAGGAAAATTCAGAGCTTATGACATTGAAGCTTGGATGCCTTCACGTGATGGTTACGGCGAAACAGGATCGGCTTCAAACTTTTTGGATTGGCAAGCAAGAAGACTTAATGTGAAATACGTTGATGCTAATGGTGAAAAGAAACATGTCTTCATGCTGAATAATACCGTGCTTCCATCTGCGCGCCCATTCATTGCAATTTTGGAAAACTTCCAGCAAGCTGACGGATCAGTTGTGATTCCGGAAGTGCTTAGAAAATATATGCCGAATAATATGGAGAAAATTACGCCCAAGGCGTAATTTTTTAATTTGATGATATAAAAATATATGTGGATGGGAGAAAATTATAAAATATACAAGCCTGAAAAAGAACAGAAGGAAAAAATGATAGATGTGAAAAAGGTAATGAGAAAACTGTTATGGAAAATTAGACCTGACATAGGTCAAGATATCGATATTAAAGGAGATAAACATAAAATATCCATAAGGCTCTCAGCAGCATATGAAAAAGCTCAAAATGGTAATGTGCAGGAGTTGGTAGATTTACATAATGAAATTTTTCCTGACGAAGATATTGATGCTCAAGAAATGGAGGATCCTGAATTTAAAATGTTTGAAAAGGAATTTGAAGAAAGGGAAAATATATTTGAAATCATTAAGACCGAACTCGAACAATTAATCAAGTTAGCAAGAAAAACAAAGAAAAAAGCAGTTTTGAAGCACACCGGTCTAATGCAAAAATGGGAGCAATTGTGTGATGAAAGGGGAATGAAATATGACTCAAAATATCATGGAGTTAGAGATCGTGAATACATGACTGAATATTTATATCATAAAACAAGGATAAATATATGAGTTATTGATTTGAATAATTATGCAGCTAAACAACAATGGACAATGTCTAAGTCGTGGACGATTTGTAATACGGGACTTTGTCATTCCTGTGAAGGCAGGAATCCAGGATAAATACGATTATTTTTTTATTAAATAAATTACTTGAATTATTATAGATAGTGGAAATAAATCCTGGATCCCGCAACAAGTGCGGGATGACAAGGGTAATTGTTTGTAATATTTTATGCAGAATCAGAAAATATATTACGTCTATATAGTAGCAAGCAAAAGAAATGGGACTTTATATATCGGAGTTACTGATAATTTAATAAAACGTGTTTACGAGCATAGGAATAGTTTAGTTGAAAGTTTTACTAAAAAATACGGCGCGCAAACATTAGTATATTACGAAACGACAAATGACATTGTTTCCGCAATTGCAAGAGAAAAACAGATGAAGAAATGGAAAAGGCAATGGAAAATAAATGCTATTGAGAAAGATAATCCCAGGTGGAAAGATTTGTCTCATGAATATTACGGTTAGTGAATTAAATACTAGATTCCTGCATTCGCAGGAATGACATAAAATTATGAAAAATTTCAAACTTGAAAATAATTTAAACGGAGCAGGGAAATGGTCGGAGATTGCTAGTGTGTATGTTGCTGGGAATAAAAATGCGTTGCCGCTTAATCCTGAGAAGGATGAGGAATATAATGAAGCCGTGATCCAGTCTTGGGATAAGATTGTTGTTTTGCATGCAATGGCTCCAAAGCCGACAAAGTTCCATATCGGATTTACGGACAAATTTGTCACCAAATATTTGAAGCATGAGTTTGAAACTGATTTAAAATTCGCCATGCGCGTGGGACCGAAGAATTTTCAAATACTGGCTTTGCCGAAAAACATCGAAGATAAGATTCTCTTGGAAATTGTGGAATATACCACTGAAAATGATGAGAAGTGCAATGATTTGATTTTGATTTAATAATGGATCCTGAAACCCGCCTGCATTTCATTTCATTGAGGCGCGTAAGTTCAGGATGGCAATGTTATATGAAGTTATTTATTCAAAACAGAAAAGGACAGAAAATCGCCATACTTATTGAAGAAATTAAAAATCCAAAAGGATTGGTTTTTGTGATGCATGGATTAAGCGCAAATAAAGAGGAGGCTCAAATAATCACTCTTGCAAAAGTATTCAGAGAAAAAGGTTTCACGACTGTTTTGTTTGACACAACCAATACGTTTGGCGAAAGTGATGGTGATTATGAAGATGCAACTATAACTAACTATTATGAGGATTTAGAAGATGTTATCGAGTGGGCAAAAACTCAATCTTGGTATCAGGAGCCATTTTGGTTGGTTGGTCATAGCGTGGGTGGAATGTGTACCGCCCTATATGCAGAAAATAATATCGCAAAGGTTAAAGCGCTAGCGCCAATCTCCGCGGTAGTTTCTGGTAATATGTTGTCCGAGTTTTATTCGGAAGATGTTTTAAGGAAATGGAAAGAAACCGGTTATTATATAAGAAAAAGTGAATCATCTCCTACTGGATTTAAGAAATTGAAATGGGCGTTTTTTGAGGATGGAGTGAAACATGACCTTCTGGAAAATGCTTCAAGACTAACAATGTCGACATTGCTTATGGCTGGAGAAAATGATTTAACACCATTGAAACATCAGCAAATCTTATTTGATTTATTGCCAGGCGAAAAAGAATTGCATATTATAAGAGGCGCAGAGCATACGTTTCGAGAGCAGAAACACTTAAAAGAGATAAGTGCTATTTTTGATAAATGGATTGAGAAGAATTTATAAAAAGATATTATGAAAAATACATTGTTTGTAATTCTTGGTTATGGAATACCAAAAGATATATTGGAAGACGAAAATTATAACATCTATTTGAAAATGGCTTTTAATTCTATTTTTGATATTTCTACAAAAGAAAAGACTGCTCCGGTGATAATATTCTGCGGTGGGAAAACAGACATGCTTGAGCCGTATGAGCGCACGGAAGCAGATGAAATGCTCAGGCTTTTTGATGCATTGATGAATAGGGAGCATTGCAAGGAAATTACAAAAGATTGGAAATTGATTGCAGAAGACAGATCCATTTCAACTTTGGAAAATTTAATTTTTGCGAAAGAAGTCATTGAAAAAGAAAAACTTCAATCAAGAGAAATATATTTAATTTTTGAGGCTACTCGATTTAATAGAATTAAAACTTTATCTGAAAAAATATTTGATAATGAGGTAGGTTTGATACCGTTTGATTTTTCACAAAATGCCCAAAGATATGCAAAAGCAGAATTAATACAAGAAAAGGAAAGTAATGCTTTAAAATACGACACGTTGCTTATTGACAAGAGGATTAGTTTTGAAGAATATCACGATCCGTATCTGGAAAAATTACGTATATTGAGAACGCAACCAGAAAACCATAATGAGGCTGTTAAAAAATTGTGGGAAAAATACATAAACCTATGAAATTAACATCTAAACTGATTGTGCTTGGAATTATAGAAAATGACAATGGGGAAATTCTGATTAGCCAGCGATTTGAGGAGGAATTGCCTGAGGTTCATTTGAAATGGGATTTGCCGGGAGGAAAAAACGAATTTGGAGAGAGCTTGGAGGATACGATTGTCAGAGAAATTCTAGAAGAAACGGGTTTGAATGTGAAGATTTTAAATCTTTTGCCTAAAACAATTTCCAAGGTCTGGGAGTATTCTGATCGCAGACAGCATACTGTCGTGCTTTGCTATAAGTGTAAGCTTGTTGATGGGCAGTTGCATTTGAACGATAGAAAAATCAATGATTTAAAATGGATAAATAAGAGTAAATTGAATGAATTTGAATTTTTACCGTCCAGTAGGGAATTTATTGAATGTAGTATAAATATATAAATTTAGGCTATGGAAACTTCAGTAATCATCAGAACAAAGAATGAAGAAAGGTGGATCGGTGCCGTTTTGAAAATGCTTCAAAATCAGACATACCAAGATTTTGAAGTTATCATTGTTGATTCTGGCTCGACAGATAAGACTCTTGAGATTATAAATGAATTTCAAGTAAGGCTCATTCAAATTTCGCAAGAAGAATTTTCCTATCCGCATGCGTTAAATGTTGGTTGTCGAGCGGCAACTGCAGAAAAATATTTGGTTTTTCTGAGCGCTCACTCGTTGCCGGTATCTAAAACTTGGCTAGAATGGGGTATTGAAAATTTCACGGATGAAAAAGTTATGGGCGTTTATGGCTCAATGCGAGCATTGCCAGATGGAAGCATTTGGGAAAAATTAGTCTGGAATGTTATGGGGGGAATAAATGATTTCTTTTCAAAAAAACAAAAAATAATTTATAAACCAGGAACTGGGGTTATGGGCTTTACGCATGCTATTGTCAGAAAGGAATTGTGGGAAAAGGAAAATTTTGACGAGGCGTATGGTCTTGGAGGTGAAGATATGGCTTGGTCAACACTTTGGTTTTCAAGAGGGTATGTGGCTATTAAGGATGTGCGATTTCGTGTTAAGCACTCGCACGGCTTAGGAATTATTGCTCTGATTGAACAATTGGAAATGTGGAAATCATTGAGTGCGCCGCAGCCATTTAGGAAGCTTAAGTATAGAAAATGGAATTGGTAGGTTTAAAAATAAATATGCATGCTTGGATTCCTGACCTATTCGACGGAGCAAATGTGAGTCGAGTCAGGAATGACAGGGAAGTAAATATTTGATATGAGATTTTCAGAATCTATCGTCATAGTTTTAGTAGCAGTAATTGTTGTTTGGATTATATCACTTATGATCCCATGGTATTACATTTCACTGACTTATTGTGACACTGACCGATGGAATAAGGACGTTTGTGAATATGTCAATGACGTAGTAGAAGAGAGAATGATGAATCCTTAACAAATTGACCGTAAATTTTAAAAATGTTAAGATTTTTTGAAGTTCTTTTTTCTTGACGCTAAGGAAATTGTCTTTAGTGATTTTATATTATTGCTGAATGCGACCGCTAATTATACTGCCACTAGGCAACAAGGGGGAGGTGTGCGATGTCTGTTTACGTATGTGAATTTTGTGGGAAGTTTTTGCATTGTGACTTCGGCAATCTTAAGACTGAGGCAGGGTGTCCGTTTGGACCGTGTTTCTCTGTAAAATGTTTTGAAATGATGAGGAGATTTAATGATCGAATCGAGCTTTGCTGTGATTCCTGCTATGAGATATTCCAGCTCATTAAGAAAGGTATTTTGAATCCATGCTCATTAAAAAGGGCTATTATGTGTATGGATGATCGCGCAAGCTTATCGACAGGCATGCTTGCGGAAAAGATGTTAATCAAAATGGCTGCTGTTGATTGGCAAAAAGAGGAATTTCTTGAGCGGGCTCGAGAGCAAGGGAAAATTCACGAGACCAAGGCAAAAAATGCTCTGCGCAGAAAAGCTCCTACTTCAACGTTCTGGCAGCGTCGTTAGTTGGTAGCTACAAAAGCAAAATAAAGGGATTGGAAATTACCAGTCCCTTTTGTTATATTTAATTTGGAAAAATGCTATAATTAAAATATTAGATAATATACGGAATAAAATTATGAAAACATATCTTTTTGCGGCGATGTCATTGGATGGTTTTATTGCGGATAGTGATGGAGGTGAAGATTTTTTAGCTGAAACCCACTGGTCTGAATTTACTGAATTAGCTGAAAAAAGCGGATGTTTTATTGTGAGCAGAAAAGCATATGAAATGGTTAATCAGTGGGCGGACGAAAGTTGTAATTTCGATGATATAAAGGCAACGAAAATAATTGTTTCCAGGAATTTTAATCTTGTACTGAAGGAGGGTTATTTGCTTGCAAGTTCACCTGAACATGCAATAAGTATTGCAAGGGAAAATGGTTGTGAAG
This sequence comes from uncultured Bdellovibrionales bacterium, assembly GCA_964609855.1. Lineage (GTDB taxonomy): Bacteria > Patescibacteriota > Minisyncoccia > Moranbacterales > GWC2-37-73 > GWC2-37-8. Next base: position 12,806 of record CAZSTB010000021.1, read on the forward strand.
AAATTCTCGTTGCAGGTGGCGGGCAATTGAATAGTGCTTTTTTGAAAAGTGATTTGATAGAGAAAATTATTTTTACGATTGAGCCTTGTATTCTGGGTAGTGGTGTCAATTTTATGGCAAATAGTGAATTACCTAAGAAATTGAAATTAATTGATGCTGAAAAATTGGATAGTGGTATATTGAGATTAAAATATGATGTTGTTAAATAATTGCAATTATTATGAGAAAACTTAAATTTCCAGAAAATTTTGCGTGGGGTGCAGCAACTGCTGCGCATCAAGTGGAGGGAAGCACAAATAATAGCTGGACTCAATGGGAGAAAGATAATGCGGAGCGGCTTGCAAAAAATGCCAGCAAGCGAGTAATTTTTGAGAATGCTAATTGACCGAAAATTAAAAATAATTAAATATATGGGAATAAAAATCGATACAAAAAACCTGCAAGCAGAAGAGCCGTTTGAAAGTTTCAATGAGATTGCAAATTCTGCAAAATTGCATCTTAAAAAAAGAGAAAGTCTTTTAGCGAAGAGGGTTTTCAAGATGTCATGGCCACTGCTACTATCTGTCGGCTTTTTATTCATCGCCTTGAAGTTTCAGGATATCCCATATCTGGTTGATATATCAGGCATATTGTTCGTAATTTCTCTTCCCGCAGCTCTGGCATATTATTTGATAATATTAATCATTTTATCAGTTGAAAAAGTCATTTGGGTTGATTCATATTATGATAAGAAAAATTTAAATCAAGAAGATAGCTGGAATATTGCAAAAAAGCTTTTTTGGAAAACATCATTATTTAAATTCTATTTGTTTGTAAGATTTTATTCATTACCATTATTTATATACTTGTTTGGTGTTTTTTATGCACTTTATTTGCCTATAGGATTGGATATAAAATATAGTCCTTGGTATTTTATCCTGTATTTCATCGTGGCAGGTCCAATAATTCTGTATGTTTATTTTTATTATCTGAAAATTAAATTAAGATATGCATGGATGTTATTTTTGGATCATGTTGGTAGTGCTGGCTTTTCATATCGAGATTTATTTAAGCAACTTGAGGAATTGAATAAGGCCGGATTAGAAAAAACTGGAAGGAAATCGTTGTTCATTTATGTGGTTTCTGATTTGGCATTCAACTTTTTTCAATTGATAGTGGGTTCATTTAGTCAAACATTGGGAAGAAGATTTGGCAGGGGAGGTGAAGTCGCTGGTTTTTTTATTGGTGGATATGCAAATGAATTGGGTGCACATACCGCATCATTGATGAGAATATCTACGAATTATATTTTTTACAGGCATGCGAGAAAAGACTTGTATGATGAAGAGCAAAGGATAAATGAATATATTTATTCCTTAAAATAATACCGAAAACATATGAAAAAACTTAAATTTCCTGAAAATTTTGCGTGGGGGGTGGCGACAGCCTCATATCAAGTAGAGGGGGGTAATTCAAATTCGGATTGGTGGCAGTGGGAGAAGAAAGGCAAGGCTGATGATGAATCCGGAATGGCGTGCGATTATTGGAATAGATATGAGCAGGATCATGACATGCTTGAGGAATTGGGTGTGGACGTGTTCAGACTTTCAATTGAATGGTCGCGTGTTGAAACTGAAGACGGAGCTTTTTCAGATGAAGCAATTTTGCATTATCGGAATATCTTGCAGGATTTGAAAAAAAGAAACATTCGGACACAGGTCACTCTTTGGCATTGGACAAGTCCCATTTGGTTTCAGGATAAATATGGTTTTCACAAAAAATCTTCAGTGGAAATCTTTGCTCGCTACGGTGAGAAAATTGTTCAAGAATTGGGAGATCTTATTGATACATATCTGACTTTCAATGAACCTATGGTTCCATTGGGACAAGGTTTCTTGGCTGGCGCTTTTCCGCCTGGTTTCAGGAATCCTTTCAAATTCATGAATGCAGTGAATAACATTGCAAAGGCTCACAAAAAAACTTATGAAATAATTCATCGGATGAGGCCTGACGCGCAAGTCGGAATCACATATCTCTACAATTGGTATGAATCTGAAGGGTTTGGAATTTTGCTTGATGCTATCAATAACATTGCGCAATGGTACCGAATAGATTTACTCGGGAATAAGATAAAAGGCTTTCAGGATTTCATCGGGATTGATTATTATCGCCTGGGAAAGATAAAATTTGATTGGAGAAATATAAAAATGGATTCTAGAAATCAAATATATCTAGGTTTTACGATTGAAGAAGACAAGGATAATGTGATGAAGTGGATTTCGTATCCAAAGGGAATTTATTTGGTGTTAAAGGAGGCAAGTGCGAAATACAAATTGCCGATTTATATTTCAGAGAATGGAGTGCCAACAAGAGAGGGGCTTGAGGATACTGAAAGAATAAAATATATAAAAGAACATCTGGATTTTGTACATAAGGCGATCACTGAAGGGGTTGATGTTCGGGGATACAATTTTTGGTCTCTCATGGATAATTTGGAATGGCTATATGGCTACGAACCGAAATTTGGACTGATTGAAATTGATTACAAAACCTTGGAAAGAAAACCACGCAAGAGTTTTTATGAATATGCTAAGATTTGCAAAAGTAATGAAATTGAAATTTAAGGTAGTTTCGCTTGAATAATGTGGTTTGAATGTATTCCAGACCAATTTCGGTGGAATGATAATTACATTTCTGTCATCCTCGCGAACGCGGGGATCCAGGTTGATGAATGTGTTTAAAATACCATGGCTTGGATTCCCGTTTTCTCGGGAATGACAATGTCAATAAAATTCTAAATCTAAATTTTTTGCTTCAAGCTTATCCCCTGGGGACCAATTTCTAATAAAATCTAAAATCAAAAACATGTATGTCATCCTCGCGAACGCGGGGATCCAGGTTTTGAAATACGGGCCTGGATTCCCTTTTTCAAGGGAATGACAAGTGAAAGTGTTTGAATTCCTGCCTGTCGGGAATGGGCCTGCCTGGCGATAGATAAACTTATTTCAATGGAATGACAGTGTGGAGAGTGATTTGGAAATTGCAGGATAAATTTAATTACGTAATTAATTACGTAATTAAATTTAAGAAAACCCGCCCGAATTTTCGGTGGGTTTTTGTGTTTCACGTTACTTTTCAATTGTCAGGCGCATAACTGATCTAGATTCCAGCTTTTGCTCAGCATCTATTCTCTGGATATTTCCCAATATTATTTTCTCGATGATTGCATCAGACTCGTTTCTTATCAGTAGTTGTCTGGATGATATCGTGTACGAAAGTTTTTTGTTTTGAGCCAATTTCTTTGGCCAAATGTATCCTAGATGTTCAATCAATAAAATATATTCTTCGCTTGCAATATCTCTTATGACTAGTTTTCTGATGTAATTTCCTACAGGGGCCGCGTTGTATAAATTTACAAGTTGAAGTGAATTCATAAGGTGATCCTCCTTTTTTAAGGTGCTATTGATATTACTGTTGATTTACGCTAGTATTGCAGTGAAATTAAGTTAGTTTATAGTTTAAGCATGAGCTAGGTAAACATATGATTTTAGGTTTTTCATCAGGATGCTTATATAAGACACATGACCGATTGGCGAAATCGACTTTTGATATATTCAAAAATATCGGCTGCAATGCAATCGAACTTGTTTGTGTTGACGATGATGAGCTTGAACGCCTAATTAGTGATGTTAAGCTGGAGGATTTGGAGGGCTTTGAATATATTTCGCTGCATGCGCCGGCTATTCATAATGCGCTAACACTAGAACTTCTAAAACAATCTCATGAAATATTTAATTTCAAAAGAATTGTTGTTCATCCCGATGAGGTAGAGAACTGGATGATGTTTGAAAGATTTGATCTGCCTTTTGGAATTGAAAATATGGATTGGCAAAAGCAGCTTGGGAAATATACTGAAAGTATGCAGGACATCTTTTCCAAATTTGATGCGCCTATGGTATTGGATCTTAATCACTGTTTCACAAATGATCCATCGATGAAACTTGCGTATGAGATGAATGATGCATTTAATGAAAGGATTAAAGAAATACATTTGAGCGGTTTTACTAGAATTCATGAGCCGCTTTTTCAAACCAAGCAAATAGAGATCCTGGATGCCATTCCTGATAAGAATTTGCCGATTATTATTGAAAGTGGATGCGAAAGTGTTGAGGATGCAAAAAAGGAATTTGAGTATGTCAAAAGCTTCTTAGAGAAGATGCTATAAGTTTCCCGAAAGATTAAAATCTCCCAGACTTCTAAGGGGGATTTTTTTAATGGCAGCGACATATTTTTCTTATTGTCCGTTGATAGTTAATAAATAGGGAAAAAGCTGATTCCAAATAGGGTAAAATACGTGTCAGAAATTTAAACAATATTTACTGATAAAGTCTAAAAAAGGGCTTAAAAAAGGGATAAAATATTTCATAAAAAATCTTTTTTAAGATTTCCTGAAAAAGGCTTGACAACTTATATTGTAGTTGTTACTATAGTTAAGCAATTGAGTGAACAGCGGTGTTAAATTCTTCAGGAAACATCAGCAAAAAAAGAGAAAATATTTAAAAACTCGGGTGCACGAAAATACATCCCGATACATATCGAAATGATGTGTGTGAGGATGTGTTTTTTATAC
>CAZSTB010000022.1:0-15457 GCA_964609855.1 uncultured Bdellovibrionales bacterium
CGAGAAATTCGTATGACGCTTGAATTAAATGAATCTGACATTGAAACATGCATAAATATGACCGAGGATAGAAATTTATCCGTGCATACGTACTCAGAGGAAATGGCGAACAATTTGTATGCAAAATTACCAGAGTATGCCAGAGTTGCAAGATTAATTGCGGTAAAAATAAAAGAAAAGGCAAAATTATAAAAAGTAGGATTCAATGTTTTACTTAGAGCTTAGTTTTTTATTGGAAATTCGGAAATTCATTTCATATTTAGTAGAAAAGAAAAGAAATAATGAATTTACTAAAAAATGAACCCGTTAACTCGTAAACCCGTTAACTGAAAAATAATGAGTGATATCGCCATAAGCGTCAAAAATGTCAGCAAGACTTTCCGCATTCCTCATGAAAAGGTGAGTAGTGTGACTAGGGTTTATCTAAGCACAGGTGAATGTTACAAAATAAAAAAATCGACGTAACATCGATTTTTTTATTTATCTTATGCTTATTACTTGCAAGAGCTGGTTTGCAGTTCTCCGAATTTCCGCTCATATTCCTTTAGCATCTTTTTCTGATCTTGAGTTGAAAGTTCCGCGGCTTTTTTTATAATCTTTTCTTTTTCAGCTTGGGACAAGTCGAAAAAACTAATCTCTTTTTTTGGAGATTTTTTATTATTTGAAATTTTTGAAATTATTTTTTTTAACATAATGTTGCGGTTAATGATTCTTTAGTATAAGTGATTATTGTAAAATCGTCAATATTGGAGCTAATATTGGACTCAATCTCTTGAACTCCATTATTCTCGTTCTTTATTACAAGATTTAGCTCTATTTTGTTGCCAAACTCTTCTTTTATTAATTTTACATTCTCTTTTGCCTTGAAAAATGCATCAATAAAGGCTTCTTTCGGAACATATCTTCCTTCTAGTTTTTCGCGTTTCCTCGCGAAATCCCAAGCGATAATTGGGTCTTGGTATATATAAAATACGCTGATTTGCCTTTTTTTATTCAAACAATTTATTACGTTTCGGCGTGCCACACTGTAATTTGCAAATGTTCCATCCATTATTGAATTTTGCTTGTGTTTTAATGTGTAATAATTGAGATTATCAACACCAATAGACGCCGCACCTTGAACAATATCGGAATTCTTGCCGTTATATTGCGGAATAAACTCTCGAATTTCATCCGCATCTATTCTTACTATGGATATTGGTGCCATTATTTCTATCAGTCTTTTTGAAAATTCAGTTTTTCCAGCTCCCGGAGAGCCAGCCATGAAAAATGAAAATGGTTTTTCATTTGGTGGAAATTTTTCAAGATCGGCAAATTTCTTTATTAAGGCGCGTTTCTCCTTTTTTATGAATAGTTTTGCTTCTTCTGCTATTTTAGAATCGTTCTTGTTAATCATGTTTTAATTTTATCATTTTTTCACGTTCGATACAACGCGCACCCTTAACGTCAGAGGCGTTGCAATTTTGGTGGGATAGTGATAAAATTACCTAGTAAAAAGATCTCATTTTGGGGCATTTTTTCTTTATAAGAAATCGTTTTTTAGTCTTTATATTGCATTTCGTATCTCGCATCCTGCATTTTGGTTCGCACTAGAAATGTGCCGATACAAATCTGCAGTGAGTGGAGCGTTAAAAAATCGACATGATAATGTCGTCCCGGACTTGATCCGGGATCCAGGATTTAAAAAGATTGCTATGCTAAGTTCTGGATTCCTGTTTTCACAGAAGTGATAATAATGAAAAAAAGTTTCTTTTGCGGAAAAAGAAATGTGGAAAATAAATTTAAAATAAGTTACAATAGTTGAATGGAAAAAGATATCGCCATTAGTGTCAAAAACGTCAGTAAGACTTTTAAAATTCCTCATGAAAAGGTTAGTAGTGTTCGTGGTGCCGTGGTGAATGTGTTTAGAAAAAAAGGATATGAAGAATTCAAGGCGCTGGACGACGTCTCTTTTGAGGTGAAAAAAGGAGAGTTTTTTGGAATCATCGGGCGAAATGGATCAGGAAAATCGACTCTCTTGAAGATTTTGGCCGGAATATACCAGCCCGACAAAGGAAGCGTCAAAATAAATGGAATGATTTCGCCGTTTTTGGAATTGGGAATCGGATTTAATCCTGAACTTTCAGGGCGCGACAATGTGTATCTGAATGCAACTGTCTTGGGAATGACAAAAAAGCAAATTGATGAGAAATTCGACTCAATCGTGAAATTTTCAGAATTAGAGAGGTTCATTGATCAAAAATTGAAAAACTATTCTTCCGGAATGCAAGTTAGGCTTGCTTTCTCTGTTTCTATTCATGCTAATCGTGATATTCTTTTGATGGACGAAGTTTTGGCGGTGGGGGATTCAAATTTCCAATCCAAATGTTTGTCTGAATTCGCTCGCTACAAAGAAATGGGTAAGACTGTAATTTTGGTTACACATGATATCTCAACAGTCCAAAGGTATTGCGATAGAGCAATGCTTCTTCGCAATGGTGAGATAATGAAGATTGGAAAGGCTGATGAAGTAGGCAATGAATACATTTATCAAAACATATCTGATGAAGGGAGTAGGCGTGAAAGAGAAAAGCAAAATAGAGATACTTCAAATCAAAAGAAAGACGAAAAAAAAGAAAACAATAAAATCATTGAACTTCTGGATGTTAAGATATTTGAAAAGGGCGACCCTTCAGAAAAGACCGTCTTGTTATCGGGATCTGATGTTACATTTAGAATTGATTATTTAATAAATGATAATAATAGGGTTGAGGATTTTGAAGATTTATCTTTTGGTTTAGGGATTCATCTCGAAGATAATAATCAGTATTGTTTTGCCCTTAATTCATTTATTGATAATATAAAATTTTTGCCGAATGATGTTAAAAAAGGATATGTAGAGGTTCATATTCCAAAGCTTCTCCTGAATAACGGTCTCTATGGAATAAATGCTATTGTTATGAGAAATGAAATAGGTTTCAATAAAACGATTGATTTTTTTGGTAACATAAGTAAATTTTCCGTTCAGAATTTCTCATACAATGAGGGGCTTTTCTCTCTTGAACATGAATGGAATTGATTTTTGAAAATAAATTAATTAGTATTTTAAATTAATTAGTATTTTTATGGAACGAATAGACATTGAAAAAGAAACAAATGTTATACTGTTGGAGCATAAGCATCGCTATAATATGGTTTCTAGATTTGCTTCTGGAAATGTTCTAGATATTGCTTGCGGGATTGGATACGGCAGTAAGATTGTTGTTGGGAATAGTAGCGTTGAGACTTATGTCGGAATGGATATTTCCGAAGAAGCTTTGAAGTTTGCAAAAGAAAACTTTCTTGATTTACCGAGAGTTGATTTTAAATATTCTAAAATAGAAAATATTCCAGTCGAGGATTCAACAATCGACACTGTAATCTCACTTGAAACGCTTGAACACGTTGATGACGTTAATGTTGCAATTAATGAAATTCATAGAGTGCTAAATAAGGAAGGTATTTTTATTGGATCGGTGCCAACCGAAAAGATGGAATTACGTTGCAGGGAGGTTTATGGTGAAAATATTTTTCACAAAAGGACGTTTTCAAAGGATGAAATTTTAGCGGCTTTAAAGAAGAAATTTAAATTTGTCCATATTGGTGTTGTTAAAGTTGCGATAGGGTCAATTTTTATTTGGGATGATTGTAAGAGTTCTAATCAGAAAAATATTGAAAATGTTCTTCAGGAAAAAATAGACGACCATGTCGGATCTTTCATTTTTATAGCTAGTAATAATGAACAATATAAATCTTCAATTTTAAATAATGAATTCATGTTCGGAATGAATTTTATTGATTTTGATGCTGAAATAATTATTCCTGAAAGAAAAAAAGCAGATGAATTTATCATGGAACGTGATTCTTATATTAAAGTTTTAGAAAAAAGAATATCAGATCTTAATAATAATTAGTAATAAATTTCATTATGCGAAATGAATACTACAATGAAAAGTTTCAGCAACCTATTAGAATTGATATTGGCTGTGGTCCCTGGAAAAAAGAAGGATTTATTGGAATTGATAATGGGGAGGGTAGTGTGCAATGGGGTGGAATTGCTGGAGCAAGACCAATAGATATTGATTGTGATTTATCTAAAGGTATACCTTTTGCAGATTCTTCAGTTGAAGCAGTTTTTGCTGCTCATTTCTTAGAACATACTGATTTGATGTTTATGTTTAATGAAATTGCCAGAGTTTTAAAACCAGGAGGGAGTTTAGAATTTATTGTTCCTTATGCTAATAGTGCTGAAGGTATGTTTCCTGGCCATAGTGTTTTTTTAACCGAAAAATTTTTTCAACAGAACACATTGTTCAATGAATTATTTAAGGATGTGGAATTTGAATTTACTCCCTCTGACGAATGGCAAAGTGGTCAATTGAAAAAATATACTAAAATGCCTTTTGATCTTGCAAGGGTGCATTTTTTTAATGTTTGTAAGTGGTTTACAGTAAATTGTAAGAAAAAGTAATGAAGAAAAAGATTGCATTTATTGCACAACCAGAATATTTTAGATTCATATATGAGAATGACCTAGATGATATCTTTGAAGTTAGAGAATTTTCTTTTAATTTTAATATGTCAGAAGGTGATTTTGATGAATTGATTGAATTTAACGCAGATTACAATATTTTTTTTAGAGGAGAGTTCTTTCCGAATACTGTTTTGCATAAAATAAGAGGAATAAAGGTAGCTTTGTCGAGCGAGCCATTTCCTAGGGTTATAAATGAAAAATGGGAATTTACTTTCGATTCAATAAGTCGATATATTGTTTTCAGGAAAATAAGGAATAAGTTATTTGATTATGTTTTTCATTACGATAAAACATCGATGCCTTTATTTGAAAAAGATGGATTATTTTTATCTGGTGAATTTATTTTTCCTGTTGCAAGAAAAACCTATTCACCTATGAATAATATCTGTGAAAAAAAATGGGATATTTTTTTTATAGGCAGATCAACGGTTCACCGGGAGAAATTTTTCGGACCTTTGAAACATCATTTTAATTTTCTTCATGTTGCACATGGTATTCATGGTGTTGATTTATCCGAGTATTTAAATAAAAGTGTAATTTGCATAAATGCGCATGCTGAAAATGAAATTTCATGGGAACCAAGAATGCAGATGATGCTTTCTTCTGGAGCATTTGTTTTAAGTGAAAAGATAACACCAAACGATTATCTGAAGCCGGGAATCGATTTTGTCGAATATTCTACGCCACGAGATTTATATGAAAAAGTTTCATTTTACTTGAGGAACAAAAAATATAGAGATGAAATTGTAAACAATGCACAAAAAACCATGGAGAGACATTTTGATTCCCAGGTTGTTTTCAAAGAATTTTTTGAGAAGATTGAAAATGGTGAATTTAAAAAATTTAATTCTAAAAAGGGTAAAAAAATTTTAAATTTACTTCAGCAAGCGATAGATGTAAAGAAGTTTTTTGCAAATGCGATTAGAAAATTTAATATTAAAAGGATTAAAAGCCTCCTGAAGAATATTCTAAAAGAATTCAAGAGAAACGGCTTTACGGGGGTATTCCGTAGGGTCTTGAATGCGTTTGGAATAGATGATTTCACGGTGGATTTCATTTCTTTTTTGTTTAATATTAAGCGTTCTTTGTTGCCTAGGAGGAGCGTGTATGGAAAATCTGCGAAAATTAGTTATGTAGTACCAGGTGTAAAAATTTCAGGTGGTGTTGCTGTTGTGCTTAATCATGTGAATTATCTTAAAAAAAGAGGGTATAATGTTTCCATTTTAACGCTTTCTGAAGAGACAAATATCGATTGGTTTCCAAATGCGGTACCTGTCATTTCTGTGATTAACGATAAAAAGAAAATTATTAAAGAAATTGATACATTAATTGCTACTCATTGGAGTACTGCTTTTTGGGTTAATGCTTCAGCTGCCTCACGTCGTATGTATTTCGTTCAGTCTGATGAAAGAAGATTTAATCCAGAAAATAATTCCGAAATCAAGTCAATTACGGATACATATAAAATGGATCTGGAATTCCTTACTGAAGCAAAATGGATTCAGAGATGGCTCAAGGATGAATTTAATAAAGATGCATATTATGTTCCCAATGGTCTTGATGTCGAAACTTTTTTTAAGGAAAATACTTCTTTGGTGAAATCGAATATTGGAAGGAGACCGAGAATATTAATTGAGGGACCAATTGATTTTTGGTTTAAAGGGATGAATCACGCTTATAATGCCATAAAGAATCTTGATTGTGATGTATGGATTATCAGTTCTCATGGAAAACCTAAGAATGAATGGAGATACGAAAGATTTTTTGAAAATGTTCCCATGCATAAAATGAGAGATATATACTCGGAATGTGATATTTTCCTAAAAATGAGCTACATGGAAGGTTTTTTTGGTCCGCCAATGGAGGCAATGGCTTGTGGCTGTGCAGTAGTGGTCGGAAAGGTTACCGGTTACGATGAATATATAATTGATAATTACAATGCCTTGGTTGTGGAGCAGGGTAATGTAATAGAAGCTAGAAAAGCCGTACAAAAACTCATCGAAAATCTTGATTTAAGAAATAAGCTCATTAGTAATGGTTATAGCACAGTTAAGAATTGGAGTTGGAATCATTCTATAGATCTTTTGGAGGAAGTTGTTGCTGGAAGTGAACCAGTGAAATACTATCTTGAAGACACTCCTGGATATAAATATATTGAAGAGATTGAAAGGTTGAAAAATGCAAAAGAGGCTATGTCTAAAAATTGAAGCAATTAGAATTTGATAGAAATCTTTAGGAATGATTAATTCTGAATTATTGAAATGATAAATGAATAAGATACTTTTGTTATGAAATAAGCATCCTAAAAGGATGTTTATTTTTTTATTTATCCGCAGTCTTTAAGTTAGTTGGAAAACCAACTTCTTTTGCATTTAAAATGTCTCCAGATACTACGATACTTAGAAGTTGGCCATCTTCTCCAATCCATTTTATATTTCTTTTTTCTCCATTGGGCATCAAAACAATTTTTCCAATTGAAAATTTATCGCGAAAGTACGTTTTATTTGGAAGTAAAAAACCTGCATGTCTAATCCCGATTCCATGATCATAATTATTATCGGTTAAATTTGCATAGAATGAGGCATCTGGTAGTGCCAGAGCTTCAGAATTTGATAATGTTATTTTTATTGACGAACAAGCAATGATGAAATCGGTAATATTTTTTCTAGGTATCAATTTAAAGTTTACTACGTGGTTTTCTTTATTTGCTACGTATATTGGGAATTTAGCATAGTTTTGACTTGTATTTAGTGAGATATTTCCATTTGCGTCTCCTCCAAAACTAATATTGTTTTCAGCTAATAATAGGGTCCTTTCTTTGCCTGGAACGCGGTAATTTACGCTTATTTCATAAAAACCTTCGCTAGGTGCATTTAATGAAATAGAGTTTTTTTGCTTATCTACATTGCATGAAACATCTTGAATTTGTTCTGCCGTGGTATTTTTTTGCCAAATGATTGTGGCTGGAGAATAAGCGAACGGTGTATAATTATTTAAAATTTTACCGTAAAGCCAATAATTCTGACTTAAACTCCATGATTGCCAACCGCCAGCAAAGCTATGACGAGTAGTTATGAATAAATCTATTTTATCAAGATCTTCACTTATTAATTCCCTAGTGCTACCTAGCGCACTAATTGCAGAATCAACCGGAAATATTGGAACCTTGTTTTGTACAGCGCTCCATAACCCCCAGTATTCTTCGTATACTACTTTGTCAGCTTTTTCTCTTGCAAGTTTGACGTAGTCTTTCCATTGAATAGGTAAATACCCACCTAATTCTGGTGTAAAAAATCTTTTTTCATCATTTTTTGCAGTATTTTTTAGATCCCGTAAATCTTTTCCTAACATTCCAATTATGAATAATGCAAATAACATAAACGTGAACAATGGTAATCTGGAGTATGTAAAAGAGTTAGGCTTTAAATATCTTTTTGATAAATCGTTTAATATTTTAAGTGTACCAATAATTAGCGTGCTTGCTCCCCAAAAATAAAATCCACCAAAGTATCCTCCAATGTGACCACCTATGGATGCTAGTGTACCTCCAAAAAATAAAACAATTCCTATCCAAAGAATCAGTGCGTTCTCTTTATTGGAAAATTTTATAAAATGGTAAGTTGCTGCAATGAGAATGATAATGGGTAAATAATTTTCTTTAGAAAATAGTCTTACAATATCCAGTATGGAAAAAATTCTTGAAGATTCTGAATAAGGACCAAAATACCACCATTGGTCACGAGCAACATCAATAAGATTATATTTAATCATTGATAAAGCGTAACCCTTCGTTGCTATCAATAGAAAGAATGCTACAGATAGCATTGTAATAGTGAAAAATACTAGTAAATGTTTTATTCTGATTGAATGTTTCTTTTTTGAATATAAAATTAAAAAAAACATAAATAGTATTCCTGTAGGAATAGCAAAATCATTTGACCATAGAGATATTATTCCGCAAATAATACTAGCAAAGAAATATTTTATTCTGATACTTTTATGTTTTAAAAAAAATAAAAGAAGAAATATTGCAACTATATATGGAATAAAATTTCTCAATGGTCTAAGTGAATTACCGGGCTGAGTGGACCAATCAATCCAATTTGGAAGAATAATATGTAAATGATACTTAAAAAATAAAATAGTCATCAATATTAAACTCGCAGCTGTTATTGAAGTGAGTTTATTTTGTGGATTCCATATGAGTTGCCATATAGTGGCGATAGCAATTGTGCTCGAAAGAATAATAATAAAAAAAGACGAGAAGACACTTGCAGATAAATCTCCACCCATAAGTAAAAATGTTGGATATAGTGCATATGTGGGACCTATGCCAAGATAGGGGAAGAAGTCGCGTCCAGGCACCTGGTTAGCATTGAGCCGATAAAGAGTGGAGGCTGTTTGAAATGCTCCATCAAGATGGAAGGTTGGCGCATTAATAGACTCGATTTTAGATACGAATATTATTGAAAGAAGTGCTGATGTGATTATTGCAATTTTTATTATTCTTTCAGAGTGCTTGGAACTCATATTATAAAGGCGTTTTATATTTTGAAATAAATAAGGCATGTTTTTTAATTTTCAATTTTAAATTATTTATCTTTAACTTTTGAATTTAATGATGAATCCTTTGTTAGCATTGGCAAAAGAAAAAAACTTCCAAGATATAGAAAATAGAAATAGCGAAACTCATTGGCCGTGATTGTGAGAAAGAGAATTGGTAATTGGATTGTTAAAATTAAGGAGTAATAAAAGAGGGCTTGATCCTTTCTATATCCTTTGTAAAGTGAGAATGAGAATAATAATAATGGGAAAGTAAGGTTCCAGAATAGTAAATTCAAAGGAAATGTCTTACTTGTTGAAATAAAATGTTTAAGCCAAGAATGAATAGCTGGTAATTTAGAATTTTGACTGATATTTAATGCTTGATCATTATCTTCTGATGTTTCACTATCTAATGCGTTGTAGTACAATGTGCCTTCACTAAGTAGTGTGCTTTTAAAGATACAAAGTCTGTCCGCAAGGGATAATGCAATATTATTGGAAATAAGCCGATTAGAAATATAGTCCACTTTGTTATAATATGTTTCATCCTTTAATAATTCTTGGTGCATATCCTTGCTGAATAATATCGAATTACTATTAAAACATTGGTAATCCTTGGTTAAATTTTCTAGCGGTATGAGTTTATAAAGTTCTGATAATGGAAATTCAGCTTTGTTATTTCCATAGGAATAATTATCACTTTTTAGAATTGCAGCATCTAAATGAATTTTATATGATAAATTTAATAATTGCTTTGTATTTTCAATGGCGAACACTTTTTGGAATATGGAATTTATTGAAAAAAATATAGTCAGCGTTGTTAATAAGAAAAAAAGTGATTTTTTTAAATCCAATATTTTTCCAAGATAAAAAAGTGATGGTATAATCAATAGAAATATAATCCCATTGTATCTAACCGTTGAGGTAAAAAATAGCAAAAAGGAAAGCAGATAAATGGATGAATAATTTAAATCTTTTTTCCCATTTTTAATAAAGAAATAAGTTATCATCCCCCAGCAGACAACTAACTGCGAAAAAATAATATCTTTCCAGATGGTAATATTATAGAGACCGACTGGAATTGAAGATGTAAATAACACAAATGCAACTATTGCTACGCGTTTATCTTTTATTTGGTAAAGTTTGAAGAATGCGTAAGCACTAAGAATTGCGGAGATAAATACCTGAAACATAACAATTGCTGCGGGTGAATTTGAAAAACTAGATAATATTTTCAAATAAAATGAGAAGATGTATGGATGCCAGTTCGAATAATTATTTGTTGAAGCTTGACGCCAGCTGTCCATTGAATCCCTGGTCATTATTGCTGGATAAAAAGCAAGTAGCCAAATTAGAAAAATAAAGCTGCTTATTAGGAAAAAAACATAGAATGATTGATTTTTTTTAAAGTTGCTGTGAGCACTGCTGAGAATTTTTTTTAGCATGATTGTTATTTTATCCGCTTTATTGATTGAATAAAATATGATGGCCTTTCTTTTGTTTCTTCTAATATTATAGTTAAATATTTTCCAAGAATTGATAGGATCAGGAATATTCCAGAAAAACTAAAGGATAGGAATAGCATTGTCGTTGTCCATCCTGTAACAACGATTGATTTCTCTACAAGATATACTGATATGGCATATATTCCTATTGATGCAGAAATTATAAAAAATAAAATAGATAAAAACAAAGTAAATTTTAGTCCAATATCTGAAAAGGAGAGAAGCACACCTATAGCTAAATTAATTTTTTCTCTTAAGTTCATGTTGGATCTAATTTCTTTTGTTGGCTTGAAGTGAATATTTGTTGTTGGAAATCCTGAAAATCGATAGATTATTTTTCTGTAACGATTTTTATCTTTTGATTTTAAGATGGTATTTAATGCTCTGCGAGTTATTAATTTGAAAGATTCTGTCCTAAGTTCAAGTTTTTGATAGGAGAATTTTTCAAGCAACTTGTAAAAAATTTTTGAACTAGTGGTTAATTTACTATTTGGTGATGCAAAAACAATGTCAAATCCTGTTGCGCTTTTTTCATAAGCGTCCCAAAGCGATTCCATGGGAAATTCTAAATTTGTCGATTCTATTTCATAAATGAAATCACCTATAGCCATTTCAGTCCCTGCTAGCATGGCTAATTCGCAACCATGCTTCCATGCTGTCGTTAAAATCGTGACTTTTCCATTGTATTTTTCTTTATTATCCGTGATTAGCTTGAGCGTATTGTCTGCACTTGAGTCATTGACAATGATGATTTCAAAAGAATCAAACTTTTCGAAAAAGAAATTGTGAATTTTTTCTAAAAATTGAACAATTGTTTTTTCTGAATTATGCGTATAGGCAACAATGGAAATAAATGTTTTTTCTTTCATTTTAGTAGTTGGTCTAAGTCGTATATCGTATTGATCTTTCCGGATAATACAGATACGAACGTAGGATTATTAGAAAATTGTTTGATTACTGTTGGTCTTGAATCGTCTAATTCTGACATTTTTAAAATTGGCTTTATTGCAAAATATGAATCTTTATACTTGATTTCTACTGCATCATTAAGATATTTCTTAGCAAGTTGTGTCATATATCTATAGGCAGTCTTTGGTTTTGCGGGGCAATTGTTGCAATTTTGCAATCTATTTGGTGAACAATTCAGATTGTTCTTTTGGCATGGAAAAACGGGGAGTTCCTCATGAGAATCAAGATGAGGCGTGAATTCTACTGATGTTAATGAATGGGTCCCTGTGAGTCCGAAAGGCATGACAGAGAAAAAAGGGCCATCCATGACGGTTAATCCGATGTCCTTAATATTTTCAGATACATCGCAAGTGATTATTTCACAAATTTCATATTTTATTTTGAATTTATCGAAACCAAACATTTCAATAACTTGATTAACACTGGCATAAGTGGCATTTATAATATAGCCACTTCGAAATACGCCTTTGCTGTCATTTAATAAGAGTTCATATTTTTCCTTATCTTTTTTTACCGAAATTGGATAAGTGTTGTAAAAAATATTTATATTATTATATTTCTTTAATTCTTCAAGAAGATGATTTCGTATCTTGACTGCATCAAATGAAAATTCCTCAGTTTTGTATGCTTTCTCAATAGTATCTTTATTAAGAATTTTGTCGAGCTTTATTTCATCACATGGTATGTTGGCGCTATGGCAAAATTTTTCAAATTGTTCTGCATTGGTGAATGAAAAGTTTTTTGCAATCGCATAAACCTTTTTAAAAGATCCATTTATGGCAAAAGCGAAGTCCTTATTGAATTTATCAAAATAAGAAGCAGATTTTACTGCTGTTGATATGCTTCGTGGGTAATGGTATCCATTGTGTACACGTGCTTGATTTATGAAAGTGGCACGTTGAAATGCATCGCTATCTTGTTCTAGAATTGCTACGGTTACATTTTTTTTTGCCAAAATAGACGCTGCATATAATCCATAAATTCCAGCGCCTATTATGATGTAATCAAATTCTTTGAGTTTTTCATCCATCTATTTTAATGTTGTCGGATTATATTTTTGGAATAAGAGATCAATGAGAATTTTTATAAGTTTAAAATTTCCCTTGATGGGGCTTATTTTTGTGGGCACTTTTGCATTTAGTGGGTATGCCCTAGTAACTGGTATTTCTTCTGTCTTAAATCCTAGTCGTGGAGCGCGAACCGATAAATAAGCAAGTAGTTCATATGTTTCAAATATTTCCCTAAAAGGAGCAACTCTAGCGTCCTCGAGAAGTTTTTTTGAATATCCACGGAAGCCATTTGTTGTGTCTGTATAATGAAAGTTAGCTAGAAGTGATATAAATGGAGCATGGATAAGCTTTATTGCTAACAATCTGGAAAGAGGAGTGTTAATTGCATTTCCTCCTGGAATAAATCTTGAACCTTGGATGAAGTCGTATCCTTTTTCTAATTCAGAGATAAAAGATGGTAGGGAATCTATGCTATCCTTTCCGTTTCCATCCATTGTAACTATTCCCTCATATCCCGCATTGAGAGCATAAGCATAACCCATTCGAAGCTGGGCACTAAGCTTTCCATCTCCAGTTTTTACTAATAGGGTGCAAATGTTATTATCTTTTAGAAATTCATGATCAGTTGAACCATCATTACTTCCTCCGTCGCAAATAATAACATCAATAATGGCAGAAAAATTTGCAACCCTGATTAGTTGTTTTTTGAATTTTTCACCTTCATTTATGATTGGTATACAAAGACAATATTTATTTTGTTTGGGATGAAATTCAAATTTTTCAAAAGCTGGAAATTTCCAATCAATATTATTCATTATATATGTTACTTATAAAAATTAATGTCTCATTTACATTGTTGATATTTGAAATTTCTTCGCCAGCATTTTTCATCTCAATTGAAAGAGCTAAATCGTAACCTTGATTGCTGAGAATTTCTTTTATTTTTCTATGCTTATTTTTATTTTTATCTATTTTTTCCAAAAATGGTTCACTTATATGTATATGGCCCGCGAAAGGAAGTGCTGCCATTAAAGTCCCCTCTAAATCCTCATTGTTCGCGGTAATCGTTCCTAAATCTATGTTTAATTTGAATCCTTCACTATTAACTTTTTTCACCAACTCAATCGCTTCTTGTGTTGAAAGGATAAAATCACCCCCATATATCGCAGGGTTTGGCTCAATGCAAAAACAGGTTCGATTTTTTACTGCAAATTCTCCTAATTCTCTAAAAAAGGATATTGCAATTTCTTCAGCCTTTTCACTTGCTAGATTTCCAATGATTCTATTTTTGGGCGATCCAAATATCAACGCTTTTGCTTTAAGTTTTCCAGCAAGGAGTATATTATTTTTTAGGTGATTTATTGTTGCAACTCTCGTACTTTCATCTTGAAAAATAGCAAATTCCGGATGACCAAATAAAAGAGATTGAAACGCTACAACCTCAAGGTTATTATTTTCTAAATCCTTATTGAATTTATCAATGTTGTCATCTGTTTGTTCATATGGATTGTCCCAAACGCGTGAAGGTGCTATTTCAAGTCCAGTGAAACCATTATTACGCATTAATTCGTATACTGCAGAATCTTCTTTTTTTGTCCATGCAATATTTGATATAGCAAGTTTATATTTCATAATTTGCAATAAAATCATTTAACTGCTTGATTACGGTAGCTTTTTCGTATAGGTAGTCGCCGTTTTCTCCATATAGCAATGCATATTTGCTCTTCATGTTATAATAAACAGGTTCATTTTCTGTCACATTTGAAAATTCCTTGCTGAAGCATTCTTGAGAAATTTCTGATACTCGCAAAGGTTCAGTTGCGAAATTGATAAGCGAAAGAGAATTTTTCATTGCAGTTTCTATGTCTTTCCATATATTATCTAGGCAATAAAATTGAAAAGCACTGTCCTTGTGTGTCATATCAAGACAGTTGTCATTAAGCATGTCAAATATAAAGTTCTTTTTCAACCCTTTGCCAAATAGCCCTGGTAATCTCACTATCAAATGCTTTTTGAAATTTTTTCTGATAAATTCTTCGAGATAAAAGCGATGCTTTCCATAAGCATGGTTTTGGCCTGAATCAATAGGTGAATCTTCGTTTGTATTAATTGGAATTTTGTATACATCTACGGTAGAAATATGTACTACCTGTTTTGCTTCGACTTTTGAAAGTATTTCAATTAAACTATTGATCATTTCTAAATCTTTCTCGGGTTCCTTGTTTGCTTGCCATTTAACTGCGGATGGGGCGGCAATAACCAGTAAATCAAGCTTTTTACCAATTATTTCTTGAATATTCTGGGAATTGTAAAAAAAATCAAAAGATTCTTGATCTATGATATTTGATCCAACGAAGCCACTAAAGCCTATGATAGCCTTTTGCATAAGGAAAATATTATTTTTTTATATACTTATATTTTAGCTCAATGATATTATAAACGCAAGATAAAAATCTTTCCTAAAGAATTACGTTACGTGTTATATATAAAAAAGAGGAGGTAATGACAAATGTTAGTCTTTACCCCCCCCTGAATCACTTAATCAAAGGAAATTGGTGTCCAATCTCCACCATTATATTGTTTCCATGATGTTATTGCTCCAATTGAATCAATTTTCCAGAAAGCAATTTCACTGCCTCTTTTCCAAAGCAGGTAACTAATTCCATCTGGAGCTATGGAGTAACTTATTGGAGTCCAATCTCCACCATCGTACTGCTTCCACGATGTTACCGTTCCAAGGGAATCAAGTTTCCAGAAAGCAATCATGGTTCCTTTTTTCCACATGACATAAACTGTTCCATCTGGAGCCACGGTTGAGTTAATTGGAGTCCAATCTCCACCATCGTACTGCTTCCACGATGTTACCGTTCCAAGGG
>CAZSTB010000022.1:15557-17059 GCA_964609855.1 uncultured Bdellovibrionales bacterium
GAGCCACGGTTGAGTTAATTGGAGTCCAATCTCCACCATCGTACTGCTTCCACGACGTTACCGTTCCAAGGGAATCAAATTTCCAGAAAGCAATTTCACTACCTCTGTTCCACAGTAGATATCCCAAATCGATTCTAGATCCAAAGGTTACACTGATACTTCTGTTAGTAACAATATTCGAAACCGTATCACTGTTAACCGATCCTTTCGAAACCCCATCCACTACAACATCTTCAATTTGATATCCAGCATTTGGCGTTATTGTAAACGTTTGACTTCCACCATAGCTTATCGCAACCGTTCCTGAAGGCGTTATTGTACCGCCTGTTCCAGCTGTGGCTGTGATCGTGAAAATCTGCAAGGCTGTGCTGGCTGTGATGAAGCGAGGCTGTGTCACATTGCTGACAACGTAGGTGTTGTTTGAAAGCGATGCGAGTTTGTTCTCACCATTGTCAGTTAGTGACGCGACATAGTAAGGCGCTTCCGGCGTGAATGTGCAAGTCGATGAACCTCCATGTGAAACTACAGATGGGGAACAGTTTACACTTCCATTTCCTTCTATTTGCGCACTGACAGTGTATTGCATCGGTGCGAATGTGGCTGAGATGGAATGCTGCGACCTGACATTGAGAAATGTATACGACGATTTGGGACCGATAGAGGAGCCGTCAATAATCACATCTTTGATTGTGTATCCATTTGCTGGAGTAATCGTATAAAATTCACTGGAACCTTCCTTGATCGTTGTTGAACTGGGAGAAATTGTTCCTCCTGCACCACTCGAGGCGTTTATTGTATAACTTCCCGTGCATGATGCGCATATGCTGATGATGTTGGAATAGTTGCTTTCGCCTCCGGAACTGTTGAGCGCTGTGACTGTGAAATAATAGGTGCGATAAGGATCAAGCCCGCTTATTGTTGCCATGGTTACATCGGGAAGATTGACTGGCGCTGGTCCTTCTATTGCACCTGTTCCTTTGAAAGGGATGCTCGGGGTTCCTTCTTGATAAAAGACCCTGTAACTTGCTAAATCTGCATCAGGTGATGGTTTCCATTCTAATTCAACAGTTTCTGCGTTGGCAAAAGTTGTCAAAGACATGTAGAGGAAGACGGTGGCATTTATCAGCAAAGACGTTTTTTTCATGTTTGATCCTCCTTGGAATAGTATGTTTCGTTATGAGTGATTTCGTTGAATTTCACTATTTGTTAAGGACCTACGAAAGCATTAATGCCTCCTATTTTACTCGCATATTTTGTGGGCAAGGTAGGGGGAATTATGTGGGGATGCTAAATCCAAAATCCTAAATCTAAATGTCAAATAAAATCTAAAATCTCAAACACATTTGTCATCCTCAGCTTGATCCGCCTCGGCTCTCTCATTCGCCGATTCGAGACGGGCTGGGGATCCAGGTTTATGAAATGCGGGCCTGGATTCCGGATCAAGTCCGGAATGACAATGCAGGGAGGGCCTGGATTCCCGTTTTTACCACAAGGGCACTTCC
>CAZSTB010000023.1:0-16360 GCA_964609855.1 uncultured Bdellovibrionales bacterium
TCTTTGTGATAGAATTTCCAGCCTTATCTGTTGCCGTCACAGTAAATTCTTTTACACCTACAGAACTTGTATCAATTGGATTTCCTGACTCTGCTGTTCCTGTTGCTATATCCATACCGGAAAGCTCATCAGTTGCTGACCAATCAGCATTTTTTGTTGACTTTAGGATATATAATATTCCATCAATTGGAGTGTTCCATATTATTTCAGGAGCTGTCTTATCTATCCTTATTTCAACACCCTGGTCATTCTCAACATTTCCGGCTTTATCGGTTGAGCGAAATTCAACTTTATTGATCCCCTCATGTGAGATCGTGAATGGATTGACATATGTTACCCAACTCGTTCCACCGTCCAAGGAATATTCGGTTTTATCCACGCCAGATCCACCATAATTATCAGTCGCTGAAAGCGTCACTTGGACATCAGATGCGAACCAATTATTATTACCAGTCGCGGCAGGAATCGAAAGAATTGTGAGTGGAGAAATGACATCATTAATTTCATAGACCGTAAAAGTAGTGAAATGTTTGGTCCAAATGATCAGATTATTACCTTCATTCGTCCAACAATCACCATGTTCTGGAATTTTATCACCAGTCACTTGATCTAAATTACACATGGAGATATCCTCGGAACCATGCACCTCATGATTATAATAATTAAAATAAGCTACTCTAGTTTTATTAATATCGCTCCTTGCTTCACCTGCTCCTTGCTTCACCTAAAAGAGTAATTTTCACTGCATCATCAAACCAAAGAGTGCCGTCCGTATAGCCGATTGAAAAAGAAATTGGATTTTCTCCGTAGTTTTCACCGCCAATCTCATTAATATCAGCTTTAGTCCAATCGAAACTAATTGGTGCATGGATGATTCCGTTCCAACCGGTCACAGAACTTTCTATGTTAGTGTGAGGAATATCCACCACCATGTTAATTGGGGTATCTTTGCATACTAACTCTGAACCAATTTTTATAGAAGGTATTTCTCCAATTGCAACGCCATTTTTAAACCCAATAAACTGACTAACATCAATTGTGTAATCGACTACGCCATTTGGAACATCCGTAAATACAGGCGTATTTTGGTCTGTAATAATCACATCCCTTTTTTCCTCAACACTGTGGTCGAAACATCTCCTGTATGGGTCAGCAACATTCGTTACAATACACCATTGATTCTTGTGACTAACTGCCTCCGTGGAATCTATATGTCTATTGCTCTCCTCGGAAAGCAAGAAGCCGATTGCAAATTTATTACTACCGTTTCCATCTAGCTTTGGCATAACATCTGACTGCGGATATGAATAGTCTTTAACAGAATAATCATAAAATTTATACGGCCATCCATGATCCCTATTTGAAGAATTGGTAAGATAAGAAACATCAAAATTTGTTGCAGACTTAAGAAGCAGATTTGTATATGGAAGATCTGGCATATCAACATACTGTTCCGCATACCCCCTGAAACCCTGTAGATTTCCATACCGATCAGGTTCGTATGAATTCCATGGAGCAAATGCGTCTAGGAAAGTAAGGTGTATATATGGATCCCAATCTGGATGAGTATCTCTATAATTTGCCAAATCATTAACTGTCTCTTGAATCAA
The DNA here is from genome assembly GCA_964609855.1 of uncultured Bdellovibrionales bacterium. GTDB lineage: Bacteria > Patescibacteriota > Minisyncoccia > Moranbacterales > GWC2-37-73 > GWC2-37-8. Next base: position 1,611 of record CAZSTB010000023.1, read on the forward strand.
GTTTGATCCAACACTATGAGCAATTAAATGAATATTTTTGGGCAGTGTTTTATAACTAGTAATATGATTTGCAAGATATTGTCCTTGATTGGCAGCATTTTTGTAAATTGGCTTGAACACTTCTACATTATCCGCACCCCAGAAACAATCTCCTCCGCATGGAGATTTCGCTTTCTCCTGCCAATCATAAATTTTTACCGTTGTGTTGCTGATTGCATTTGATAATATATCGTCATGCATACTCCTAAGCCAACCGCTCTCCGCTCTATCATTTAATCCATGAGTAACAACTACCAAATTTTCACTTGAATCACTGTTCGAATTTACAGATGTATCATCTATACTTGACCAATAATCCATTTCTATAGGCTGATATAATTCGAAGCTAGCAGGATATCCATCATACATTATCTTTATACCCCTATCTTCTCCCGAGAGCACATCTCCCTGTTTTTTGTATGTTGTGATATTATATTTTGAAAAATTTTCAAAAGCAACATCTTCCAAGCTTCCATCCGATTTATCTAACTCCACAACCAAACCAGACAAATCTAATGAATCGCCAGCACTGTAAATATTTTTTGTTGGTGGTTTTTTAATTGAAATACCAGTAACAACTGGCACCATTACTCCAGAATTAAAAGTTGTATCAAGTGCTCCATCGACATTTAAGCGAGTAATCCTATTTGCTATTACGCCATTGACACTTGTGAAATCTCCACTAATTATTATTTTATCATTACTTTGAATGGTCGTCGCTAATATTATACGAGCTATTCCACCCCTAAATCTACCATTAACACTACTAAATGCACCGGCAATTATAATTTTACCGTCAGATTGTATGTCGGTGGAATATACCGTACCATTTATCCCATCACTAATGAAGGTTGGATCGGGAGTTCCGTCTGTATTTAGACGAATAACATAATGCCCCCGGACACCATTATATCCGTGTCCATTTCCAGCAACTATAATTTTGCCGTCGGCTTGTATATCGATTGTTTCAATATCGCGGTCGCGCATTATTGAATTAGGGCCATAAAGAAAGGTTGAGTCTAACGTTCCATCAGCATTTAGGCGAGCTATACCGCTAGAATTTGAGATATCATATGCAAGAAAAAACCCACCAATAATAATTCTCCCGTCTGACTGGACAGCAATAGCATATATATAACCATTTGACCAGATTCCAGCCACAGAATTAAAACTTGCATCAAGTGTTCCATCTGTATTAAGGCGGATGACTTGATTTCTGGTGGATACAACAATAATCTTCCCATCTGGTTGAATGGCGAAACTTTTTCCATAAACGTCTATACTGGAGTTAAAAGTCGTATCAAGAGTTCCGTCAGAATTAAGACGAGCAATGCCACGCCTATTTACATTATTGTATGCTGTAAAATAGCCACTAAGAATAATCTTGTCGTCGGATTGTACTGCGATTAATGAAATACTATTATCCACTCCTACACCAGAATTAAAACTGGTGTCCAGCGTCCCGTCGATATTGAGGCGAGCGATATTATTTACGGCAGCTTCATTATAGGCAGTAAATTTTCCCCCTATAACAATCTTACCATCTGATTGGAGAGCAGTGCTGCTTATTGGCCCATTTGCTCCACTTGCACTTGGTGCCTGCACAGCAACAGTTTCTGGAAATACTGCCGTAACCACGCCTGAACCAGCCACATTAGTAGTTGTCGCTCCCACCACCGTAAAAAAGTTTTCTGCTATGCCAGACAAAGTGTTATTTGTTTTTGGTGCAATAGTGATAGTCGCTGTATATGCTGTACCTGGAGCAAAGGTCGTTGGATTGTCATTCCAAAAAATTGTTGCAGTATATTCATCAGTACCTGTGATAGAAGACGTTGGCGTTGCATCAGTCACTGGCGCTGAAATTCCAGAGATTGCAGCTGTTGAGATTGGAATCAAGACAGTATTAACCGCAATTGCCTGATTAACACTGTGGTCATCAGCCATAATTGCAACTACCATGTCACCCACACTAAGAACAGCGCCATTAGTCTTATCTGTCGTAATACTATTAGCGGAAAAATCAGCAAAATCCACGTCCCGCGTGCTTCCATCAGATTTTGAAAGAGTCACAATCAAGCCAAACAGATCAAGATTCTCACCTTCCGTATATATAATTTTTGCCGGTGGTGTTTTTACTGTAATACCAGTTGTCGTTACTGTGGGTGTAGATATTGCTTCATTGTTTATAATTGTTGGAATATTCAAGCCTCCAAAATTGTCCCACTGCGAATAATACCGATTATTATTAATTTTATCCGAAATATTAATGGAAGATAATTTCCAATCACCTATTTCAGATGATGGAGGAAATACCAATTCCGCTTGAAAAATTCCATCAGCACTAGAACCACTAACCAAAGCATTAGTTGGTTCATATGGATAAGTCATCGAATTTATCGGGTATTCGCCAGTGAACGCATTGAAATAAAATCCTGCCATTAGACTGGAACCGCCAGAAGGAGATGTAAACGATAAGTTCGCAGAACTGACACCAGTGTTATCATCAATCAAATGCATCTTAACTACAACTTTCTTATTTCCAGTAGATGTATCCACAGTGGCTGGTAAAAATTCAAGAGACTCAAGAGTGGGTGCTCCGGAATCAGACGCCACAGCTTCGTTCAAAATTTCCGTTGCAATACTGAGCCCACCAAAATTATTCCAACTAGAATAATTACTGTAATTACTAATCTTATCTGCAACTTGAATATTGCTTAGTTTCCAAATTCCAGCCTCTGAATATTGAGGCAGTATTAATTCAATTTGAAAAACTCCGTCCGTGCTTGTTCCGCTAAGCAACGCGTTTTTAGGTTCGTATGGGTATGAGAGGCCACTTATTGTATATGTTTCGTCGTATTGATTAAATGAAAATCCAGCACTCTTGCTATTATTGCCAGAAGGAGATGTAAAATTAAAATACACACTACTGATTCCAGTTAAGTCATCCTTTAAGTGCATAGTAATAAGAACCTTCTGTTCGCCATCAGTAGTGTTAACTTTAGCTGGAGACATTTCTAATGATTCAATTGTCGGGGCACTGGCATCAAACACCGTGGCCTCGTTTAGAATTTCTGTTGCGATATTTGCCATATTCAACCCCTCGAAATTATTCCAACTACTGTAATTGTTATAATTATTTATCTTGTCTGAAATTGAAATATTACTCAATTTCCAGATTCCAGCTTCGGAATATTGAGGTAACACTAATTCAGCTTGAAAAACTCCATCAGTACCTGTTCCGCTAAGTAACGCATTTTTGGATTCATATGGATATGAATTCGTATTTACTGCGTATGTTCCATCATATTGGTTAAGGAACAATCCAGCACTTCTAATACTATTGCCGGAAGGCGAAGCAAAATTCAAAGAAACATTATTAATCCCACTTACATCATCCTTCAGATGCATTGTTATTAAAACTTTCTGCTCACCATCAGTGGTATTAACTTTGGCGAGAGAAACCTCCAAAGATTCAATTATTGGAGCTGCGGTATCAATTTCAGGGGTGGCTTGTGCATTATTGAAAATACCGAAAGACATTAAAACCGCCAAAACCAAAGCGGCTCCTTGCCATCTTTTAATCATTTTTTTCATTGTGTTTATTTTTTATAATATCAAAAAATGCTGATAATTTAATAATAATACTTTTATCAGTCATTGTCCAAATATATTTTTTAAAATTATTCTAAAGCTACACTGTCTCAATAGTTTCCAAAATTTCATCAAAACTTGAGACAATTTTGAAGGGATTTCCTTTCTCGAGCCTTTCTCTTTCATGAAAACCAAAGTCAACAGCAATTGTTTTAAGACCAACCTTATTTGCTTCCAAAATATCCCCCAGTGTGTCTGTGACAAAAATGCAGTCTTCGTGCTGCAAATCGTATTTCTTAAACAAATACTTAAATTTCTCCACTTTTGAAAGATGACTTTCTGTTCCTAAGATTTCTTTAAAGACATGCAAGAAATTATTATTCTGGAAATATGTATTTAATGCTTTTTCCCTATTGGATGAAATGATAAACAAAGAATATTTGGTACACAAATCTTCCAAATTTTTCTTAATATTTTGGTCTATTTTCAAATATTTAAATGCTTCAGTTTGAAGCTCATAGGACTTTTCGTCTATTGGTTTTACATTTGCCTTTTCTAAAATTGTTCCATTAAAAAAATCTTTGAATTCTTCTTCGGTAACCCCCTTTCCAAATATTCCATATGCCAATTCATATGTATCATGAATAACGCCATCAAAATCAAAAATTATCGTTTTCATAAATTTCATACTTATATATTAGTTTCCAAGATTAAATCGTAATCAATAAAGCCATTTTTCTTATAAAAATTGATAGCGTCTTCATTTTTAGCAGATGTCTCTGTACGTAATCTCTTAGCTCCTTTTTCTTTGCACCAATCCACAAACGCTTGATAAAGTTTTGTTCCTATGCCAGAACTTCTATATTCTTCCATCACAAACATATATTCCAATTCTGCAAGTTTTGACAGCATTCTATTGGAGCCGCATTGACTTATACCACCTTCCAAATAGCCAATTATTTTCTCATCAATAATGGCAACAAAAACACACCTGTCTTCCTCCATGATGCTCCTTTTGAAATAATCCTCTCCATCCTTACTAAAGGACCACTCACGATTTAAGGTTGTATCAAATTCTTCTTTTAATTCATTTTCAAATTGCGAAAGACTTAATCCTTGAATTTCTTTCAAATTCTCAACCACAGCTAATCTAATTTCAGGTTCCATATAATATTGAATCAAATTTTAACCTTACTTAATTTTAATAATTCTTTTGCATTTTTTAAAACTAAATCCTTGTGGGACATTTGCGAATTATTTTTTCTCACCTCATCCGCTAAATACTTCCCAATTTTATAACCTAGTTGTTTTGGTTTACCCTTGCCTTGAAACCAACCACTGTAGTTGTAATTTTTTGTGTCATAAAATTCCTTCTTCATTTTTGGAAGCCATTTTTCTATTATAGCAAGAGAATATTTATCATGTGTCATCTTTCTGCCTGGCAAAGCATGCTCAACCTCAAAAGCTGTGGCAAGTCCTTCTGAAAAAAGAGAGTTCAATAAATAGTGTTTGCCCTTTTCCAATAAGCCACAATATCCTCTAGCTATATGATGCATTTCATGAAAAAGCATTGTTTCTAAATCGATGTAATCAATTTTTCCTTTTGGCAGTGTGACCTCAACCCAATCTTTTGCTTTTGTGAAACCGTTGTTATGATTTCCAAAGCGATACAATGTAAGATTAACATTAGTTTTTATTCCAAGTTCTTCCTTTGATATATTAAAAACTCTTTCAATAATTGCTAAGATTTTCTTCTTTTCTTCAAGGGAGAATTCTTTGACGGATTCAATAAATATGATATTTGATTGCATAGATGTATTATTATATATCTTGAGCATACCTCAAAAAGCAATGTAAATCAATAAAAAATGACCTGGTGCTGTTAAGCAAAACACAGGTCATTTATAGTCGAGACTCACGACTATTGTTGCTTTGGTCAATTATTAGTTTTCTTGAATCGCAGACAGCGATTCCTTGGCGGTGTCAGCAGTAAGGTCACTGGCGATGATTTTCGCCAACGCCATCTCATTACCGCCAAGCTTGTGAATGTAACCATCAACATCTTTACTAGGTTCATGCGTTGAGCTGAAGATAAAGAAAAGAGCCTCAGGCTTAATGCTTTTCACCATTCTAGCCAATTCCACGCCAGTTGAACCATCGTGAAATTTTTGACCTGAGATTATGAGCACATCTTCATGCTCCTTCATCTCTTCCAAAACCTTGGCAGGAAAGGAAGTAAAAAGAATCTCACTGGCTCGTCCAGGGTTAAAGCAATTAACAGCATTATTAACCATCCTAAGTACAATGTCTTCGCCTTGAACGACTATGATTTTCATTATTCACTGCCTCCAGTAATTTTTTATGAAATTTCCAAAACCGTCCATGCCCAGTCTTCTACAAAGTCCCAAACCAAAACTGGATAAAACATTTTTCCGCTTTGCTTATGGCGAAGAATAGTTTCAGCAAAGACCACCTTGGACCATCCACCAAAAATCACATTCTCTTCGCTAGCTACTAGCTTCAATAGCTCCTCCAGAAATCCAATATCCAATTGCAGTTTTTTTACACCCTTCAATGCAAGACCTTCGCCCATCTTATCAAGGTCAAATATTTTAATATTTTCCTCTATTTTGACATAATTTGTTTCAAAAGAAACGACAGCACCAAATCTATTGGCCACCAATTTCATTTCTGCTATTATTAAATCCTTCCTTTCTTGATATGCCATAAATCCTGTCTGGGGTTTGGCAGTAGAATAAATCTCAAGATTATCAATAACATTCTCAGGCTCATTATAGTATTGATATGAACTGGATAATCTTCTCAGATTTGCTTCAACCGTATAATCAACAATCAAATAATTCTTTTTCGTTTTCATTCTGTATCTCCTTATCATTGAGCTCGTTATGGTTCCAATCTGATATATATAGTTTTCAAACCTAAATTTTCAAGTTACTACTATGTCATTTATGACTTGTAAGTATACTAATTATCACAGATTTGTCAAGTTTAAGACATTTTCAAAAAAGCTGAAAAACACGCCCATGAAACGACCTCGTTCTAGGGAGTTACACTAGTTATCACAAAAAAGAATGATTTAATCTCACTTTTCGCCATAACAAAAAAACACCTCGCGAAAAGTGTTTTCATGCCTACAGCAATACAAAAAGCAAGCTAATCGTAAGCTATTGTGGCTAGTCCTACTGATTTGTTTATAAGAATTTTTGCTTACCCAAATAAATGTAGTAAACAAGTTTTACTTTGATAAATCAAAGTAACGACCGTTAGATTTTGGTCAATGTCCGAAGACATCAACCGCACCTTAACTCCCTAGAAAGGAGGTGTTTGCGGGAGATTAGGGAAAATTGAATAAATATCGGATATTTTCTAGCGCACAAAAGCGACATTAGCTAAAATTATGCGTCCAATTGGTTTCAGAAATACCGATAGTCTTTAGCTGGGTAATGACCTTTTTTGAATCTTCACCGTTTGAAATTTTATCAAGAAAACAATGTTTTATAGCTCTCAGCGCTACTTCCTTAGGGTCAGACAACATATCCTTTTTTTGACCAGTTTGCCTATCGGTTACTATTGTTTTTGTTTCGAGATAAGTAAGCAATTCAATAAGACCCCTGCGAGTAAAGACATATTTTTCCTTTCGTCCTTTGCCGATAACTCTTTCTCTTGCAAGTTTTTCAAGTGATGACTGAAATTTTGCAACTTTTGAAATAAAGCTTCGAAAATTTGGAACTTCAGCGCTTTTATTAAACAGTGGATCACCTTTTTCGCCAGCATATTTCTTGCCACCAATTTCAACCTCCGGTTGTTCTCCATAAACCATGAGCTTCATCATGTCAGCATATTCTGTTTCTGATGGTATTTCTACAAATTTATAGCTAGTCCATCTGTCTTTGTAGGCAGGAGACATGGGAGTTCTACCTGCATACTCCGCGGGGTTCATTGTTGCAAAAATTCTAAAGTCTTCATGCGTTTCATAATCCCCGCTTGATCCAATTCTTGTTCCGCCATTTTCAGATAGAATAATAGATGCATTTTTTTCCAAAACTGAATTTAATCTTTCAAGAATTTGAGGTTCTGCAAGGTTAATTTCATCCAAGATGATCCAATATCCCTTTTTCATTGCTTCTGATACAAGACCATCCTGCCATCTCCATTCTGGAATTTTTATTCCTTCAATTTCTGCTATCTTTTGTGATTCTAGAACAGTTAGAGATCTTCCTTCTTTTAAAATTGCTTGCAGAATTTCCACCGATCTTCTATCAAGGACGTCTGGTTTTGATAACAATTGTTCGAATTCAATTTGAAGCTGACCATCATTTGGCACAAATTTTCCAACTAACTCTGATGTATCAGTTTGCCCATTCATATTTAAACGAACAACTTGATTATTAGAACGCATCGCTAAATATTCAATACTGCTAGTTTTTGATGTGGAGGTCTCTCCTTCAAGCAAGCATGGTTGTCTCAATTCAACTGCAGTTGCAACTTTTTCAATGGTTTCAAGTGTTCGTTTGTCTAATGTAAAATGTTTGAAATTTTCAGCTGGAGGCACTAATTTTCCCTCGCGCTTGTTGATGGGAATTTCTGTCTCAAGGATATATAATGAATCACCATTTCGATTACTTTCTATTGCATGCAATCCTTCAGATTCTTCATCAGGAACAAATTCAAAAGGAACGCCGCCTTCTCCAATGATACGAACAATATACTTTCCAGCAAAAGGATTTTCTGGCTTAGTATCCTCCACGACTTCAATATCATATTCTGTTCCTTTTACTGGATTAAAAGAACTATCTTCAAGAACCATCAATTTTCTTGAAGTGTCACTGCTGCGATATTCAAATTTACCACCTGGCAATTCTTTTTTAATGAAAACAACATTCTTGGTTATGTCTTTTCTTTCGGTTTCAGTAGTTGGAGGTGTTATTGGTGGTCTTTCCGGACTCATCATAAATGTTAAATATTAAATGGTTTATTTTTTGCTTTATTTAAGCCTTTATTTTAATTTTATGCAAAAGCTATTGACAAATTAATTCTTGTATGCTAGTATATACTGTTAGTAGGATAAATTGACAAACAATATGGGCTCCACCCTGAGCCAGCCAGCGACTAGCCAAGTCGTGAAGCAAAGGTAGCCAACCATGGAAGTACAGTTCTTTAACAATTAAGGTGTATAATGGAAGTTAATTTCAGTAGCATTGTGGTTGCAATTTGCAGCACCCCGTATCACCCGTAGCTCCATTGTGTTTCACCGATTAGGAGCGCGAATTTAAAAATTATTTAACAAAAAAAGGAAGGAGCCAGGCACTTTTAGCTAGCCATGCTAGAAGTGCACATGGGCAGCCAACCCACAAGTGCTTCGACCGACACAAACCTCACTTTTCAAAGAGAAGTGAGGTTTTTTTCTACTCCATTCTGCAAACTGAAAGAGCTAATTTCTCAATTCCCAAATTTTCAAAATTTTTCCGATCAACGAGCAGTAATAATTTTGCGCCGTCTGGAATCGGATTCAATACCGATGCCTCTTCTTTACCAGCCAACAATACATTCATTTTTCCATTTTTTATTTCCTCTAACTGGCTTAGCAATTTTCGTGGGATCTCATTTCCAATAAATAAAGCAACAGTCTTACCATTTTCAAAAAAATTCAAAAGTTTCTCAATAGTCAAATCAGGATGCTCATCTGTAGAGAATCGCAAAGGAACAACTCCTTTGTTTTTTAATAGCTCCGCCATCTTTCTTAGAGATTCGGCTGAATAAATAATTGCGCCAATCGGAAAAACAATTGACTCATTTAAATCATCAATGAACCAAGAAATATAATCATCTAATTTTTCTTCGTTTGTATTTTCCATGTAAATAAAATTCTATTGATTAATTATACCAAAGAAAACATCCTATTCAAAATTACTTATCCAGAGAAAGAGCATACTTTTCTGGATTAACTATAAGATCCTCAATTAATTCACCTAAAACGTCCGCTAATTGTTTAACATCTATATTTGGCAGTGAGGTTGGATAAAATCTCTTTACATGTTCCGTTCCTTTTCCTAGGCCGAGTCCAATTAATTTATGATTCGTTAAAGTTAAAATGTTTTTTATTGCTTCATTTAAATAATCCTCAGGTTTTTTCTTTTCAAAAATAGACCCGGGTCCAGTAGGCATACCATCAGAAAAAACTAATAAGAAACTTTCCCTATTCGACTGACTTGAAAGTCTCTCAGAAGCATTCGCAAGACATGGCCCATCATTGTTGTGCATGGCATTGTTGTGACCTCCTGGATTCTTATCTGAAACTTCCTTTAGCATACCACTCATTTTGATACGAATATCATCATTCAATTCCTCCTCAAACGATTTAAACTGAATTATTTCATCCTGAAAACCAAGAATTTCAATTTTGACTCCAAGCCGATTAAGAACTTCGGCAAGAAGAACCATGGCCTTGAATGTTTCCTCTATTTTCCCAGCCATTGAGCCAGATAAGTCGACTAACAATGTTATTGCGTAATCAGCCTTTTCCGGTCGATGAATTGATTCAAAAATTTTATTATCCAAGGACTTAACTCCTGCCTTTCGAGCAGACTCCCATTTGTAGATTTTTGAAATATTGATTCTCGTACCACTAGATTTCATTAATACTCTATGCTTAATATTTGGCACAAATATTTCTTCAAGTCTCGCAAATAACTGCTCGTCTAGCTCATGCACTTGTTTATAGAATTGTTCATAAACATCAAGATCAGCTTGGATCCGTTCAAGTTTCTTATCAATATTATCTATTTCAGCTTTATTTTTTTCTTCTTCAGCTTTTCTTTTTTCTTCCTCTTTCTTTTTCTTTTTAGATGCGGCATGATTTTCTACCGGATCGCCAAATTTACCCGTTAGCTGATCAACAAGTATGTCCTCCTTACCTTCAAGGCCCTCTTTAATTTGCTCTAAAATTTTATTTCTTTCTTCTTTAGGTAGCGAATTAAAATATTTCAAAATTGCCTCTCTTAATTGCTTGCTTATCTCTTCAATAATTTTCTTTTGAATAACTTCTTGAAATTCCCTCTGTAAATCAGCTGGCAAATTTTCCATGAGTTTTCTTAGATTTTCTAAGTCCTCCATTGAATCAGAATCTGTCATTCTTTTTACTTCTTCATCTTCAATGTCTTTCTTTACTAATTCCTGCATTAATGGCCAAACTTCTTTGTAAAGGATTTTGTATCTTTCTTTAGCAAATTTCAAAACTGTTTCCTCACTGCTGTTATCTGGAGGAATGGCTTTTTCAATTCTTTCAACACTGTTTCTTATTTTCTCATAAGCATCTAGCACCTCTTGACTATAAGTATCAGTAGAAATACCATTTTTCGCATAATGAGGCTCATAAACAATTAGATTTCCCAACTGTTGAAATCGTGGCATTTCTTTGTGTTCACCTAACTCAATTGATTGCTCTAATCCCTGCCTACCATCTTCTACTGAATATTTTCTTGCTTCATCAACCCAAATGCCGGCGCCAGGAAAAACTTCCCTTACTACTTGGTCTGTGGGACGTTCTTCTACGGATGCGATCAAAGAATGAAATCCTATTTCTTGCATTACCTTTTCAGGGATAAATTCACCGAAACGAGTGATTCTAACATGTCCCGCTTCATGAGCAGCAATTCCTCTTGCAGCATTATCGTTCATTTCAAACTCTTTGGGAATATGCACATATTCTCCAACCTTTTTTCTCGTTAAAGGGTCATGCTCTGACATTCTATACCAGGTTTTATGGGCATCTTTTCCTTGCCCTGCCATGCGAGCCTGATCAGCTAGTGAGACTTCGGTTGTCACTTTTAGATCATACTTTCCACTAACTGTTCTAACAATAAAAGCAAGCTCTTCTAAAAGCTCCTTCTTTTTTTCTTTTTCCTGGGTTGCTACAACTTGAGGCTGTTCAATACTCATGGTTGTACTGATAAATAGATTCTAACGCTTATCCTGCTTGATTCATTATATCATAAAAACGTATACTCTCCTCATGTGCATTTTTTCATTAAAAAATAATAAAAAAAGAGGGGTAAGTGTTTCCACATTACCCCGTAATCTAACCTTGTTTGAGCCACTACATTGGAGTGGCATCTTTTTTATTTATTCACAAACAGTATTGTATTCTTTGAGAATTAACCGCTCCGTAGAGTGGTCATATTCATAAACAGTCACACCGCAGTTTGCTGGCGATTGCCCCGGAGGCCATTTTATTGCCTGCTCGTAACCCCAGTGTTCCAATAGGAACCTGAAGCAACGAATAGTACCGCCATGGGTCGTCACAAGTACTTTCTTTCCTGCTCTGTCACGAAAAAGTGTATTGAGAAATAGGTACACTCTTTCAGTTGCCTTGGCTAAACTTTCTCCTCCTGGCGGCTGAGCAAAAAAACCGCCAAATGTTTGCCAATATTCTGGCAGCCAGGGGAAGTTTTTCTCGGCCTCCTCCTTGGTCATATCATATGCATGGCCAGGATCACGCTCCCGAATGAAGGGGTTCATTCTGACCCTGATTTTGTTCCTTTCTACTTCGGGATATGCCGCAAGCATTTGATCCAACGTTTCTATTGTTCTTTTGTATCCCGAGTGATAGGCATAATCAAAGATCCCAAATCTTTCACGAAGAACAATTCCAGTTTTCTCTGCTCTCTCCCCTCCTTCAGGAGTAATGTGTATTTCGTGATCAGGAATTCCCTTAATGGGCGTCCTTTCATCGTCATCATTGAAATAAATGTTTCCTCCTCTAATCTTGTTCCTTTCTGACTCAGCATGTCTCACAATAACCAACAATGATGGGCGTTGCATAAACATCCTCCTTTATCTTTTCATTGTTATGTTCCTCTTATGGATGCCTTAACTCAACTTCCCGCAAAGAGCTGAGCACCTTTCACATCAGGAACGTTGAGTGCTTTTGCGATAATTTCCTGAAGTCCTGCATTGAGCTTGTTCTTGGTTGTATTATCAACCTCTCTTGTGTGAACAATTTTTACCCGCGGCATGTCATCACCTTAGACCCTGTTAGAAGTTGAATTTTCCCAGACCACCTGCTTGAAGCGTGATGTAGATAAAGCCTGCTCTGTTAATGCAGAGAAAAACGGACAGTGCATCTTTAATCCTGCTAGCGATTTTTTCAGCTCTCTGCTGAATATTGTCAGTACGCTCAGCGAAATCGTTTCCGTCGACAAGAATTTTGATGTCCTTGCCACGATTCAGAGAATGACCCTTTTCAAAAACGAGTTCGACAGAGTCACTGCTAAGTATTACTTCGGAAGTTGAAAGTTCAGTTGCGATTATTTCCTGAAGTATGTTGTGAAGAATTTGCAAAACCTCAGGCGTGGTGTTTTCTACATTTTCTGTATAAATTATTCTCGTTATTGGCATTATCGCCTCCTTGTTGAAATTATTATTTAAACGACCGATTAATTATATAACCACCCATTGCGGTTTCTATATTGTAACCTTTTTCCTCCTCATCTCTTTCTGCGATAGCTGGAAGTGTTGCTGGAAAATTTCCGTAAATCCACAAGCCATGCTTACGACTTAGGGTTTCAAGTTCCTCAGCAAAAGCTCATACTCTCATAACGAGAGTATCCGACTTCCACGGAAGTTCAGGCCAAACCATCTGAGCCTTTTTGGAGAGAGATTCAATGAATGGTTCGTAATTAGACAACAAAGGTGCTACAGCCTTCAGCTTCTCTTCAGTTATCGGTCTGGTTTCATAAGGAAACTTTATGCCAAAAGGCTCACCAAATTCCTCCTTGCTGATTTCACCTCGACAATCCCAGATGTTTCCATCGGGGTCAGTTACTGCAGCATGTCTGATGAGTTCACCATGCATTAAGCCAATCATTGGCCAGCCAAGACATCGGTGCATCGCTATTGCAAAAGCATAGCACTCTCCATCAAGACACAGACCAATAAGGATTGCGTGTAAAGTTCCTCTCAGCTCGGACTCAAGTTTATTGCTTATCATATACCCTCCCATTTATTCGAAAGTTGTTAATGTGCCGTCTTTTTGTGTTCAAGGAATCATAGCAGAAGACATAGAAAAGTCAACCAAAATTGATTGCGAATTGATACAAAATAAATAAGCCAAAACTCCCTGGAACCAATCGCGTTCTAGGGAGTTACTGAAAAATACCGATATTTTGAAAAAAGTGGAGTAGGGCTGCAGGGTGGCAATATTTTTTCGCCACAACAAAAAAACACTCTCGCGAAAAAGTGTTTTCATGCCTACAGCAAGATAATAAAATCTTGTGTATTTATATTATACATGATGCATGATTCTTGTCAAAGAAAAAAGGACTTCTACTGAAGGTGCTTAGCACAAAGTGTGTCCGAGGGGCGGTCGGAGGAATCACTTTGTATACGTCGCACTTCTTCAATAGAAGTCCTAGGGCTGAAGACAAGGTTCGTCTTCTAAGTTTTGAAGGGGGTGCCATGATTCGAACATGGGACGACCGGATGCGCGCACTTCTGTTTTCCGGCGCTCTACCGCTGAGCTACGCCCCTACAAACTTTCTTTTACGATTTGGAGCGGAAAACAGGATTCGAACCTGCAACTTCTTGCCAATGAGGCAAGCACTCTACCACTGAGTTTTTTCCGCCCGTAAATCGTAAATAAATTGCTCCCGAGAATTTAGTAATAAAATCTACGCATGCGATGAAATGACTTTTGCATAGCCAACATAATCCAGTTTTTCGACAAAGTACCAATGGAAAAGAATAGCAAATTCTTTCCGAGAGGGTAGCAAATCCTCCCACACCTTGCCTACACAGCATAGATTAGCATCAAGCAATTATAGTTTTATCCTAAATCCCCGGCAGCAAATCTTAAAGAACAAAAAAAAACACTAACCAATATATCCTTAAAATTCTAAAGAAATATAGATTAATGTTTTTGTTTCACATAGCTAATCGTAAGCTATTGTGGCTAGTCCTAATGGTATGTTTGTAAGAAATTTTTGTTTACCCAAATAAATGTAGTAAACAAGTTTTACTTTGATAAATCAAAGTAACGACCGTTAGATTTTGGTCAATGTCCGAAGACATCAACCGCACCTTAACTCCCTAGAAAGGAGGTG
>CAZSTB010000024.1:0-15193 GCA_964609855.1 uncultured Bdellovibrionales bacterium
GATGTTGATTTGAGGCAAGTTCCAGTGAAAGGGGATGCGCGGTTTAGATTTGACGGTCATATAATCTTTCTTGATGGAGAGCTGAAGGACGTTTCCAGGATCGATAAGACAACCGTGTCGGATCCATTTGCTGTCATCCCTCCACCCATATCAAAATAATCGTATCAAGCTGGATACGAAAAGAAGCCACGCATCACATTGCGACTGGCTTCTTTTCAATTACGGTTTGAATTTCCTAAAAAGCTAAAAAGCTAACGCCTAAAAAGCTGGGAAGCTAGCAGCTAGTTTTGTTCTTCAGTGGTTGTTTCGCTTTGGAAGAAATCCCCAAGGAAAGTAGTACGTTCAGGGAAATAGATGGCGTGCAGCGACATCTGACCCTCGTCATTTTTTTCTGTATAATAAAGTTTGCTATCTGTGAAGTTGTTTACCAAAATCGAGCTGTTGTCATTGAGTGATAGGATATCCATCATATTGCGACGATCCCTGTTGTCAATTTCAATCATCTTAACCTTTTTGTTGCTGGTAAAAATAACGTGTTCATAGTCGCGCATCCATTGCACGTTCTCGATTTTATCAGAAAGGCGAGTGATAGACATGTTTTCATTTTCCTTTCTGGCTGGTTGAACTTCCCATTTCCTTACGAAATAGGTTGAGATTTCATGGTCATTCCAATAGAGTAATTTTTTTCCGTCATCAGAGAACTGTGACCCAAGTGCATTGTTTGAAAGTTCGCGAAACTGTAGTCCATCTCCCCCGTCATTATAAATGTATAGTCTGTTGCTCATATTCAAGAATACGATGCGATCGTCGTCATAAACAATGATTTGATATGAATCATCAGTCATATTTTCCGGGGCGGAATTTGTAATTTGCTCGGGATTATTTGTTGCGTCAAAATTCGTTTTATATACTATGCCCTCAGGAAGTCTGAAATAATAGAGAGCCTTCGGTGAGAGATCATAGCTGGCAATGTTTTCAGCCACCATTTTTCTTTCATCAATTGATTTGAGGTCTAGACGGAACAGATTTTCATTTGATTGATAGAAAAGCACATCCTTATTCTTGGGGTCCCAACGCACATGTGAGATATTTTCAGCCTGAGTAAGCGCTTTAAGATCTAAAGTTTCCTTGGTTTCAATCGTAGTTACGAAATAATTCTTGCCGTTATCATTTACGGCTGGGATGATAATTCGATGTGCCTGAGGAGACCATTCAATATTTTCCTTATTGTTGTCAGTAAATTTGTAATCGTTAGCTACGAAAACCTGGTTCATTTCCAATGTTCCGGGATTGAAGATTTTTACGATAAAATCACTGTCAATTTGCTGCGAAAAAGCGGCGAGATTCTTGCGAGGTGAAATGAAGAATTTTCCGATTCCGGGAGATTCATAATCTTCTCTGGCATAGCTATTTTGAGCCAGAACAACATTCCAGAATTCAGTAGAAATTCCACTATGAACTGAGATTTTTTTTGACCATGATTGAAAGCCAGGGGCCTTAACTTCAAGAAGATAACTCCCGGGTTTAATTCCGCCGATATGGTAGGCATTATTGATTACATTGAAAGATTTAGCTGGCATAAGTATGCCGTCTATATATACTTTAACTTCGCGAGGCGTGCTTTCAAGTGTTACGGATCCGGCATATACGAAAACACCTTTTTCGAAGCTGAAGCGGTAGCCGAAAGCATACCCGATAATAATAGCTGCGGTAAGCCAAAAAAGGGCCACAAGTGTCCAGAAAAAGATAGTTTTGTTTCTTTCAAATTTATTCATAATATGGCTAATTGTACCGGAAGAACGCACATTTGTCTATAGTTGAAATTTGAAAAAGGATGTATAATATTCTTATCCGTAAAAAAATAAAAAAAGGTTGTCATTTATGATGACGCTTGAAATTAAAAATATGCAATTAGAAAAAGTTTTTCGCACTTTTGGGCTTTCTGTTGGTTTTGCTGAGCTAGTTACCCTGGTTCTGGTACTACTGGCTGTCACGGTTGCTTTTTGGCTCTTGGTGGGTCGCTTTCGTCTTCACAGTGTTCTGATTAACATTTATATCGCTTTCGCACTTGCTCAGACTTTTCCAAAGGATATTGTGGGAACAAATAGTAATCTCTTGATTATGCTTTTCTTGATTTTTATCGTGCTGTTTACCTTAATGGGTAAATATACCTTTGATATTCATCTTTCCGGCAGCGGGTTGGCATATTGGCAGATAT
Organism: uncultured Bdellovibrionales bacterium; assembly: GCA_964609855.1. GTDB lineage: Bacteria > Patescibacteriota > Minisyncoccia > Moranbacterales > GWC2-37-73 > GWC2-37-8. Next base: position 2,219 of record CAZSTB010000024.1, read on the forward strand.
TCGTAATGAGTTTTTTGGAAGTCGGGTTGATTGCTAGTATTTTAGTGCGTTTCGTAGGTGATAAGACGCTTGTTAAATTTGTCTCTAAGGACGCTCTCTTTTATTTTTCCTCACCCTGGGCTCAGTTTTTATGGTTAGCATTGCCTTTGGTATTCTTGATTTATATTAATAAGAAAGGCAGATAGATGATATGAAAAGAGGTTTAAATTGGATATAGTTGACGAGTATTTTATTTCTGATATAATAAATCTTGTTGTACAAAGCTGACAGTTGCGCCGTTAGCTCAGTTGGTAGAGCAGCGGCCTTTTAAGCCGATGGTCGGGGGTTCAAATCCCTCACGGCGCACAGATATTCAAAAAATGATTCCTTTTCGGAATCATTTTTTGATATATTTAAGAAAAGGATTTGAACGGGCAGAAGCTAAGTAAATCAGCTTTCAGTAGAAAGATAATTTGGCGTGCGTCGATGGATGCGAGCGAGCGAGCATTCAGCGCTGCCCAGGGCAACAAGTGAGTTTGCGACGGCAAATAAGCGAGGCGTGAATCCCTCACGGCGCACATATATTCAAAAAAGAACTTCACTTTGAAGTTCTTTTTTTGAAAATTAAGGAGATGCCTTTTGTTCTGGATTTTTTCCTTATATTTGCTATACTGTATTTATCTTACTGAATAAATCAAAATATAAATATGAAAAGAATTCTATTTGCAGTGCCGATTATTGGAGCAATTTTTCTGTTATCCGGCTGTAGTTTGTCAGGAGCTATCTCTAAGACGAAGAGTACTATGGCAAATGCAACGCTGATAAAAACTCAAGACGGCGGAAATTCTTGGAATCCAAAAATGAAAATAGATGAAAAGAAAAATATTGCCGGAATTGATGTTTTAAATATTGCGACACATCCAACGGATCCAAACATACTATATTTAGCAACAGCATCAAATGGTTTGTTTGTCACTAAAGATGCCGGCGAAAGTTGGGCTCATGTGGCTTATGCTGATAAGGCTTATGGATTGGTTTTTGACCCTCGAGATCCTAATGTGATGTATGGCAGTGGAATTTTCAATGGAAGAGCAAAGCTTTATAAGCGTATAAATGAAAACGAGGAGTGGAGAGAGATTTATACCGAGCCAGCTGACGGCACGACAATTTCTGCTCTGGCAATCGACAGATCAAACCCTCAGGTGCTATATGCAGGTACTAGTAAAGGTATGATAATTAAAACCACAGACGGAGGTCAAACTTGGATAAATTTAAAAATTGCTACTCCCTTGAACGCGCCGATAAGTAATATTAGTTTTGATAGTTCAGATAGTGCGCATGTTTTTTTCTTAGCTTTTCAAGCAGGCTTACTTGAGACCAGGAATGCGGGTGCAAGTATTGAGGAAATAACGAGACAGATTGACCCAGTTAAAAATACCTCAAGTGTATTCACGATAGCTATGGATCCCTACTTGGGTGGAGTCATCTATGTGGGAACAGGCGCTGGAATTTTCAAGCGAGACGGTTCCGGTAAATGGAACTCCTTAAATATCATAGAAAGTTCGAAAGCTTTCCCTGTGCGCGCAATTGCGATAAATCCTCGAAACTCTAGAGAAATAATATACTCGGCAGCTAAAGCTATTTATAAATCTACCGACGGCGGTGCAACTTGGTCGACATTTCAATTGGATACCTCGAAAGATGTTAGTGTGCTAAGATTTGATCAAGCAAATCCGAATAATATATACGCCGGAATGAGAAGCTTTTAAGAAATATTTGAATTTAAATAAGGAGAAATATAATAATAATTAAGAAATATTACAGTCATGTATAATGCAATCATAAATGAGAAAAAACAGGATCTTGAAAAAACAATTGAACATTTTGTAAGTGAAATGGGAAAAGTGAGGACTGGGCGCGCAAATCCCTCTTTGGTTGAGGATCTCTTGGTTGATTACTACGGAACGAAAACTCCATTAAAACAGATGGCTGCGATTAACACACCTGAACCGAGACAGATCACCATTCAACCATGGGACAGGAGTGCTATGGGTGCTATCGAGGGAGCCATTAGAAATTCAGACCTCAACTTAAGTCCTACAAATGACGGTATTCTGGTGAGGATTAATCTTCCGATGCTGACAGAGGAACGTAGGAAAGAAATGGTAAAAGTTTTAAATCAAAAAGCAGAGGAAGCGAGAATTGCCGTTAGAAGTGTGCGTGAAAGTGCGCTAAAAGAAATGCAGGATGCGGAGAAGGCTGGCGAAATGAGCGAGGATGATAAATTTTCTGGAAAGGAAAAAATGCAGGAGGTTGTAGAACAATACAACAAAAAAATTGAAGAATTGCGCGCGAAAAAGGAAGTGGAAGTGATGACAGTATAAAACCGCTGCGCGAATTTGAAATTTTTAATTTTTAATTTTAAATCAAATTTTAAGATTTATATTGAATTATAAAAAATTTATTTCGAATTATGAATTTCCAATTTCGAATGAAATCTGAATGACCGAATGTTTCAAAATTAAAACATTAAAAATTGAATAAAAATTCAAAATTAAAAATTCAAAATTATAAACCATGATTCATGGATGTATTTTTGTAGTAGTAACTTATGCTGACATTATTAGTTTTTCTAATCATTCTTGGTATTCTCGTCTTTGTCCATGAACTTGGTCATTTTGTTGTTGCTCGCAGGAATGGAATAAAATGTGATGAATTCGGATTTGGTTTTCCTCCACGTGCAATGGGAGTTTTTAAGAATGAAAAAAAAGGGAAATGGGAAATTGTTATTGGTAACAAGCATATCGAATCAAAAAATACGATATATTCTTTGAATTGGTTTCCGCTAGGTGGATTTGTGAAAATCAAAGGTGAAGACGGGGAGGGTAAGAAGGAAAAAGATAGCTTCGCTTCAAAATCAGCTTGGATTAGGATAAAAGTTTTAGCGGCAGGTGTTACTATGAATTTTCTTTTAGCCTGGATCCTATTCTCTTGGCTTCTTACTATGGGAATTAATCAGGAGGTTGATCAAAATGACACAACCGCTCAGGTTTCAAAAATACAGATTGCTTCAGTTGTTGCGAAAAGCCCAGCATATGAAATGGGAATTAGGGAGGGTGATATTGTAACTGGTTGCGTGGGTAGCGATGCTCGCTGCGCTGATAATTTTGCCAATATTGCGCAACTGCAGGCATTTGTCGCTGATAATAAGGGAAAGGAAATTGCCTTGAAGATTGTTCGCGGTTCGAAAGAGTTTGAATTTGTGGGAGTTCCTCGCATTGAGGCTCCTGAAGGTGAGGGTCTCTTGGGAATTGGACTTGCTCAAACAGTCTTCGTTAAATATTCTTGGCTGGAGGCTATTAAGCAGGGGCCGGTAATTATGTGGAATGTTTTGATAATGATGGGCGTGGTTATTAAAAGTCTTTTTGCTGGCGATGCATCAAATATCGGGGGACCGCTTGCCATTGCGTATTACACCAAGCAGGCAACAGCGCTCGGCTTTGCTTCAGTGATTCAATTGGCCGCATTGCTAAGTATAAATCTAGGAATTGTGAATATTTTGCCAATCCCCGCGCTTGATGGCGGGCGAATCTTGTTTATTTTGATTGAAAAAATCAAAGGCTCCGCAGTGAGTCAATCACTAGAAGGCACATTTCATACGATAGGATTTTTTCTGTTGATGGTGCTCATGGTGTATCTTGTTGTTCATGATTTGATGCGTTTTGGTTTGGGTGGAATATTCTAAATCCTAATAGGTAATATATCGATAGAAATACAAACCTTGACAGGGCGAGTTTTTTTAGATATTATGGTTTTGTTTGTATTTAGCTAAAAAATATTATTTTGTCGCTTCTGGCGACATTTTTTAATCACTAAAAAGAAAAGAAGTATGGTACGATTCATCACCAAAGAAGGTCTGGAAAAGCTACGCACAGAGCTTGAAGACCGAAAGACGCGGCTACGACAAGAAATTGCGCAAGCAATTAAAGAGGCTAAAGAACAGGGAGATTTGAGCGAAAATGCTGAATACGCTGAAGCGAAATCACAACAAAATGAAAATGAATCAAGAATTGGCGAACTTGAAATGGTAATTAAAAATTCCCAGGTTGTTGAAAGAGATGATTCTCAGAAAGGAGCTCAGATGAGCAGTATTGTGAAAGTTAGCTTTAACGGTAGCGAAATGGAATTTACAATCGTTGGCTCCAACGAAGCGGATCCTGCAAACTTCAAGATTTCAAACGAATCTCCACTTGGAAAAGCATTTATGGGTCATGATGCTGGAGACACTGTGGATGTTACAACGCCAAAGGGTGTTATTACTTACAAGATTGTAGGCGTAAAATAGTTTTCATACTAGATGAATCTTCAAGGAGCAGCTTAAGCTGCTCCTTTTGTATTCTAAGTATTTATGTCATTCCGGACCTGATCCGGAATCCAGGATTTAGTTCAATTTTTTTATGTAAGAATGGAATTCAATTTTAATACATATTGCTAACATATAATCGAATTAACTTTCTTTCCCCCGAAAGAAAGTTACAAAGAAAGCTTCGCACAAGATGAAGATACTGTGGCAAGCGCTGCGTTCTTCGCTAAAATTTACACTTCGCTCCGCTACGTTTCAAAATTTTTTAACGCTCATCACTTGCGCTTCGCCAACGTACTTCATGTTGCGCGGGATAGATGCGGAATGCAAATGCAAATACAAAATGCAAATGTCCCCTGTATTGTTGCCAAAAAGCCTATAATAAGCTACTATTGATGTAATAACAATCAATAAATTTCGAATTTTGAATTTCGAATTTTGAATCAAAAATTGGATGACTGAATGTTTAAAAAAATGAAACATTTAGAAATTTATTTAAAATTCAAAATTAAAAATTAAAAATTACGTAAGTAAATAATAATCATGATACGAGAAGATATTTTACAAACTAAACTTGATAAGTTGAAAAACATCAGGGAGGCTGGCATGGATGCTTATCCTGAAAAAACTGAGAGGAATTATTGCAATGCTGAGGCTTTGGAAAAATTCGAGCAACTTGCAGAGAAAAAAGTCACACTCGCTGGTCGCGTACGGTCAATGCGGCCAATGGGGGGATCTGCTTTTGCAAACATCGAAGATGAATCTGGAAAGATGCAGCTGTTTTTTAATAAAGCAAACATGGCGGAAGAGTTGTTTAGACTTTTTACGAAAAATGTTGAGCTTGGTGACTTTGTACAGGTAACAGGGGAACTTTTTATTACTAAAACGGAAGAGAAATCCTTGAAAGTTACGGATTGGAAAATGCTATCGAAAAACATTCGTCCAATTCCAACTGAACATTTTGGCATCAAAGATGAAGAAGAGCTTTTGCGCAGACGTTATCTTGATTTAATGACAAATGCTGATACGCGCGAACTTTTCCGAAAGAAAAATATTTTTTGGCAGGCAACTAGAAACTTTTTAGCAAACGAGGGATTTCTGGAAGTGCAAGCTCCAGTGCTTGAACACACTCCTGGCGGTGCGGATGCGGAACCGTTTATTACGCATCATAATGCGCTTGATCAAGATTTTTACATGCGCATTTCCTTGGAGCTTCCCTTGAAGAGACTTTTGGTTGGAGGATATGAGAAAGTTTTTGAAATAGGACGTGTTTTCCGCAACGAAGGAGTTGATAGGACGCATCTGCAAGAATTCGATCACATGGAATTTTATTGGGCTTATAGTGACCTGCAAATGGGCATGGAAATGACTGAAAAAATGTATAAGGAAATTGCATTTAAAGTTCTTGGAAAATATGAACATGAATATGAAGGAAATGTTATCAATTGGAACGCAGATTTTCCGCATGTTGATTATTTCGAAGCTTTTCAAAAAGAAACTGGAATTGATTTGAGTGGCGATGTGACTGTTGAAGATCTTCGCGCCAAGGCTGAAGAATTGAAAATCAAATATGACACTGCTGCCGGAAAGGGAAAAATGATTGATACAATCTATAAAAAAACAGTGAGACAGAAATTGATACAACCTTGCATGCTGGTTGGTCATCCGATTGAAGTATCACCGCTAGCCAAAAAAGATCCGACAAATCCAAATAAGGTTTTGCGTTTTCAAGTTGTGGCAGGTACGGCAGAGCTCTGTAATGCATTTGCTGAACTGAATGACCCAATTGACCAACGAGAGCGCTTTGAGGCGCAGATGAAGCTGAGAGAAGAGGGTGATGCCGAAGCGCAGATGATTGACGAAGATTTTCTTGAGGCTTTGGAATATGGAATGCCAAACGCTTTTGGTCTTGGATTTTCAGAGAGGCTCTTTGCATTTTTCATGAACAAATCAGTCCGCGAATGTGTGATTTTTCCACCGATGAAAAGCAAAGAATAATTATTTACTTTTTTATTTATGACTGATGTTGAAAAATTAGTTAATGAGTATTTAAGCACAATATTTACTGAATCTCGCAATGCTAAGAAATTATTTATTCTGGGCTTCATTGGTTTGAATGGTGTTGGTAAGTCATATGTTGCGGAAAAAATTGCAGACCAACTGGGTTTGTATATCGCCAGCAATGACAGCATTAGACGTTTTCTGAATAAAAAAGGTTTTGATGGAGCAAGTCCTGCACAACATCTCGTGCAAGAAATTGCTGAAAGATCAACAAACTATTTATTTGAAAATAATATAAGTCACATTATTGATGCTGATCTTATTGAGTTTCATAAAACTGCAAGAATAAATGCAAATAAATATGGTGCAAAGCTATTTCTAATTAAACTGGTCTGCCCAGAAGAGATAATATTGGACCGTCTTAATAGGCGCAGTAAGGAAACTGAAATTAATCCTGCCTTGAATCTATCTCGAGTTGGAGCGGAGAGATATTTTGAAAGAAAAAGGTTGCACAAATCATTAGAGCTTCCAGAAATATTTTTTTCTATAGATACTTCACAAGAAATAGATAGTCAAATAGAAGACTTGGTTAATAGTTTAATTAAGGAAAATGTTGTATGAGGAATTTTAATGAATGCAATTTTAATTCTGTTGAAAAAGAATTATCAAATGATGATGTTAAAAAAAATCCAGATTACGATTTGATTTATGAGAAGTTGCTTATAAGCAGGTGGGAAACTAGTCAAAGATTGGGATCTGTTAATTTATATCAAACAGCTGTGAATTTATATGCTGGTCTCTATAAACCTGATGATGTTGAGCAGTTAATTAATCCCTCTTTACAATTTCCTGATAAAATAGCCAGAATGAAGCAGTCATTGAGTGTTACTGCTAAAAATAGTCCAAAGCTTGAAGAATTTGTTGAAAAAATACGTCATGTACTAACGAGGGAAGTTGATTATAGCGAAAGTGTCCCATTAGAGGCGAGAGAGCAGTTGTTTCAATTGATGCAACTGTGTGAAGAAACTATTATCTGGACAGATGGTGATACTAAGGGTGTATCAGAGCTCGATTTGCCTGGATCAAGAGAGCAGCTTCACAAATTAGCTTCTGCTGGTTTTTACAATAAAATGAGAAAGGTTATTGCTGAGGATAGATCTACGGATCACAGGGATGTTTTTTCTGTAGTGTCTGCAGAGGGTAAGATGGATTTCGTGTTGGCTATAGCTGAAAAATTTTCAAATAAAGGAATCAAAAAAGTTATTATTGTAGAGGATAGGCTGAAAAACTTAGTTAATGCAACTAAGTTAATTAAGCAGAATAGTCAGTTGGATGTTTTTCCAATTTGGGTTCGACAGGGCGAATTTAAAAATAAAATTGTTGATAGTAAGAGTTTAAGCGAATGTATTGTTGAAAATAATGCGATTGAGAATATATCAGAACTTGCAGATGTTATCAGCGGAAATTTTATCATAACTGATCAGGAAAAAGTTGGAGCAATTGTTGATTTGGATGGTGTTTTGTCTGATGATGAGAAAAGAAAGGAGATCCAATGTATAGCTGTAATTAAAGCGTTGTCGAAAAAAGGTTGGATATAATAAAATAAAAAATATATGGCAAAATTAATAATAGTTTGCGGACTTCCCGGTAGTGGAAAAACTACATTTGCAAACGCCTTATCTGGAAAATTAAAAGTTGCTTGCATTCACAAAGATCACATTAAGGAAAGGTTGTTTGAAAGTATGCAATTATCTTCACTTGAAGATAGTAAGCGCATCGGGAAACCATCTGTTGATGTTGCGATGCGCCTAACTGAAGATCAATTGAAAAATGGAATCGACATCATTTTGGAATCACCTTTCTATTTCCCAGAAGATGGTGTTATATTTGAAGCGTGGCAAGAAAAATATAACCTTGATTTATACAGCGTGATTTGTTCAATTGATTTTGAAGAGCGCAAAAGAAGATTCCGAGAGCGCGAAAGACATTATGCGCACTGTGACAATGAGCGGAATATTGATCATCCAGAAGGTCCGGAATATGACTACGTTACGATGCCGGGAAAGCAAGTACGCATAAAAACAAATAAACCCATTGAAATATTGATAGAAAAGGTTCTAAAAGAAATTAATTAAAAATAAATTGAAATGAAAAAAACATTACTGATTGTTTTGATCTGGTTGTTTGTTGTTAATCTCTTTGGATTTATTGCACTTAACCGTTTTAATTTAACTCCAGATACGTCCTACACCTGGATTACGCCAGAAAGCTTTCCGGTGGCAAAAGATTCTGGTTTGATTGATATGCACAACCGCTGGGATTCATTTTGGTATTTGGATATTGTTAATAACGGTTATTATCTTAAAACTGATAACACCTTGGCAAATGTTGTTTTCTTTCCTTTGTATCCAGCTTTGATAAAAATTTTAGGAACAGTTTTCTTTGGAAATTATGTTTTAGCCGGCTGGGTCTTGAGCATGGCTTTTTTGTTTGCGGCTTGCGCTTATTTCTATAAATTTGTAAAACAATTTCATCCTGAAATAGATCCGCAGCTTCCGATACTTTTGATGCTGATTTTTCCGACCGCCTTTTTCTTTAATGTGGTTTATACGGAGTCGCTCTTTTTGTTTTTAACAATTGCAACTTTCTATTACGCTTTCAATAGAAACTTTTATCTGGCTGGCTCCTTTGCATTGCTTGGAGCATTGGCGCATAGTAATGGCGTCTTTTTAGCGCTGCCGATTCTATGGAAAATCGTGGAACTCAATGGTTGGAAAAACCTGCTTGAAATAAAAAACTGGAAAAAACTTATTCCTGTTTGCTTTGCGCCACTCGGATCTTTTATGTTTTTAGGATATGACTGGTGGAAATTTGGCGACCCAATGTTATTTTTCAAAATTCAAAGTAATTGGGGGAGATCCTTTTCAATAAACTGGGAACATTTTTCTTTCTTCTCGAACCCCTCTATCGCTAACATGGCAATAGATATTTTTCTGGCAATCTTCATTATTTCCGCAGTAGTCTTGGTTTATAAAAAGCTTTCGCCGCTTTATGCGATTTTCATGTCCACGACACTGCTTGCCGCATTTACCTCGGGAACATTGATGAGTGTTGGGCGCTATAGTTTAGTGATGTTTCCACTTTTCATTTTGCTGGCAAAAATAAAAGATAGAAATTTGCAGCTTGGCTGGATTTTGCTTTCAACTTTATTTTTTGCGCTCGATATAATTTTGTGGGTAAATAATTATTGGGCAGGATAGCTATATAATAATTTTAAATTTTAAATTTATAATTTTAAATTAAAAAATATGGGTATTGCGGTAGAATTTAATCCAGATTTAGCACTTCGTGACATTTCTGAATTCAAGGAGGGTAGAAGAAAAATTGAAGAATGCATTCCTGAAAAATTGGAGGTTGGGAAAATTTACAATTTCTTTAAAAAAGAACAACGCATTTATTATCTCAAGGGAGAAGTGGAATTAATTGAAACTACAAGTGAAGGTGGTCTGTTCTCGAAGCCAAGAGCAATAGTTCAGATCATTGAAGTGGTGCATTTTGTCGAAAATAAAGAGGTTTGTACAAGAGGTAAATATAAAGTCATTTCGGTTTTTGGATGAAAATAACCCTAAAATTCATTTCGAGGCATGTAAAAGAATATAAAAAATATGAGAATTATTATTTGCGGGAGCATGAAACTTTCAAGAGAAATGTTGGAAGTGAGTGAAATTTTGAAAAACATGAAACACGAGGTTATCATACCTAGGCATACTGAGGAATACGCAAAAATGAATACCTCAGATCATGTCCATAATGAATCAGTAAAAAATAAGATAAATAATGACCTTATTCGCGATTATTATCAAAAAATTAATGATGGTGACGGCGTTTTGATAATTAATAATAATTTGAACGGTGTAGAAAATTACATTGGCGGAAATTCTTTTTTAGAAATGGCATTCGCACATGTTCTTAATAAGAAAATATTTCTTTTAAATTCAATTCCTCAGATGGGATATACTGATGAACTTATTGCAATGCAGCCAGTTATTTTAAATGGAGATCTGAATCGAATAAAATAATCAAGATGCTGTTATTGAAAAGGATAATTAAGAAGTTAAGTGATGTGTAAGAATCTGAAATATGAAAAATGACAAAAAAATAATCAATGAGGTTGAAAAAAGATCCAAAAATTTTTTTAACCATAAAAATGATGGTTGTCATGATTGGTCACATGTTGAACGTGTCAGGAAAATCGCATTGCATATCGGTAGGGTTGAAAATGCAAATGCTTTGGTTTTAGAAATTGCAGCTTTGATGCATGATATTGGACGAGACGATGAGGTGAGATCCAGGGGTAAGATATGTCATGCAAAAGCTGGCGCAAATATTGCCGGTAAAATTCTTGCAGAAATAGGTTTGGAGGATAATACAATAGTAAAAATCTTGCATTGCATATCTAGTCATAGAAATCGATCAACCGAGGTACCGAAGTCATTAGAAGCAAGAATTATTTTTGACGCAGATAAGCTGGATTCAATTGGCGCGGTTGGTATCGGTAGAGTTTTTATGTTTGCGGGTATCACATCTGGCTTATTGTGTACTGGCAAGGAGAAAATGCTGGCAAAAAGAGAAGAAAACCTTTCATTCACAAGAGAAGATACGGCACCATTGGAATATGAATTAAAATTAAAATATATAAAAGACAGAATGCTAACAATGGAAGGTAGGAGAATGGCAAAGGAAAGGCATGTTTTCATGAAAGAATTTTTTGAAAGATTTTGGAGAGAGGTAAATGGCAATATTTAATAACGTAATAATTATGAGAATTACAATTTGCGGAAGCTCTGCTTTTAAGGAAAAAATGTTAGAATATAGAGATAAGTTATTTGCTATTGGACATGAGGCGATTGTTCATCCTGACTATGAAGCTTTCGTTAAAGGAGAGAAGCAAGAAATTTGGAAGCAGGTCGAAAATGGGGAACATGCTGAAGCGAAGAAAGCTCAAGGGTATATAAAATGGTATTACAATGCTATTTGCAGCAGTGATGCGGTATTGGTTTTGAATTTTGATAAAAAGGGTATTAAAAATTATATTGGTGGAAATACTTTAATGGAGATTGCTTTTGCGCACGTTAACGATAAAAAAATCTTTCTTGTTAATCCTATTCCGACCGAGGTGTCATATTTTGATGAAATCAAGGCCATGTATGACATGGTTATTGATGATAATTTGAATAATATAAAATAATAACCTTATGAAGAAAATTATTCTTGCAACAACTTCGCCGTATAGGCAAGCGGCTTTCAAATCAATTGGTGTAGAATTCGAAGCCATCGGGAGTAATGTTGATGAAAAATTTGAAGGCAGGCCGAATACGCCGCAAGAACTTGTTCAAGAATTGGAGAAGCAAAAAGCTGAGGCTGTTGCTAACTTGTGCGAAGATGGTGTTATAGTCGGCTTTGATTCGGTCGGATATTTTAACGGGACGATACTTGAAAAACCGCAATCTCGACAGGAAGCTTTCGACAGATTAAAATCTTTGGCTGGTAATAGTTTTAGTTTCCATACTGGCATATACTTGATTGATAAGGTAAGTGGTGTGGTTAAAAAAGATGTTGTCACAACAGAAGCTTTTATGCGTAAGTATACTGACAAGGAAATAGAAAAATATCTGAATCAAACTGAAAAATATAAGACTCATGCTCATGGATTCGATCCTTTGGAAAATTATAGCGCGGTATTCATAAGTACAATAACTGGTAGTTATAATAATATACTTCGAGGAATACCAACTGAACATATCATTGAAATGCTTCAGGAAGTTGGAATTGAAATTGAATAAATCTTATGCAAATAGAATACGAAGCGACATTTGCCAATATTAATAAGGATGAAGTTAGAAACAGATTAAAAATGGCTGGCGCTCAATTGCTCAAGTCAGAATTTATGCAGCGAAGGAGAAATTTTAATTTACCAAGGGGAAATGAAATTGAGGGCGGATGGATGCGGGTTAGAAACGAGGGTGACAAAATAACCATGAGCTTGAAAGTTGTTAATGCTAGTAATAATATTGAAGATCAAAAAGAAATTTGTCTTAAGGTTGATAGTTTTGAAAATGCGCAGGATTTTCTTATGGCAATTGGATGCACCAAGAAAGCCTATCAAGAAAGCAAGCGTGAACTCTGGGATCTTGATGGTGTGGAAGTTTGCATTGATGAATGGCCGTATTTGGAACCATTTGTGGAAATTGAAGGTTCTTCAGAAGAGGCGGTGAAAAATGTGACACAGAAGCTAGGCTTTGATTACAATCAAGCGCTTTTCGGAGCAGTTGATGCTCAATATGAGATGAAATATGGAATATCTAAACGAACAGTGAACAATGTAATTCCAGAGATTACTTTTAGTGGGGAAAATCCATTTTTGAAATTTCAAAAAAATCTATGAGAATTGAAAAGAAAGTTTTGTCGCAATATTTTGAAAAAATATTGGATGGCAGTAAAAAATTTGAACTTAGACTCGCTGATTGGGAATGCCAAATTGGCGACATCCTGGCTTTGCGGGAAATTGATAATGAGCGTAATTATACCGGGAGAATTATTGAAAAGGAAATTACCTATGTGATCAAAACAAA
>CAZSTB010000025.1:0-14834 GCA_964609855.1 uncultured Bdellovibrionales bacterium
GGAATCGAACCGGCAGAAGTGAGATATGAGCGAAGGCGAATAATCGAACGTAGATAAATGCGAGTAAGCGAGCATTTAGCTCTGCCGAGGGCAAGGAGTTTTCAGCAGAAAACGACGCGGGAATTCCTGCCGCCCGTGCATGCTAAACAGAGCTCAGTTGAGCTCTGTTTTTGTATAGAGAAATGAGCCTTCGAATGAGGCTCTAAATTTGGCTTGACAAAAGGATGAAATGGGAGTATATTTTATTGTTGTTCAAGAAGCACACATCATAAGACAAAGGAGAAAAAAGATGGCACAGCTCATTGAAAATCTTGAGGAATACGACACAGGACTGTATGACGGAGCTACGAACCTTGACTGCGTGACGGAAAAAGTTGTTGATGTCACAGAAGACTGTCCGGGTGCTAGCGAAAAAGAAAAGTGCCTGCTTGTGTTCACTCGTGACAGCAGGCGCCGTATTGTTCAGATTGTTCGTCCTTACGAGGGCGAAAAGAGTATGGGCATGCGCATACATTTTTCTATTGACACTCTCGATTCGGAAATGAACATGGCTCCGCGAGATGACACTTTCGGCTCATGGTCGCGTCAGCTCGGAATGGAGAAACGGGCATTTCGTGCTCTTATAGAAGAGCATGCGCCTCAAGCTTAGGAGTGAGTTGTTTCCCACATTATTATAGGCCTTAGCAGACGCGATCTGTTAAGGCCTATTTTTTTTTGTTCAAATTTGTTTTAATAAGGCTTGAGCACGCGCTAATCTGACATCAATCCGGTCCCAATTTTCCAAAATATTGTTCCTAGTCGTATCCATGGCCCCGTGCAAATATTAAAAAAGCGCTTGTTTAAGCGCTTTTTGCGTTTTGTATTTGACATTTTATTGAAATTGATATATAATAGGATATTCTTTAAAAATTCAACCGTCAGAATATAGAAATCTCACAAGGCGAGGTGAATCATGGAAACAAAAGCAAGTTTCTTAAAAGCACTCCCGGTCAATTGTTTTCTTAGCGATGAACCCAGGATTCTCTGTCAGGTTTTCATGTTTGAACTCCTGAAAGAAAAAATGTCCGACGAGGAAATTATTGCAGGACATGAAGAGCGACAACCGTTTTTGGATAAGATGCGGGCTATCACTTGTCGTGGCTGTAATATTGTTCGTTGCCAGCATAACTTCAAGTTCGCGCCTGCAGGATTCGATGTTCTTCAAAACCTTATGAATGGGCAGTGGATAGAGAGAATCAATAAGGCTGATAAACTTTTTGAGGAACTTCTTTCTGCAGAAGAAAGAAGTCGACTGGAGAAACACGGTATCAATTTTCGTGTTAACCAGATGGCTTCAAGAAAAAATCCCAAACTTTTCATTTCTTTCACAAAAGATGAAAAGGAATTCTACATCGTTGTTGAAGTTGGTGCACGCCTCCTCAGTGTGAATGGTGAAACTGAAAAGTTAACATCCATTGATCAACTTCGGGGCAAGGTCCTGGGTGCAAAAACGTTTTTTGCTTGAACGAAAGCAATAAAAAGAATAGGAGACTATCGAGAGATAGACTCCTTTTTTATTTGCTTAATAAGGCCTTTGCACGGCCTAATCTAATGGAAATAGTGTCCCAATTTTCCAAAATATTGTTCCTAGTCGTATCCATGGCCCCGTGCAAATAGTAAGAAGTGCTTTGTTGAGCGCTTTTTGCGTTTTAGATTTGACATTTTATTGAAATTGATATATAATTAAACGTTCTTTGAAATATTAAATTTGTGGTGGCATTCTGTATCTGCACGGGGTTTAGAATGCTGCTACAAATAACTATTTGGTTGCTAAACAACAAAAAGTCACCGATAAGGGGGAGATATGAAAACTTACAAACGAGATCAGCTTAAAGGCATTTCTCAAGCACTCCTGAATGCTGTTCAAGCCAGGACAGACGAGTTCGATGTACCAAGGCAGTTCATCAGGGAGAATCCCTGGTTCGCTGACCTGCTGGGACATTCTTCAGAAGCGGTTAACTTGTTAGCGCTTGTGAAGGAAGTAGGAGTGAAGCTTGAAGAAGTTCCCATTGATGAGCACTTGTCAGAAGTGTTTGGGGAGCGCGTACTTTTCAAGATTTCGAATTCACTCGGGTACGATTTCACGCTCTATTTCCGTAAGGAGGGGGAAGAATTTGTTTTCGGCACTTGGACATATGGAATGCCCAAGGGCTGGAAATACAAGGAAGCTCCAATCTACAAGAAAATTCTTCGTCATCTACCCGATGAAAACATGCGTCGCATGGTGGAACTCGAGAGGATTGAGTATTATTTGCACTACTGCTTCGGTGCCTACTTTCTCGGAACTCCAAGCGGAATCACTAAAGATGCAGTTGAAAAGATGACGCCTTTCCAGAAGATAGGTGTCCTCGAAGAAATCGCTCACCTTAATAGTCTCGAGCTGATTTTGAACGAGTTTCTTGAGGATATTCGCTATTTCCTTTCAACCACCAACAAAGATGAATTCCGCACCGTGGACGACGTCGTATAAATAAATAGAAGCGACAGAGGGAACCCGCAAATCATTGCAAAAAGAAATAGCCTATCGCTAAAAGTGATAGGCTATTTTCAATTCTTAAATTTGCTTTAACAATGCGCTTGCACGCGCTAATCTGACGTCAATCCTATCCAAATTTTCTAAAATATTTGTTCGAAGCGCATACCCTAGCCCCGTGCAAAAACAGAAAAGGAGTACTCATTAAAGAGTGCTTTTTTCTGATTTTTATATTGAATGTGTAGGAATCGAACGGGCAGAAGCAAAGCAAGTTGACTTTCAGCAGAAAGGCAACGCAGCGTGCGCCGATGAATGCGAGGAATACGAGCATTCAGCACTGCCCCTGACAAAGAATGAGTGAGCGACGGCGAACGAGTGATGCGTAATTCCTACATCCCGTGCAAAAATAGCTCAAAAAACGCTTGAGTAAAGCGTTTTTTGTGTTTTTATATCAAGTATGAATTGACAATCAGCTTAAATTGTAATAGAATGATGGGTCTAGTAGCTTGTCAATTTAATATTCCAAGGAGGTGATTTTTATGGACTCAATGGTCCAATTGGTGTTAAAAGCCTTTAGATATAATAGGGGTGTTGTGGAATCAAGGATTTCCGAGGCAGAAAATGAACTTAGTGCGCATAAGCATGGCATTTTCTGTTTTCCATGGAGTCGTTGCTGTAAGCTTGAAAAAGCAGTAAAAAGGGATAAGCAAAAAGTATCCAATTACCAAGAGGCTGAAGATGGTCTCGAAAATGGCAATTATGAAAAAGCCATTGAAGTTCTGGGTAGCATTTCTCAAAAACTTGAAGAAACTCCATGGGAAGTAGCTATGCGTATTGTAAATACTCCCGATCCTGAAACAAAGGATGAAATGCTGGAAAACATCCGCAATAGCCCGTCAGTGATTTCTGCAAATATGAAAGATGCAATGAAACACCTGATTGAGCTGAAGGCAAATCGGGAAAATAAAAATGACCAGGCGTAAAATACAACCAGAAAGGAGAATGCTATGTTTGGATTGAAAAGAAAGGAAAAGGAAGTATCTCGCGCCGTTGTTCCTCCGTCAAGACCCTCGGCCGTGGTTCCTCGTACGAGTGCCATACCACTCGGGACATACGAAAAGCTTTCCAATGAGTTAGGGTTTCGTCCCGCTCAACTACTCGAAGAACAGATTAAGCGCTTTCTTGTTGAGCAAAAGATTCCGACCTACAACCTTGCAGAGGTGGATAAATACCTTACTCATATTGCAAGGGAGCAGCAGGAATTGTGGATTTGGAGACCACTTCGCGAACAGGACAAGCCGCAGGGTTGGGAGTGGAGAGGTCATGCCAATCCTAAAGAAAATGAGTACACTGGTCACGGAAGTTATTTACCTAAATGGGAATACCGTCCGTATGACAAGGCCGTGCCCATCCACATTCTTCGTCGGGTGCAGAAAATCCAGGAAAAATTCGGTGACGAAGCCCTTTTCTTTGTCAGTGATTACGCTGTTCCCAATCCTGACCCATTCATTATGGTGACAGCCCTTGATGTCAGTCGCATAGTATTCGGCGTCTGGGATGAACCCACCTTTGATGAAGTAGGTGCGGAAGAATGAAAGCGATTCAATGTAATTGCAACAAGAGACCCCATGTCCTTTTCGAAGGCATGGGGTTTATTTTTTCTAAATTTGCTGTAATAAGGCTTTAGCGCGCTGTAATTTGACATCAATCCTATCCCAATTTTCCAAAATATTGTTCCTAGTCGTATCCATAGCCCCGTGCAAAAATAGCTTAAAAACGCTTAAGTAAAGCGTTTTTTGTGTTTTATGTTGACAAAATAACTCAATTGATATATGATTCAAGGTCTCTAAAAAAGTGTATAATAGATTTTCCAATTTCAGTATAGAAAAAGGAGAAAGAGATGAAAAGAAAAGTTACATTCAGAAGATACGCGTTGCCGTGGTCAGGAGAAGAGGATGAAAGAGGAGAGTTTATCGGATCCTTCAGTGAAGAAATTGAAGGGGTAAATCTCATGGACATTGGTGAAAAAGCCGATGAGAGAGCTAAACAGCTTTCTCTGGAGTGGAAAGAGGATGTGCAAGTCTTCGAAATTCCAGTCTAAAAACGAGGCGGAGTGGATGAAATATCACTCCGTTGTTTTTTTATTCTAAATTTGCTGTAATAAGGCTTGAGCTCACGCTAATCTGACATCAATCCTGTCCCAATTTTCCAAAATATTGTTCCTAGTCATGTCCATGGCTCCGTGCAGATAAAATTAAAAGCACCTATCAAAAATAGGTGCTTTTAATTTTATTCGTATTTGCGGCAGGAATCGAACGGTCAGAAGCTAAGTAAATTGACTTTCAGCAGAAAGACAATGCAGCGTGCGTCGATGAATGTGAGGAATACGACCTGCGCCTGCCCTGTCTACTGATAGGCAGGCGGTAGGCAGGGTATTCAACGCTGACCAGAGCAAAGAGCGAACTTGCGATCCACCTCGGTGAGCTTTGGGTGAGACTGGTGGCAAACGACTGATGACGGTAATTCCTGCCGCCCGTGCAATTAATTTCTCAATTTTAATATTTCTTCATATAATTCAAAATTTATATTATTGCACCATTGTTCTGGACTGACATTAAAATCATTTATATAATCCTCAAAGCTCATCCATTTTGCTCCATCAATTTCTCCATCTTTTGCGTTTGTATCTTCAGCTTTTCCATCCCAAAAAAAAGCAAACATTGCGGTGATGTGTTTCCATGGTTCACCTTTCTCCTCCTTGAATGATATCATTTTTCCATTATCAGGAGTTAAGCCCAGCTCTTCATCTAATTCGCGGGTTGCAGTTTCTTCAAAGCTGTCCTCATGTTTTACGTGCCCTCCAACATACGTCTGCCATTTGTTTGGATTGCCCTCATTGATGCTTGAGCGGTGAGTGCAAAGGATTTCGTTATTTGAATTTATCACCCAAATATTTGTAACTGCGTGCCAAAATTGCAATGGCTGTTCGTGAACTTCTTTTCTTGTGTGTGGCTCGATGCGTTTGCTACTAACATCAAAGCATGCTAATAATTCCGAGTTTCTATCATTATTCATAGGTTTTCTTATTATTTTCTTATACCCACATAATACCACAGAAATAAAAAAAGTAGTGGCATTAAGCCGCTACCTTTGTGATAACGATTGGGTTTCCAATCAGTGTCGAAATGGGCGGCGATTGAATGACGTGGAATTCCTGTCACTGGTGAGTTTAAAAAGAATTACGTAATTAATTACGTAATTCTTTTTTTGTTTTGTCTCTTGTGTGATGTAATCGTTGGTATTATTCTCATTTGCTTTCTTGGAAAATTGCTGAGTTGAAACACTATCGTGCGAAATCAGAAAATGTGAGAATTTTATACTATGCCTTGAACCATTACTCTCTTAATGGTATCATGAAAACATGGAAAAATCCTGAATTTATTGGTTAAATGAGGCAATAAATTGGGATTTGAATAAATTATGCACAGGCATGATCCGGTATCTAGTGATATAATATCATCATGAGCTACCAACCAAGCCTGTTTTTTCAACAGATGACAAATTATAAAAAAATGAATTACGTTTCCCTTTTTAGTAGTGCTGGTGTTGGCTGCTATGGATTTAACATGGAAGATTTTAATTGTATTGCAACAAATGAATTGATTGAAAGAAGATTAAATGTTCAAAAACATAACAATGTTTGCAATAATGAATCTGGATATGTTGCTGGAGATATTCAGGACAAGATTGTTAAGGATAAAATATTCGGCTTGATTAATGAATATAAGTTAAAAGAAAAAAGGGATGTAGATGTTTTAATCGCAACCCCTCCTTGTCAGGGAATGTCTGTTGCGAATCATAAAAAGAAAGATGAAAAAAATAGAAATTCTTTGGTCGTTCAATCTTTGGAGATCATAAAAGAAATTGAACCAAGATACTTCGTACTTGAAAATGTCAGATCTTTTTTGAATACAATATGTACAGATATAGATAAGAAAGATAAGAAGATAAGAGAGGCAATCGAATTTAATTTAGGTGGAAAGTACAATACATTGTTTAAGATTATCAATTTTAAAGAATATGGAAGTAATTCTAGCAGAACCAGAACTTTAGTTATTGGTACAAGGAAGGATCTTTTAGATATTAGTCCCTTTGACATTTTCCCCGACAGGGTTGGTGAAAAAACCTTAAGAAGCATTATTGGTGATTTGCCTGAACTTAAGGTGTTTGGTGAGATAAGTGATAAGGATATTTATCATAGTTTTCGACCATATGCCGAACACATGTTCGAATGGATAAAGGATCTGAAAGAGGGTGAATCCGCCTTTGATAATCATGTCTCAAATCGACCATATAAGATTGTTGATGGTAAGAAAATTGCAAATAAAAATAAAAATGGTGATAAATATAAAAAATGTTTATGGGATAAGGTTGCGCCATGTATTCATACCAGAAATGATATTTTAGCAAGTCAATCAACAATTCATCCAAGAGATAATCGCGTTTTCAGTATCAGAGAATTAATGCGGATGATGACTATACCCGAAACCTTTAAGTGGGTCGGATCTGAATTGGGTGAGTTGAATAATTTAAATATTGAAGAAAAAAGAAAGTTTCTGTCAAAGCAGGAAATAAATATTAGGCAATCAATCGGGGAGGCGGTTCCAACTGAAATTTTCAGGCAAATCGCTTTCAATATAAAGAAAGTGGACTCGAGAAAAAATATAAAGATTAAGGATGTTCACAAACTTGTAGATAAATTTAAATTGAACGAAATTGATAGATTGCGCAGTTTCATTGTTGATAATAAGGAAAAATATTCTTTGCCAGATCTATTTAAAATTGCAGAGCTTGCAAATGCTGAAAGATCGGAAAATGCCGCATTTTATACCAGGCAAGACATCTGTTTTTCCTTGGTAAAGGAGCTTCCTGAACCAGAAAAATTTCAAGAATTAAATATCATGGAGCCATCAGTTGGTGTGGGAAATTTTCTCCCGTTATTATTTAAGAAATACGAATCAGTTAGCAAGGTAAATATTGATGTAGTGGATATCGATATCAATACGATTATAATCCTAAAGGAGTTAATTAAAATAATCAAAAAGCCTAAAAATGTAGAAATAAATTTTCTCAGTCAGGATTTCCTTTTGAATAATTTTAACAAAAAATATGATATTGTTGTTGGAAATCCCCCTTTTGGAAAAGTTAAAAAAAATCCATATCTTTTGGGTGAATATAAGATTGGAAAACACAACCAAAAAACAAACAATATCTTTTCATATTTCATAGAGGAATCAATGAGAATAGGAAATCTAATTGCTTTGATTGCCCCTAAAAGTTTATTATCGGCGCCAGAATTTGATAATACACGAGATTTGCTTGCGAAATATAAATTTCAAAGTCTGATTGATTATGGAGAAAAAGGTTTCAATGATGTTAAAATTGAAACGATCAGTTTTGTTTTGGATAAAAAGAAAGAGGCATCGGACTCACTGATTAAAATAGAAAGTAATATTAACAAGGATGTAAAATTTCTCAAACAGGATTACATGTTTTCAAAGAAATTTCCAGTGTGGTTAATTTATCGGAATGATTTTTTTGACAAGGTTGCAAAGGAAAACGAATTTGGAATATTTTCAGCCTTTCGAGATAGAAGTATAACCAAAAAACACACAGCTGGAAATGGAAAGATTAGAATTTTGAAATCAAGAAATATTGGCGATAATGAAATTATCGATATAGATGAATATGATTCATACGCGGATGATATCTCTGAATTTGCTGTTAATAAATTTTTAAACAAGAAGAATTGTGTATTAGTTCCTAATCTCACTTATAATCCAAGGGCGTGCTTTTTACCGAAAGATTCAATTGCCGATGGCTCAGTTGCAATATTGCAAGCTAATAAAAGCATCTCCAAAAAAGATTTAAGTTACTATAATTCGGAAGAATTCAGAAAATTTTACATGATCTCAAGAAATTTAGGAACAAGATCACTTAATATTGATCGTAATTCGGTTTATTTTTTTGGAATTAAAAAATAATTTATGGACCAGAAAATATTGGAACATCTTTATAGGCTCAATCTTGATATTCGCAGATCTGGAGATGCGAGATTTATGGATCAAAAAGTAACGCCTGATGTTTTGTGTGTAATAGCTGATTGCGTATTGCAATTTTTGGGTGAAGACACCAATAAGGAGTTTACGACAAAAGATATTTGGGCAAGCACATATGCCAATGAGAATGTTAAAGATATTTTCAATAAACCAGATGTTTTAAATGCTAAAGCTAGAAGTGAATATGATAAGTTCTTTGCTCAGCCATTGAAAATGCTTGCATACGCACAAGTTTTGAAATGTCATAAAAACGGAACTAGAAATATTTTCCAAATTGGAAATAAAAAAATATTAGAATATATTTCCGTGAAAGAGAAAAACTCTCTTAATTTTTTGATTCTTTATCTGGAAAAAGTTTTAAGGGATAGCGAAATATGGAACTTATTTGAAAATTTCTTTGTTCAAAACGATAAGGATAATTTTAAAATCCTTAAAAAATCATACGAGGAATTCATCATCAACAATACTCCAATAAATGGAAAAACCGAGGTAAGGAGGATATTTACTAAAATAATTAACCCACTTTCATATTCCAGAAAAGTTCATGGAACAAAAGGTGGGGTTTTTTCGAGAGATGTTATTGGGTATGATGAATTGATGTATAACAGAAAAAACTGGAGAGATATTGCAAAATCAAGAATTGAAACGAGACAAGAATATGAAGCAAGGGCAAAAATGGAAGTTGAAAAAACCAGAAAAGCTTTTGTTAAATTCACAATTGAAAAAGCAAAAAGATTAATCAGAGAAAGGTATAACTGTGTCAGTGAAGTAAAGGATGAATTTTCAAATGGACAAGCAACTCAGGTTCATCATATTTTCCCAAAGACAGATTTTCCTCAGATTGAATCGTATCTTGAAAATTTGATTTTACTTACTGGAACACAACACATAACAAAAGCTCATCCAGATAATAACACAAGAGAAGTAGATAGGGATTACCAATTATTATGTATTCTTTCTAAAAGCGCTTCTATCAGAGAATCTGTGATGGAAAGTGATGGATTTTATTCAAAAGAAGACTTCATTTTCGTTCTAAATGAGGGGATAAATCCTGAGCATATTTTCACCGCACAATGCTCATTTGATGAGATCGAAATGCAATTATCAAGTGAATATAATCGATCGTAACTTATCCAGTATGTTAAGATATTGATCTTATAAATTTTTTTCCTGACATAATGATTGCTTTAATGTTGCGTTTTCTTGCTGTAATTTCAACATCAATCCTGTCCCAATTTCCCAAAATATTGCTCCTGCTTTATCGGCAGACAAGCATGGCTGTATCCCTGCCTACTGGCAGGCATGGCCTGTGCAAATAATGAAGATGCCTTAAAATGAGGCATCTTTTGCATTTTGGTTTGACATTTATATTTAAATATCTTATTATTTCTTGAAGCTCTTTTAGGTCGAGTAGTGAATTTATATTAAAAAAAAGGGGGTGTAATCATGAAAAGAAAAAATCTTGAATTATTTCAAGAACGTGCGAAATCTTTGATTTATTACATTAGAGGTACGGCGAAATACAGCCAAGATGACAAGGAGGCGCTAATTCAGATCTATCAGCGCGAAGTATCTGAAGATGCAAAAAAAGAAATGATCTTGAGTTTGTATCGTATTCTCCTGACTGAATGCCACAGAAACAGCAGGGAGGTGCATGCTATTGCAGCCATAACGATGGATAATCTTCTAGCAGGCACGCCAATAAAGAAATAATAAGCATGAAACTACCAGTACTAAAATAGCGGCCCCTCGCCTAATAGCATCGGGTCGTTTTTTCTTTTTCTGAAGTATCTTTAATGAGGTGCTTGCGCACCGTAATCCGGCATTAATCCTGTCTCAATTTTCCAAGATATTGTTTCATCGCCGTTGGGTAAATCTAGCTGTATACAGCCACAGGCCCTTAAAAATAAATTACGTAATAAGTTACGTAGTTCTTTTGTTTCACCTTAAATTTAAAAGTATTTGATTATGCGCATTTTTATACGGTCGATTTTACCCTGTTTGACAAAAATAACAAAGATTGATAATCTACAAATAAGAAATTTACAAATTACAAAACTCACAAGTTAGATCCCGAAGAAATTCGGGGTTGGGTCTAGCTTATTGCAAGTAATTGCGAAAGAGTGGTTTCTGCGTTAGTGGAAACTCGGCATCCTCCGTAATCATGGGATAATCAATGTCGGCGTAAGTCGGAGTTGATGAGTGGAACTTTACTGGCACCTCCCGAGGTGTTTTTATTTTTTCCAAAAGAAAGGTGGTACCACGAAGTTTTTCAAAAACTCTTCGTCCTTTCGCATGATGCTTTTTGCATTGTGCGAGTGAGGACGAGGAGTTTTTTTTATTGTCGAACAAAGTCGAGCAAAACGAAAATGAATTTTCGTTTCCGAGCGAGTGATGACATCAAATAGGTTTAAATACCTCGCGGCTTGTCGCGGAAACCCAGAGGGTTCGGGGCTTGCCACGGGATTAATACCTTTTATTTGAAAAATTTCCAAAATAGCGTTGGTTCTTTAACAACAAAAGGAGGTGAGTATGCACGGCTACATTACATGTCTCAAATGCGGAGAAATTGTTTATCATTTGAATGGAAAGTATTTTTGTATTAAATGCAATAAGGAAATCAAACCCAAACCCGTTGCCGGATGGGGCAACTAAAAAGGAGTATTTAATGAAAAAGAAAACAACAAGTAGTAAAAAACTTAGCATAAGGCAATTAGAAAAACAATTGGAAAAATTGGAAGAAAAAAATGAGAAAGCAGTTGATAATTTAATCAGAAAAATAAAAAATGCCATGCAGCTCAGGGTAGTCGAGATAGACACTCGTCTGAGAGAACTATCTGCAGATAATAATCTGAAAATAACCAAACATTCTCTAATGCAAATTAAGAAGCTAAATTCTGAAAAATTCGATTTGGAATGTTATATTCACGGCGTGTGTTAAATTAAAACAAGGAGAAGATCATGAAAAAGAGATTGTGTGAGTTTGCCAACACTGAAGTAGCAAAATCTGAACCACTGGTTGAAGATTCCAAGAGGGAACAAGGGGAGAAAAAACAGACTCGCAGTTTAATGTATGTTGAATTGTACTATTTGCTTCGTGTTTGGTAGGTACGATTTTGTTATTCAAATCAAGGAGGCAGATCTCTCTGTGGAGGTGTTTTTTGATTTACTATTGACAATTAATCAATTTAGGTGTATAATTGAAAGTTGTGGTTCTTAATACATAGCAAATAGGATTGCTTGAAAAATCCAAATAAGATAGGAGGATAAGTCAATGGGAGGAAAGCTGATAATACCACTGGGTGGCTCAGGATCGGGCAAAACCGTATTAAGTGGCAAGATCTTAAGCAGTATTCCTGATGCTGAAATAATGGCTGCTGATACGACGCGTGAGCCTAGAAGCAGTGATATTCCTGGGGAATTCAATTACAGAGGTATAAGCGAGTACATTGCAGATTTTGACGCTGGAAAGTTTTTTTCTTCAATAAAATTGAGTCCGAATCCACTTATTACAGATGATTATTACGCGATGAGATGGGAATATATTCACAATGTTCTTGCTGGAAAAACTTATGTAAGGTCATTGACGCCAGAGGTTATTCCCATTTACTGGAACACGTTAAGAGAGAAGGTGGTCTTCTTCTACATCGTTGACCCACCTGGAGGAGAGAGTGAAATAAGAGAACGCTTGCTTGACCGTGATATGACGATGGAAAAAATCAATCAGCGGCGAACAAACGAAAAAGACTGGATGCAAATAGTATCCAGTTACGCGAACGACGGAATACCGATTCATTTCCTCCCGAGTGTTACAATAGAAGACACCTTTAATCGCGCCTGGGAGATTTTGAAGTAATTGTAGCGTGTATCAAACTAAACCACCCATTAGCTATATTGTAGCAGGGTGGTTTTTTATTTGTATTGATGTAAAATAGGACGTATAAGCAATTACATAATAAATATGGGAGATCATTTAATTGACATTGTTAATGGAGAGGACGAAGTTATAGGTGCTGAATATAAAAGCCTTAAAGCAGAGAAAGGATTCATTTCGCGCGTGGCTGCCGTTTTTCTCAGTGATTCGGATGGAAATCTCATTATTTGCAAAAGAGCTCCTCATAAAAAATATTCTCCCAATCTGTATGATTTGGCTGCAGTGGGCGCAGTATTGCAGGGAGAAACATATGAAGATGCGTCTCTTCGAGAATTGGAAGAAGAACTTGGTATTAAGTGCGAACTTCAACTGCTTGATAAATTTTATCAGGAGGCCGAAGCTGTGGGAGACGGCGAAAAATTAAAATATTTCTGCGCAGTATTTTTAGGCAAAACTGATGCCGAGCCTATTCTTAATGAGGAACTTTCTGAAATAAGAAAAATGTCGTGGGAGCAGCTGCAATTAGAGCTCAAAAATAATCTGGAAAAATTCTGCCCAGGATTTGTTAATGATTTCAGGCAGGTTGAAGAAAAATTAGAGAGGATAATTAATGCGAATTAATAAAATATAGTTTATAAAAAAGAGGTTTTGTTTGCGATTGCTAATGGTAAATTTAAGGACTGAATAAATACACATCTCGTTCGCTTAATGAAGTTGACCAGGTAAGTAGTTGATGCGAAGTTCATGTTGCCCGCGAATCTTAAAGAATTACGTAATTAATTACGTAATTCTTTTATTTCCTGATGTAAATTGAAATATGCGTAAGTATTATATGGTAATCTTTGACTTTCGAGCGTGCTATAATTATTAAGCAGAAGCCAGCACTACTGCTTTAGATGTATATCATAAATTTCTTCGATAAATTATGAATAAAAAGATTGTTACCGTGAATGATAAAATGCAGAAAGGTTATCGATATGAAATTTCTGAGCCGATGGGAAAGAATTTCGATCCTGCTTTCAAACCGGAACTTACCCCTAAGCAGATGTTGAAACTTGGAGTTTTCGGCGGCAGGTATCTGCGCGATTGCAAGAAAGAATTTCCAGCTGATTGGTTTAATAATGCAAAATTATTGCCAGCAGGAATTGCTGGCCATGATAAGAATTTAAATTTTTTCGGAGTTAACGCCAGTCAATCTCTTTCTGAATGGAAAATAAAAGGCTGGATCCACCAGGATGATCCTCGCGGCTGGTTTCAGTGGTATTGCCGCTATTTTATGGGTAGGAGACATGAAGATGACCAGCGTCAGATTAAGCGCTGGAGAGCTTTTAGGCGGCATTACTCGGCTGTTAAGAATAAATGTTTTTCTCATGATTTTGCCTGTAACACTAGGCAACGGCAGGCGCTTTTGCATTGGGCGTATGATAGTCGGAAGATATAGCTTAAGATTGATCGGCGCACTGGACGAATGGCGAAAAGTCTTGAAATACAGTCCATCGTTGCTTTGATTACGTAAATATAAAATGAAAACTACTAGCATAGGCTCGGTAGTTTTTATTTTTGATTGATAAAACTGTTTTTAAATCTAATTTTCGCAAGAATAGAAGATAAAAATTATTGTACTATTGGTTAAAGTTCTTTTAAATTAAAAATCATTATCCGATAAAGGTCGGCTCTATAAAATTGCCTTAAAAAGGAGGGGATCATGAAAATTTTACTTGGCGAAGATAATGTCCAAGCAAGAGAATTATTGACCAAGCTCTTGAATAAAATAGGTTATTCTGTGGAGGTAGCAGCCGATGGAGTGGAACTTCTTAAAAAATTGAATGAATCGATCGATATCGTGATAATTGACTTGAAGCTCCCAATTATTGATGGCGCGCAAGCTGCGGAAATTGCGAAAACAAAATTGCATGCCAAACAGCCAATCGTAGCAATTACGGGCCTGAGCTCCAGTGAGATTACAAAAAGGGAATTGTTTAATAATATCCTGCACAAACCTTTAGATATTCAAGCACTGTTGGATGTTATATCAAAGTTTTCCTGCCCGGAATGTCACATGACTTTGCGAAACACCCAACAGTCTAATAAGTACATGTGTCAGCATTGCAAAAAGTATTGGATAATTAATGAAGAAGCTATTTTGCCAGGGGAAGAATGAGATTGCGGCTTACGCTTTTTTCTTAGTCTCCTTGGATTTGTTAAATTCTAGTAGTGCCTCAATTGTGGAACGGCAACCTCTTACCTAGTAAGAATGGTTGCTTTTTATTATCAAGCGAAATGAAAAATTAATATTTTCCATTTCCGAGCAAGCGTAGATATCAAAAGG
>CAZSTB010000026.1:0-13631 GCA_964609855.1 uncultured Bdellovibrionales bacterium
TTGAAATGGCACAATTTATTAAAACAATTCAAAACTTTGCATTTCAGAATAATCTCTGGACTAAGGGTTCAAAGATTATTATCGGTGTCTCTGGAGGGCCGGACAGCACTTGTCTTTTGGATATTCTGACTTTTTTGCGTCCCAAATATAAATTTGAGCTTCATATTGCGCATGTCAACTATGATCTTAGAGGTGAGGATTCCAAAAAGGATGAATTATTTGTCAGGAAGCTCGGAGAAAAATATGGAATCGAAGTAAGTGCTCTTAAGCCAAAAAAGAGTGACTATAAAGGAAACTTGGAAAATTGCCTAAGAAACATTCGTTACGAATATTTTGAAAAAATAAGAAAAGAACTGAACTACGACTTAATCGCTGTCGCTCACAATCAAGACGATCAAGCAGAAACGGTCTTGATGCGTATTATAAGAGGCAGTGGTCTA
Organism: uncultured Bdellovibrionales bacterium; assembly: GCA_964609855.1. GTDB lineage: Bacteria > Patescibacteriota > Minisyncoccia > Moranbacterales > GWC2-37-73 > GWC2-37-8. The sequence continues at coordinate 441 of CAZSTB010000026.1, forward strand.
AATGGTCTCTCGGCCATGAAACCGAAAAGTGGCAAAATCATCAGACCTCTTCTACAGACAAGTAAAAGCGAAATTTTAACTTTTTTAAAGGATAATTCGTTGAAGTTCAGGAAAGATAAATCAAATCTAGATGAAAAATTCACCCGGAATAATATCCGTCATAAACTACTTCCCTATTTGGAAAAGAATTTCAATCCCGCAATCAAAAGTACCCTCTGTCAATGGTCAGTATCTGTTGCAGATGATTACGAGTTTATTGAGCAAAATGCCGAAAGATTTACCAAGAATGTATGTAGGAACAAATGCGCCCACTTTAACTTGAATGACTTTTTTGGACAACACCTGACAATTCAGCGTCAAGTGCTTAGAAACATTTTTGTACTGCTAAAAAATGATACGAAAAACATAGATAATAATCAGATTGAAGAAATTTTGAAAGTGATGAGAAGTACCAAGAGCAAGACACCCAAAGCCCTTATTGGCGGCTTGAAAATATTAAAAAAAGGTGATAACATTGAAATATGCTGTTAAATTTATAAAATTAAAAAACAATGGAAAAATTATTAAAAAATATCGGTTTCGTGGTTCTCTTTTTTCTACTGGCATCAACAATCATGATCTTGTACACCGGCCCTGCCCAAAAGCCGATTAATATCTCCCTAAGCGAATTAGTTACACAGATCAATGAGGGCAAAGTAAGTAACATCGAAGTAAGTGGAAATGACCTCGCTATAAACCTTAGCGATGGAACAAAAGAAACTTCTGTCAAGGAACCGCAAAGCGCTTTGACTGAATCACTAAGCAATTATGGAGTTGATACGTCAAAACTTCAGGAAGTTAAAATAGACATTGCGCAAGAATCAGGCTTTGGTTCATTCGCTAAAAATATCCTACTTCCCTTTCTTTTGCCTTTCCTTTTGATTGGCGGCTTCATTTGGTTCATGCTTCGGCAAGCTCAAAGAGGAAATTCTCAGGCGTTGTCATTCGGACTCAGCAAGGCACGCATGACTGATCCAAAGGATAAAAACAAGCGCACCACTTTTGCTGATGTTGCTGGTGCTAAGGAGGCTAAGGAGGAATTAGGAGAAATTGTTGAATTCTTGAAACATCCTAAAAAATTCATTTCGATCGGAGCAAAAATCCCTAAAGGAGTTTTACTTTTAGGCTCACCTGGTACTGGAAAAACCTTAATCGCAAAAGCGGTTGCTGGAGAAGCAGGCGTTCCATTCTTTAATATTTCAGGATCTGAATTCGTAGAAATGTTTGTAGGTGTAGGAGCTAGCCGCGTACGCGACCTGTTCAAACAAGCAAAAAAAAGTGCGCCTGCAATTGTTTTCATCGACGAAATTGATGCAGTCGGAAGGCATCGTGGCGCAGGACTTGGAGGTGGTCACGATGAAAGAGAACAGACATTAAATCAAATCCTAGTTGAAATGGATGGTTTTGAAAGCAACCTTAGTGTTATTGTAATTGCCGCAACTAATCGCCCAGATGTGCTTGACCCAGCACTTCTTAGACCAGGTCGCTTCGATCGCCGAGTTGTGATGGACCTTCCAGACATTAATGAACGCGAAGAGATTTTAAAAATTCACATGAAGAACAAGCCGATTGAAGAAAGTGTTAATACTAGAACTTTAGCTGAAAGAACATCGGGCTTTTCTGGTGCTGATCTTGCCAATCTTGTCAACGAAGCTGCAATTTTATCCGTAAGACGAGCGAAAAAAACTATCAGCAATGATGAGCTGCGTGAATCAATTGAAAAAGTAATTCTCGGGCCAGAAAGAAGATCGAAAGCGATCAATAAAAAAGAAAAGAAAATCATCGCTTATCACGAAGCTGGGCATGCTCTTATTGGAGCTCTCCTACCAAACGCGAATCCAATTCAAAAAATCTCAATTATTGCTCGCGGACAAGCTGGCGGCTACACATTGGCTGCGCCAACAGAGGACAAAAGTCTTCATTCGCATGCCTTTTTCGTGGATGAACTTGCAACACTGCTTGGAGGACATGTGGCTGAAAGAATGTTTATTGGGGATGTGACAACTGGACCGTCAAATGATCTTGAGCGCGCTACCCACATGGCCAGAGCCATGGTCACACGCTATGGAATGAGCACCTTGGGACCAAGAACTTTTGGCAGAAAAGAAGAAATGGTTTTTCTAGGTAAGGAAATTAGTGAGGAGAGGGATTATTCTGAGCATACCGCTGAAGCAATCGACAAGGAAGTATCGCGATATATTCAGGATGCATCCACTATGGCAGAAAAGATTTTGACTGACCATAAAGACGTGCTTGAAAAAATCGTAAGCGTCTTGCTTGAAAAAGAAACCGTTGAAAAAGAAGAATTCAACAAAATTGTTGGAATCAAGATACCGGAAAAAGAAAATGAAGAGATAGTCGGAAAGGTAGAAGAAAAAATATAATGTTTTCAGCTTCGGAGCTCAAATCTTGAGCTCCTTCTGATGAAAATATAAGTTAGGCATAGGATTGTAGAATTACTCAATCCGTGCAAATACTTTTCCATTAGATTTCTTATTTATTATCTATGGAACGACCAATAAATTATTTCGACATAATAAGGCAAGCCTATCTGACAACCTGGAAAAATAAATTCCTTTGGTTTTTCGGTTTACTTATTTTCTTCAATTCATTGTTATCAAATCTTAATCTGTATCAGGAAAAATTATTTGAAAAAATCGTTCCAGAAAATAGCATCTCTAGATTCTTTGCAAGCTATCCTGAAATTCTGACCGCTGCAAATATTATTTTTTTATTTATAGTTATTTGTTTTATTTTTATCAACATTTCGTCTCATGCCGCAATAATAAAAAGTGCCGCATATCCGCAACTATTTAAACAACTTCCTATTAAAGCAACTTTTTATCGATCCCTTTCCTATTTTCCCTCGCTGCTTAAAATGGAACTTATTATCGATGTGGCAGTAATTCTTATTGGAATTCTGCTTTTTCTACCCATTTTATTCTTACTTTCTAATGATGCTTTTCTGCCAGCTGGCATACTCCTCGTAGTTGCAACACTTGGTTTACTTATTTTACTGATAATCGCTTTTTTTCTTAAAAAATTTGCTTACCTTTATATCATTTTAGGCAATATGTCCCTTAAAGCAACATTGGAACAGGCCTATGCCCTTTTTGAAAAAAATATGCGTGCGTGCCTAAAAATGGGTATAATAAATTTGGCTTTTTTATTTGGCATATTAAGCACCCTGGCCGTTTTTTTTATAATCTTATTCTTAGCTTTTATACCCCTTCTGACATCTTTATTTTTAATTGCCAAGGGTGCCGCATTTTTTATCGGTCTTATAATCACTTTTCTTAGCTTAACTATAGCCATCACCATTATTTCCTGCTATAATGTTTTTATTCAACTATTATGGTTTTATTTTTTCCAACAGCTTTCCCTGGAAAAGAAATCCGCTGTCAAATTTGAAAATTCGTTTGCAGTCGATAGAAACATTGCTTCACCAGAACCTATCTGATTAGCATTATTGTCCAAAAACTTTTGGGGTCGCTTAGCTCAGCTGGCTAGAGTATCACATTGACATTGTGGGGGTCGGTGGTTCGAGTCCACTAGCGACCACAAAAGTATTTGGGTAAATTTGCTTTTTGATGCAAAAGTGACTGTCTGATCTCGAATCAAATTGCCTCACAAAAAAAGAACACCACTAGGTGTTCTTTTTTTCTCTCTAGTTCACTTTAAGGATCAAAAGCATACGGCTCGCAGCGTCCATTGGAACCACACCTGAATGCGCCAAAGGCTTCACAAGCAGAATCTCCGACGGGAGTATCAGGCGTGCAGGTTATAGTAGGTAAAGCTAGATTCGTAACAGATGGTCCAGTTATACTTCCAGCTGTTGCTGGTGTGCAAGTCTGCTTTTTGCCATCCACAACGACATTCGCACCTTTACTATCAACGACAAATCCTCCAGCTACACAAGTATTACCAACCATTGTTTGTCCGCCCCACTTGCCAACGCCAGTATCAACCGTAACTCCTCCCGCATTAAAGCCAACACCGCCTACTGAGCTATATGCCAAACTAAAAGGAAATTGATCATTTTTATTTCGTAGCGCTGCTTTACCCTTCTCATCAGAAACGGCATAATTAGTAAGTCTAGCTCCGAGTGAAATTGCTGCACCTTGAGCAATTTGAATTATCGAGGAACTCTTGTCGGCGTTTTTGTCAGTAGGCGCATTCATGATTATTTTCGTTCCCAGTTCATCCATTTGTGTAAGAGCATTTTGAGCCAAAGCAGCTGGCGATGTAATGCGTCCATTTTCCTTACGTGGGGCAAAACCACTACTTGTAACCTCTGTTTTAGCAACTTCTTTTGCTTTCGCTACCTCATTGTTATACTTCGCAACGGAAGCAAGAGTAAAGCAGGCCACATTATTTGCGCATTCCATGTAGGCTGTAATTCCACGCATATTGCCCGAATCAAACATTTGACGAGGACCAGCAACAAAATCCTGCAGATTAGTTTCAAAACCACTTCCAGCAATGGCGCGCTCACCTTCTCGTCTCATGTAACCATTGTAATTATTTCCGCTTACACCTTCATAATTAAGTGTTGATGATCTGCCGCGACTAACGGTATTAAAAAAAGTGTTCATTTGTGCCATTGCTCGTTGTTCCGGACCGATATGCAAATAGCTGTTGTAATCCCTCACAATGCTATCCCCCTTAGGACCACCGATAATCATCGACGTTGCCAACTGGACAGTCATTAGTGCCGCAATCTTAATACCAATCAGGAGATTTGCAGCAACTGTTTCAACTACCCATTTTCCAATCTTTGAACCCAAATCGGTCAACTCAGTAACCCAAGATCCAGCAGTAGTAACGCCGGTTACCGGATCAATGCCCACGTCAAGCATACCAGCATATGCTCTCGCATTCTGCGTTAGAGTAGCTGAAATAAAAACAGCAACAATTAAAATAGTCAAAAAATATTTTTTCATTTTATGTTGTGTGAATGTGGTTCATTTATATTATTCCAAACTGCGCAGATATCCCTCAAGGTCAGTCTGTAAAAAATCAACAGTAAGATCTGTCAAATTCTGCACATTGGTCAGCATTAACTGTCTTGCAAGATGATCTTGCGGCTGATAATTATCATTTCTTAAAGCTAGAAAACCCATGACGATCCTCATCAATTTTACATGATGCTCAACAATTGTTTCTGGAACTTCGACTTCATAAACTTGGTTCAAGAGAAGATCAAACCTGTTTCCCAAATCTGAAAAATATTCCAAATCCGGATTTTCACTGCTCAATGTTGCGGCAGCAAGTTCGAACTTTCGTACCATGGAATGAAAATCTTCGATTGTCACGATGGAGACCGGAGCATTACTTGCTGCAAGGTAAGTTATTTTAGTAATATAAATTGATGCATCATTTCGCAATCTCTCCTTTCTTTGAGACTCAGTAAGCGAAGAATATGCTTGCGGTATAATTTTAATTTTTGACCGATCAACTTCAGGAAGAGTACTTAAACTAATTGGAGTTCCAATTTTATCACTCAGGACAGTCGTTGAAAATTCCTGAATATCCGCAGAGGTAATTGCTTCAGACCCTTTCGAATCTACGTATTGCTGAATCTCTTCCGTAAATTGCTCAGTTAAAGAGCTTGCTTGCGTGTCGGAGTTGGTCGTATTATTTTGATTTTCCAAATTAACCCTATCACCGGGAGCAGGAATAAGTGGACTATAGCCACTTTTAACCTCCACACCATCTGAATAACCATCGCCGTCCGTATCCGCCGCCTCAGAATTCGTTCCATACAACTTTTCTTCAGAAGCTGTCATGCCATCGCAATCGCTATCATTTGTCTTGTCACAACTAACGGCTGCATTATTCACATCTTCAGCTTTAACATAGTTAAGATAGTTGAAACATGCCAATGCGAAGCATGACCACACCAAAACAAATCTTTTTATATTTTTTATTTTTATATACATATATTAAAAGTATACAACTTTTTTCAAAATGTGACAATCATTCTCATCTTCTGACATTTCCTATACATCACTAGCAATACAGAGCAGTCCTGAAATAAGTTATTATATCAATCTTAATTATTAGTTAATAACATAAATATATTTATCTTATTAACCCCTATAAATTTCGTTTTAAAAATTGCAGACTAATATCAAATATTAAACCTCGTTCATTGTTATTTCTAATTATATTATAACATGAAATTAAGTTATTGTAAACAATATCTTTTTATAATAAACCCCTATTCCTTGTTCCAGCTGCTATAGCTAGTACGATCCAAAAAATAGCCTTTCCTTGCTGAATATCCCACAAATAGTGATCAAACATCATTATAGGAATCAACATGATAATAATTGTAGTCGCAAAAACCTGCAAATGATTGCTTCTAAAATTGTTCCACGTGGAACAATTTCTCGAAATTGTGGCATCCTGATATAATTTATAGATGAAAGATAAAAACAATACGAAGATAATTAGTCCAAATTCATTTAAAATAAGAAGAAAAACGTTGTGAACTGGCTGATATTTCCAATATTCAATAGAACTACCGAGCATATTAACAACAAACTGTCCCGCACCAATACCAAGAAATGGATGTAATAAAAACGTATGCACAGAAAACTTCAGATATGTAACTCTTTCAAGAAGGCTATTAATAAAAAGCGAATTGAAATTTGGACTAGTTAATAAAAAAGCAAATACACCAATCAGTGTTATCAAAATCTTTTGTCTGAATTGTTCCACGTGGAACAATATTCTAATTTTTCTTGTTCCACGTGGAACAATTACGTTAAAACAAGTAGCATTTAAGACAAAATATCCAATCAATAAGCCACTAATAGCCGATTTTGAAAAAGTAAGTAGCATTGCTATAACCTGCAACAATAGTGCACTCTTTAAAAGAAGGAAGCCTTTAAAACAAAATTGTTCCACGTGGAACATTTTACAGATACTTTGTCTAAATAAATTCCGCGTATTGTTCCACGTGGAACAATATGCTCTTTTAGCTTCTTCGTCATTTTTAGCGACTATGATAGAACATTGTTCCACGTGGAACATTTTAACATAAAACAATGTTACCAAAATTGAAAATGCTAGCAATCCGCCAAGAATATTTGGGTGTGGCATGAGACCATACGCTCTAATATATGCCTGCTCATTAAAAATAAGCTTTGCAACTCCGGCAATTTCCGATGAAATAATGCTTTCTTTAAGCCAAATTATGCCAAGAGAGTGTTGAGTTAAGACTTGCAGTATACCAACTAATGCCTGGGCAGTAGAGACTAAAATAATAATTATCAAAAATTTTCTAAAATTGTTCCACGTGGAACAATTTTTTTTATGTACTTTTATTGTTCCACGTGGAACAATTCTGAAATATATGTAATAAAAAAGCAAAATAAATCCTGCCAACCTAATAGCGCTGTGCAAGGCTACTACATAATTAGTTGCCCACAGTATTGAAGAAAATGCAAATAAACCTAGCATTAAAGGGAATAATAGTACGTAATTGTTAACAAGTTGTGCATAAGTTCCTGTTATTGTTCCACGTGGAACAATAACATAACGCTCATCACATAACTCACCCTCAGAACAACAATCGCTTAACTTCATATGTTCCACGTGGAACAATTTGGAGATTTTTTCTTGATTGTTCCACGTGGAACAATTGTGGAATGCTTTCTTTATTGACAATAAATATTTATTATTGTATAATATAGAACATGCCCAATAAAAAATTGTTAAAAATAGAAAGATATCAGATAGGTAGATGTATACTCCGGTGTATTCGTTGAAAGCGCCTTCGATGGGGAAGAAATATACAACCTTTCTCACTGAAAGCGTAAACGTAGTAGTGAAAAGGAAAAAAAACCAAATATCTGGTTTTGATCCCATAAATAATGCGACTTTCTTAATCATTTTTCTCATGTGTCCATTATAGCGCATATTTAGATAAGATAAACAGCGATACTGACTTTGTGCGTATTTTAATTAAAGCAATTCCATTATAGTTGACCGCGATGATATAGTTGCTATGATGTAATAAGCAAGCCATTTAACTTGGGCCCATAGTATAGCGGTAGAACAGATCCATGGCATGGATCAAATCGGGGTTCGACTCCCCGTGGGTCCACCCATGTAAAACCAGACCAAAGACGACACAGCTGCAAGAATGAAATTAATATAGCCTCCGTAGCTCAATGGATAGAGCTGATCCGTCCTAAGGATAAAATGTGGGTTCGATTCCTGCCGGGGGCACAATAAAAAACTTATGTTACGTAAAATTCCCGAACCTGTCATTACAGTACTTAAAAAAATTGAAGCTGCTAACTTTGAAGCATATGTAGTTGGTGGCTGTGTGCGCGATTTAATCATGGACCGCATGCCAAATGATTGGGATATAACTACAAATGCTAAACCTGAAGAGATAATAGCTATCTTTGAGAATAAAGATGCAAAAAATAATGCTGAGCGCGTAACTTTCTATGAAAATTGCTTTGGAACCGTTGGAATAAAAGTAGCTAAATTCATTTCAAATGGAAATTTAAAGGAAGACAGAAAATATGATATCGTGGAGGTTACAACATACCGCATAGAGTCTCAGTACAGCGATAAAAGGCGTCCAGATGAAGTGAAGTTTGCCAATACTTTAGCTGAAGATTTGAGTCGCAGAGATTTCACAATGAATGCTATTGCCCTAAAGTTGACTCTTAATTCTTCATCGGGCTTTGAAATCGTTGATCTGTTTCATGGAAAAAAAGACATTGAAAAAAAACTTATCAGAACTGTTGGTAATCCGAGTGAACGCTTTGGCGAAGATGCCCTTCGCATCATGCGGGCTATAAGATTTCATGCGCAGCTAAACTTTGAGATAGAGCAGGAGACTTTTCATGCAGTAAAAGAAAATGCTGCGCTAATTAAGTATGTTGCAATTGAACGAATTAAGGATGAGTTTGTTAAAATTATCACATCCGACAACCCGGCTGAGGGCATAGAAATGATGCGAAAAACGGGTTTATTAAAATTTATCCTGCCTGAATTAGAAATAGGCGTTGGAATTGCTCAAAATCGTCATCATATTCATACAATCTATAAACATCTTTTACTATCGCTAAAATATTGTCCTTCAAAAAAATTGGAAGTTCGTTTAGCAGCCCTATTTCATGACATCGCAAAACCACAGACAAAAAGAGGTGAGGGAGAATTTTCAACCTTTTATAATCACGACCATGTCGGGGCAAGAATAGTAGTCAAGATCCTCACAAGGCTGCGATTTTCAAATGATGTGATTGAAAAAGTTAGACTCTTAGTCGATAACCACATGTTTTACTATAACCCAGATGAGGTAACTGAAAGCAGTGTACGGCGACTAATAAAGAAAGTTGGTTTGGAAAATATGCAGGATTTAATGGCTGTTCGCATCGCCGATAGACTGGGAAGTGGAACGCCAAAGGCAAAGCCTTACAAACTAAGGCACCTGGAATATATAATTGAAAAAGTTTCCAAAGACGCGGTGTCAGTAAAGATGTTAGCAATAAATGGCAATGATTTAATGAAAGATTTGCAGCTAGCCCCGGGACCAAAAATTGGTGCAATTTTAGATGTGCTGCTATCTGAAGTAATAGAAGACTCGCTAAAAAACAACAGGGCCTATCTTCTTACGAGAGCAAGCGAATTAAACAAAGAAGATTTATCTAAACTCAGAGAGATGGCTAGAGAAATCATTGAAGAGAAGAAAGAGGAAGATGACAGAGAAATCAAGGGCAAGCACTGGATAAGATAAGCTTATGCGCTTATGCGCGCTCTCTTAAATACCTTGTGCTGCTCAGGGATTAGGTCTTTAGAAAAAGCTTGCAAGACCTAAAATGCTATTCGAAATAAAAAATTGTTTATAAATTATATTTTTGTGAAAAAAAAGAAACATATAGTCATCTTTTTTATAATCATATTTTCATTCTTGGCTATAATCGAGACAACGTACTTGTTGAGCTACAAAAACAGAAGCTTGCTTTTTTATTTATATAAAAAACAATCCTACTCCCAGGTTCTAAAAGAGGCTTCACTTTTATATACAAGAGAAAAAATTTCAAACTTGCGGCTAGATGAATACTTTTTTCTGCGTGAAATTTCTAAAAGGAAAATCAAAATCGATGAGAAAGCTTTCCAAACCCATGGGGATAGCTTCAGAAGCGATCCGTTTAAAAGATGGCTGAACAAAGATCAGCCTCTAGCAAACATACAAATTCAAAAAAAGAATATCAATGCGGGAATTGGCAAAGATTTGGGCAGCCATTTTTATCTTATTAATGGTGAAACTACTGAAGTGAAAGGGTGGAACGATATTCTAATCAAGGCCTTCTACTGTGATATAACGGGTTATGATAATGCCGACCTGCTTACGCTGAAATTTTTAAATGACAAAAATGGAGGGTATGGCGATACCCACTATCTTTTTGGCTTGTTGATTTTAAAGGAAAACAACTGCTTATCAGAAAGCAAGCTCAATGAATTAATTAAAGAAGTTGCTACATCGATAGTTCAAGCCGAGGAAAAGGACTTACTTTTTAGTGACCTCTACGCGGAAAGAATTGTGCTTCTGTACTGGGCTGGATACGGCGACCTGATTAAGAAAGAGTGGATAGACCTTGTTGAAAATAATTTCACTAAAGAATATGGTTGGCGAGAAAAAGAGGAAAATGTTTTCAGGGCCCACACCACGGGACTATCTATGCTCTCGATTTTATATTTTATTGAGGGAAAGCGACAGCAATTTTTCTATAGGTAATCAATCAGCCACTGTCGAAGCTAAAAATATGAAAATCCAATTATAACCATATAAGCAAAAAGCAGATAAAAAATATTCCGCTCTTTATATTCTCTAGCTAAAAATAATCGGTACGCAAATACTGCCGCAAATACTGAAACTAGCGTAAGCAAAAAGTTTAAATTAAGCAGAATGGGAATCGCTATAAATACCAGCCCAAAAAGTAGTGCGATTATGATTTTAGCTTTTTTTAAGCCAAAAACGACAGGAATGGTTTTAATGCTTTCTGATTTATCTCCTTCAAAATCTTTGATGTCCTTAAAATTTGAAATCAGCGCAAAAACAATTCCAAGAAGCCAGATGCTAGATATTGGGAATGCCTTTAGCTGCTGCTGCGGAGAAACCAAAAAGAAACCCGCCATGGACATTGCCACAGAAACAACGCCGATGACAATTGATGAGCTAATAAAATTTTTTTTCAGCCTTAATGGTGAGGCAGAATATATATAGTAAGCTGCCTGTGAAAATATTAGCATAAAAGCCACAATTGCATTCAACGTGGCTAGGCCAAATAACAACATTACAGCTAATAATGCGGTCAGCTTGTTCCATACGTCAGGACGAATGGTTTTCTGCACCAATGGCCTGCTTGGATTCGAAATAGCATCTATAGCCAAGTCTTCAGCGTCATTAAAGCAAGTGGCTAACCAGGCGCCAATACAAATAAGAACAAAAAAAACAGTTAATGATATAAGATTCACGGTGTTTAAAAAATTTATAGGTCCAAACATCTTTTGACCAATAGCCATTCCAACAATAGCGATAGCAGACCAAAAAAGAATTCTTTCCATCCTAAGATGTTTTTTTATAGCACTAAATGTCTCGCGGTAAAGCATTCTGAAGACTATTGCGATTTCAACAGCAAGCAAGAGATAGAAGACCTGAGTAATTGGAGCTGCGTATAATTCTTCCAAATCAAAAAGTTTAAAATTCATTAAAGTCTCTTTTTGAGCCGTTGTTACAAGCCAGCTTTCTTTAATTGTTAAATTGTAGGCGTCTGTCGCGGAATTAAGATTGGCAGAAAGTTGTTTCGGCATAGCTATTATGCTAAATGACATTGCATACAAAAAAAGACACATGTATGCAATCAGTATTCCGGAAAAAGCTTTGCGCAAATTAGCAGTTGCTTTATAGATAAATATACCCATAGCTAAAAGAATTAAGTATGCTGCTACATGGACGCCTGGAGTAACGCCATGAAAACCAAAGGGGTTTATCATATCGAAGAAAGCCGAAGCAAAATTTTGTGGTCCGGTAAGTATATATGACATCAGCTTACCCTGACCATTGGAAAAAAGCAGGTCTACAATTGGCGCCATCCAAATAAAAATAAATATTTTCACCATAAAGGCAAAAATTTGATTGAGCGATTTTTTCGTAATAAAATGCAAGATTAGTGAAAACAAAAGAAAAACAGAAAAGTAATATAATGGGAAATTCAAATATGCCTCTGTCCATGGGAAAAAATATCCAGACTTGGGAGGACTAGAAAAATTTTCCAAAAAGGTTCGCACCATCACAATTCCCAAAAGTGCAGCAATAATTTTACTAATTGACACTTGAGTCGTATTTTCAAATATATTTTTAATAAAATTTGACATATAAGTTCTATAGACTATCCTTTAGCTATTGCCTCAATACTTAATTTACTTCATTATGCAACTTAAAATTGAATCTATCAAGGAAAATCCCGTCAGCTTGCTGCGGAGAGCTGGATATATTTTCCAAAGAAAAGAGGGGGATGAAATGAGCTTTATTCGACCGCTTGCGAGAAGTGGCTATCCGAGATTTCATATGTACGCTCATTTGGAAAGAATTAGCCTGGTCATAAATTTCCATCTCGATCAAAAAAAGGAAACCTACGGCTCAGGCACAAGGCATCATGGAGAATATGAAGATGAGGGAGCTCTCAAAACTGAAGCGCTTAGAATTCAACAAATCTTAAAATAAGTCGGCGCAAATTCTTCTTAGAATCTTTATTGCTTAAACAATAAGGATTCTTTTGTTAATGAAGAACCTTGAGCTCATTTATAGATTGACAAAATGCTTTAAATAAGCTACAATTATACTAGGTCACATTTGTGACGTATAATTTAACAATCGTTTTAGTTGGTGCTCAAGCTAAGCTTGAACGAAGCACAAAGCTACAATTTAGGAGTCAAAAAATTGACCTTTAAATTGTTGTTTTGACTTTCGTTACTGGCTTATTTTGAATTGCCAACCAAAAACAAAGACGTTTATGGCACAAAAGAAATGGTCGCTCCAAATCGGAGGGCGCGTTCTTGAGATTGAAACCGGACTGCTTGCCAAACAAGCAAATGGATCCGTGACTGTTCGCTACGGCG
>CAZSTB010000027.1:0-12712 GCA_964609855.1 uncultured Bdellovibrionales bacterium
CGGCGGGCAAGCCCGCTAAGTAGTTCGCGAAGGCGGAATATTTAGTCGGCAACCCCCCATAGTATAAAAGTCGCCTCTTTATCAGTGGCGACTTTTTGTATGTAATGAAAATATGCAATATGTATATATATTAATATGCAATGATGGCGATCTTTATGTCGGCTGCACTAATGATTTAAAAGATAGGATTGATAGACACAATAAGGGCTATGTTCCTGCTACCAAAGGAAGACTGCCGATTAAGCTTGCAAATTACATTGCTTTTGAAAATAAATATTCAGCTGAATTTGAAAAATATCTAAAATCAGGCTCTGGACGAGCTTTTGTAAAAAGACATTTTACCAAAAAATAAACGCAAGGCTGAGTTGTTTGCGGGCGCATATATAAAGCTATAAACTGCAAAACATAAACTGCAAAATCATTGACAATTGCTATGCTTTGCCGTATTCTTCAATATCGAACAATGGCATTGTGCCTGCTCGAAATCATTCTTTGACAACTTATGAAGTTATGTAAATAAGCCCATAGGAGGTGGTCATGCCTAATAAATTTGGACATGTTCGCAGCATTCTTAAATACCAAAAAAAGCAATCAGATCGCGGACGTGCAAGTGGTGACTATTTCAGAGGGTGTGACAGATACAAGGCTTATGAATATCTTGAAAGGTTTCCTGATCTCGTAAGAACTGTTAGAGGATATTCCAAAAGCTTGCGCGAGGTCGGAGAAGAAATAGTGCATGTGGATATCTGCGGCCGCGCTACAGGCGAAAGCTTGGGCGCCAATAGATCGTATTGTTTTTCTCTGCAAGCGTCTGAAGATAGGATTGGTTGGGCGGCAAAAGAGAAAAATATTCTCATCAACGGAGACATTTTCAGTTCTCGCCAGTTCGGATTTTTCATTAACAGGTTGAAGCAAGACAAGGCTGAACCTGCAATAATAACCTTTGAACCGGTGGCTGGCCTAGGAAAATATGAAAGCTTTCAAGACGCAACAGGTATGCCCAAATTCAAGGATATTTGCTTTAGGCAACTTGAAAAAAGATTCGTTGCATTATTTGAATTGCTCAAGCCCGGAGGCTACATGTTTCTCGGGCGCGCTTTTCAAGGACAGAATATTAGTGATTGGCTTTCTGGAAAGCCCACAGAAGAATATGCAACTTCCCTTGAGCTAAAAAGAATCACCGGCAAGCTAAAATGCAGATTGCAAATTATCGCAGATCCGTATGGGCCATACTATTTCATTAGAAAACATCTGAAACCAAAAAGGAGATGATATGCAAGTCACTGACACTGTAAATATTGGAGGTCAGAAGTGGCATGATTTTCTGACTCGTCTTGATCGAGAATTTGAAACTCATCAAAATGCAGAACTTGCCCTTGCTCGGGCGTACAGAACAGTCTGTCCAAACAGTGATCTTGCGGTAGGAATTCTACCTGGAATATATATTATTGGAAATGAATACGACCTGCAGAATAAATATTTAAGAGAACGGTTTATTGGGAGGTTGGTCAGAATTAGAAAAGACACTGTGTATTTTTTCCCTGGCGAAGCCCTCCATTTTGATGGAAAGAGAATGTCGGTCGTCTTTTGTGGCATTGCAATATGGAATCAGCAACACCTTATGATATGGGGCTGTGAGGGTAGTGTTGCGTGCTATGCTCTTGATTATCGTGGTGAATGCATCTTTTACTACACCCATGGAGCTTCACATGGGGAAGATGGAGAGAAATTTCTGATTGGTGAAAGCATGCTTAAAAAAATTAAAGATTTTCTCGTGCAGGTCTGATCGAGCCATAAAATGGCGGGGAGGAAAACATGGATGGATTTCGTTTACCAAGGGCACCTGAATTCGTAGCGGGTTGTTACGAGCCCGATTTCATTGGCAGAGTTATTAGCACCTTTGAAGAGGGCACCGAAGAGGAAGAAGTCTCGCAGCATCTGGCTATGGGTTCCGTTCGTGTGGGCGAGCTTCTCAAAAATGCCTCCCTTATCAAAGGGAGCGTAGCGAATCGTCTTAGGGGTACGTGGGAACTCAAGGAGATGGCAAAACGCGCCGCCAAAATCGAGGAGCTCCATGAGGAATGGTGCGAGAAGTATTCACACCTTTTCCAGGACCCCTTGGACTAAGATGCAGCTATTCTGCTAAACGGGCGTACACGGAACCAACGTGTGCGCCCATTTTTATTTGCTCATCAGCGCCTGCATCCTCTCAATTTTAACTTCAATTCTGTCCCAGTGTCCAAAAATTCCTTCAATGGAACGCCAGAAAACGTTCCCAACTTGAAGGTGTCGCTCCCGCAAAAAGAAAAATCATATCAGTAAGGGTATGATTTTTTGTTTTTGCCCGAAGGGACTCGAACCGGCAGAAATGAAACAAGTTGGCTTTCAATTGGAAAGGACATGGAAATCTCTCCTTATCGATTTTACAATGGTCGGTTATTGATTTATAATATTAATATAAATGAGTACAAAGCAATATTCTTTGTAAACGCAAGAGCATGTATGCGCAGCTATAAAACAAAAATATCTTTTGCATTAACGATGCTATTATTATTTTGCATAGATATATCAAAGGCTAAGGCTGTGTATTCATTGCCGACTGATCGCACGGTCACTTGGCAGGGAAATGCGGGTGTGCTTGGTGATATCCCGACAAGAAATACTATTTTTATAACGCTAAGCCCTTCGGGCGGTGATGACACTGCAAGTATCCAAAATGCTATAAATAGTTGTCCATTTGGGCAGGTAGTCAAACTAAATGCTGGAACGTTTAAAGTAAGCAGTCCATTAGTAATAAAATCCAATGTTACTGTTAGGGGGTCGGGCATGGGAACGACAATTATTCAAGGTCAAGCAGGAATGAGCGGGTCGTATGTGGTAGGTTTTGACTATGGAGCATGGCTAAGCAGTTCCATTTCTATTTCATCCGGTCTTTCGAAGGGTTCAACTTCAATAACCACCTCCACTTCGCATGGTTGGAGTGTTGGGGATCTTGTTTTGATAGATCAAATCAACAATTCAAATGATGATCCACCTGTTTCAAATGTCGGAAATAATGGACCTTGCGATTGGTGCGGAAGAGAGTCAGGAGCAAGGTCTCTCGGGCAAGTTGTGAAAATTCTGACCGTGCCCAACAGTAACGCGGTTACTTTTGAAATTCCGTTGTATTGGAACTATGACGCAAGCTTGTCTCCCAATGGAACGGAACTTAGGGGTCTTACCTTAAATGCTGGATTGGAGAATATCACAATAGACAATAGTTTGAGTGGAAGTAACTTGCAAAATGAAAGCGGCACAGTCTTGATGTCAGGAACTTCCAATTGCTGGATGTTGAACACGGAGGTTATTGGGTCATATCAATCAATCTTGAGGTTTGAGGACGGCGCATATCGCAACACGATCAGGGGGTGCAAATTTCATGAGAGTATGCCAGTTTCAGCGGTGGACGGAAGCAGTTCCTTCGCTCAAGGTCGAGCCTATGGAATAAGTTCATATGAATTTTCTTCAGCCAATTTGATTGAAAACAATCAAATCTATCATGTGTCGGCCGGTGTGATGACGTCCGGTCCCTTTTCTGGTAATGTCATCGCTTATAACTATATCGCCGATCTTTATTTGAGTTCGCTTAGTT
This sequence comes from uncultured Bdellovibrionales bacterium, assembly GCA_964609855.1. GTDB lineage: Bacteria > Patescibacteriota > Minisyncoccia > Moranbacterales > GWC2-37-73 > GWC2-37-8. Next base: position 3,632 of record CAZSTB010000027.1, read on the forward strand.
GGAATCCTTACGCGATCTCTTTTCATGGCGCTCATGCCTTTATGAATTTGATCGAGGGAAATATCATAGAAAGCAGGGTTGCCGGGGATAACGTCTGGGGAACCAAAAGTCACAACACATTGTTTCGCAATAAAATAAGTTCTGCACCTGGAAGATCGGGAGCGGCTTGGGATATCGATATTCAATCAGGAGGTAGATATTTCAATATCGCAGGGAATGTTTTAGGAAAAGGTAGTGAAAGTTTGTATACCATAGTCAACGCAAATCTGAGCTCATCTGCGATATATCGTTTCGGCTATGAATATGACAGCGATTACGATTCAGCTGGCAATGATGCCGGAGTTTACGCTACAGTCTTGAGACATAGCAACTGGGATAGTTTCAATGATGCAATTATCCTAAATGACAATCAGGATACCTTATTGAACAGTGATGATGCCGTATTGTCAGATTCTCTTTATTTACCGAGTAAGCCCGCTTGGTGGGGAGCTTCAGCTTGGCCACTCATAGGTCCTGATTTAGTTCCCATGGAGGGTGATATTCCAGCTAAAGCAATTTATTGGGATGCATCTACCCCATCTGCTCCAACTGGAATATTTGTGCAATAACGTTGTCATTTGCGAGGAAAAAGGCTTGCAATCAGCTTATAATTTTGCTACAATCGATAAGTATTCATTTTGTCTAATACAAACAAAAAAATGACGCTTAAATCATATCTCTGGGGAATGAGGATTAGTGCAGTTTTATCATTTGCTGCTTGGGCATTGGTTATTTGGTTTGTTGACCCTGAAAAAACAGGAGCAGTAGGGCAATTTTTGTTTTATGCAACCACCTTACTTTTCTTCGCAGGTTTAGCGATCATGCTTTTTACCTGGATGCGAAGCGTGGTTGGCGAAGAAAATGCTGTTGCCTATTTGGGTGTAAGCTTTAGGCAGGGAATTCTGATCGCTATTTTGGCGGTACTGCTGCTTGTGTTGCAACAATATCGCGTGCTTGTTTGGTGGGATGCAGCACTCACTGTGGTGGGAATACTTCTTGTTGAACTTTATTTTCTTACTAGAAAATAAAAAACAATTTTTAATTAGAAATTTTTAATTTGAAATCAGAGCTAAATTCGAATTTTAAATTGGGATATTAAAAATTGATTAAAAATTTTAAATTAAAAATTGTAAATTTATTTTAATTATGGCTAAAGAAAAAAAGATAGCAGGAAGTGAATATGGCGCTAAGTCCATTCAAGTGCTTGAGGGTTTGGATCCCGTAAGAAAGCGTCCTGGAATGTATATTGGAGGAACTTCAACCGAGGGTCTGCATCATTTGATTTGGGAAGTTGTGAACAACTCAATCGATGAAGCCATGGCTGGTTATGGAAACGATATCCTGATTCAACTGCTGCCTGATAATTGGATTTCTGTCAGGGATTATGGGCGTGGAATTCCAGTGGAAATTCATCCGCAAACAAAAAAATCCACCTTGGAGACAGTTTTGACGGTCTTGCATGCTGGTGGAAAATTCGGCGGGGATGGATACAAGGTTTCCGGAGGTCTTCATGGCGTTGGTGTTTCGGTTGTTAATGCGCTTTCGGAAATTACCAAGGTTGAGGTTAATCGTGAGGGAAAGCTTTGGCTTCAGGAATACAAGCGAGGTGTTCCGGTTGCGAATGTGAAAGCAATTGGTAAATCTGATTTTACGGGAACGACTATTTCATTCAAAGCTGATAGTGAAATTTTTCCTGAAATTAAATATTCTTGGACAAAGATTTTGGATTATGTTCGTCAGCAAGCTTACCTTACCAAGGGTGTAAAAATCGTTGTTGAAGACAGGCGTGAAGCCCCATTGCCAGAAGATGGATACAAAGTTCGTAGGCATGGATTTTATTTTGATGGAGGAATTGTGTCTTTCGTGAAGTTTTTGAACCGCGGAAAACAAGTTAAAAATGATGTGCCGGTATATATTGAGAAAACAGCAGACGATGTAGCAGTTGAAGTTTCGTTGCAATACACCGATGGGTATAAGGAGCATCTTTATTCTTTTGCGAATAATATTTTCACACCGGAGGGCGGAATGCACGTGACGGGCTTCAAGATGTCATTGACCCGCATTCTGAATGACTATGCTAAAAAGAACAATTTGATTAAGGAGAAAGATGGCGGAATGACAAGTGAAGACCTTAAGGAGGGCTTGACTGCAGTGGTTAGTGTGAAGCTTCGCAATCCGCAATTTGAAGGACAGACAAAATCAAAACTTGGAAATGCTGAAGTCAGAGGAATTGTTTCAGCTATCACCGCTGAAGGATTGGTTGAATACTTAGAGAAAAATCCTGCCAATGCTAAATTGATGATTGATAAGTGTCTTTTAACAGTGCGCGCCAGAATTGCCGCCAGGGCTGCGAAAGACGCTGTCTTGAGAAAAGGCGCATTAGAGGGAATGACGTTGCCAGGTAAGCTTGCAGACTGCACCACAAGAAATGCTGAACTTTCCGAATTGTACATCGTAGAGGGAGACTCTGCTGGTGGCTCGGCCAAACAAGGGAGAAACCGAATGTTTCAAGCTATCTTGCCACTCAGAGGAAAACTGGTAAATGTTGAAAAGACTACCTTGGATAAAGTTGTAAAATCAGATACCTTGAAACCGATTATTATTGCTTTGGGAACCGGAATTGGGGAAACTTTCGACGCGAGCAAGATCCGTTACGGAAAAATCATCATCATGGCCGATGCTGACGTCGATGGTTCACATATTCGCGTGCTGCTTTTAACCTTTTTCTATCGATATTTTGAGGAATTGATTACGAACGGAAATATTTATATTGCGCAACCTCCACTGTATAGAATTCAAAAAGGTAAGGATGTGCGTTGGGTTTATAATGATGAAGAAAAAGATAAGATTGTCGAAGAACTACGTCTTAAAGCTGCTGACAAAGCTGCTGACAAAGCTGCTGAGAAAAAAGCCGCTGCTAGAAAAGCAGCAGGTGAGGACGAACTAACGCAAGAGGAAATTGAGGCCGAGGGCGGCGATGTGGAAAAAATCGCAGGAGTTACAATTCAGCGCTATAAAGGTCTCGGAGAAATGAACCCGCAACAATTGTGGGATACGACTATGGATCCAGAACATCGCAAGATGATGAAAGTTGAGATTGCAGATGCTGAAGAGGCTGACCGTGTGTTTGATATTCTGATGGGATCGGACGTGGAACCGCGAAGGAGATTTATTCAAACGCATGCCAAGAGCGTGAAGAATTTGGACGTCTAAAGTACTCTTCAAAATACGAAAATATTACAAACCAACAAACAATGAAAAAACTCATCTGAAAAGATGAGTTTTTTTGTTACGTAACATGTTACGTAACCCGTCTCCACTAAAGTTATGCTGGAGCAGGCCCGTCACCGTAAAGCTGATCCGAGGCAGGCATGCTACGTAACAAAAATTTAATGTTAAAAATAGGGTATATGTGTTATAATCTATATAATAATATTTGTAATTAAAATAAAAACCATTAATCTTATGGGTGAAATTAATGATCCAATTGAATTTATGTCTACCACATCTGGTGAAGCAGCTTCAGTGGGAAAATCTCAAATTACGATGGATAGAATTATTGAAAAGATTATCCCCATTATCGGCGCACTCTTTTTGACTATTGGTGTAGCTTACCTTTTATATACAAGCGTTTGGGTGCACTTGAATGTTACATTGCGTCTGAGCTTGGGCTTTTTTCTTAGCTTGGTCATCGTTGGCAGTTCGTTTTCATTTTCAGAAAAGTTGCGTTATTTTGCGGATTTAGGAATTGGATCAGGGATCCTGCTGCTTTATAGCACGCTTATTTATGGCTCCAGGACAACTGATTTGGCAGTTGCTGCAATTCCTGAAGTGGCCACACTTGTCACAGCTTTCATATTCACACTGGCAATTGCATATTTTTCCATTATTAGGAAATCTCAAGCGATTTTAGTGCTTGGAATGTTGGGCGCGTATATTACGCCTTTCTGCATCGGTCAAAATGATGTTTGGGTGCAAAACATTTCTTTCAATGCGTATCTTACTTATTTCTTGGCAGTCAATATCGTTATTTATTTTCTTGGAAGTAAGGTTTCGGTGAGAAATATAATACCGCTTAACATCGCGGGATTATTTATTGGCAGTTCTACGCTTTACCATTTATCATACTCGGCTGGTATCAGTAAAATCCTTGTCGACAACTTTTTCACGAGTGAGTTTTTCTCAGCTATGCTATTTTTAATCTTGGTTATGTTTTCAATCTGGAGTATTTTGCTTTCAGCTAAGAAATTTGAGGAAAGCGACGATGGCTACCTAGCCCTTGGTTATTTGGCGCCGGTAATTTGGTTCATTTTTAATTTGGAAAGATTGGGTTCATTGACTGATATTTATAAGGGCATATTTTTAGCGATTCTTGGAGTTTCATGTTTTTTGGGTTGGCATTTTCTCATGAATGAAAAAACACGCTTTCAACACACTGCACTTTATGCTGCGGGATTAATAGCTTCCATTCAGGCATTCCTGGCATTTATTCCTGAACTGGATATATTTTCAAGTATCTTGATTCCATATGTAGGTTTGGTTTTAGGTTTAATTTTTATGCTTAGACCCGATAAGATTGAACGCCTATTTAGCTATGCGCTGTTAACGTCTGTTGGGGCGGTTATATCATTGATTCATATTCTTGAAAAAAATATAGATTACCAGACATTGTATGTCGTAGTCGCATTGATTCCAGCAATGTGCGCATTTATGATTGCAAAATTTGCAGGCAGGGAAGATATTACGGACGCTGCAAATAAATATTCGTTGTTTGCTGCGACGATCGCCTCTATGTTCGTATTTAAGGAGTTGGTTGAATATATCGATTTGTCATTCCTGCTTTTTTATATAGTTCCTCTTTTGATTTTGCTTATCTTGATTTTCAAGGCTGAAAAAAATCATGATTCAGAATCAATATTATTGCGGCTGACTATGACATGGTTCGCTTTTGGCTTCGTGGGCGTTTTTCTCTCGCTTGTTGGTAGTATTTATCCGGCTCCGACCGACACATATATTTTGACGCATAAAAATTTGCCGACCGATTGGATTTTAGTGAAAGGTATATTTGCTGTAATGATTATTTTTATCGGACTGTTCATTAGTCGCAGGCTGCAAACTGAGCAAATAGATAAGCGACCTTCGTTTCTATTGGTAATTTTTGGATATGCAACACTGTTACTTACCGGAAACTATATAACTTACGCCTTAATGAATGATTTCAATGTTTCAATGTCGCAAGGTGGGCCGCGCGCGATTGCTACTACGGCTTGGTGGACATTAATCGCTCTGTATATGTTAATTATCGGTATTAAAAATGGCGCGCGTTATCACGCCGAAAAATTGTTAGGACTGATTTTACTTGCGTTGACCGTGGGAAAGATATTGCTATACGATCTCTCGACCATGGCAATGCAAAACAAAATTATAATCTTGATGTTAGTCGGATGTGCTTTGATGGCTTTTTCATACGGAGTGCATGTGCGCGGTTGGCTCAAGGCGGAGCCGCAAGCCCAGGAGTAAACTAATGAAAAATAAAAATGAAAATAAATATTGAATTTCGCTCATTCGCTGTAAGAGCATTTAAATTCCTTGGTCGGTCCCTTTTGATTTTATTTAAAGTTTTTTGGCAAATCTTTCAGCGAGTTTTTCTGTTGTCATTTATGTTCTTGCTTACAATCGGTCTTGCTTGGTGGCTGTCACAGAAACCTTCCCTATATCGAGACTGGGCAACTGACCAAGATATTTTGCCGGCAATAAGTTTTGATAAAAACTTGGTCGAAGTGAAAAATGTCAGAAATTTCAATTATAATTCCGCGACCGATTATTCTGTCGCTTATTATGATAAAATCTATGACGTCGATAAGCTTGATTCGGTTTACTATATAATTGAGCCGTTCTCAACTATGGATGGACCAGCACATACAATGTTGTCATTCGGATTTGCTGATGGCAGTTATGTTTCAGTCTCTGCTGAGATAAGAAAAGAAAAAGGCGAATCGTTTGATCCGATTGAGGGAATGATGAACCAATATGAAATAGTATATATGGTTGGAGATGAGAAAGACTTGGTTAAGTTGCGAGCAAATTATCGCAAAGATGCCGTTCATATGTACCCAATCAATACACCAAAGGAAAAAATGCAATCGTTATTTTTTTCTGTTATGCATAGGGCGGATAAGTTGTCCAAAGAACCGGAGTTTTATAATACGCTTTGGAATACCTGCACAACAAGTATTTTGACACATGTTAATGCGCTTCGCGATGAGAAGATTTCCTGGAGCAAGAAATTCTTTTACCAGCAAACTCTGACCAGGTTGCTTATACTGTAGGTTTGATTGATACCTCATTACCACTTTCTGAGGCTAGAGAATATTATAAAATTAACGATCTTTCGGAAGAATTTGCTAGTGATGAAAATTATTCTATATTTATCAGAAAAGATCGAAGATAAATTGAACAATGAAATTAATAAGTGATTTGTTGGCAAGTCTTTAATGATAAAGATAAGAATGCTATAATTGGTTTAAGCTCAAACTATCCATAATTTTTTTATTTGAAAGATTTAATAGCGTAAACGTTGTTAATCTTTTGCAAAAAACAATATGAATTCTATGCAGACTTGGGGTTCCGCAATCGCGACCTCTTTGATTGATCTCTGGCTTAGATTTATGAATTTTCTGCCAACGTTAATGGGTTCTATTTTAGTTTTTTTATTAGGCGTTATAATTGCTTCCGTGTTGGGAAAGGTAATTGAAAGAATGATAAGAACAATGCGCGTGGACAGTGCGATAGAAAGATTGAGCCTTGCTGAGAAATTAAGAGAGCATGGAATTGATACGACGCTATCTCGTTTCTTCGGACAGTTAGTGAAGTGGTTTTTGATTGTAGTTTTTTTAATGGCTGCTACCGATATTTTGGGATTAAAACAAGTTACGACTTTTTTAAACAGCGTGCTTTTATATCTGCCAAACATAATTGTTGCCACAATAATTTTGGCTATCGCATTTTTACTCGGTGGTCTGGTGTATACGATTGTTCGTTCTAGTACTAAGGCCGCAGGTGTAATCAGTGCCACGCTGCTGGCAACTTTAATCAGATGGGCAGTAATTGTCTTCGGACTGCTGGCTGCTCTTTTGCAATTAGGAATTGCAGTTTCCCTGGTGAATACCATTTTTATTGGGATGGTTGCAGCTTTCTCCTTGGCGATAGGTTTGGCATTTGGACTTGGCGGCCGAGATGAGGCAGCGCAAATTCTGAAAAAAATCCGCATGGAGATTGAAGAAAAAAAATAGTTTTATAATCTTTGAAAAATTATTAAGCCCTTTCGCAAGAGGGGCTTTTTTAAATGCAATATCTCCGGCCTTTGCTTGTATTTATTATCTAGCGAAGTCGAGCGAATTGAAAAGTACTCTTTTCAATTTCCGAGCGAGCGACGATATCAAAAGGTTTAATACCTCGAGGCTTGCCCGCCTCGACTTGTAAAGACAATTACTCGTCGACGCGAGGCGGGCCTCGTGAGCCCAAAGGGTCCAGGGCTTGCCCTGGGGTGTTAGTACTCTTTTATTGTTGAGCAGTTATAAATGAAAGGAGGTGTTATATGAATCAGATTCAAAATCAAGGTCAGAATATTGTCAATATTTTTAGCGACTTGCTTGGACGGTTCTTTTCTTTTCTCCCGGGTTTGATTGGTGCAATTGTTATCGTTATTATCGGCTTAATTATTGCAGCATTGGTGGCAAAATTGGTAGAAAAAATTGTTAGGGGATTAAGAATTGATCATGTGATTGCAACTTTGCAACATGAAATTCAGGGTAGACCAGGGCGAGAGGTTAAGGCTTCAGTGCTTCTGAGAGAAGTGGTAAGATGGTTTTTAATTTTCATTTTTCTCATGGCAGCAGCTGAGGCCTTGGGACTTCAACAATTGTCGGCGTTCTTGAATAACATCATCTTGTATATCCCTAATGTGATTGTGGCGGTCATTATCTTGACCGTATCGCTGCTTTTTGGAAAATATATTTCGGATGTCGTCATGGCCAGTCAGTCAATGGCAGCAAATAGTCTAAACACGGGAATAGTTGCTTCGGTAGCAAAATGGGCGATAATCATTTTTGGAGTTTCTGCTGCACTTATACAGCTTGGGGTTGCAGTTTCCCTTGTGAATATAGTATTTACAGGAATCGTCTTTGCTTTGGCTTTGGCGGCTGGTATAGCTTTCGGTCTTGGCGGACAAGCGGAAGCTGCAATAATGTGGAAAAAAATGCGAGATTCGTTCAGGCGCTAAATGATTGAAATAATAATAAAGAAATAGAGCTAAAAAATAGTGTCGCAACCAGGATTGTGAGACTATTTTTTTATGCGTTTGCAGGAGCTTTCCGTTAATAAGATTCATATTGAGATTGCAGGTCAGTAAAAGGGCTTAAAACAGCTGTTGAAATCAAATAGTTTTGATGTTTATTTTTTTAAACTTTGCCTGTTTTAAAGCAAAAAACAGCCAATAAATTTTAAAAGCATTTAAGCTGCTCGAAAAGGCTTGACATATATTTTAGTTTTGGTATCATGAATTTACGTCTAAAATATATGTTCTAAGAAATAAACATCTGCGAAACATAAAACGACTAAAAAATACAACAAGTGGGTGAGTTCGGGGCTCTTTTATTGATGCCTTGAAAATTCACTACCAAGTGAATTTTTGTTTTTTTAAAACTAGTGCTGAAAAAGAATTTACGTCACGCGAAAGCGCGGTGCAGAGAATTTTCCGCAATAGTATTAGCAACTTTACAATTATGGTCTTATCATGAATACGTGTGGTATGTTTTGACAAGTGCGGAAAGACATACTGGGCGCAGCCATCATGATTAGTCAAATAAGTAGGTCACTACATATGCTTGCTGCGTATGTAGTACAAAATTGCGATTTCAAAGAGTTTTTGAAATCAAACAATATATCAGTGGTTAATAGGTGACTATTAACTGCTAACCGTTAAATACAGAAAGGTTACTTAACGTATATGGTGGATGCCTTGACTGAAATAAGCGATGAAGG
>CAZSTB010000028.1:0-11353 GCA_964609855.1 uncultured Bdellovibrionales bacterium
GGCTCTGCCCTGGGGTATAATACCTTTTATTTATTTATTTAACTTGTCATCCTGAATTTATTTCAGGATCTAGAGATGCTGAAATAAATTCAGCATGACAAATACGTGTATCATTCCCGTGCGACCAAAGGAAGTGCCCTTGTGGTAGAAACGGCCTGCCTGACGGTAGACAGGGAATCCAGGCCCTCCCCTGCTTTTTCATTATTCAAGAATTTAGACGAATTTAATAAACCTGGATCCCCACTTTCGTGAGGATGACAAAAATATATTCATTGTCATTCCCGTGCGACCAAAGGAAGTGCCCTTGTGGTAAAAACGGGAATCCAGGCCCTCCCCTGCTTTTTCATTATTCAAGAATTTAGACGAATTTAATAAACCTGGATCCCCACTTTCGTGAGGATGACAAAAGTAATTACCTTGTCATTCCCGTGGAATCCAGACACGTATTTAATTGCATTCCTTGCCTTTTTTTATTATAATCAAAGGGCTTAGATGATACCGTCGTTTTAGCTATTCATAATAAAATCGCAATGCAAAATAACAAGAAAATATACATAGTTGTTCCCGCATTCAATGAGTCTACTGTAATTTCTGATGTAATTTCAGAGATAAAACAAGCTGGTTACGAAAATATCATCGTAGTCGATGATGGAAGCTGCGATAACACACACAAAGAAGCTTCTAGCAGCGACGGAGTGATTGCGATAAAACATTTCCTAAATAGGGGTAAAGGGGCTGCGGCCAAAACAGGAATCGAAGCTGCCAAACTCTTAAATGCAGATGTTGTAATAACAATAGACGGTGACGGACAGCATAATCCCAGTGACATCAAAAAGATGCTCGACATGATTGAGCAGGGATATGATGTAGTATTAGGCTCACGATTGAAAAATCCCGAAGGGATGCCAAAATATAAAATTTTACATAACCACATTGGAAATCTTTGCGTCTGGGCAATCTATGGACTTTGGGTTACTGATAGTCAGTCCGGATTTCGCGCATATTCAAGAAAAGCGATAAACGCAATCGAAACCAGAACCGATCGCTATGAATACGACAGCGAGGTTATTAGAGAAATCTATAGAAACAAATTGAAATTCATTGAAGTTCCGATCGAAGTTCGTTACACAGATTATTCCATGAGCAAGGTTCATAAAATGAATCTGAAAAATGGCGTCAAAACATTGATTAAAATGATGATATCGTCATAAAGAAATTTTTAATTTTTAATTTGTAATTTTTAGTAAATTGCAATGGTTGATTCTAAATATAACCTAGAAAAACGGACGACTGATTTCAGCAAGGAAATCATAAAATTCTTACGAATCACAAAAAAAGACATAGTGACATTACTATCATAAATCAACTCATACGTTCAGCGACCAGCATCGGGGCCAACTATTGTGAAGCCAATGGCTCTAGTTCCAGAAAAGATTTTAAAAATAAGATTCACATCTGCAAAAAAGAATCGAAAGAAACAATGTATTGGCTAGAATTATTAGCGGAAACATGTCCAGAAAATAAACAGCAATGTATTGAACTATGGAATGAAAACAAAGAAATAACCTTAATATTTTCAAAAATAGCTAAAACACTCAATGATAATCCAGAATAAAAACGTCCCTCAATAAAATTATAAATTATATTACTTAAGATTAAACCTCCTTAAATAAAAATTTTAAACTAAAAATTAAAAATTATATCACTCCCCTATGCAAATAAATTCACTTTTTCAAATTATCATGGCCATAATTTCAGTTGGCTTTTTTGCAAATGGATGCATGAAATTTGTGAAACGCGAACGCAGCCAATCTTTTTTTAAATTTTTCACTAACAGTATTATCTGGCTCGGCATTGCCGCTTTTTCACTATTCCCCTCTCAAGTTCATCTATTATCAGAAAGATTAGGCTTCGGCGAGAGTCTTAATACTTTCATATTCATCGGTTTTATAATCGTATTCGCAATTCTGTTCAAAATCATAAACATTATCGAAAGAACTGAGAGAAATATTTCTGAAATTGTCAGAAAGGAAGCTTTGAGCAAGATAGCTGAAGAAAAATAGGTTCGCATATCATTATCTTTTACATTGTCATTCCCAACTCTGCATTGTCATTCCCAACTCCGCATTGTCATTCCCGTGCGACCAAAGGAAGTGCCCTTGTGGTAAAAACGGGAATCCAGGCCCTCCCTGCATTGTCATTCCCGTGGAAACGGGAATCCAGGCCCGCATTTCATAAATAAAAATACAGATAACAAATCGCAAGCAAACAGCATTTCAAAACAATTGACAAAAAAATAACATTTACCCAATCTTATGCAGGAGAAATTTTACTACGTATATATCCTAGCAAGCGAAAGGAATGGCACATTGTACATTGGAGTAACAGATAATTTAATCAAAAGAAGTTGGCAACATAAAAATGAATCAGATGAATCTTTTACAAATAAATATGCTGTACATAAATTAGTTTATTACGAGACAACAAATGATATAACGTCAGCATTATCCAGAGAGAAGCAATTGAAAAAATGGAATCGGAAATGGAAAATAGAATTAATTGAAAAAGATAATCCCGAGTGGCAAGATTTAGCTGAAGAATATTATAGTGCGAAACGGCAAGACGAGATTTAATGTATTTAAAACCTGGATCCCCACTTTCGTGAGGATGACAAAAGCAAATTCCTTATCATTCCCGTGGAAACGGGAAGTACGTACCTATTTAAAAAACCTGGATCCCCAGTCGAGCTGAGGATGACAAGAAAGTTTATTCCTTGTCATTCCCGTGAAAACGGGAATCCAGGTCCTCCCCTACATTTTCACTCAAGAAATACAGACCTATTTGGAATAACCTGGATCCCCGCGTTCGCGAGGATGACAAATACATTCTCCTTGTCATTCCCGTGAAAACGGGAATCCAGGCCCTGTATTTAAAAGATAAAAAAATGTAGCCAAACCTGGATCCCCACTTCCGTGAGGATGACAAGGAAAAACACCAGCAATAAAACTGGCAAAGTAACTTCGACATGATATACTAAGAATAATTAAACTTTCAATGTCAGACATGGAAAATCAACCAAAAATTGCTGTAATCATTCTTGGCTATAACGACGAAAAAAATATCCGGGAAGCCATAGATTCTTCATTAAATCAAAGCTACAAAAATTTTGATGTTATTTATGTCGATAATGCCTCCTCAGACGCATCTTTATCAATAGTAAAAGCGAATTATCCGCAGCTTGAAATCGTGGCATATGAAAAGAACTTAGGATACTCCGGAGCTTATGCCAAATATTTGAATGAAGTTTTTCAAAAAGACTATGACGCAGCGGTTCTCTTAAATTCGGATGTAAAGGTTGAATATAATTGGCTTCAAGAATTAGTAGCTTCCGCTTTTCGAGAAGAGAAAATCGCCATTGCCCAGCCAAAAATTTTTCTTTGGAATGAAAACAAGCATCTTGCCAATACTTTTGGGAACCATATCAACTATCTGGGTTTCGGCTTTTGTGGACATTATAAAAAAGTCGATAATGACAATTTTCAAAGCGATAAAGAAATTGTTTCCGCCAGCGGTGCCAGCCTGCTTATCAAAAAATCAGCTTACAAAAAAATTGGCGGGATGGATGAGAACTTTTTCGCATATCTGGAAGATCAAGACCTTTCATGGCGAGCGCTCATGCATGGCTACAAAATTGTCCTCTCTGCCAAATCGATCATGTGGCACAAATATGTGTACAAGAAAAACGATCGCAACCATTGGAAATTTTTCACACTTGAGCGTAATCGCCTCTATTTCCTTTTTAAAAATTATTCCACCAGAACTTTAATTCTGCTAGCACCGATGTTTTTTGTGATGGAAATCGGCGTTTTGGCCAATGCCATCACTGGAGGCTTCTTTTGGGACAAAATTAAGGCCTACAGGGCATTTTTAAGTAATTTCGACAAGATATACCAGTCTCGCAAAATCATTCAGGAAGGCCGCCAATTGCCTGATAGTGAGCTTTTTACAAAGCTCAGTCCTACAGTGAATTTCGAAGAAATCGACTCGTTCGGCCTTCGAATTGCCAACAAATTGCTTGCGAGTTACTATAAGATAATCAAATCCCTAATCTAGAAAAATTTATGCAATTAGTTATATTTTGGACATTTCTTTTTTCCGCCACCACAGCTATATCAATTGTTCTGCTTGGAAATCGCGATCTCATTTCAGGAAACTTGTTCTCATTCAAAGGCATCGGGAATCTTATTTTTAACTGGCGTTTTATTGTTTCAATGATTTGCGCACTGGGTGCAAGGTTTGCATTCATCATGACCAATAATTCCTTGCTAAAAATCCCCCATCTAGCTGAATCATCAACAACCATAACAACATTCATCACGATGTTCAGTTTGATTGTGATCGTGATCGTGAATATGATTTTTCTTAAAGAAAAAATGCAAATCGAACAAGGAGCTGGTGCATTCATTATCTTGTTTGGAATATGGATGATGTTGAAATAAGAAACACCTAAACAAAAAAACTACACACGGGTGTAGTTTTTTTATTTGCATACGACTATTGAATTTCTGAAATTTTATCAACCTCCTGACTGCAAAGCAGTGAAAGATTTTTTTTAATTTTATCCTCCGGCCAATTCCACCATTTCAATTCCAATAATTTTTCTATTTTTTCATCATCGAATCTTTTTTTTATTTCTCTGGCCGGATTTCCACCTACTATAGCATATGGAGCGACATTCTTTGTCACAAGAGAGAAAGCGCCAATAATTGCTCCATCTCCAATAGTGACGCCGGAAAGAATATTAGCACCATACCCAATCCAAACATCATCTCCAATCACAACGTCACCTTTTGAAATATTATGACCATCTATTGATTTTGCATTAGGCCATTCGCCAGGCAATCCTGGAAATGGATAGGTGCTTATCCAATCCGCGCGATGATTACCGCCTAAGAATATTTTAACCTCATCAGATATAGAACAAAATTTACCTATTTTTAATTTTGTGTCCTCTTCCCAATGGAAAACAAGAGGCTTTCCATAAGTATGATCTCCAATTTCCACACGCTCAGCCAAGTGCTTCAGCCTGTCTTTCGTGTAGAAAAATTTCAGAATGATTTGCAAACGTTGAAGCTTTCTTCTGCTTTTTTCTTTCAGCACTTCTCTTAAGAATTTTTTCATAAATATCTAAAAATAATTAATGTTTAAGCATGTCTTATTTTTCATACATCAAATCAAAGATTAGATCTTCATTTTGCTGATTGAAATCAGAAACCATCACACCTTCACCATACCTCCCGGCTGTAGTCTTCAGTGCAACTTCAGTGCCGGGCGTGAATTCAACCTGCAAACAAATGTTGCTATTTTCGGCGCCAGGAACCAAGCCAAACTTCAATTCAATACTGCTGAATTCATCCTGTTCCCAGATAAGCTCTTTTCTTTTCAAGATTTCATTGCATTCAGAATCTTTAAGATAGAAAATCGCTTTTCCGCTATAGAAATCCTTTCTTGCGTACAATTTAATTCCAATAAGTTCGTCTTTCTCAACTTTAAAGGTTTGAGAAAACACGCCCTTGATGTTCTTAGTGTCGGCATTTTTAATTTCCTCTTTTGTCACATATGAATCGTACACATATTTTCCCATTACTTTCGTTTTGTCGTAATAAAAATGCCAAATAGAAAAAAATGCACTCAAGAAGACAATGAAGATAAAGGATCCAACAACTAATTCCCTGTTTCTTTTCAGCCAATCTGTTTTAAAATGAAAATTAGATTTATAAAATGCAAGTATCAGCAACGGAAAGACGGAGATTAGATATCTTCCTTGGACACCATTAACCTTGTTATTTCCGACCTTTGTCCAAAATACATACAATGAGAAAAAAACAAACAAAAGTCCACACAAAAAGGTTAAGCCGATAATAGCACGTTGCCTATTAGTCAAATAGACATCTTCTTTCTCGCTACGTATCAAGAATATCATACCGAAAAAGGCAAACAGATAGAAAGCAGGGGCTAGAGCGTAATTAAGCCAACCTGGTTTGTACAGAAAACTTTCAAAAAAAGAATTGGCATCAATATAAAGAGTGTCGAGAACAACAAGCAGAAAATCAAAAGGATTTTTTAAAACATTCATTATTTGTTCAGCAGGATAGACTCCTTCACGGAATTTATCAGATGAAATCGAATTGAATTGTGAAAGAAGAAATACAGTCGCTCCAATGACGATGACCGAAAGGATATACGACCAATACTTTTTGCTATTTTCAAATTTGTTTTCAGGCAAAACAAACAGTAAAATCATTACGGGCAAAAACCCCCATTTAATATTGGCGGCAAAAATAGCACTTAAACCAAGTAAGATCATTTGTTTCTTTGATATCTTGCTTTTATTTACCGATAAATTCAATGCGTAGGCAGAGAATAAAAAGATCAACGAGATATGCAAGGGATCATAGCTAATAGAAGCGTACTGTTGAATTGTCATTGGAAGCAAAGCAATCAACAAGAAAATAATTTTACCAAAAGGCAAGATTTTAATCGCAAGATATGTTAAGAAAATCGCTAGCAATGCGTTTGAAAGTCTCGCGAAATAAAAGCCCCACAAAACCGGAAGATTAGCAGTATCAGCTACCTTGATTCCAAGCGCTTGCGGAAAATACCCGAGAGGATTTGCAACGCAATTTATTCCACCAAACGGGACGATGACTTCAGTGTCTTTCTCAAATAATGCATTTCTCAGTTTACCTAAACTAATTTTTTCATCGTTGCTTCCATTTATCTTAATTGGCTTTATTTTATCTGCAAGGTCAAGTGAAGCCTGTCTTATCTGACCATCTTCTGAACACGAAGCGGTTCCCTGTGAAATATTTGCTGCTCGCAGATAGTGCGAATGTTCATCCGGAACTCCCGCAAAAGGTGGGTTCAAAAAAACCATCATCAATCCGGCAGACAAAGCCAAAACCAAATACAAATTTTCTTGCTTGGCAAAAAATTTCTTCATATTTTTAATTTCAATAATAATTTCCAACAATTAAATCCCAGATTCCATACAATAAAATAACCGTCACTAATGCAAATATAGTTAAGTTATAATAATTTTTATTTAAATTTCCTTTGAATTTAAATGCAAACAAACAGTAGTATAAGGGAAACAAAAGCGGGATCAAATAGCGCGGCTGAACGCCGACTATGACTTCACTTCTTACAGCAGTAAATGCAACATAAAGTGCAGACGAAATCAATGAAACGGTCGCGACGTAGATTCCAATAATCGACAATTTAAATTTCCAGCCTGAAATTTTCTTATCAAATGAGTTTCTATCGCTAACCGCAACAATGAGCAGAATAAGCATCATTAGAAAAAAGCCTTTGGATGTTCCAGCACTCGCAAATGATACGATCGCACGCTCATAATTTAATGGATTTGAATACTCCATTATAAAATTTAAAAGAATTTTACTGTATGCTAAGGGTTCGGTCATTATAAATTTTACTTGTTCAGTGGAATTGACCAACTCTCCCCCGCGAACATCTCCCTTTCCAGGACCTTCAATTAAAAATGGCATCACAAAACTGCTCACAACAAATAGCAGCGTTGCGGCGGTTATCAATATGTATTTCTTATACTGCTTCCTCGTGGTAAATTTCGAAGATGGCATAAAAAACAATAAAAACATCAGTGGAAAGTATATTGCCTTAGGCCCAAGTCCAGCAAGAAATGCGCCGAGCATTATTATAGTATCTTTTTTGGATATTTTCTTCTCCGGTTGTTGAAATTCGCTAAAGAAATATGACAAACCAAGTAATGTAAATGCAATTACCCAATAATCATAACCGTAATTGGAAGCTAGAAATATCGTCGTCGGAAAAAGCGCTATCACAGCCATCAACATTTTTCCTGATTTAAGTTTTTTGATTGAGAAATAAACTATGACAGAGAAAACCAGAATGTTAATCCATTTTCCCAGAATAAATAATATACCGACTGGCAAATTCAAAGCACGGCCGGCTAGCATTGTAATCGCAGAAGGAACGTATCCTGCAAGATTGTATGCTTCAAAAAAAGTATACTTTTCTTTTCTGTTTTTTCTTTCCGTTTCATATTCATTGTCAATGAAATAATCGATTTTTTCCTGTTCATTCAAGGAAAAAGATACGGGCACATAATTGGTCTTTGCATAAATATTATTAGAATCCTGGAAAGCTTTCTTAAGAGATACGTTTTCAGCCCGCTTATAATGAATGAGTTCGTCCCAAGATAAATACGTTTTCAATTCAGTAAAAGAAATCAAAGTGCCGCAAATCATAGCCACAACAAAGAATACTATCTCGGGTTTCTTCCCCATCTTTTTCCTAAATAATATAAAGAAGATAAGCAACGAAAATACTCCGAAAACAAAGGAGAATCTGTATGTATTGAACCGATAATTATTATCAATGCTGACTGCGGAGATGATCGATTGACTCTTTAAGGCTTTAACGACGATTTCACTTGGATTATTTTGAATTTTGTAACTCGCAATGTCAAGAAAATTTAGGTTATTTTTCTGCATGCTGGACTCAACCTGATTTTTCAACAAAACATTATTCAATGTTTTAGGGTCCTGAAAAGTAACGTCGATTGCGTAATTAGGATTTTCTCCTAAATTAAGCACTAAATTATTTATATATTTTCCATTCGTCTTGATCGTTAAAGTAGCACCCTCTTCAGTTGAGACATACTCACCCATTTCATTTAATATGAAGTTTTCTCCTTTTATATCAGAATTTTGAACATTAATAATTTTACCATCACTCACATGTTTCCCGTATAAAATTTCAACAGATAAACTAATACATACTAAAAAAACTGCAAAAAACAGATATCTTAATGTCCGTTGCTTGTGAGAAATTAACAATTCGCCACAAAGATTCATTTTTTCTTTTAACAACTGGTAACTTACTTTCATGATTTCCGCATTTAGGATTATAAAATAACAATAGCATATCTAAGCCGTTTTTACTAGATTAAGCGCGTATTTTTGTGATATAATGAAAGCATATTTTTATTGATCATTTTTGGTTCTTTTTAAACTTGGATCCCCAGCCCGTCTCGAATCGGCGAATGAAAGAGCCGAGGCGGATCAAGCCGAGGATGACAAATGTGTTGTGATTTTAGATTTTATTTGTCATTTGAAATTTGGATTTAGGATTTTTTCCTGTCATTCCCGTTACGAACCCTGGCTTTCCCCCGCATTGTCATTCCCGTGAAAACGGGAATCCAGGCCCGTATTTTAGAACCTGGATCCCCACTTTCGTGAGGATGACAAGAATTACATGTGTCATTCCCGACCTGATCGGGAATCCAGGCCCTGTATTTAAAAGATAAGAAAATGTAGCCAAACCTGGATCCCCGCGTTCGCGAGGATGACAAATATTAACTGTGTTAATCCAGATCGTACATAAATAAATTAATAACTACATTCATATGAAAATTTTGGTAACTGGAGGAGCGGGATATATCGGTTCCCATACCGTTCGCAAATTAAAAGAAGCTGGACATGAAATTGTCATTTTTGACAACCTTTCTTCCGGGCATCTTGATGCCATCAAGGACTTCGAGCTTTTCCGAGGCGACTTGGCGAATAAAAATGATTTGGAAAAAGTCTTTTCTGAAAACAAATTTGACGGTGTTGTTCATTTTGCAGGCTCAATCGAGGCAGGAGAATCAATGACGGATCCGAAGAGATTTTTCTCTAACAACTTAATCAATGGCATTAATCTTTTGGATGCTATGCTAGAATTTGGCGTTAAGAAAATTGTATTTTCTTCGACTGCTGCGGTGTATGGCGAGCCTACAAAAATGCCGATTGAAGAATCTGACCCCAAGCATCCAACAAATGTGTATGGGGAGACAAAACTCATGTTTGAGAAAGTTTTAGAAGCCTATGACAACGCCTATGACCTCAAATCCGTGTGCCTCCGATATTTCAACGCCACAGGAGCTGATCCTGCAGGAGAAATTGGACCAGATCACAAAAACAAGACTCACCTTCTAACCCTAACGCTTTTGACTGCACTGGGAAAAAGAGATTCAATCAAGATTTTTGGCACTGATTATCCAACTCCAGATGGAACAGGCATCCGAGATTACGTTCATGTCAACGACTTAGCAGATGCACATGTTCTTGCCCTGGACTATCTACAAAAAACCAATACTTCGGACAAATTTAATCTCGGTAATGAAAAAGGAACGTCCGTACGTGAAGTGATTGAACTCTCAAAAAAAATCACAGGTGTCAATTTTGCAGTCACAGAGGAGCCTCGTCGCGAAGGTGACCCGGCAAATCTGTATGCTAGCTCTCAAAAAGCTCAAAAAATCTTAGGATGGAAACCCCAATTCCCATCCATGGAGCAAATTATCGAAACAGCTTGGAACTGGCACAAAAAACATCCTGACGGGTTTGAAAAATAATATCCACACCTTGCTCTTGCTTTTTCCTCAACTTTGTGCTATAATTATACATTGCTGTAAAACCGCCATTTTTGGCTATCTTAGATTCAAAGGAGGCAGCATGTTCAAATCAGCAGTTCTTTTCATTGCAATCGCGCTCATCTGTGTTATCACACCTCAATCCGTCCACGCGGAGAAGCCTATCACCAGAAATAACAAAGGTGAAAGCTATCTCTTTTTCCTGGACAAAGTCCTTAAAACCAGCGACACAGGAATTACCGTTAAAATCCTCGTGGTTGCTGCGCCAGGTGTAACATTGATATCATCTGGAGCCAAGGAAAATGGCCCGGTATACATGCCGACATATATCCGCATGGAAGTTTCCGGAAAAGCCTATTCGGGATCCGCTTCAGTGATTGATGGACCTCCTCCGTACATTCTATTCTCCATGGAAGAGACGGAGTATGAAGAACTGAGAGGGAGAATTTTGGATGTGGTTTTCCGCGTATACGGAGAGCCAATTCCAACGCAAATCAAGTTTCGTGAAATAGAGTAAGGTTGTGCTCAACCACAAGCACCGAAAGGCAGGAGATGATCATTCATCGCCTGCCTTTTTATTTTAATTTTATTTTTCTAATTGCATTTTGTATTAACCCCAAAATTGCACGTACCAGAAATACGGAACGATTTAAGCCTGAATCCCCGCGTCCGCGAGGATGACAAGAATTGGCTAAGGATGACAAATACAGTTATGATTTTGGATTTTATTGGAAATTAAGATTTTAGATTTAGGATTTTTATCTGCCTTGTCATTCCGTGCGACCAAAGGAAGTGCCCTTGTGGTAAAAACGGGAATCCAGGCCGCCCACAATATGTCATCCTGAATTTATTTCAGGATCTAAGCTACAGACAACAAAT
>CAZSTB010000029.1:0-8592 GCA_964609855.1 uncultured Bdellovibrionales bacterium
TTCTTTGTAAGAGAAGTGCTCTAGCCAACTGAGCTAATCGCCCGTAAATGGAAAACCTTTTAATTTCCAATTTCTAATTTAGAAACAACACAAATTACACTGTATAATTTAATATTTGTTTGAAAATTGTGAATTGAAAATCAAAAATTTTTCGTGTGCCTCAAGGGGGACTCGAACCCCCATGCCGATGAAGGCCATGCACCTCAAGCATGTGTGTATACCAATTCCACCATCGAGGCATTCCTTTTTTCAAAGGATATCAGCAATCTGAGATAATTTCAATTATTCTGCTTTTGTTTCAGCAACTTCTTCCTTAGCTTCCGGAGCAACAGCTTCTTCTACAACAGCAGCTTTTTCCTCCTTTTTATCGCCACCTTTAGCGATTGCTGCTAAATCTTTATATTTCATTTTAAGTGATTTCGCGCTTCTTTCACGAACAAAGTATAGTTTTGCTCGACGAACCTTGGCGCGCTTCACTAGTTCAATTTTTTCAATAACTGGAGATTGGGTTGGAACAACGATTTCAACTCCGATTCCATTAGAAACCTTTCGCACAGTAATCATTGATGAAGAACTTTGGTTACCTTTTACAGCTAAAACCATCCCTTCGAAAACCTGAGTTCTTTCTTTTCCACCTTCCACAATCTTGCGATACACTTTAACTACATCTCCTGCTCTAAAAACCGGCATTTCAGCTGTTTTCTGGGTCGTATTAAAGTCCAATAATTTCTTGTTCATAGCGTTATTGATCCCACTCTCCTACATGAGCTAAAAAGCCTCGGCCTCACCGGTTATAGGGAAACTACATTAGTTAAATTAAAAAGCTATTCCATCATACTGGTAAATGAGTTTTTCGTCAACCCTACGGCAAATTATTTTCTGTCAGCCTCAATTTGCAGATTTTTTTCCATAAATTCTCCAAAGTCAGCCGGCACAGGAGATGAAAATTCATACTCTTTCCCAAACAGCTTAAACTTGATTTTTTGGGCATGCAGCAACTGCCTTTTGCTTTCAATTTGCATATCCCTCATTTCTGCTTCCCCATAAATAGCATCTCCCACAACGGGATGCCCAATAGAAGCCAGGTGAATTCTGATTTGATGCATTCTTCCCGTCTTCGGCTCCGCTTGCACCAAGGAAAAACTTTCAAACTCCTTGACCACAGCATACTTCGTAAGCGCTGGCCGAATTGTAGTTTTGGTATTTTTCCTTGCGATAACTTGTTTTCTATATGAAGTAGATCTAGCAATCGGCTTATCTATCTCCCCTTCTTTCTGAGCAAATATTCCTAATGTGATAGCGAGATAGGTTTTTTCAACTTCTCTTTCCTTAAATGCTTCCTTAAGCGCAAAAAAGGCTTCCATATTTCTCGCAACGATCATGACTCCGGAAGTGTCTTTATCTAAACGGTGAATGATGCCTGGCCTAAGCTGAGCATCTTCACTTTCATCGTGCACATTTCTTATCTCTGGATACCTCACAATTAGCGCATTTGCTAGTGTACTGCCTTTTTCATTGAAGCTAGGATGCACTTGAATGCCGGCATTTTTGTTAATGACAATAAAATCCTTGTTTTCAAAAATTATTTCCAACGGAATGTCATCATTAGCAATCAGACTTTTATCCTCCTGTTCGTGAGAAAAATTCTCCAATGCAATCGCGTCGCCCACTTCTAAAATATGGCTAGGCTTTATGTTTTTTCCATTAACCAAGACGTCGCCTTTCTTGATTCTTCTAATGATTTCTCCTCGCGTATACAAAAAAAACTCCTTTACCAGGAATTTATCAATCCGCACTCCAGCAACCTCTTGTTCTATAATAATTGTTTCCATTTTCACATTTATGCCGCACATTGAGTGCAGCTAATTTATAGTCATGCCACGCGAGAGCGTAGCAAATTTTTACGGCCTTGCCACGTGATGAGCGCAACAAATTTTACGTGGTGCCCAGGAGAGGACTCGAACCTCCACAGATTGCTCTACCAGTTCCTAAGACTGGCGTGTATACCAATTCCACCACCTGGGCAAATATGCAATGCATTAATCATACATTGCATTTTAAAATATATCAAGGGTCTAATCAAAAAACGTTTTCGTGTCTCAATTTATCTCTTTTCCTCCTGCTTGCCAGTATAAATTAAGAATTTCTTTTTATTTTCAGAAAGACTGGCAAATTCATCAAGCACCTCCACTAGCTTCCCGCTCGTACTCTCTTGAAAAGACATTCCTTCCACGCGGCAACCGGTCGTACTTTGAATATATTGCACAAGCGGAATAAAATCTCCGTCTCCAGAAACAAGGACAATCGCATCAAGACTTTTTGAAAGCTTAATCGCATCAACTGCGATGCCTACATCCCAATCGCCTTTTTTGGCGCCTCCTGGAAAAATTTGCAGATCCTTAGTTTTAACTTCAAATCCTTGCTTCTCCAGTGCTTCAAAGAATTTTTCTTCTTGGCCTTCCAGAGTTTTAATTCCATAAGCGATAGCGCGAATCAATTTGCGCTCGCCTACCGCCTGCTCTAAGACCTTTTGAAAATTGACTTTTTTGCCGTACAAAGCTTTCGCGCTATAGTAAACATTTTGAATATCTACAAGCACTCCGACGCGTTGTTCTTTAAATTGAGCCATATAACGTGTTAGTTTCAAAGCGAAACAAAGTAAATTAATTATCCTCTATATAAATACAAAAAGCAGGTCACCCTGCTTTTTGTTAAAGTTCCTTTAGCCTTTAAGACCAAGTTCTTTGATAATTTTTTTGTAAGATTTTTCGTTCGTCTTTTCGAGATATGCAAGCAGTTTGCGTCTTTTTGCAACCATTTTCAGAAGTCCTCTACGAGAATGAAAATCTTTCTTGTTTTTCTTAAGATGTGAAGTAAGCTTCTTGATGCGCTCAGTAAACATCGCAATTTGATATTCTGGAGAACCAGTATCTTTATCATGACGCTTCACGTCCTTGGTTACCTTCTCTTTTTGCTTATGCGTTAAAGCCATAGCAGTTTTTGTCGGCAATATGCTCGTTTTCAGCTTTTTAAAGCCTCAAACCAATATATGCTCAAAAATATTTTAATTACCTATATATAATAGCATGCATTAGCAACTTTGGCAAGTCGCTGCTGGGCAATAATCAGTGCCAATCAAAAAAGCCTACTTAAAGTATGCTTTTTTGATATTTTGTTGCTTTTAGATAATCGCAGCGGCTGCAACTTTATCCTTAGCGTTTGGCTTCATGATGCGAACACCTTGCGTTGCTCTTCCGAGAACCGAGATGCTTGCGAGCGGGATGCGGATTATTTGTCCTTGCAGAGAAGTGATGAAAAGATCTCCATCAATTTCTTCCGTGTTAACAATATGCGCCCCTACAAGTTTTCCAATTTTTGCGGTAACTTGCGCGGTTTTAATTCCACTCCCCCCACGTTTTTGAATTTTATATGATTCAAGATTTGTTCTTTTTCCGTAGCCGTTTTCAGAAATAATCAAAAGTTGATTTCCTTTTTGTCCTTTAATCACAACATCCATTCCCACGACGCGATCAACATTTTTTAGTTTCATTCCTCTCACTCCGGCAGCGCCACGTCCCATTGCGCGTACATCGCTTTCCTTAAAACGAATCGCTTGACCCTCGGAAGTACTGATAACAATCTCATCTGTTCCAGTTGTTGGCTGAACCCAATTCAAAGTATCACCCTTATCTAAAGTTATTGCAATCAAACCGCTGCGGCGAACATTGTCAAAGTCCTCAATTTTAGATTTCTTCACAACTCCCAGCGTCGTTGTCATAAAGAAGAACTTGTAACCATCGCTTTTGTTGTAAGGAATCATTGCTGTAATTTTTTCTTCTTGAGCCAGCTGCAAAAAGTTAACAACCGCTTGTCCCTTTGAAGTCCTTGATGATTCCGGAATTTCATAGGCTTTTGTCTGGAAAACTTTTCCCGTATTTGTGAAAAACATCAAATTATCATGAGCCATCACGCTGGTAACTTTTTCAATCACATCACCTTCGCGCGTTGTTGCTCCAATGACTCCTTTCCCGCCTCTCTTTTGAACCTTATAAACATCCGGATTCATGCGCTTGATATACCCGTCTTGTGAAATCGTAATGATCGCTTCCTCGTTGGGAATCAAATCTTCCTGCTTGAATTCTTCAATACCTGTCCTTAAAACCTTTGTCTTGCGAGCATCGCCGAATTTTTCCTTAAGCGCAATAAGTTCATCCTTAACTACTGCCAGAATTTTCTTAGGATGTGCCAACAAATCTTCAAGCTGCGCAATCAAGATTAATTTCTCAGAAAGTTCGTCTTCAATTTTTTTGCGCTCTAGTCCTGCCAATGTCTGCAAGCGCATTTCCAAGATCGCGCTAGTCTGCCTATCCGAAAGCTTAAATTTCTTCATCAAGTTAACATGCGCTTCTTCTTTAGTTGGAGATTTCTTGATGGTTTCAATTACCGCATCAATATTGTCTAAAGCTATCTTTAATCCCTCCAAGATATGTGCTCTGTCTTTCGCTTTGTTTAATTCGAATTGTGTTCTACGAGTAACTACGATATTCCTATGCTTGATGTAGTGCTCAAGAATTGATTTAAGCGACAAGATCTGCGGATCAATCCCATCAACCAGTGCCAGCATGTTAACATTAAAGTTTTTCTGCAGGTCCGTCATGTTATAAAGTTTGTTGAGAACTTTTTGAGGATAAGCATCTTTTTTTAGCTCAATAACAATACGCACCCCATCCTTGTCGGACTCATCTCTTAAATCCTTAATGCCTAAAACTTTTCCCTCCTTAACAAGGTCGGCAATTTTGATGATCAGGTTAGATTTATTTGTAAGATAAGTAATTTCAGTTATAACAATATGAAAATTTCCAGCTTTGGTTTCCACAATCTCCGCTTTTGCACGAGTAACAATCTTTCCGCGACCGGTTGAATATGCTTCCTTAATTCCAGGAGTGTTATACATAATTCCGCCAGTTGGAAAATCTGGTCCCTTAATGAATTTCATCAAGTCATCAATGCTCGCTTCTGGATTGTCTATCAAGTGATTGATTGCGTCGGCTAGCTCATTTAAATTGTGCGGTGGTATATTTGTTGCCATACCAACCGCGATTCCCATCGAACCATTAAGTAAAAGTTGAGGAAGTTTTGCAGGCAAAACCATTGGCTCTTTATGAACCCCATCGAAATTAGGTACGAAATCTACTGTATCTTTTTCAATGTCAAAAAGCATCTCTTCAGCAATAGCCTTAAGCTTGGCTTCAGTATAACGATATGCGGCAGCGCTATCTCCATCCATCGAACCAAAGTTTCCCTGTCCCCAGACTAGAGGATAGCGCAGAGAAAAGTCTTGTGCTAAACGAACCATTGAATCATAAACAGCAGTGTCACCATGCGGATGATATTTACCCAGCACTTCTCCGACTACGGTAGCTGATTTTCTAAACTTAGCTGTTGGACGTAGACCTGTGTCCCACATAGAATAAAGGATTCTGCGATGCACAGGCTTAAGGCCATCGCGAACATCAGGGAGCGCACGTGAAACAATAACGCTCATGGCATAGTCAAGATAAGATTGCTGAACTTCGCTGACAAGCGCACGTGGCTGGATATTCTCCTCAGTAAATTCTAATTTTTTCTGTGGAACTGATTTCATAATATTTTTTAACCCCTGGCTGATTTATCCCCTGGAGTTTTAATTAACCTTGTTATTGCTATTTAAAGAATGTCTTCTCAAACTACCATGATTATAAAATTCTCACTTTTTCTATCTTAAACTATTTTTTACATAAACAAAAGCAAATACAAGCGGCTGCTAATATTTGAAATTATTTTTTGTTTTCAATAACCTATTGTTTTCCCTGCGGCATATCCGTGTATGTTCCTGATTGCGGAATTTCAGGATCTGAATCATTGGCAGGTTTCTTTAAAGTCTCAGTAGAAGTGATGCCCTCGTTGCGAACTTGAAGTGTCTGATCCGTGAAATCTTTCAATGAAGGCGCTTGTTGCTTCAGGTCTTGAATTTGTCTTTTTAGGTCCTCGGCACTATCAGAAGTTTGCCGTTGATATTCCTTACTCTTAAAGAGCGAGGCAACAGAAAGAAGCCACAGAAGCAGGATAAAAAACATCGAAACTCCGACACAACCCCAAACCCAGCGCATGCGCATATGTTCCGGCAAGTTTTGGATTTCTTTTATTTTTTTTGAAATATCCATTATCAATCTTTTTCGAATTACAAAAAATTTTCTAAGCCTCATGGTCCATCAGTACAACCTCCATGCTTTTACCTTCCAAGTCTTTTTTCTTGATGTTTAATTTTGCGATTTTTTCTTCAGGACAATTCCCCATTTCGTTGCAGAATTTTGTCTCATCTTCAATTTCAGCAGTCGAACCTGCAACTTTGTAATGCATTGGGATTACAATTGCCGGTTCTATTTTGCGGATAAGCTCGGCAGCCTTTTTACCGTCAATAGTGTGATTTCCTCCAACTGGAATAAACAGAACGTCAACACCGTCGATTTCTTCCAATTGCTTACCAGTCAAATCAGCTCCCAAATCTCCCAAATGACAGATTTTCAATTCTTCAGCCTCAAGCACATATATGGTTGAACGCCCGCGCTGTGTCCCATCTTGGGCATCATGAAAAGCATCTATTCCCACCACATTAATTCCTTTAATTGCATATTCTCCCGGAGTTTCTACTATTACAGGATCGCCCTTAATGGCTCCGACATTATTATGATCATCGTGGTCATGCGAAACGAAAACGATATCAGCTTGTCCTTGCGGTGGTCTAAGCCCAAGATCTTTTCCAAAAGGATCGAAGAAAACAACCACATCCTCAGTCGCTCTTCCTGCTGGTTTTGTTGTTAGCTTAAAGCAAGATTGTCCATAATATTGAATCAACATAACATTTCTTGAATCTTTCTGCGCGTAGCTCAGATATAATTCTATTTTAATTTTTAGTAGCAGATGCTTTTTTGCATCTTCCGTTTATGATAAAGGCAGTGTATCATGGAAAATACTTTTTGTCGAGAATGTAATCAACAAAAAGCCCGGCAGACAAGCAAAAAATCTCTAAATTTTCTTAACTGCCAGCCCTTGCCAAATTTAAAAAACTAGTATAGGATATACAAGTGGTTAATTATTAAGAAAATTAAATAGTGAAATGCTTTAATTTCACATTGAATTCTTAATAAATTTCCCGAAAGGAGATTTTTTTGTGCTTTTAATTATTAACAGAAGCTTAGCACAGCTTCGAAACACACATTTATGACAACAAAAAAGACAGACATTCTCGACAAACTTGCCGAGGAAGTAGACAAAATCAAAGAGGAAAAGCCAGTTTCAGCCCCAAAAAAGGCAAAAACAGCTATAATCGAGCCAACTGAAGAAACTCTTTCTCCAATGGCAGCACTTTTAGAAGAAAATCCAGTTAAAATTCCGCAAGTAGGCGATGTTTTAGAAGGAACCGTTATCGATATCACTTCAAACTCACTTCTTTTGGACCTTGGAGCACTTGGAACAGGTATTGTTCTTGGTAAAGAAATCAAGGATGGTCTAGCGGTAGGAAAGGTTAAAAAAGGAGATGTAGTGGGCGCAACCCTGATTGACATGGAAAATGAAGAGGGTTACATTGAACTTTCTATTCGTGAAGCCTCTTATGAACGCGCTTGGGATGATCTTGAAGCTAAAAGAGATGCTATGGGCGTTGTTACAACCAAGGTTTTGGATGCTAACAAGGGAGGACTCATGGTTGAAGTTAATGGAATCACGGGCTTTGTTCCTGTTTCCCAGCTTTCAAGCGAACACTATCCTCGCGTTGAAGATGGTGACAAGAACAAGATTTTGGAACTATTGAAGAAACTTGTTGGAAAAGAAATGCTTGTTCGCATCTTGGATGCAGACCGCGAAACTGAAAAATTAATTGTTTCTGAGCGCGCTGCTTCAAGCGAAAAAGAAAAAGAGGTTATTTCTCAACTACAGGCTGGTGATACTATCGAGGGTGAAGTTAGCGGTGTTGTTGACTTCGGTGCTTTCGTTAAATTCTTGCCTCCTGCAAAAGCTGGATCAGACAGAGAAAGCGACAAACTTGAAGGTTTGGTACATATCTCTGAACTTGCTTGGCAACTTATCGATGACCCACGTTCTATCGTAAAAACTGGCGACAAAGTTAAAGCTAAGATTATCGGTATTGATGACACCAGAATCTCTCTTTCAATGAAAGCTTTGGCAAAAGATCCTTGGAGTGAAATTGCTGAAAAATACAAGGTTGGAGATACTGTTCAAGGTAAAATCGACAAAATCAATCCTTTCGGAGCTTTTGTTTATCTTGATAAAGACATCCATGGCCTTGCTCACGTTAGCGAATTCCAAGAAGTTTATCCAGGAAAGAAAATGGATGAAATTCTGCATGCTGGAGAGACTTACTCATGGAAAATTCTTTCTATTGAGCCAAAAGATCACCGCATGGGCTTAATGATTGTCAAGGAATAACCGTTTACAGCTTATCAGGCATTAGCTTCTTAGCTTCTCAGGTTTGAATAATAAAAAAACCGCTAGTGATAGCGGTTTTTTGCTGTCAAAAAGCTTGCTTTCTTGGTA
>CAZSTB010000030.1:0-6214 GCA_964609855.1 uncultured Bdellovibrionales bacterium
AAAAAAATCGCCAGCGAGCTGGCAGTGGGAGTTGTGATAATCATCGCGTTAGTGATGGGCGCTTTATTTTTGATGCAACAGAAAAAGGATGTTTTTCTAAGGGAAAATAAGACAGAAGCACCAGTGATTGAGCAAGCAGTGATTCCAGCTGCCAAAACGGCCGAGTCTATTCCAAGTGGTCAAATTCCAAAAAATTATAATGATGAAAGCGTTGTGTGGTATGGTTCTCCAAAAAAAGTTGATGACATCAAACTATTTAAAGATGAAGAAGGTTTATATCAGACCTGGGAGACTGGAAAAATAAAAACTGGTGAATATGCTGGAAGTAGATTATTGCTTGTGGTTATGGATCCTCAGGGACCCTCGACCGGCGCCTTTATCTATAGATTTATTCAAAAGCCAGGAGAGGAGGAGTTGCAATTTTTAAAAAATTATTCATCAAATGACATTTTTAGTTCTTTTACTCTTCGTGCGGAGGATGAAGAGTATGGAGTATTGGTTAAAAAAACTTTTCCATACAAGAATTATGTTTATGGCTTGAAGATTGCATCGCTTGAATATCCAGGAACAATTATTACTCCGAGTGGACAACAACTGAAAAAAGAAGATGATTTTCCTTTTGCTGGACTACGTGGAACAGACATAAATGAGGATGAAGATAAATATTTCTTGGGAGCATTTTTTCAAACAGATATGTTGAAGTTTGCGTTTTCCGATCCACTGTATGGAGATTTTTATACCACAGATGTTTCCAAAATTAATGATTCCAATAGTAGCACTGCTTATTCTGCAAATGGTTTTTATGTGAAGGCGCCGGACGGAACATTCAGAGCATATTCTGCGGTCATGGATTTGGGTGGAGATGTTCCGAAAATCACATGGAACAACGGAACAAAAAACACTTCAAAGTATTCCTATAAAGCTGAAAGTGGCTGCGGTTCCGCCAATTATATAAATGATGTTTCAAAGGATATTTCTGAAGATAATCTTATCCAATTGGGAACTGCGGATGGAACGAAAATTTATGGATATAAGGATTCGAACGATAAGGCTTTGGTTGACTTCTATGCTGAATATAAGACATTGAGCAATAACGGTGATTTGGCTCCGCGCTATTATCCTGATGAAAATCAAAAAAATCTCACTTACGAGCAATTTTTGCAAACATATCCATTTTTCTTTGTCAAAGATTCGTTTGGTCGAATCATTGAATTCTTGAATTTGCATTACATTTATTCTGGTGGTTGTGGAAAACCAGTCATCTATCTATATCCTGAGCAAACAGAAAATATTTCCATCAAGGTTATGCCAACTGCTGGAATTACAGTTTCTATTCCATCTTATGAAAACGGATGGAACGTCAGCGCCGATCCGCAAAGCAATATTTTCAATTTTGCAGATGGCAAAACCTACCCTTATTTATTTTGGGAAGGGTCGGGAGAAGATGTCTATCACATGCCTGAGCGAGGATTTGTGACTGAGAAAGATAATTTGGCAGCGCTGTTTGACGAGAAGCTTTTGCAGCTTGGTTTGAATCAGAAAGAAATCTTTGATTTCAAGGAATATTGGGTACCTCGCATGTTGAAAGAAAATAAGCCATATTATTTCGTTACGTTTGTTTCAAGAAATGAGATTGATAAGTTGGCACCTTTGGAAATCACTCCTGCGCCAGACACCATTATCCGAGTCTTGATGGACTATAAAGGCTTGGACGAAAAAATTGATGTGTCTGGTTTTGAGATTAAAACACCTCGTCGCAATGGTTTCACGGCAGTAGAGTGGGGTGGAGTGCTCAGGTAAAAATTATCTTGAAAAAGAAAAAAGGCGATCCGGTTTCGGATCGCCTTTTGTTTTTGCAAATTCTTGCGCTTTAGATAGTCTTTAGATTTCCGAACAATAAATTTCTATCTGTTGGGTGAATATCAACGCTATAGCTATAGCTGAATATCTGACCATTTCTCATGAAAAAATCCAGTCGCATCGTGTATTTCTCACGATGACTGAAGAATGACATGTCAGGCAACAGGCTAATGATGCATCCCTTGCTACCAATTGATGCATAAAATGGCTTGCTTGTTGCAACTGAATGTTGCTCATCGAGGCTTATTTTTTTGACCGGAGTTTCGTTTTTAAAAAGTGTTACGATGACCTGTCTTGTTGAATCTTGGCGGAATGTTTTCGCTTTGATCTTGAGCACCCCATCTTCTTCTGATAAATAAATTTTCATCTGTAAGTTGCGCATTATCGGATTTTTGCTTGGCGCAGTGGGGTGAATTGTTGTTGCACAGCCACTCGTTAAGGAAAAGGTGAGGAAGAGATTAATTGCCAGTAGCATTCTTTTCATGAGAAACCTCCATTTTGAGCCTTATTAGGCTGTTTTTAAAAAAACTTAACAAATACATTGATTGTAAATTATACTCCTATTTCTGGATTTTGTCAAGGTCTTGGACTTTGCAATGCTTTTGCTGTATTATTATTGAAGAAACTGGTATTTTTAAAGTAATAGTTGTATTACTTATTTTTTTGTTAAAATGTAATCTGGAATTTTTTGCCGTAAGGCATTATCGAAAATTGTAAATTGGTAATTGGAAATTATAAAAAACTATGTCTTTTTTTACTAAACTGTTTGGCTCAAATGAACGCGAAATTAATAAGTTCCAACCGATCGTAGCTCAAATCAATGCGCTCGAGGAGAAAATGCTACCACTTACTGATGAAGAGCTGACTGCGAAAGTTGTCGAGTTCCGCGGCCGCCTGGAAAAGGGCGAATCTTTAGATGCGATTTTGCCGGAGGCTTTTGCGGTAGTTAGGGAAGTTGCCAAGCGCGTAATTGGTGAGCGTCACTATGACGTGCAGATGCTTGGCGGGATTGCGCTGCATCGCGGAATGATTACGGAAATGAAAACCGGTGAAGGAAAAACTTTGACTTCGACTTTGCCGATTTATTTAAATGCTATCGAGGGCAAGGGTGTGCATGTAGTTACGGTTAATGATTATTTGGCGAAGCGCGATTGTAATTGGATGGGCAGTGTGTATCAAGCGTTGGGGCTTTCGACGGCATGTATTATGCATGACGTGTCTTACATGTATGAAGCTAAAATCATAGACAGTAATGAGGTAAGTGTGGAGATGGAAAATCTGAAACAAATTTCCAGGCGAGAAGCATATGCTGCTGATATCACATACGGAACCAATAATGAATTCGGTTTTGATTATTTGCGCGATAATATGGTGCAAAGCATCCAGCAGATGTCGCAGCGTCCTTTGAACTATGCGATTGTCGATGAAGTCGATTCCATTTTGATTGATGAGGCCAGAACTCCGCTGATTATTTCGGCTCCTGACACAGAATCCACAAAACTTTATCAGCGTTTTGCGCAAATAGTGCCGCGTCTTAAAGAAAAAGAGGATTACGAAATTGATGAAAAAATGAAGGCGGTGACTCTGACGGAGAACGGAATTTCCAAGGTTGAAAAAGATTTAGGTGTGGGAAATATTTATGAACTTGGTAAAATAAGTTATGTTCATCATCTTGAGCAATCCTTGCGTGCGGAAACTTTGTTCAAAATAGATCGCGACTATGTTGTCAAAGATGGCCAGGTGATTATTGTCGACGACTTTACGGGACGTCTTATGGAGGGACGCCGTTACAGTGATGGACTTCATCAGGCGATTGAAGCTAAGGAGGGCGTGGAGGTTCAGAAAGAATCACGAACATTGGCGACAATTACTTTCCAGAACTATTTCCGCATGTACGACAAACTTTGCGGAATGACAGGAACAGCCTCCACTAGTGCAGAAGAATTTGCGAAAGTTTACAAATTAGATGTGCTGGAAATTCCTACAAACAAACCACAGATCCGTAAAGATTTGGCGGATGTTGTTTATAAAACTGAAAAAGGTAAGTTTGATGCTATCGTGCAGACAATCAAAGAAAACCATGCAAACGGGCAGCCATTTTTGATTGGTACTATTGCAATCGAAAAATCGGAATATCTTAGCGCCCTGCTTACGCGCGAAGGAATCAAGCATGAAGTTTTAAATGCTAAGCAACATGAAAAAGAAGCTTCTATTGTTGCTGGGGCTGGTCAGTTGGGAGCGGTAACAATTGCTACCAATATGGCAGGTCGCGGAACTGACATTAAACTTGGAGAGGGTGTGCGTGAGGCTGGCGGACTTTATATTATCGGAACAGAACGTCATGAGGCTAGGCGCATCGACAATCAGCTTCGCGGTCGTGCGGGTCGCCAAGGTGACCCCGGAGTTTCTCAATTCTATGTTTCACTTGAAGATGAACTCATGCGACGTTTTGGCGGCGACAAGCTGAAGAGCATGATGGATTCACTTGGACTTCCTGAAGATCAGCCGATTCAAAACGCTATCATTTCCAGAACCATCGAAAGTGCACAATCAAAAATCGAGGGTTTCAATTTTGACACGCGAAAACATGTTTTGGATTATGACGACGTGATGAACAAACAGAGAGAAGTTGTTTACAAAAAACGCAAAGAAATTCTTGCGAGCTCAGACGTAAAGAATGAAATTTTGCAATATGTGGAAGAGGAAATTGAACGTTCGATCTCTGTTAATGCCACAGGCGAGGAATATGAATGGACACTTCAGAATGCTGTCAGTGAGATTCAAGGAATTTTTCCATTCGCCGAAGATGATCAAAAAAGATTGGAGCAAATTAAAGATGACAAATCAAAAAATACTGCTGAAAAAATTTCACTGATGCTTGAATATGTAATGGGGCGCGCAAAAGAAGCTTACATACAAAAGGAGCAACAAATAGGTGAGGAAAATCTCCGACAAATTGAAAAGGCGGTTATTTTGCAAACTATTGATACGCTTTGGATGAATCATCTGGACGAAATTGATTATCTGCGGCAGGGAATTGGCCTCAGGGGTTATGGTCAGCGCGATCCGCTTATTGAATATAAGCGTGAAGCTTTTAACCTTTTCTCTCATCTGATGGTTAATATGCGCGCAACAACTGTACGCACAATTTTCAGAGTCTCAATGATTTCTGCTCAGCCGCAAGCTCAATTGGTTGCCAAGCCGCAAAATGTCCAATATCAAGGAGCTGAAGAAAACATTTCTCAGTTCGCTCAAACTGATGAATCTGGAAAAGCCGCACCTGAACCACAAAAACCCTTGGAGAACAAGGATAAAATTGGAAGAAATGATGCATGTCCATGCGGGAGTGGGAAAAAATATAAGAATTGTCATGGAAAATAATATGGAAAAGATGCCAAATTTTTTACCAAGCGAGGAAATGCGAGAATTTGAAGGTGCAAAATACAGAAAAGTTCCAAGTGGCTATACATTGCGACAGTATTATTCTCACACATCTGAAAAAGGCCCTGGCCCTGGATGGGATTCCAAATGGAGTATTTTAGAAAAATATGGCGTAAATGATCCCAAAGACTTACCAGATGAGCCATATTATACATGGGAACTGTTGCAATAAGTATTAGCAGTGCCACGGAAAATAGCATTGTTTGAAATTTCTTCGCTCGGTCAAGACGAAAGCGAGTGCCTATCTTGAGGCTATCTTGTAATTAAAATTTGGAAAATATAAAATTAAAAAACATGACTGAAGATAAAATAAAGCCAAAAAAGAAAAAGCGAGTTCTTACGCGAAAAGAAGCTATCAGAAAGGGGAATAAGGAATTTAAAAGCTTTACCAGGGAATTAGCCAGATCCATGAATTCCGCAGCTCCCACTAAAAGCGATGGCTCCATTAAGACAAAAAAGTAACTATTGATATTTTTTTGAATTTTAGTTATACTGAATTTCGTCAGGTATAGCTCCTTGGGGTGTAGCCAAGCGGTAAGGCAGCGGTTTCTGGTACCGCGATGCGGGGGTTCGAATCCCTCCTCCCCAACTTACAAAAGAAAAAACAGTCATTCCTTAAAGAATGACTGTTTTTTCTTTTGTATTATTGAGTGAGGGATTCGAACCGGCAGCAGTGAAACAAGCTAGTATTCAGCAGAATGCTAGCGCAGGAGAACGCCGACTAATGTGAGGAATACGAACATTGGGCGCTGCCGAGGGCAACGAGCAAATGAGCGACGGCGAAACTTGCGAGGCGGAAAATCCCTCCCTAATTAAAGATTCGAACGGGTCGAAGTGAGCTAGAGAATCTTCAGTAGAAGATTGTCGTAGTGAACGCCGGAAAATTCGAGCGAGCGAGGATTTTCCGCGACCC
>CAZSTB010000030.1:6224-8128 GCA_964609855.1 uncultured Bdellovibrionales bacterium
AGTTTGTGAGTGTCGACGAACAAACGACGCGGAAAATCCCTCCCTTGTGCAGAAAAGAAATCTGCGATTTACGATTTTCAAATAATTTTAAAAACTTAAAATAACTTAGACTGATTTAACATTTTGTGATATAATTAATTCAAAGAAAAATTAAAAAAAATAAAATGAACGATAAAAAATCAAAAAATATTTCCAGTGAATTTGCTATTGGGATGGTGGTTATTATTGCTATCTTAGTGGCGATAATTTTCTGGCTTTTGAGCAGGAAACAAATTGTTAACAATGAACGTATAATGCGTAATTTAGAATCTGTTCAAAGGGCTTCACTGCGGGAAAAAATTTCTGAAAAAACCGTAAAAGCAGATGAGAATAAGGAAGCTCCATCAGAATGTAAGCCACGCTACTTCGAGGGTAAATCTGATGTGCGCGCATGGATTGGTAATACTGAAGAAGATACGATTATAAATATTAAAAATGAAGATGCTAAGAATCTGCCACTGGTTATGACGAATTTAGGGGAAAATGATCTTGAAGTTAAAATAGTAGATCTTACCGATCAGATAAAAGCTGAACTGAAAAAAGCAACCAAACAAGAACCTGCAAAAATTGCAGTTCGCGGCTATGCGGAAACTTGTGAAAAAATGCCGCTCGTTAGTATCGGAGATATAAAAGTTATTTTTAAGAAAATCTAAATACTGATTTTCAGCATTGACAAAAAAGCGAATTAGCTGTACACTTATTTGCGACAGATTAAAAAAGAGTTCCATAAGGAACTTTTTTGTATGTCAAAAAAATTGAATAGCGCAGGTTGCAATTTTGCAATCGGCAATATTAATAAGTAATATAAAAAGTATTAGTAGAAAAAACAGTTCTAATATAAGGCGATTAATAATAGTAACATTGGCGTTCGGTTGGAGCTTCGCCAGTGCTGCAAATGCTTCAGCATTTGAATCGCCATTGAAATCTGTCATAAATTTTTCGCAAGAAAAAATATCAGGTCTCAAGAAAAAAAACAAAAATGATGCAAACCAGCAGCAAACGGAGCAGCAAACTTCTCGTGAACAGTCGATTCCTTTGGTCCGCCGTGAGAACAAGAAGCAGGAGCTCTTAGTTCCTGCAGCTGTCAATGACACCAGGGAAATCGAAAAAGCCGTAGAGTTTGCCAGTGAAAAAACTGGCGTGCGCAAAGATTTCCTAATGGGAATGTTGGTGGTTGAATCAAATCTTGGAAGAAACCCGGGAGAATGTACCTATGACGAGGTTGAGCGCGATGCTCAGCAGTCATATGAAAATGGAAACTTAAGCTCGACCGCCTGGAACACTTTTCAAGGTAGGCGAGAAAAGGTAAGAGTCGTTGCTAAAGACCTCGGCTATGATTACAAGCAATTAAAAGTTTCTTGTAATCCCGCAGGTTATGCAGGAACCGGAGGAGCAATGGGAATTCCTCAATTTATGCCAGACACTTGGTTGGCGTATAAGGATCAGATCGGTGAAATAGTTGGAAAAGAAAATCCCGATCCTTGGAATATTAAGGATGGAGTTGTTGCGATGGCACTGCTACTTGCTGATACTCCAGGAGTGACGGAACATAACGTATTTGCCGAACGTAATGCGGCAAAAATGTATCTTTCCGGAACAACATCTTGGCAATATGATTGGTATGCAAACCAAATTCTTTATTGGGCTGCAAACTATAGAGACTTGCTGGTATAAAACATTCAAAAGCCTCATATTTTTAATATGAGGCTTTTGTTTTAATTCTTTATCATGGAAAATTTTGGATTCTTCATTGTCATTACCTGCGACCAATGGAAGTGCCCTTGTGGTAAAAAAGGGAATCCAGGCCCCAGCATGTCAACCTGAACTCGTTTCAGCTTGCCTACCGCCTGCCTATCGGTAGACAG
>CAZSTB010000031.1:0-5011 GCA_964609855.1 uncultured Bdellovibrionales bacterium
GCCTCGCGTCGACGAGTGATCGTCTCCATGAGTCGAGGCGGGCCTACGTACTTCATGTTGCGTGGGATAGATATTAGAAACGGGTAGGAGTTTTTTTAAATTACTCAACAACCAAAGTTCCTCTCGCCATTCCCATTGCACACGTAATCGGGTATGAACCTTTCTCGGTCGGCGTGAAAGCCA
The DNA here is from genome assembly GCA_964609855.1 of uncultured Bdellovibrionales bacterium. GTDB lineage: Bacteria > Patescibacteriota > Minisyncoccia > Moranbacterales > GWC2-37-73 > GWC2-37-8. The sequence goes on from CAZSTB010000031.1 coordinate 184, forward strand.
TTTCCAAATTCTTTCCCTCTTCCAAAAGCTGGGGTTTAGCAAAAAGCTTCGGAATCATAATACTATTCATACAGCCAACTCCGTCATCATTAACTTCAATCACCATCCTTACTGGCTTTCCCGCTTTAACCGTAAAAGTATTAGGCTGAATATCCTCGTCTGCGGTATAAGTAATTTTTATCACTTGTTCACCCACTGCGGCCTTATCCGCCGTCACAGGGACGTTTTCAACGGTTCCAGCGCTCGGAGTGACTGCTTTCCCAGCGCCACCACAGCCGCCACAACCGCTGCCTGAAGCTCCAGCTCCGTCAGAGCCACAAGTTCCAGCCAGAGTGGCCGGGTCATCTTGCGTCACTGTAGCACTTCTGGAGTCACTTGATGCGTTTTCATTCTCATCAACCACAGTGAACACTCCGGTATACATTCCCATAGCACACGAAAATGGAATCTTTCCCGTTTCTTTCGGTGTAAATTCTATGATATTTTCACCAGCCTTCAGTGTCTTGCGTATATTCAAACTTGAAACTACCAGACTGCTAGCACATGAATTTGGAGCCTGAGCATCAATAACCCATTTCACTGGCACTCCTTTTTTGATCGTAAACTTATTCGGAGAATATCCGCTTGAAATTTCTTTCATCCTAACCACTTGCACGCCATTTTCCATCGTCACATTCGGATCCTTAACATTCTTTTCAGTTGCTGATTTCTGGTCACTAGCTGCTGGAAGTTGCCATCCAGTCAGATTGTATCCGTTTGCAATATTGAAAAATGCCAGAATGATAACTAGTACTCCTGCGAACTTGAAAAACCTTTTTGCAAAAATACCTTTAATAAATGAGGTCAGGCCGCCAATGCCCAAAAGCCCAGGTGCAGTTCCAAGTGCGAAAAATCCCATGATAAGCGCACCCTGCATGAAACTTCCTGTACTGATCGCATAAAGCTGCATGGCTTGCGTGAATCCACATGGCAAAAAGAACGTCAAAGCTCCCGTAATCATCGAGCCTTTGTGACTATATTCTTTTTTATGCTTTTTGATTCCAAACATTTTACTTATTCCCGCCGGCAATGAAAAACTTTTATTTTCCATACGAGGAAAAATCCCGACTAGCTTCATTCCCAACACAAGCATCGCAATTCCTACAACAATCGTAAGCAATCCTAAAGTGCCGCCCGAAAGTTGAAGCACACTACCGAGTGATCCTAAGATTCCACCCAGTAATGCATAACCACCTATTCTTCCTAAGTTGAAAAAAATGTGCGGTTTGAATTTTTGCATCGGAGTTGCTTCCGGATGCAGTTCACTATGTCTAGCGGAAATTCCCAAAATGAGCCCACCGACCAGCGCCATGCAAGTTGAAAGTCCGGCAGTGATACCCACCAAGAAAACAACAGGCAGGCTTGCACCATCAGTTGACCCGACATTTATATCAGTAAGCCCAAAGTTCTTGGCGATAATATAAATACCGATCAAAAACATCAAAGCGATTCCCAAATCCTTGTAGTCTTCAGGATTTTTACTGAAAAGCGGTTTTTCACCAGCTTCCCCAACAGCATACCCTGCTTCGCGAATAGCTAATTCTATTTCATGCATGTTTGGCTTTTGAGATCCGTAATGGATTTCGACTGCTCCTTTTTTGAAATTAGAAACGGTTCTTTCCACTTCAGGAATTTCCGAAAGCTTGTCATCCAACAGGATTTCACAACTGCGGCAATGCATTCCCTTAACTGGCACTATTATTTTGTTTTTAGTATTACTCATCTTATAATTTCCTAATAGTTAAATTTAAATACACAAAAAACACACCCAATGCATCGCGAAACACGATGCTGCAAGTGCGCCATAAAAAATTTTCTTATTCGATTTTAACTACAGACGAAAGTATATCCGGTTTTGGTGGATAAGAATCAGAAGAATTGATTAGGTTATCCTCACCGATCAATTTTACATTATCATATAGAATAGAATTTTGAACGATTGCGATTTTTGTCATTCCCGAAATTTCCAAAACTGAAACAGTCGGTGTTTTTTCAGGTCGCTCCAAGCAACAAATCATCATTGATTGTTCTTGCAAAGGCAAGGTTTGATTCAAATCACTTTTTCCACTACTTCCATCCTGACAGTCGTCGACCACATGCGTGCTAACTTTTTTTGTTGCCGCCAAAGTCTCAGCAGGATTACAAAAACCGCCCACCACTAAAAGAAGCGCGCCAAGCATTGAAAAAGCTAACAATTTTTTACGTATTTTAAGCATGTTTTGAATTTAACATAAAAGCGCCCAGCAATACAAAATGACCGTTTTACCATACACAATGTCATACGCGGCCAATTGACTTTTTCTTTTATAGATGAAAATATACTGCTATTAGTTCATTATATTCACAAGGAGGAATCAATGTCTATCTACCAAGCATTTCCATCTCTTGAACAAATCCTAAAACCAAGCTTATTTTCACTAGTCCTATTGATCATTTGCCTTTATCTCTTTTCCCTAGGAATCGGCACTATCAATAATGCCTCTCATGCGCATGAAAAAGCCTGGCAAGCAAGATTAACAGGTATCATTTTATGATGGTCGCAGTAATTCTTTTCCTAGTCGGACAGGCTTGGATCTATTCCTATTTTTACACCTAGCATCCAAGGGGGAAGCAACCACGCTTCCCCCTTTTTTTATTTCAAGAAAGATTTAGAACGTCTATGTTTATGAAAAGTGATTGCAAAACGATGCGCTTCATCCATGATGGATTTCACGAGATTGTCATCACTTAGAAAGTTTTGAAGTTCCATTGGAAATTGAGATATTGAGATTTTATTGGAAATTGGAAATTGGAAATTGAGATTTTTGCGAGTCTTGCCTTTAGCAACAGCCACTACCAAAACATCCAAACCTAGTTCCAAAATAAGCTCGCCCATCATATTAGCGTGTCCTTGTCCCCCATCAAGCAGGACTAAATCTGGCATTGCCCAAGGATTTTTAAATCTTCTAAGTAAAATTTCCCTCATCATAGCCACGTCATTACTGCCTTCAACTGTTTTGATTTTAAATTTACGATATTCAGCTTTGTTTGGCTTTCCATTTTCAAAAACCACCATCGATCCCACCGCATGGTCACCGGAAATATTCGAGATGTCGTAAGCCTCAATACGCATAGCTTTTAGATTTTCTGATGACTGATGACTGATGACTGATGATTTTTCCTCAAAATCCCTCGTCATCAGTGCCACGTCCCTGATATGCTCAAGGGCATAAATTTTATTACGCAACGATGCTGCTTTTTCAAATTCCAGTTTTTTCGCGCTCACTTGCATTTCTTTTTCCAGCATCCTAAGCAGACTTTTCTTTTTTCCTTCCAAAATCATCCTTATTCCGCGTATATTTTTTTTATAATCATCTTTTGAAATTGCTCCCGCGTAAGGCCCGGGGCAACTTCCAAGCTGGAAATCGAGACAGCCTTTTTCAGTTGTTTGCTTATGCGCATGAAAAGGAAAAATCCTACGAATAATCTTCAGTGCGGTTTGCATCTGCATTTTCGAACTATATGGACCAAAAACAGCTTGTAGCTTTTCAGGCATTAGCTTTTTAGGTTTCTTTATACCATCATGCTTGTCATGCTGAACTTGTTTCAGCATCTCGCTATGCTCCTCAATATCCCGAAATAAATTCGGGATGACATATTTTTTAAAATCAGTTTTACGTATTATCAATATTCTGGGAAATTCTTCTTTTGTTATCGCAAAATATGAAAATGATTTGTCATCCTTTTCGAGCGTATTATATTTCGGCTGATGTTTCTTGATTAAGTTGCTCTCCAAAATCAAAGCTTCCAAAACCGAATCAGTCTGCTCAAAAGCGATATCCGAAACTTGCGCCACCATCAGTCCAATCCATTCACTTCTGCCAGCAACTTCACTTATTTTTCTAATATCCTGAACATTACCATCTGCAGATTCATCAAGTGTGCCAAGCTGTAAATTCTCAGCCCTTTCTTCATCAACCATGCCGCGAAAATATGATTGCACGCGACTACGAAGATTCGTGGCTTTGCCGATGTATAAAAGTTGCTTATCCGAGCCATAGAAAAAATAAACTCCAGGAGCTTGTGGTAAATTCTTGATTTTATCAATAGGTATTGACATTTTAACAGTTTAGGTGTATAATTAATAAACGTGCTTCGTTAGATATATAGTACAATTTACCGCATATTTAAAGCAAATATGCAAAAAATTATACCGTTTTTGACTTTTCAAAATATTTGGAGCATTATCCTTAAGATAACAGAATTACAGTTTTTTAACATTGAAAGTCATTCAGCCATCTTCATCAACCATCAGGAGTGACCAAAGCTATGCCAACTAAGCATGTACATCGTCCGCTGAGTAAAGAAGACTTATCTGCACGTGCCACAAACGGCATTCGGAAATTGGAACTGATTCTAAACTTAGCAGATCAGGAGGGCAGTCGGCAACTTAAAAGTCTCGCTGGAGAAAAGGCTGAAGTGTCTCAACTATTGTCCAGACTCCAAGCAGCCGTAACTGAAAACAGGTGCGACTCCGAGATTTTCGAAGAAATAAGTTATCTTTATCAAAATTCAAGAGATGCTTATTGCAACATGAACTCGGAAAAAAAATCTTTTGGCTCACCGTCCACAACTGAAATAGATTGCTATTTAAGCGGTAAAAGTAATCCTGAAAGCGTGAAGATCGCAAGAATCATCTACAGCCTGATTTTCCCGATCAAGTTTGCACTCACCATCTACTACTGCGAAAATACCGATGTAGCCTAAAGCCAAGCAGGGCAATATCCCTCTCCCCCATGAACATTTCATG
>CAZSTB010000032.1:0-4934 GCA_964609855.1 uncultured Bdellovibrionales bacterium
AAATATTTTTAAATAAAAAGATACTGAAACAAGTTCAGCATGACAGGAAGAAAAAATTATAGTCGCATTTTCATCCCCTTGTTTTAAGGGCATAATAAAAAAAATAAACTTTCGAAATTAAACATTTTACAAATCCAACATGAAACTTATAGAAGTGCGTAATTTAAATAAGACATATTCAAATGACGGTGTTGATACTCCTGTGCTTCATGACATAAATTTTACAATCGATAAGGGTGAGTTTGTTTCCATTATGGGTCCATCTGGTTCTGGAAAATCAACATTAATGCAAATTCTAGGTATGCTCGATAGGGGAACAGACGGCGTATATTCATTTGAGGGAAAAGATGTTTCGAAGTTTGAAGATGATGAACTGGCGCTGATTAGAAACAAGAAAATCGGTTTCGTTTTTCAATCATTTAATCTTTTGCCAAGAACGACTGTGTATGAAAATACTGAGCTGCCGCTCCTTTATGACGGCGATCACATGGAAATGCACAATAAGGAGAAAATCCTAAACGCTTTGGAAGCTGTGGGTATGGAGCATCGAGTGCAATATCTTTCCAATCAACTTTCTGGCGGCGAAAAGCAGCGTGTGGCGATTGCGCGCGCACTTGTGAATGAACCAGAAGTTATTTTTGCCGACGAACCGACTGGAAACCTTGATTCTAAATCTGGCTTAGCTGTTATGAGAATTCTTCAAAAGCTAAACAATGATGGGCACACGGTAATTTTGGTCACTCATGAAACATATACCGCTCAGCACGCAAAAAGAATTTTGCAAATGAAAGACGGCCGCCTTGTCAGCGATGCATTGGTAACAGATAGATTGATTGCGGATGGGGAAGGGGAATTATTGAAGTAATTTTGAATTATGAATTTCGAATTTTGAATAAAATTAGAATGAGCAAATGTTTTAAAAATTAAGACATTAAAAATTCATTCAAAATTCAAAATTAAAAATTCAAAAAATAATTACTCCTCCCTTTGGAAAAGGGAGGTTGGGAGGGATTCGAAACAAGATAAATTATGGAAAGTCATTATTTAAAGCAGGTATCTAGAAACCTACGAAATAATTCCACTGAGGCTGAGAGAAAAATTTGGAAATATTTAAGGAGAAAGCAAATACAAGATTTGCAATTTTACAGACAAAAACCATTAGGAAGATATGTTGTCGATTTTTTTTGTCCCAAAGTAAAGCTGGTTATAGAAATAGATGGTGGACAACACTATTATGAGGGAGAATTGATTGACGATGATAAAACAAGAGAAATTTATTTAAAAAATGTTTTAAAGTTAAAAATATTGAGATTCACGAATGTTGATGTTTTAAAAAATATGCCTGCCGTTATTGATAAGATTATTGAATCTGTATAAGTTTTTCAAATCCCCCGTGAATGCTGCACTTGCTCGCATTCACCACCTTTTCCAAAGAGGGAGGATTAATTCGTAAATTCGAGTCGCTATATAATATGAAATTATCCAGTCCAATAAAAATATCGTACAAAAACATCATGGCTGCAAAGTTCCGGTCGTTTTTGACTGTCTTGGGAATTATTATCGGAATTGCGAGTGTGATTGTGGTGATGGCGATTGGTGCAAGTGCGCAGCAACTGATCATCAGTCAGGTTTCGGGCATCGGCAGTAACTTAATTGGTATTTTGCCTGGCGCTTCTGACGAAAAAGGACCCCCGGCGTCAGCATTAGGAATTGTTACCACAACACTTAAAACGCAGGATTTGGATGCGATAATGCTGAAAAAAAATGTTCCAAATGCGGTTGCAGTTTCCGGCTACGTAAATGGGATTGCAACTTCCAAGTATAAAAGCAGCTCTTCGGAAAGTAATTTTCAAGGAGTGTCCGCTGCTTTTTTGCAGGTTGAATCAAATGAACTGAAAGCTGGTAGATTTTTTACAGAGGAAGAGGATGATGGTCTTTCAAGAGTGGCGATTTTAGGAGCGAAAAAAGCGGCCGATCTTTTTGCTGGCGAAGATCCTGTTGGCAAAGTCTTCTCGCTTAAGGATGTAAACTTCACAGTGATTGGGGTTTTTACCGAAAAAGGTTCATCTGGCTTCACGAACGTAGATGAGGCGATTTATGTGCCGCTAAAAACTGCGCAGAAGATTTTATTGGGCATTGATTATCTGAATTTTGCGCGTGTAAAAGTGGATTCTGTGGAAAATCTAGACCGCGCAGTGGCTGACATAAAATATACGCTTAGGATTCAACATCGAATCAAGAGCGCCGCCGATGAAGATTTCTCCGTGCGAAACACCGCGCAGGCAATTGAAACAATCACCAATATCACAAATGTGCTCAAATATTTTTTAGTGGGCATCGCGGCAATTTCACTTTTGGTTGGCGGAATTGGGATTATGAATATCATGCTTATTTCAGTTAATCAACGAATTCGCGAAGTTGGTCTTCGCAAAGCTGTCGGAGCGCGAAACCGACATATCATCACACAATTCCTGGTTGAAGCAGTTTTCCTAACTTTGATCGGAGGTGTGATGGGAATCTTTTTAGGAATATTCATTTCGTTTTTAGCATCGGTAATTATTACCTCACTCGGCTATGAATGGGAATTCATTATCTCATTGACCTCAATCATTGTTGCGACCGGAGTTTCTGCAATCATTGGAATGTTATTCGGACTTTATCCGGCAAAAAAAGCTGCAAAAATATCCCCGATGGAAGCGCTAAGGTATGAATAGGATGAAAAGTACATTTATGATTTTAGATTTTTGTATTGTCATTCCCGACCTGATCGGGAATCCAGGCCCGTATTTATTAAAATCCCTAAGAAATGCGGTAAAACCTGGATCCCCGCATCCGCGAGGATGACAAGAATTTCAGGTGTCATTCCCGTGAAAACGGGAATCCAGGGCCACAATATGTCATCCTGAATTTATTTCAGGATCTAAAACATCATGTCATCCTGAACTTGTTTCAGGATCTATATTGCAAACGAAGATGCAAAAATCACGCAGATACTGAAACAAGTTCAGCATGACAGGAAGAAAAATTATAGCCACATTGTCATTCCCTGCGACCAAAGGAAGTGCCCTTGTGGTAAAAAAGGGAATCCGGGCCCTGTATTTAAAAATAGTTGAATGAACCTGGATCCCCAGTCAAGCTGAGGATGACAAGAATTTCAAGTGTCATTCCCGTGAAAACGGGAATCCAGGCCCCACATTTGTAAAACCTGGATCCCCACTTTCGTGAGGATGACAAATAGCAATAATACAAAGCAATAAAACATGTTACAATAATTAAATGAGAAGATTTATAATTTCAATCGAATTAGCTTTGAAAAACCTGCGCAACAATATTGGGCGCACTGTTTTAACTTTGGTTGGAATTGTAATCGGAATCACCTCAGTAATAATCGTGACTTCTTCCGGAGAGGGCGTGAAAAATTATGTTCTCGGACAATTCGAAAGTTATGGAAATGACACGATTCAAATTGAAACTAAAGTCCCATCGACCGGAAAAACTTCTTCGGCAAATGCAACCGGTCAGGCGCAAGGAATCCAGATTACCACGCTTAAGGTTTCTGACGGTGAGGCTATTGCAAAAATCCCAAATGTAATCGGATATTCTGCGGGTACGCTTGGACAGGAAATTGCTTCATATAAAAACGAAAACAAACGCGTGATGCTGTATGGTAATGGTGCGGCACTTCCTCAAATTGATACCGCGGTGAAAATTTCCGAGGGAGTTTTTTACACCGAAAGTGAAGACAATAGTCTGGCGCAAGTTGTTGTAATCGGCCAGGACATAAAAACTGCGCTTTTTGGAGATGAAGAGGCAGTTGGGAAAACTATCAAAATTAAAGGCTTGAATTTTAGGGTAGTTGGTGTAGCGGCAAAGCGCGGGGCTGTGACATTTTTTAATTATGACGAATTGGTTTACATCCCGGTTCAGACCTTGGAAAAGAAAATTCTGGGAATAGATTATGTGAGATATATCACCGTTAAAGTTAAAGACGCGAATCTTGTGGATGTTACAGCTGCAGACATTACCGACACATTGAGAAATCTACATAAGACTTACCGTCCTGAGCAAGAAGATTTTTCTGTGACCACAATGCAAGAAGCGCAAAAATTAATTCAAGATGTTTTTGGTACGATTAATATTTTGTTGTTAGCGCTGACATCCATCTCACTTCTTGTCGGCGGCGTAGGGATCATGAACGTCATGTACGTTGCAGTTGTAGAGCGCACATTTGAAATTGGCTTAAGAAAAGCGGTGGGTGCAAAAGAATCTGATATTCGCAATCAATTTTTGCTGGAAGCTGTTATTATCACCGTGCTTGGTGGCATTGCGGGAATATTTTTAGGATTTTTGCTGACGCTGGGATTTTCATATGTCTTCACCTTGCTTGGCTATAATTTGGAATTTACATTATCATTTAGTTCAGTTTTGTTAGCAACGGGATTTTCTGCTGCAACTGGAATAATCTTCGGATACTATCCTGCTTACAAAGCCTCAAAACTTTCTCCAATGGAAGCTTTGCGGAAAGAATAATTTAATTGTCATTCCCTGCGACCAACAGAAGTGCCTTTGCGGTAAAAACGGAATCCAAGCCCGCAATATGTCATCCTGAATTTATTTCAGGATCTAAAACATCATGTCATCCTGAACTTGTTTCAGGATCTATATTGCAAACGAAGATGCAAAAATCACGCAGATACTGAAACAAGTTCAGCATGACAGGAAGAAAAATTATAGCTGCATTGTCATTCCCGACTCCGATCGGGAATCCAGACCCGCATTTCAAAACCTGGATCCCCACTTTCGTGAGGACGACAAAGTCTACTCCTTGTCATTCCCTGCGACCAAAGGAAGTGCCCTTGTGGTAAAAAAGGGAATCCAGGCCCACAATATGTCATCCTGAATTTATTTCAGGATCTAAGCTACAGACAACAAAT
>CAZSTB010000033.1:0-4461 GCA_964609855.1 uncultured Bdellovibrionales bacterium
AATTCAGGATGACATATTGTGGGCCTGGATTCCCGATCGGAGTCGGGAATGACAAGAAGTTTAATTTGTCATCCTCGCGAATGCGGGGATCCAGGTTTACGAATGTTTTTCAAATACGGGCCTGGATTCCCGTTTTCACGGGAATGACAAGACAGGTGGTCCAGATTCCATTTTTTACCACAAGGGCACTTCCTTGGTCGCAGGAAATGACAATACGGGGAGGGTCTGGATTCCCTATTTTACCACGAGGGCACTTTCGATAGTCGCAAGGGAATGACACAGACATTTTTGTCATCCTCGCGAACGCGGGAATCCAAAAGAAAAAAACTTCTTCCTTTTATTTTCCGTGCTTATTTTATTTTACAACCTGAAACGTCACGACTTTTTCCCCACCGCTAAGTCCTGATCTTATTTCAACCATTCCTTCATCGCCCTCCAGTCCTGTTTCTACATAAACTTTTTTCGTTGTGTTGTCGGCTTGAAGAACATCCACATATTTCTTCTTTTCTTCAGATTTAACTGCTCGCAGAGGAGCAATCACCACATTATGTTTTTCAGCAGTTGAGATATCAACATTAGCGCTCATTCCCGGTTTCACGCGTACGTCAGGATTATTAATCTTAAGCTTAATCGTATAATACACCACGTCTTGAATGGTGGTTGAAGCAGGATCAATCTCGATAATTTCTCCATCAAAAATATCATCGAGCGTCAATGCATCAAATGTGATTTTCACATGTTGTCCAAGTTTTAATTTTACAATGTCAGACTCCGGAACTTTTGATTCTACTATCATATCTAAGGACATCACGCGTGAGAATGTTTCCTTGATTACTCCCGTTCCCAAAACCTCTCCCGGTTTATTATTAACTTCTGTTATGATTCCATTCACTGGAGAAATCAAAGTGGATTTGGCAAGGTTAATGTTTGCAATATCAAACACGGCTCTAGCTGCAGCCACGGAAGCATCGCGCGAATCTTCCGCATACTCAGACTCCACGGTTTCAATCTTAGCATCAGTACTTTCCACCATATTCTTGGCGTTTATTTCAGCCAATTCAGATTGCTCCTGTGTTGTTTTCAGCGCCTGCTTTGCAGAATTCAAAGCGTTTTCAGCTGCAGTTAAAGTCGGCTTCACCTGCAATTTCAAAATCTCACTAAGACTGTTGTAATAAGTGAGAGTGTCATTGTAATATTTTTGCGCATTTTCAGCTGCAAGCTTAGCAGCGTCAACACTTTCATCATTTAATTTTTTTGTTTGATCTAAAATATTTTCAGCATTTTCCCTAGCAACCTTAGCCTCCCTGAGAGCGTCATTACTGGAACCAGCAACCGCAATCGCCTGATCGAGACCTGCCTTTGCCTGGTCAACTTGTTTTTGCAAGGTAGCATCAGTCAACGTTGCGATCCTGTCACCTGCTGCTATTTGATCACTAGGTTTTACATATACCTTACTGACTCGTCCACCAATTTCAAAATTCAAAGTTATCTCATCACTCGCAACCAAATCTCCGGTCACTGAAACTGTTTGTGCCAAAGTGCCCTTCGTCACATCAGCTGTGGTATAAGTCGTCGCTGGTTTTTTACTTTTGAAATAAAAAACTGCCCCGCCGATGATAGCAGCTATAATGATGAGCCAAATTAACCATTTTTTTGTTTTAGACATATCTGAACAAAATTTTAAATTTGAAATTTTAAATTTGAAATAAAATTACAATGACTAAATATTTAATCATTTAAAAATTTATAAATTCATTTAAAATTTTAAATTTAGCCTTTAAAATTATTTGCTAAGTTTTACAGCAGAAAATTAACTACATGCTTTCTCGGATCAATGATTACCTGAACAAAATTTTAAATTTGAAATTTTAAATTTGAAATAAAATTACAATGACTAAATATTTAATCATTTAAAATTTATAAATTCATTTAAAATTTTAAATTTAGCCTTTAAAATTATTTGCAAACACCGCAATGCATAAAAATCACTTTTTACTTTCCCTATATCAATGAATCCTGCCTGCACTGCGCATCCAGCGCCTCATTTACCATTGCATCGGCAACTTTATTTTTTTCTCTTGGAATGTGAGCAAAGGTCACTTTGCCGAAATCAAACATCAAATTCCAGATTTCCAGAAAATATTTCTGAATCCTTTCTTCTTTTAGTCTGTATTCGTGATTTAACTGCTTAACTACCAACTCGCTATCAAGCATGCAGTTAACTTCAACTTTCTTTGCTTTTTCTTTACCAATAAAATATTTTACTTTCTGAAGCCCAAGTATCAACGCTTCATATTCAGCATCATTATTAGTCCTGATGCCGATACATTGCCCAATTTTTTTATCCAATGTTTCAATATAAACACCTACCGCAGCAGGCCCCGGATTACCGCGCGAACCTCCATCAGTATAAATTATAATTTTTTCCATTTCAGTAAGAGAAATCCCAGTTGGCTTTGCCGCAAGGTTTCCAATATGTAAGGTTATTTAATCTTATTGGTATTAATTTTAGCATTTTTTAGTGTTTCTTGCAATTTATTCAATGACGGTCTTTTGTCATCCTCGCGAATGCGGGGATCCAAGTTTTTCAAATGCGGCCTGGATTCCCGATCACGTCGGGAATGACAATGCAGGGAGGGCCTGAATTCCCTTTTTTACCACAAGGGCACTTCCCTTGGTCGCAGGGAATGACAATGCGGCTATGAAAAAAATCTAAAATCTAAATTTTCAATTTCTAATAAATTCAAAAATCAGAATTATTTTTGTCATCCTCGCGAATGCGGGGATCCAGAATCTGTGAATTTCATACGGTTTCAAAATACGGGCCTGGATTCCCGATCAGGTCGGGAATGACAATGCGGGGAGGGCCTGGATTCCCTGCCTATCGGTAGACAGGGCAGGCAGGCCGATTTCTCGGGAATGACAAGGAGAAGAATGGAATGACAATAAGGGAAAATCTGATCCATTATAAAATAATTATTAATTTGGTAGTTAAGATTAAGTAATTTTACACATAGCCGCCATAGGAATATAATTTAAATTAGTTCAATTAAATTTCATTTAAAAAGGAGGCTTCCAATGAAGTGGCGTAAATTTGCGCAAGTCATGGTGTTTTTATTTTGCCTCGCAAGTCTCAGCTTAATTTTCAACAGATTAAAGCAAAGCGGTCCAGGGAAAATATTATGCGATATTTGCAACTACAGTAAAAAAATAGTCACCAGAAGCTTTTCTCTTCCATGAAATCTAAATTCGAAACAAAAAAAAACGCAGCGGAATATTTTCCCTGCGTTTTCTAATCTTATACCAGCCGCGCCGTCAGATACCCCACTCCGAATGGATACTCATAACTTAGCAGCTTGAATTTATACTGCCTCCCATTGAGTACACCCAGCAGAACAACAATGCTGCGAATTCCGCATTCTGCAGATTCTCTGACAATATCCTCATGCAAATTTATTATTCTCGTGATGTCATCACTGCCCAAGCAATGCAAAATATTATTGTCAAAATTTTTTGCTTCCTCGGAAAAACCAGCGGGAGCATCTGGAGTCAATCTGTGTGACAAATCTCCACTAGCTAAAATCGCAACCCGCTCTTCAGGATTGTCTGCAAGCATTTGAATCACTTCGCCGTAGCGAAAATGACGACTATAATCCATCAAAGAAAATGAAAGATGGACGATTTTTGGTGAAATATTTTTTGTCAGGTGGTAAAGAGGAATCAGCGCGCCGTGGTCCAGAAAATCCTCATGCAGATGAGTCGGCAGTTCACTTATGGCTCCGGCAAACGCCAATTTATCCGCGAATTCAAGATTATTTTTGAAAGAATAGATTTCATCTATTCCAAATTGCGCGAAACTCCCACTCAAAATATCATTAGAATTGATTCTGAAAAAATACGGCTCCATCGTCGCATGCGGAGAAATAATGATAATCGTGCTTACGTCGGCTTTTTCCAAGTCTTTCCTGAGCTGGTCGAAAGCTTTTAATGTTTTATTGATTGCCGAATAATCCTCGGGCGTAGCCACGCCAGGAATGCTCTCAGGAGGATGAGGGACAATTGCTGCAAAAACTAACATAGATTTTTTGTAGAATGGTTATCTTCTCTATACTACATGTCAATCCGTAAAATTAATTTCAATAAAAGGGCTTTCGGAATTTCCGAAAGCCCCAGACTCGAAGTCATACTGCAATCCTCCTAAGCGCTATGATTACGCTGCCAAAGATTAATGCTGCAAGGAAAAATCCCACCCTGATTATGCATTTAACTATTCCATAGTTTCCATAATGCTTTGAGACACTTGTCATGAATGACCTCCTTTTTAAAATAAAAGGTATTAACCCCGGGGCAAGCCCCGAACCCTTTGGGTTTCCGCGGCAAGCCGCGAGGCATTAAACCTTTTGATGTCATCACTCGCTCGGAAACGAAAATTCATTTTCGTTTCGCTCGACTTCGTTCGAC
>CAZSTB010000034.1:0-4215 GCA_964609855.1 uncultured Bdellovibrionales bacterium
GCCCACAATATGTCATCCTGAATTTATTTCAGGATCTAAGCTACAGACAACAAATATTTTTAAATAAAAAGATACTGAAACAAGTTCAGCATGACAGGAAGAAAAATTATAGCCGCATTGTCATTCCCGACTCCGATCGGGAATCCAGGCCCGCATTTCAAAACCTGGATCCCCAGCCTGTCTCGAATCGGCGAATGAGAGAGTCGAGGCGGATCAAGCTAGACCTAATTTTATAAACTTTAAATTATCTTATGAAAATTCTTGTAACCGGTGGTGCTGGTTTTATTGGTTGTCATCTTTCAAAAGCTTTAATCGACAGGGGAGATGAAGTTGTAATTATTGATAATTTCAACGATTATTATGAGCCACAACTAAAAGAAGATCGCCTCAAAACGATTCTTAAAAAATATAAATTCAAATTATATCGCGGAGACATTCGCGACCAAGATCTTTTAGAAAAGATTTTTAAAAAAGAAAAATTGGATAAGGTTGTGCATTTGGCTGCGATGGCTGGGGTCCGAAATTCATTGAAAAATCCTCTCTTATATGAAGAAGTGAACGTGCGCGGAACAATGAATTTACTGGAAGTTTCGGTAAAATACCAGCTTAAAAACTTTGTTTATGCTTCGTCATCTTCGGTGTACGGAAACAATAAAAAGTTGCCATTTTCAGAATCGGACAGCGTAGATATGCCAATTTCACCTTACGCAGCTTCTAAGAAGTCCTGCGAGCTCATGGCGCATGTGTACTCGCATATATACCAACTTCCGACGACTGGCTTGCGTTTCTTCACTGTATACGGCCCTTGGGGGCGTCCTGATATGGCTTTGTTTGGATTCACCAAAAGCATCATTGAAGATAAAGAGATTGAGGTTTATAATTACGGAAAAATGACTCGCAATTTCACCTATATTGACGATATTGTGTCCGGCATCATGACAGTTTTGGACAAAAACTTGACCTATGGAGTCATGAATATCGGCGGAGACAAAGAAGAAAAACTTACTCGTTTTATTGAGGTTATTGAAGAAAACATTGGAAAGAAAGCAAAAAAGAAAATGATGCCGATTCAACCAGGTGATGTGAAATCAACAGTGGCTGACATCAAGAAGCTCCGCAAATTAGGTTGGAAGCCAACGACGAGAATCGAAAAGGGAATTGAAAATTTCGTGCAGTGGTATAAAGATTATTATAAAGTGTAAGCAATATTTTTCATTCCCGACTCCCGCATTGTCATTCCCTGCGACCAAAGGAAGTGCCCCTGTGGTAAAAACGGGAATCCAGGTCCGCATTTCAAAACCTGGATCCTCGCATTCGCGAGGATGACAAATATTTGCATTGTCATTCCCGAGAAATCGGGAATCCAGGCCCAAAATATGTCATCCTGAGCTTGCCCGCTTCTACGCAATGCAATGGAAGTAGTTTTGTTTTCAGGATCTGAAACATCATGTCATCCTGAACTTGTTTCAGGATCTATATTGCAAACGAAGATGCAAAAATCACGCAGATACTGAAACAAGTTCAGCATGACATCCCCTTTATCATTCTACTCATACAAATATTAAAAATGCCCGCAACGTTTTACGTTGGGGGCATTTTTTTAGATAGCGCAGGCAATCGTTACAGCCGTACTTCATGGAGAACAGCTTTGCCTAAATATGTTCCCACTATCGTGCATGCCTTGCCGTCACTGGGACGTTCGATTGCGATGCCAATTCTGATGTCGGCCACACTGCTGAGCGGCCAATGTGCGCCTTTCAAACACCACTTCTGGAAAAAGATGTCATGGAAATCCATAACGGAGAGACCGACCAGAAAATAGTCGTCACAGTGTGAGACAATTTCAAAGTCTTCGCTGTTCGTTGTGATGAACAGGATGCTCTCGGCGGTTTCGAAAAGAAGCTGGTCACTGAGCATGGACCCCACAAAGCAGGATTCTTTGATCGCAATGGCACATCCGCCGCTGACTAAATGCACGTATTTTGCCCCGTCACTTTTCCTTACTGAAAATGCGTTTCGTGTGAGGTCAAGAAAATGAGCAACCTTTTCCATTCCTTGTTCTCTTTTTTCTTTCCAATTACCATCTGTCTCGTGCATGCTTCCTCCTTGGCTATTGAGCCTATGTTGTACTGCAATGAAAAGAGCTACTTTGAAAAATAAATATACCTTTTTGTAGGTAGAATGTCAATCATTCTTCTCTCAATTGTCATTCCCGACTCCGATCGGGAATCCAGGCCCACAATATGTCATCCTGAATTTATTTCAGGATCTAAGCTACAGACAACAAATATTTTTAAATAAAAAGATACTGAAACAAGTTCAGCATGACAGGAAGAAAAATTATAGCCGCATTGTCATTCTGTGCGACCAAAGGAAGTGCCCTTGTGGTAAAAACGGGAATCCAGGCCCGCATTCAAAAATAGACAGATTTTTATGATGGTGATATAATATCACTATGATAATTAATTAAATCAAAATGAAACAAGAAAAAAACAAAAAAGTACAAGACGGAGGGTCAGTTATTATTTTCAAATCAGCCGATGGACCCAAGTTGGAGGTGCGCTTGAAAAAAGAAACCACTTGGCTTAGTTTGGACCAAATGGCAGCTCTTTTCGGAAGAGACAAATCGGTAATATCTAGACATATAAAAAATGTCTTTAAAGAAAAAGAGCTTACGAAAAAGGCAGTTGTTGCAAATTTTGCAACAACTGCCAGTGATGGGAAAACTTATAATGTTGAATATTATAATCTTGATGTTATTATTTCTGTCGGCTATAGAGTTAAATCGCAACAAGGTGTTGGCTTCAGAATTTGGGCCACTAAAACATTGAAACAACATTTGATTCAAGGTTATACGGTTAACGAAAATAGACTTTTCGAGGAAAAAGCAAAATTGCAGAAACTTCAAGAAACTATTGCTTTTTTACAACAAAAATCCAGAGCGAAATTATTAAAAGGTCAGGAAAAAGAGATCATCAATTTGTTGGCAGATTACTCTCCCATGTCATTCCAGACTTGATCATCTAGGCACCGTATTTAAAAACCTGGATCCCCACTTTCGTGAGGATGACAAATTCCTCGTGTCATTCCCGACTCCGATCGGGAATCCAGGCCCGCATTTGTTAACCTGGATCCCCAGCCCGTCTCGAATCGGCGAATGAGAGAGGCTGATTAATCTGAAAAGAAAATAACAAATATATGCGATTCGCATTGGCTCTTTTGATCGCGGAAAGCGATCCAAAAGAAAAAGACCAAATGATTGCCTTGATAACTCAATTATTGAAATAGTAAATTCAAGCCCTGAATTGCCAAATCAGCCTTTTGGTGATAAAATTGGTAAGTAAAGATTCAGAAAGTGATATTAAAACAGTTAACGTGCTTGCGGGTTAACGAGTTATGAAAATACAGAAATTCGAGGATTTGAATATCTGGAAAGACAGCTTGAAAATAACAAAAGATATTTACGATTTGACCTCAAAAAAGGAATTTTCGAGGGATTTTGGTTTGCGTGACCAAATCAGGCGAGCGATCGTATCTGTGAGTTCTAATATTGTTGAGGGTTTTGAAAAAAAATAATAATGAATTCGCACGGTTTTTGAGGACTTTGGCGGGAATGTGGCAGGTTTGATAAAATTTGCATTTTGCCTTGTAAGATAGGGTTTTTGGGTTTACAATAATGTTATGGTTGATGAGAAATATGTGATAAGAATAAGGGAAATTTTGGAAAAACATCTCACTGACAATGAGAAAGTTTTTATTTTTGGTTCAAGTGTGGAGAATGAAAAATTCGGTGATGTGGATTTGGCAATTGTTTCGCAGCGAATAGTGGGTGAAAAAGTAATGCGTTACATTCGAGAAGATCTGGAAGAATCAACCTTGCCATATAAATTTGATTTAGTGGATATTAATCAAGCTAATGATCCATTTCGCACCCGCGTGCTGAATGGCCCAAAAATATGGATTATTTAGAAGAAAAACACGCACAACTCGAGCAAGCGCTAAAAATGTGGGAAAATGCCTTAAATACAACTTTTTCTGATATAAGCAGGGATGCGTCGATTCAGCGTTATGAATTTTCTTTTGAGTTGTTGTGGAAAGTGGTGAAGAAATATCTTAAAGAAATCGAAGGTTTTGAATGCAATTCCCCTAAATCCTGTTTTCGAGAAATTCGTATGACGCTTGAATTAAATGAATCTGACATTGAAACATGCATAA
>CAZSTB010000035.1:0-2938 GCA_964609855.1 uncultured Bdellovibrionales bacterium
AGATCGCTTTAGTTTGATTTGTTAATAACTTTTATTGACTTTAATATAGAAGGTTCTGCGATGTTCCATTTTTTGAGCCCAAAAGAAATAATTTTTTGTTTTTTGGCTTCCTTAAGCATTTTTTGGCAACCATATTGACTTTTTCCATAAAATCTGCTTATATGTAATGTCTAGCATAACGCTACGACCAATCTATCCAAGGAGGAAACCATGTACTTTGAATATCCTGCAGATTTAGCGAAGAGAATAAAAGAAGAATACCCCTTAAATGAAGAAGGTCGTCTTGAAGAAAACAGAAACATTCACAGGATACTAGATAATAGCATTGTTGAGGGTGGCGAAGATTGGTTGACAACCTGGCTCCAACATGAGTACAACGTTAATTTCAATCTCAAGTTCAGCTATCCAAAAGCTATCATCAAAGCATTTGAAGAGGGCCGCGAACAGGATATTCTTGCAGCCGCAAGAACCGCAGTAAGGCGCATACAAATTTACAAGGAATGCGATGAACTTCTTGATTCACTTAAGAAATAATCCAACCGACCTGAGCATGTCAAAACAACTGCTCTTTTTTTATGCCAAAAATTCCAAATGTGTTGTCAAAATAACAAAAAATTATTTCTTTTAAAAATGGAATTTCGCAGAACGTATCCGAATATGAGAAGTTTTTGTCCGCTTCCCCATTATATAAATAGAGAAAAAGGGCAAAAAATTTGGGTTGAGAAAAATTTGCCTACCTTGTTGATATAAATTGAGCAAATTTTTTGAACCTCATATTCGGTGTTCTGCGATGTAGTGTAAAAACATATATTCCTTATTGCATTTGAACCCTTTTAAAATTTTTGCCACCCCTTGACATATTATTTATTTGGGTGTATAAAATAATGTTGTTAAATATCGTTCTTCAGGAGGTTGATGCCATGAGTAATTCAAACTTAATCAGCATCGCAGGGATTCTCGCAATAGCTGTCGTAGTTGCTAGCGCTACAATAGCACTGTACGCGATGTCATTAGGTAAGCCCATACCTGAAATGAACAACCTGTTTTTCGGTTCGTGCGTCGCAAACGTCCTCTTTCTTATTGGCACGCTCAAAAGGCAGTAAAAAAAGAAGTGGCAAAAAACTGTTCAACAGGGGTCATCGTAAATCGGTGACCTCTTTCATTTTCAAAAATTTTAAAAGGGTTCAAATTATTAAAATTATGTTTTTGCGCTATTTCGCAGAACGTTACTCATATCTGAAGTTTTTGCGCAACGTAGTTGCACAAAAATTTGGGTCGAAAGAAATTGACTTTCATCTGAAATATTAAAGTGTCAATTTCTTGAGCCAGATATGAGTTGTTCAACGATGTCAATTTTTTATCTCTCTGTTAATATCATTATACTTCAATCTCGTATCTAAGAAAATTTGATTTTTGTCTTGAAAAATGAAAGAGGGTCGGGGTGAATTTCATTTTTCAAGACTCTTTGTAGATTCCATCAGGATCTGATTCGGCGATCTATATAAACATCAACAAAAAGATTACTCATCTTTTCAATAAATGCCTCTCTTGCACAAAGCTCTTTTTCATTAAGTCCCCTCTCATTGCTTGTTCCAGAATATTTTTCCAGTGGTTTTGGAGTATCAAGCAATGCTGTATTGCTCGGTTCGCTTGCTAGAACTACAAATTCTTTATCATTCTTATCCTTTCTCATATATCTCCTTCTATTATAATCACCGCCCATTGGCACTAGACATCCTTGGATTTCTGATGCGCTTTCAAATTCATCTTGCAGAGTTAGTATACCATTATGAATTCCATTAACAGCTTGTTCTAAAGTATTTCCACTGCAAACATATTCAGTTACATACAGAAAACCTTTTTTGAGCTTGCCCTCGTTAAACAAATTCACTGTAACACTTGCTATTTCATCTCGAGTTAATTTATTGCCATGTCTTTGTAGGAACATTGGAATCAAGACAGCTGAAGCTTCTTTTTTTGCTTTATATATTTTATTTACAGCTCTAAGTATTATTTCCGCAGGTAATCTCGCGCTAGTTTCCTCAGAAAATACAACGTCTATATGCTTACGGTCTATCATGTATGTCACTGCTGGAACGATAGTATTAAACCATTCTTTAAACAAATTCTCAATCGATTCCAGTTCTGGTGAAAAGTTTTCATTTTCTGTTCCGACATTTTCAGTTTTCAGTATAGCCTCTGATACCTTTTCACTGTATGAATCATTTTCCATTTCAGCTTCAACGCGTGCCAAGTCTAACGCAGTTTTCTGGTTTAAATTAAATATCTTTTTAATAACACCACGCTCGTTATTTATTTTTATGGATTGATTTTCCCAAAAATTCCATGCTTCTATTGCATCTTTTCTGACAAACCCATTTTCAAAATCATCAAATTTTTCTTGCTCTTCTCCCGGCAAATCCTTAACTTTTTTATATTCAGGATTGTGTGGATTAAATTTTGGCATTTCCATTCCCATATATTTAAAATAAACTTTTTCTGCCCCTTTGTGGGCTGAAAAAATTCCTTATCCCCCTCTTAAAATAAATAAAAATCAAATTTTCTGTCCTAATTCAAATCACTAAACTTTCAACTTTTCACAAAGATAAAAAATTTATTTCGTTGAACTCCTTTTATCCACACCTGTTGATTTTTTGGCTTAATCAAGGAGTTATGATATACTTTTGATGTAATCAGAAACCTTTATGAATACATTATATCATAAGAATACGAAGACAACTACGCTTGATAGAGATTATGTGCATAACTTGGAAAGAGAACTGAAGATAAGAGGATTTAGTCGAAGTACGATTGATTCATATTTGAGTTATAATAGACTCTTTTTGGAATTTACAAGAAAGAGCCCCAAGGAAATCACCAATGATGATATTCGCGCCTATTTGGAATCAATCAAAGACAAAGGCTGCGCAAATTCAAC
>CAZSTB010000036.1:0-2781 GCA_964609855.1 uncultured Bdellovibrionales bacterium
TGCAGGGAGGGCCTGGATTCCCGTTTTTACCACAAGGGCACTTCCTTTGGTCGCAGGGAATGACGTGGGCACTTTTGTCATCCTCAGCTTGACTGGGGAACCAGGTTATAAAACACAGGGCCTGGATTCCCGTTTTCACGGGAATGACAACGCGGGGAGGGCCTGGATTCCCTTTTTCAATGGAATGACAATGCGGAGGGAATGACAATGTGACTAAAATCCGAGTTTCTTTTTTTGTCATGCTGAACTTGTTTCAGTATCTCTGTCTTTAAATTGTGTCTTGTCCTTAACTTAGATCCTGAAACAAGTTCAGGATGACACACGGGTGATGAAATGAACGAGTGCGGGACCCTGAAACAAGTTCAGGATGACATGTTGGGAGAATAGTAATCGATTGCAGATCCTGAAACAAGTTCAGGATGACAATTTTGTTTACTGAACACTTAATCCTATCGGAAAATTGGGAGGAGTTATATCGGGGGAGGCGACTGAAAAACTTATTGGAAAATCTGTGGTATTTAGTGTGCCTGATGGATAACTGCAGCGTACGTAATATGTATAAGAGGTTCCATTCTCTAATCCAGTAATTGGCACGCTATGGTATGTGCCGGCATCTTGAAGTGTGTGCTCCATTAAGTCATATGAGGTTCCAGGTGTTTCAGAGGCTTTGCAAGTGACGAATTCGTTCGTGAATAATTCCAATAGCGTTTCAGTTGTCCCTGCTGGCAAAATCCCACTTGGAGCGCCATCACTTAAGATTGGTTCTGCGTCTGAGGCGACAGAAAAGTTTATCAAATAAGGAGTTTCATTAATGTTTCCATTGCCATCATTGCAACGCACATAGAAATTAAAGGTTTGGCCATTAGTGGTACCCGGAGCGTAATCCAATGTCTTCGTATGTGTTGTTTCGCCGGTCGTTTCAAATGGATAAGAAAAATTAGGATCGTCATAGGCAGTTGAATCCGTGAATGCATATTTGCAGGTGGCAGCAACATCAGTTTGGACGGTTAGGATTACTTGTAGGGTGTTTGTTGCAAGCATACCAGTTGGAAGTCCGTTGCTTATTTCTGGGGCTAAACTATCTTTAGCTAATGTGTAAGCATTATTCAGATTCAATCTTTTGCCGGTTACAGTTATGTTTGCCAATGCCGGCAAAGTGTCTCCGGAATTTAGAATTATGTTTTTCGCTTCAGTCTGTGAAAGCAAAGGATTGACACTGTAAACAAGGGCGGTTGAAGCTGAAACAAATGGGGCTGCAAATGAAGTCCCATCTCCAACTCCGTATGCGCTATTCGAACTTACATGCGTGCTTGCGATATTTTGTCCCGGAGCTGCAATGTCGATAGAAATATTTCCAAAATTAGAAAAATAAGAGAGAGAGTCATCTTGATCCGTTGAAGTGACGGAAATTATGTTACTACTGTCATAATCTGAAGGATAAAAATGCGCCGTTTCATTGTTTATGCCGTCGTTTC
This sequence comes from uncultured Bdellovibrionales bacterium, assembly GCA_964609855.1. Taxonomy (GTDB): domain Bacteria; phylum Patescibacteriota; class Minisyncoccia; order Moranbacterales; family GWC2-37-73; genus GWC2-37-8. The sequence goes on from CAZSTB010000036.1 coordinate 1,476, forward strand.
CCGCAGCAGCCACGAAAATTCCCGGAAAGGCATCGATTGCATCTTTTTCTAATTGTGAAAATTCACTCCCGCCATAGCTTGCATTGATTATTTTTGCGCCGTTATTTTTTGCAAAACTAATAGCTTGAATTTCTGTAAAAGTATCCAAAGCGAATCTGATAGGCATCACCTTAATTTTGTTTTTTGAGCTGATGCCGCTGATGCCTTTGGCATTGTTGTGAACGCCTCCGATGACGCCGCTGATAAAAGTTCCATGCCCGCTGATTTCTTCTTCAGTAAGACAGGTCTCACCGTCGGTGTCATATTCAGTGCAATATAGAAACGATGTGTCATCTGGATTATCGTCTGAATTAATATCGTCACCCTTGAAATCCCAACCATGATTCGGACATCCTCCTGGAATAGCAACATTATTTTCATCTTTACAAGTTGTTCCATCCCACATGTTGGCAGTCAGGTCTTCATGTGAAAACCGCGCGCCAGTATCAATAACGGCTACGATTATTTCTTGATTTGCTGGATTTTCAATATCCCAGGCTTCAGCGGCATCTATATCCGCATCAGCAGTTCCTGAGATGTTAGTTCCTTGTGAGCTTTGAAATGTTTGCCCGGTGTTATTGAGAGACCACTGATGGAAAAAAAATGAGTCATTGGGAATTGTAAGGGGATGACGGATTGTGTTGGCTTCGGCATATTTGACATTGGGGTCATTTTTCAACTCCCCAATAAGCTGGGCAGTTTTTTTGTCTGATTTTAAAAGTTTGGCGTTAAGTTCATTAATAGAATCTATTTCTTGCAAGCCTTTGCTGCCTTGAAAGCTTCTGGATTTACTTCTTCCAGCTTTGTTTTCGAGATTGATTTTGCTTTTCTTGAATTTTACGATGACTTCACCTTCCTTAATGATTTTTTGTGAGGTTGGTCTGCGAAGTTCAATTTTTTCAAGAGGAGTTGAAGAATTATCTTCGCCTTTTGTAACTTTTCCTGTTGCATTATTTTGAAAAAGGAAAAAAGCGATCAAAATCGCCAGAATAAATTTTTTTGGATAATGCTTCATTTTTGATTTTTGATGTTTATATTGATATTATAGCACGAAAAGGAGAGAGGATGAAATCCTAAATCTAAACACTTCTGTCATCCTCACGAAAGTGGGGATCCAGGTTTTTAAAACACAGGGCCTGGATTCCCGTTTTCACGGGAATGACACAATCACCATTGTCATCCTCAGCTTGACTGGGGATCCAGGTTCTAAAATGCGGGCCTGGATTCCGGATCACCCGCCTCGACTCGCGAAGATGTTCGCTCATCG
>CAZSTB010000037.1:0-2536 GCA_964609855.1 uncultured Bdellovibrionales bacterium
AGATCCTGAAACAAGTTCAGGATGACATTAAGTAGATCCGTGCCTGCAGGTATGCAAGCTGAAATGAGTTCAGGTTGACATGTTGGGGCCTGGATTCCCTGCCTACCGGCAGGCAGGCCGTTTTTACCACAAGGGCACTTCCTTTTAGTCGCAGGGAATGACAATGCAAATTCTTGTCATCCTCAGCTTGACTGGGGATCCAGGGTTTTTGAAAAATACGAGGATTCCAAACAAGAATAAAAAATTCAAAATTGTAATTTGAAAATTGAAAAAGGGATGAGCATTTATTGCCCATCCCTTGAATTTTTTCTGCTTTGCAGCTATTGCGCATAATACCTTATTAACACGTATCCGGAATCCTCGTCGTAGTTCTGCCAGAGATTATCCGTGTAGGATTCGATGTACCAGTCTTTGACAGGCACATCCCAGTTAAAGTTCAACTGGGAGGCAAACCCATTCGGCAGCACTATGTAGAACTTGCCTTTTACGCTGTGGTACTGAAATGCATCCACAGCTTCCGGCAACATGAAACTCACGCTCGCCAGCAGGTTGCCAGTTTCTAAATCCTTTTGAACCGCACTTTCATGCTTGGCGCCGTTTTCTTCGATGAAAACCAGCTTTGCACCTGCGGTGTACAATACGTAGGATTCGAGGCCGACGAACTGATCGCAGCCGAACTGGAACGTGACGTTGACTTCCATGTTGTTCATGTACATTGACGCGAGAGATTCCTGCTGTTGGCCGTAAGCGTACCATTTGTACCCACTGACCGAATAGTACATCGGTTTGTAGGTTTCAACCTTACGGTTAACGAAGACCTCACAATGGCTGCCATCTTTCATGATAGCTACGAAAACGCCGCTGCCCCCATTGGGCATTCCGTCGAATTTCACGAGGCCGTCAGCTCCCATGAAGCCTTTGACATGGGAATTTTTGTAGTAGCCAACCTTTTCGCTACTGTAAGCAATGTAGTTGACATCCGAGGGGTACAGCTTCATGCTTCCGTTGTCCAGGTCCTGCAGCGAGCCGTCGCTGTTCTGGCTGAACTGGAGCTGCTGCTTATTGACGCCAGTAATGGAAATTTTTGCCCCAGTGGAGCTTTCGACGTAAACGGTCTTTGTTTCTTCGCCGCAACCAAACATCAGTGATACCACTAACAAGAGGGCCACCATCACCAGTCTTTTCATTTTCTCTCTCCTTTTTAAGACTACTAGGATATCCTGACGAATCAGGTGTGTCATAAATGACAACCTATAACTATACACCTTTTTTAATAAAAAGTCAAGCGTAAAGCTCGACTTTTAGAATCTTGGCTTCATAAAGCCAAGAATAAAGCAGAATTTTTCAGACTATTTTTTGGATTAAGATTTCTTTACCACGAGCATAGCTTTTTCCATTTTTGCTCGCTCTGGAGCATCGAGATGCACGGCCCCACTAGGATAATGCCAAATTGCATCAAATAGCACTTTTTGATTATAAAGATATCCGCCGCCACGTTTTGTTCCAGGATCATTCGTAGTAAATTTACCGGTATCTGAATCATAGCCGGTCACCACCAACATATGCGCCACTGGTCCCGGCTGAGTGTAGTATGTATTTTTCAGCACTTGACCAAAGACTGGAAGCAGGATGATGTTTCCATTTTCAAGCTGCGAAATTATTTCTTCAAGCGTAATTTTCTCTTTTATGCTTATGGTTTTTATATTGAATTTTTCCTCAAAAACTTGCCTGGCCTTAAAAAGATCCGTATTCGCATTATAACCAAAAGCAGTATTTTCGAAATCTGCAATTTCCAGTATTTGTTTTTCAGCTTCTTCCGGAGAAATTTTTTCAGTATTTTTTATCCAAGCTACTGCCATTAAAATTGAAGCTTCTTCACAAGCGTCTTGAAAAATGGGATTATCCCAATTTGCAAAAGGCGCTTGCACAATGAAAGGCACAGTCTGCTGAATTTTGATATCACTCTTTTCTTCAGGAGAAGCCGCTGGCTTTTCAATATTTTTAATTTCAAGTTGACTTTGCTGCTCAGTATTTAAAGTAGCTGGATCTTGTTTCATTTCAACTTGGCTGCCAATGTTCTCAGTTTTTTTAATCTTAAAACTTAAAAAATATCCCATGCTCAACAGGGCAAGCAGAAAAATAATTGTCAGGCTTAATTTCTTTATCATATAAATATAACAACTTTATAATCCAATTATAACATGAAATACGGGCCTGGATTCCCTTTTTTACCACAAGGGCACTTCCTTTGGTCGCAGGGAATGACAATGCGGCTATGAAAAAAATCTAAAATCTAAATTTCCAACCCGCCTCGTGTCGACGAATGGTCGTCTCCAAGAGTCGAGACGGGTGTCAAATAAAATCAAAAATCAAAAATCAAAATTTTTTTGTCATCCTCGCGAATGCGGGGATCTAGGTTTTTAAAATATACGGGCCTGGATTCCGGATCGAGTCCGGAATGACAATGCGGTGATGAGAAAATAGGATGTCATGCTGAACTTGTTTCAGCATCTTGCATTTTATAGTATCCATTGTC
>CAZSTB010000038.1:0-1653 GCA_964609855.1 uncultured Bdellovibrionales bacterium
CTTTGATGCTCAGGGAAAAGTGCTTGGTCGCTTGGCAACTGAAATAGCAAAGACACTCAGCGGTCGCAATAAGGTTGACTATATCCCACACATTGATGGAGGTGACTTCGTGATTGTGATTAATGCGGAAAAGATTCACGTGACCGGAAACAAACTGGAAGGAAAGATTTATCACAAATATTCCGGATATCCAGGAGGTATTTCTTCAATTTCTTTGAAGGACTTGCTAGCCAAGGATTCTGGAAAAGTTATTCAAAATGCTGTTTATGGAATGCTTCCAAAAAACAAGCTTAGAGATAAAATGATGCTTCGTTTGAATGTGTTCCCAGGTGAAGAACATACTTTCAAGAACATTGAAATCACACATTAAAAAGCTTATTAGGCATTAGCTTATTAGCTACTTAGGAATTGGATTTTATTAATCACAAATTACCTAAAAAGCTAAAAAGCTAAAAAGCTAAAACCTGATTATTATGGCAGTAAAAAAAGTTACAACTGAAAAGGCTGAAAAAAAGCCAGTTGCAAAGGTGGCCAAGGCTGCTTCTGTAAAAGTTGAAAAGGTGGAAAAGGCTCCTAAGGCTATCAAAGAGTCTAAGGTTGTTAAAGTTGAAAAAACTGAAAAGGTTGAAAAGGCAGTTAAAAAAGCTGTAAACGGGGTGTATTTTTACGCTGTGGGACGTCGCAAGACTTCCGTGGCACAAGTACGTCTATTTGAAGATGAAAAGGCAACAGATGCGGATTTGCTAATCAATGGAAAGAAATTGAAAGAATATTTCCCGACCATTTCTTTGCAAAACAATTTCCTTGCGCCGCTTAAGGCTGTGGGAATGCATGGAAAATTCCGTATGACAGTTTTGGTTCGCGGAGGCGGAGTGACCGGACAAGTTGAGGCAACTCGCTTGGGTATCTCTCGCGCTTTGGTTGTTTTTAACAATGAACTGAAAAAGACTTTGAAAGATCTTGGATTCATGACTCGCGATGCTCGCGAAGTTGAACGAAAGAAGCCAGGTCTAAAGGGAGCTCGCAAAGCTCCACAATGGGCAAAACGATAGTTTTCAAATATTCAAACACCTCCTTTGCGGGAGGTGTTTTTTTTTGTTATTCCTGTGGAATGCAGGAGGCCGCTGTGGCAAAAAATCATGTCATTTCGAACGCAATGAAACGAGAAATTTGAGCTCTTAGATCTCTCGCCGGAATTTATAACTCGAATGGTCATACTTCATGTTGCGTGCGAAATATAAGTGCTTTTAATGGCTTAAGAATGCCAAAAATAAAGCATTCTTTATTATGTCAATTTCAGCTATTGACTTTTTGGCTAAAAAGGAGTATAATTTTGTAAAGTACCTGAATCTTGTTTTTTTAAAAAATCGAGCTGGAAAGCTCACAATTATCAAGAGGAGGATAAAAAGATGACAATTGTGTCCGTAGTAGTTTGTATTGGTCTGTTGATGATCATCGCTGGCGCCTTTTATGGGATCAAGGATCAACGTTGGGCATGGTTTCTCTCCGTTTTGGTGGGCACCTCGCTCGCGGTCACATTTTCAAGTGTGTATGGAAGAGAAGCGGCTCGCCAGGAATTTATGAATGAACTCTCAAAGGATGTTGATTTGAGGCAAGTTCCAGTGAAAGGGGATGCGCGGTTTAGATTTGACG